>CAILZI010000145.1 GCA_903838675.1 uncultured Verrucomicrobiota bacterium
AGACGGTGGCTGTTGGCGGGATGGTCCAGATGTCCCGGCCCTTGTGTTCCAACAGGGTCTTGGCTGCGGTTGAGATTTCCATGACATTTTAGGTTGTTGGCCGAATTTTCTGAAATTGACGTCGGTTAAGCAAGCTTCGTTTTCCCCGGTTCATCTGGCCGGGAGAAAAGAAGGAATCAGCAAACCTTGCTGCTTGAGAACGACTCTGCGCGTCGTTTCATGCGGTGCCATGAGCACCCAACCCACGCCTCTCTCACGTCGCCGCTTCGTCGGTGCTGCCGGTCTCGTCGCCGGGAGCATGATTACCCGCCCGCTGTTCGGACAAAACGCCGCCAGCAACAAACTCAACGTCGCCCTCATCGGTGTGTGGGGGCGTGGTCTCGCGCATTATGAAGCACTCTCCGAGGAAAACGTCGTGGCGCTGTGTGACATCAACGAGGCACACTTTCCAGATGCTCTGAAGCGCTTTCCTGGAGCCACCACTTACATCGACTGGCGCAAATGCCTTGATCACAAAGGTCTTGATGCCGTCATGATTTGCACGCCGGACCACACACATGCCTTCATTGCCAACTGGGCGCTGAAACGCAATCTGCATGTCTATTGTGAGAAGCCGCTGGCCATCACAGTGAATGAAGCACGCACCGTGCGCGCGACGTGGGAGACGAAAAAGGGCAAGCTTGCCACCCAGGTGGGCATGCAGCGTCATGCGCAGCCAAATTTCAACCGAGTGAAGGAGCTCATCCGCGATGGGGCCATCGGTGAGCTGAAAGACGCTTATGCCTGGGGCAATCGACAGATTCCAAAGCCCGGTTATTTCCCTGAAGAAGGCAGCCCGCCTCCAGGGTTCCATTATGATCTCTGGCTAGGCCCTGCCCCGTTCCATCCCTACAATCCCGCATACTTCTCCGGCAAAGCCGGTGCGAACTGCCTCTCCTGGAACATGTTCTGGGATTTTGGTGCCGGGCAGATCGGTGACATGGGCAGCCACACGATGGATTTGCTCTGGAACGCCGTGGACGGCACGCTCCCCACGTCTGCCGAGGCGAAGGGCGAGGCCTACAACTCGGATGTGACTCCTGTGAACTGCGAATCGCATTTCGAACTTCCCGCCAATGACTGGCGTGGACCCATCACTGTCAGCTGGTATCAGGGCGGTGCCATGCCGCGTTCCCCAAAACCGTTCATTGATCTCACCAAGATCGGCCATGGTGTCATGTTCAAAGGGACCAAGGGCTTCCTCATCGCTGACTTCGACTCCCGAATGATTCTGCCATTTGGAGACGATGCCGACATGAGCTACTACAAGCCGCGCAAGACAGAGGACCTGCTTCCTCCTGTCGGGGTTTTCCAAAAGCAGTGGTTTGATGCCTGCCGCGATCCGAGCAAGCCCACCGCGTGCAACTTCGGCTACAGCGCCGATATGATCGAGATGATGCTCCTCGGCCTCGTCGCATATCGAGTCGGGAAAAAGATCAAATACGACGGTAAAACCGGCACAAGCCCGGACACGCCCGAAGCGAACGCCTTCATGAAGAAGGAGTACCGTGACGGTTGGAACATCGACGGCTAGTCTCGCAAAAGTCCATTCACCCTCATCAGCTTCGGCGGCCTGATGCTGATGAGGGCTTTTTTGTCTGCTGTGCAGTGGCATCAGCACCTTGGTACAAATGAAACGCATGCTGGTACTTCCAGCCCTATCATTTGGGGGTGGTCGATTGAGTCCCTTCTCGTAGTGCGTATGGAGAGAATGCGACCGCTTCTCCTCGTCATCTGCATTTCACTATCGACCGCGCATGCGGCTGATCCCGCCCCTGTTTTCAAAGCCGGGGCCGCCACGAGCAACATCACCCCGGATCTGGGCAGCTCAATCAACGGCGGCTTTCAAGACCGCCAGGCGGTGTTCATTCATGATGAGCTCAACGCCCGCTGCCTCGCGCTCGATGATGGAAAAACGAAGCTCGTTCTAGTCGTGGCGGACAGCTGCGTCATCGGTCGTGGCATCTTTGATGAAGCGAAGAAGATGGTGAACGAGGCCACCGGCCTGCCAATGGAAAACATGCTCATGTCCGTCACTCATTCGCACTCCTGTGGCACTGCGCAGGCTGTGGGCCAGAGCGAGCCGAATCCGATGTACCAGCGGTTTCTTGCCAAACGTATTGCCGATGGAGTGCGTTGCGCTCTGAACAATCTCGCGCCCGCCAAAATCGCGTGGAGCAGCGTCGATGTGCCGCAGCATGTGTTCAACCGCCGCTGGAAAATGAAGCCCGGAGGCGTGCCTCCAACACCGCACGGAGTCACCACCGATCAGGTGAAGACGAACCCGGGCGTCAACAACCCCGCTCTTCTTGAACCTGCTGGCCCCACGGATCCGCAGGTGAGTTTCATCAGCGTCCTTTCAGCGGAGGGAAAACCCATCGCGCTGTATGCAAACTACTCGCTGCATTACGTCGGTGGCACGGGCCCGAACCACATCTCGGCGGACTACTTTGGTGCGTTTGCGAATCGCATCGGAGAACTGCTCGGTGCGGACTGGCAGGATCCGCCCTTCGTTGGCATCATGTCGAACGGCACGAGTGGCGACATCAACAACATTGACTGCCGTGGCGGACAGGCCAAGCAACCACTTTATGGCCAGATCAAAGTCGTCGCGGAAGATGTGGCACAGGCCGTGGCGGGGGCCTGCAAAACGTTGAAGTATCAAGACTGGGTGCCGCTCGGTTCCGCGCAGAAGGAGGTCATGCTGGGCCTGCGCATTCCTTCACAGGAGGAGGTGGGGAAGGCGCGTGAGATCACGAAGCTGTCAAAGCTCTTCCCACGCATGGAAACTTTGGAGCAGGTGTATGCGCGCGAAACAGTTTTGCTGGCGGACTTTCCGAGGGAGGTCTCTGCGCCCTTGCAAGTCCTCAAGATTGGTGACCTGCGAGTCTCCGCGATTCCCGCCGAAGTCTTCGTGGAGATCGGTCTTGGGCTGAAAAAGCGCCATGCTCACACCTTCACGGTTTCGTTGGCGAACGCCTACCACGGTTACCTGCCCACGCCCGAACAGCACAAGCTCGGCGGTTATGAAACATGGCGTGCGCGGTCAGCCTGCCTGGAAGTCGATGCCTCGACGAAGATCGTCGCGGGGCTGGAGGAACTGTTTTCGTCACTTCAATAATAACCTGCCATGAGATCCATCCTCCTCTGTCTCGCCCTGCTCACTTGTGCCGCGTCCGCTGCGAACATCGTCATCATGACGGTCGAAGATCCCAACAACTATGAATCTCCAAGGACGATGCGTGAATTTGCGGAGAAGGAGCTCCGGCCTCTGGAGCACCGCGTCACGATCATCGAGGGCGACAAGCCGCAGATGCATCATTTTACTGGACTCGTCGATGCGCTGAAGGATGCGGACCTGCTGGTGCTTTTCTCCCGTCGTCGCTTTCCACCGAAGGAGCAAATGGCCGCGATCCGTGCGCACCTGGCTGCCGGCAAGCCGCTGCTCGGCATCCGCACGGCGAATCATGCCTTCCTTCCCAAGCCCAATGAGGTCGTTGATCCGAGTCTTGCTCCGTGGCCGGAGTTCACGCATGAGGTTCTCGGTGGCGAAAACACCGGCTACGAAACCAAAGGCCTGCCTTACAGTGTGAGCATCGCTCCAGGTGCTGAATCAAGTGCGCTGGTCAAAGGTGTGAATGTGGCAAACATCCAAGGCTATCAGTCGATGTACAAAGTGCTGCCATTGGCCGCAGATGCCACGCCAGTGCTCATAGGTACCGCTCAGGCCGGTGCCACCACACCGCCGCAGCCAGTCGCATGGACGCGCACTTATGGCGTCAGCAAAGCCCGCATCTTTTACACGAGCCTCGGCGCGCCCGAGGACATGCGCGAGTCCGATGTGCAGCAGCTGCTGCTCAATGCTGTGGCTTGGACGCTGCAGAAATAATCCGCCATGAAACTCCTCTGCCTCCTGTTTCTCACATGTGTTGCCACTGCCAGGGCTGAAATGCTGGCCGGCATCGCCAAAATTGACATCACAGACCGCACGGGTCCCGTGAATGATCCGTGCTTCGCCAAAGCACTGGTGTTGAAAAGCGGCGGCACCACGGCGGTGTTGATCACGCTGGATGCGGTGGCGGTGGGCGGCATCGGGCGCGTCGGCAATGGCTTTATGGCTACGGTGCGTACCGGCTTGCAGGAGCTGGGCATTCCGCCGTCGAATGTCGTGGTCAACGCCAGCCACTGCCATGGCATCGTGCGTGGCGATCTGGAGCCGCTCGTTATTCAGGCCGTGAAAACGGCCATGCAAAATCTTGTTCCCGTGAAGGCTGGGAGCGGTGTCGGTTTGGAAACTCGCATCAGCGAAAACCGCCGTCTCAAGATGAAGGATGGCAGCACGGTTGACATGCGCCGTGCCTACTCAATGCCGCGAGATGAGGATGTCGCCAGCGTAGGGCCGATAGATCCGCAAGTCGGCCTGCTGCGTCTGGATCGTGCCGATGGTACACCCCTGGCCGTGCTCTATCAGTTTGCCTGTCATCCGATCATGAATCCGCCGAGCAAAGGCTGCTCGGCAGACTATCCGGGCTATGCCT
>CAILZI010000146.1 GCA_903838675.1 uncultured Verrucomicrobiota bacterium
CCTGCGCCACCATGCCCTGCATGGCATTGGTGGTGATGAGCCAGGGCTGGCGGGAGAGAAGAGAATCGAGCGCGGTCACTCTCCGGTTGGAGTGTCAACGCTGTCCGACTTCGGAGAAACGACGGGAATAACAATCGACGAGTCCACAAGAGTGACTCATCAGACGCTCATGTTCATTGGGACGGGAGACGGAAGTAAGTCTGGATGGCGCTGCGTAGAGCCGCCGGTTGGAGCTTGGCTCCGAAAGTGGCTTCCAAAGCGGCAATAACGGCCGGCCATTCCGCAGAGCCCAAGGGGAAGGACTGGAGGAAGTTGGTGAGATCCGCGGCAATGGAGGCAGGCAGTTCCAGGCTGGGCTCTCCTGGAAGGGTTGCAGCGAGGCGGAAGACGTCTGCGCGGTGTTTCTTGATATTTTGGGAGTCAACTGTCTCACCGGCTGCCTTGGCTCTCGTCAAGTTGAGCCAAGCGTGGGCTTTCAGTGGAATCAGCGCAGTGGCATTCGCGACCCACAGGCCACGGCGCTCATCGTGGTGAGTCTGGATGAGGCCGAAATAGGCATCATCCAGCAAGATGGCTGAGAGACTATGGCGTCCCAGGCCTGCAGAAATGGGAATGTATTTTTGCCCGTCGCTAAGTTCGAAGCCATTTGGCTTCCTGCTGCTCAATTCCAACTTGGCGGGGAAATCGTCGCGGGTGGGATTGGAAAAGCGGTAGAGGATTGGAACGCCTTCGCTGCGTTCACTAATTTCATACCCGCCTTCGGCAACAAAGGCTCGTATGGCGGTGATGAATGTCGGGTCCACGTCATCCATCATGATCACCAGGTCGAGATCGTTGGTCGCGCGGAAGGTCAGCCCGTTCGTGGTGAACCACTCATCACATGCCGCGCCACCGATCAGGGTCATGAAGCCCTGAAATGGACGAAACCGCTCACGAAATAAATCGAGTCCCCTTACCATTTGACCTCCTCCATGAGCCGTTCGAGCTGTTGTTGGACGCGCTCATCAGCGCTGTAGCGCAGGCTGAGATAGAGCGAGAGTGGATCGACGGATTCGTTGTCACCGAGGAGTTTCGGCTCGTAAGACCAGACCTCGATCCTGGCTGTCGCATGCTCTTCATCGTGGCATCCGATCAAAGTGCCTCGCTCCAACCAGGATTCGAGCATCTTGGGACCCAGCGCATAGGTGGGCAGCCTGTCGGAAGCGAGCATGGTGCGCCGGCTGAGAGCGCTGATTCCGGCAAGCAGTGCGGGATACCCCGGAGTTTTCCACTGAACCCAGCGCGTTTTTTTGACAGGAGAGGTCAGCCGAGGTTGAGTGAGATCCCAGAGGGAACGGTTCGTTTCGGGAAACCTCAACGTCATTGAGCGCCCAATGCGTTGCACTTCACAAATGCTTGCTTCCTCCAATTCGTCCTTCACCTTGCTGAGCATCATCGCAGAGCAATGCAGCTTTTTGGCGATGCTGTTTAACGGTTGGCCGCTCAGTGGCTCACGCTCCAAATGATAGAGCACGGTGAGTTGGGCGGTCGGGCTGAGTGAACTGCGGCCCTTCCCGCCTAGTTTGGGGAAACGCTCTCGAAGGTCCACAAGGGATCCTGGAAGAAATGCCTGAGTGCCGGGCACGATGAAAGGAACTCCCTTTTGGACCATTCGGTTTCGAGTGTTTGAGGGCAAGGCCGGAAGGACGAAAACGACGGGAGCCTTCAAGAGTGGGCGCAGGATTTCCGCCTGCTTCTCATATTCTCCGGGGGAGCCGGTGTCCCAAGATTCATCCTCCTGCGCAAAGCACCATGGCCGCCCAAACAACTCAGCAGAGTAGAATGAGAAGCGGTTTCGAACAAAAAGCGGAAGATGTGCGACCTCAAGCGTCTGCAGATTCGGGCTGACGCCAGAGATCGTCTCCAGATAGCTCTTTAGATGCTGGACAGTGGAGGAATGCACGACGATAAACTAATAATGGATGATACACACGTCAAGTTTATTGTCCATTGTTGGTTTATTTAACACAATCAAACACGTCATCGTTTGCCTTTTTTCAACTCTGCCTGGGCCGCCCGTGTGGAGAAGCGGCGAGTCATTGCGCCAAGTCGGCTTCAGTGGCGATGGCGGGCAAACTGGTGGCGGAGGCTTAGCGGACCACTGTATCTCACAGCCGGGTATTTGATAGCTACGTTGTGGTCGGTTGGGAAACCAGATCCACTGATTGCTGCCCTGATGAAGGCTTCCACAGCATCTCAAGCGGCACGCCGTACTTCGTGGCTGTTTCGAGAATCATCTTCGCATCACGGGCACGACGCTCCAACTCTTCGCCGAAGTCTGCACCAAGTTCCTCATAGTGGTCGCTGATGGTCTTGAGACCCATCTCCACATCGGCGCGGTTTTGCTGCGCTTCGCGACCCGCATCGACTGTGATCCGGCGGGGTGTCACACAACTGATCTTCCACCACCCCTGGACGGCTGGGAGTTCGCCACGATCAATGGCATCTCCGATCACGTAGAACCACACGGGCTTGATGAAGCGCTGGATGAGGATCATCTGCCGATACGAAAAACGTCGGTCCGCCTTGGCCACCACCAGGCGCACGCCTGCACCGCCGACCTTCGATGAATCCGCCGCGAATTCATACGGCAGGACTCCGAGCGCGGCATCCCGGCGCAAGTGCTCCAAGAATCCGGTGAACGTGGGCGACGGCCGCTTGGGCTCAAACGAGTCGAGCGATTCATTGGTCTTGAGTGCCACGAGCTTGCCGCCGGTGATCTGTTGCAGCGAGGCCGGGTTGGTGCCTTCGCCCGACTCGGCATGCTCGCCTTCGATGGCGAAGTCTGAATCGTCGTTGAGATCGCCCGTCTCCGTTTTGAGCACACGCGTCACATCGCAGTTGTCCTTCACCGCGTGCTTCTCCAGGGCGAGCAGTTCCATCTCATCGAGGATGTGATTGATGGAATGCTGGATGGTCGGGGCGTTGCGCACGCTGGTGGCGTTCTCCGGCTCAAACACATGCAGCACGCTTTGGGCGGGGAGTTCGCGTGAAGATTGATCTTCGAGCACGCGGTAGGAAACCGGAGCACCCCAGGCGTCCAGCGTGATGCCGTGGAAGGACTGCATGGCGGTGTTGCCCTCGCCGATGCGGTGCGATTCGATCAGTTGCAGCGCGGCGATGCCCAGGCGGTTGCGCGTGAGATGGATGAAGTATTCGCCGTCCACGTCCATGCCCCGGCAGAGCAGCGATTGCACTTCCTCGAAGCTGAATCGCCCGGTGATTTCGCAGCGCGTGGACCACGCACGGAAGTAGGCCTCCGCCTGGCGGTTCCAGTCCGGTTCATCCGTCTGCGCCTGCGGACGGATCCCGTCCCCGGTCGAATAGACCGCCATGTTGCCGACCATCTCCCGCACGAAGCCCGAGTTCTTGGCGAGGTAACGGGAGCGGCGCACCAGTTCACGGTGAATGTGGGGCGTGAGGTCGAGCCTGGCATCGCGTGGGATCGCGCCAGGCACCGCACCACGTCGTGGCGAAGCGTTGGCGGATTCGTAAATGGAAATCCATGCCTTGGGGAGCAGGGCAGGGGGCAGCCAGCGGGAAGCCCATTGTTGAAGGCCGTTCATTTGGCGAGATGATTGATAAAGGAGGACGCGACACGGCGACGGCGGCCATAGGTCGCGGGATCGAGCACGCGCAGCGCATGCACACACTCATCGAGCGTCTCTTTGACGGTCATGGGAAACTGCTTGGTGGCGTTGGAGCCGCTGTCGGCCCAAATCATGAGCGTCTTGCCCTCCATGAGCATGTCCTTGGCCTTCGCCTGGATGCGGAGAACTTCTGCGACGGTGAATCCGACAGTGAACAAACCTTGCGCCATGAGCGGAGCGCCCTGTCAACGGCTCGCATCCTTCACGTCGTGTTTGATCTCATCGACAGCGAGGCGGATGTAGTTCACATCGGTTTTGACCACGTCGGTGGCGCGTTCCAGGAGGTTGATTTTGACCTCGTGGGACTCGATGCGCTGACGGTCCTCGTTGCGCAACAGTTCCAGATGGCGCAGTGTGCTGGTGTGCACGCCCCATGCGGTGGCTCCGGCGATGACCAGCGAGAGGATCTGCACGAGATGCCCGAGGCTGATGGTGGAATCAAAGCGCAGTTGGGTCATGTGCCGATGAGTTTGAGGATGGCGGCGGGTGTGACAAAACCGAGCGTGTTAAGGGTGCCGGTGCCTTTGAGGAAGCGGATGCGGTTGGTGATCCAGTCGCCCTCGCGTTCCTTGGCGGGCGTGCTCGGATCGAGCGATGTGTTGCCCTCGATGGTGGCCATGCTCAGGCCGCGCACGGCGGTCACGATGCCGGCATGGCCGTTGCTCGTGCTACCGTGACGTGCGAGCCAGATGGAACCTGGTTCAGCGTTGGCTGAAAGCTGTCCCAGTTCGCGGAAGTTTCCTGCGCTGGTGACGCAGTGTGGCGTCATCGTCTGCTGCCAGCGTTTGATTTGCTCAGGCGTGGCGGCTAGTGAACGCAGGGCGGCGAGGACCATGCCTTCAGCGAAGGCTGCGCAGTAGGCCCAGCCTTCCTCCCACGGCGACTGGCGCATCAGCGAACGAAGTTCATCGACGAGGACGCGGTCCGGTCCGGGAGTGCTCGGGTTGTCCCAGTCTGCGTTGGGCTTGACCTCACGCAGTCCGACAAAGCGGCTGGCGTGCCGGATGATGCCTTGAGCCAGTAGATCGTTGGTCATGGCTTCCTCCAGTTGATGCGCAGGCGGCCGTAGGCGGCGGTGGCAAGACCACCGAACTGTGCGAGGGAATCCCAGTTGGAGGCGGTCCAGTCGACCATGCCCTGCGCCTCCTCAGTGGGGAGATGCAGACCGAAGATGCGACCGATGGCACCAATGGCTGAAATGAGAATGCCCGCGTAGGTGAGCTTGCCTTGGAGAGTTTGGGGTGGGTTCATGCCACCGGCTGCCGTGTCAATCTGCGGCAGGGTCGTTCTCTGCGTCCGTTTCGGGTTCTGCTCCCGCTTTGACCGACTCCTGACCGACCAGCTTGAGCATCACGGCGGCAGCCACCTGCATCGCCTCGCAGTCCCAGTAATGGTTGGGGCGTTTGCCAATGCGTTCCCACAACCACTTGCCGCCTTTGCGCACGCGCTGCTCGCTCTCCATCTGCGTGAGGTAGTCGTCGCCTGCATCCTCGGCGATTTCCCAGGTGGCACCGCGTTCCGGGTCTTGATTGCGGCGCAGGCGTGCGAGCATGTCTTTGATGTTCAGATTGGACCAGTAGAACACTGAGCAGGTCTGGCCACGGCCCAGCACTACCTTGCGACGTGGTGAGTAGAACCGGTGCACACTGCGGCCATCCTTGGTGCGGTGAACGTAGGTGGCGCGGCGGTCGCCCATGAGCGCCACCCAACCGTGTCTGGCACATTCGCGATACACGTCATACGTCGCGTGACCGGCATCGACGAACACGAGGTTGGCATGGATGGTGAACCGCTCCTGCAAGCTGAGCACCTCATCCCAGGTGGGCACACGTTCGCGCCACACCAGACGCGATGAACCTTCGAGCGACCATCCGCGCACGATCACAAAGAAGTGGTCCATCTGGCAGTCCACCGTCATGAACCGCAGCGGAGCCGCCGCCTGGGCAGGATCGAAGGGTGGTGTGAGAAACTTGCCATGCTTGCTGACGGCGGCTTCATCATCCCACGTTTCACCGAGGCGATAACCACTGGGCATGATCTCCAGTTTGAAATCCTCCAAGTAGTCACGCCATGGCAGCGCGAGGCGCTTTTGATAGAACTGTCGCAGCGGTTCCAGATCACCCTGCTTCGCTGCTGCCTTGGCCCGCAGATACAATTCAGCGAGCCTGCCCCAGCTCATCGCGCACAGTGCGTTCCAGTGGAAACCGACGTTCTCAGGTGACGCATTCAGATTGGTGCGCGCATAACGACCCGTGGTGCTGAGCACACGTCGCGTACGGTCGCTGTCATCAAACGCATGGCCACAACCTTCACAAGTCAGCGAGGTTGTCTCGCGCACGCGGGCGAAGTTCCATTCGCCATCGTCATCACGGGCGTCCTTGCTCCACTCCACATTCTCCCATTTGAAGGGCTGGCGGAGGTCACAGTGCGGACACGCAAAGGTCCACTCGCGCATGTCAGTGGTTTCAAACTTGCGGTGCGTGTCGTCGTTCTCCTCGCCGCCCTGGCTCATGAACAGGCACTTGCCCAGCCAGCCGAAGGCGGTGACACGGGCCTCGGCTTCAGCCATGTGGCCGGTGGGCCAGCGCCATGTTTCATCGCCGATGAGCCAGCGAATGGATCGCCGTTGCAGATTGGTCTTGTTGTGGGCACCGAGCACCCACAGCGTCATGCCGTTGGAGAAGTGCTTGGTGGTGGTCTTGAGCTTGTGGCGGTCGCGCGGGTAGAGCGCCTGCACAGCGGGGCACTCGTCGAACACTCGTCCGAGGCGGCTTTCGGCCTGGTCTTTCGCGTCATCATCGGTCTGGTCGAGCCAGAGTGCAGGTCCCGGCAGGTTGGGGATGATGTAGCAGAGACCGATCTCACCGATCGTGGTCTTGCTCGATTGGATCGCCGCGATGATCGAGACGATCCGAACCTTGGGATCAACCAGAGCTTCCAGCGGTTCCTTCAACCACGGTGAATTGTCCGCACGGAACCTGCCCGGAGCCGGCGAGTAGGGGATCGAATGAATGTGTTCCTCCGCCCAGGCCCATGGTGGACGGCGGTCAGGTGGACGCCATGCTTCGCACCAAATTGCTTCGAGGATGCTCACGCAACCGGCGCGAAGTCAAAATGCGACGACAGGAAATGTTCCCGAGCTAGAATGAACGATGATCAGACCAGTCCTTACCGCCTTGCTGCTTGCGGTCACAGTGTTCTTTGGTTCTTGCGCATCCCAACCTATGAAACCGCTCGCAACCGTTCCCAAAGTTGAGGTGTCTCGTTACATGGGCAAGTGGCATGAGGTGGCCAGACTGCCCATGTTCTTCCAGCGTGGTTGCGTCGAATCCACCGCCGACTACGCGATAAAACCAGATGGAGCGGTATCAGTCATCAATCGCAGCCTGAAGAACGGAAAGCTAAAGCAAGTCCGAGGGACGGCGACCGTGGTTGATGCCCGGACGAATGCGGTTCTGGAAGTGCGATTCAATGAATGGTTCTCGGTCTTCATTCCTCGCGCGAAGCAGGGGAACTACTTCATCGTCTGGCTCGCGGCGGACTATTCTGCCGCCGCCGTTGGAACGCCGGATCGGAAGTGCCTTTGGATTCTGGCACGCACGACCAGCCTGCCGAAGAACACCTATGACACGATCGTCGCTCACTGTCGCGGACTTGGTTTCCCCATGGAGAAGCTGATCGTTGAGAAGGCGCAGCAGCCCTGATCACTTCACCCTCCGCCCTCATGGAGGATGGTGAGCACCTCATCAATGGCTTTGCGGCACTCCTCTTGAATGCCTGTCGCATCGAGTCCGGAGAGGATCGGCGGCAACTCCGATTCAAACTTGTTGCGCAACAAGGCGGTGGCCCGCCCGACCTGCGTCGTCCAAGTCCGTCTCACTTCCTCGACGGTCACATACAGTCCTTTGCGAACGGCCACCTTCAGCTCCCGTTCCTCAACTTCGGCGAGCAGTTTGCGGGCACGCAGGGCGGTGTCGAAGTCTGTGCCGGGTTCAGATCCCTTCAGATCATGCCGCTTCATGAACTCACGCCATGCGCCCACATCGTGCAGGCCGTTGGCGGCGGCTTGCGGCGCGTCCTTGCGCTTCTTCCACGTGGTGATCGACTGGCGGGTTGCACCAAGGAATTCAGCCAGTTCCACGAAGTTGCGAGCAAAGGCGGGTCCGGATCCGCCTGCCGTGCTGCTGGCGAGATTTTGCAGCATGCTGCGCTCCGCGCGGGTCAGCTTGCCACCCTTGTGAACGCGTTGAACGAGGTTGGCGAGATCCTTGTTGAGGAGCTTGCGGGCGAGGTCAGGTGGGAGCGAGGATTCCATGCTCCGCAGGCTGCAGAGTCAACTCAGCCGACCTCAATCACACGATCAACCCTGGGCTCGAAATACTCTGCGCCACCGGTGAAGACCGTCAGGTTGCCTTCGCCATGCACTCCCTCGCCGTGGGTATGGCCGCAGAACACGGTGAGCTTCGTGTTCGGGAACTTGATGCAGCCTTCGCGCAACAGCCGGCCCAGCGTTGGATTGCAGAAGTGCGGGAGAAATTCCGTATCCGACTGTTTGCCCCCATGCCAGGTCGCCTCGGGAAAGGGCGGCACATGAGTCAGCATGATAACGTTCGCGTAGCTGGCCATCGCTTCATTCAATGATGATGCAACAGCATGCGCGAATTCGGCTGCCAGTTCGTGCATCTTCAACCAGCGCAATGAGCGTGACAAAACCGCGAGATCACGAATCAGACGGCCATCATTGAGTTCCACCTCGGATGCCGCACCTGCGCCTGCGGTGCCATCAGCCCAGCCGTCCACACCCAGCAGAGCGGTATCTGGACTCAACTCGATCAACTCGCCACCGGTGAGCCGGTGCAGATGCGGGTGCATGGCAGAGACGCGCTGCATCGTGTCCTCGGTTGCTGCGAACGACGAGTGGTAGCGGTCATGATTGCCCAGCAGTACAAAAACCGGTTTGGCGATGGTGCTGCCGAGGAGTCGGAGATCCTGCTCAAGATTGCTGCCATCAGAGATGTCGCCAGTGATGGCGAAAGCATCCGCCTCCATGCTGGACACACTCTCGATGAACGTCTGGCGGGCAGCGGGTTTCAGAAAATTCAGATGCCAGTCGGTGCCCCAGGCAAGTTTGCTGACAGGAATGTTGAGCTTTTTCATCGTCTGTGTGGCGTCACTGTTTGCCTGTTGCGGCTGGTACGCCAAGCAGCTTCAGCAGCGCCACCACGGCATACCCACGCGGCGTGGCTCGTTCCTGCTCCCAGTTCTCCAGTGTGCGCTTGCTGATCCCCAGGAAGTCCGCCGCGTCGCGCTGGCTGAATCCCTTGCGTTCACGCCACTCTTGGAGAGCGCGGGCAAATTTTCGAGGAGTCACCCCTTTGGGCAGTTTCATGGCAGCCATACGCAAGTCACGCATAGGGGTGCAGAACCGTCAACTCGCGATCCTCGCTGCAGAATCGAAGCGGAGGTGGGTGTCTTGACATTTAAAAGATCATGCGGAATGGTTTGCTTACGATCATTATGCCCCTTCTAACTTGGAAACATGGAAAATCACGAGAGGATGCGCGTACCACAATTCAGGCTGCAATCGATGATTTGGGCTATGCGCGCCATGTCACTTGGAAGGCTTACCAATTCACAGCCCACTACAAAATGTTCGTTACCTTGGTGGATACGAGCGGCGAAGTCACCGATGAGTCCGTAATTGTAGAGAAGAGCGACGGACGTCTAGGGGGGGCTGTTCTAGAAAAGTGCAACGAAATGCTGCGGCGATTGTTTCCGGATGGTGAGCAAAATTAGCATATAGGCATTCGACTACTTTTGTAGTTCCTTGCGGCGTTGTTCGAAGTGTTTGCGCGCAATGCGGGAAACGGATTTCGTAGAGAAATAATTCCACGAGCTGCCTATGCCAATCGAGACCAAGGGCACGGCGTATTTAATGATCGTCCGCTGAAGGAGTTTTTGGCCAAGCTTTGCAGCAACACGTTTTAGTGCCTCGAGAGTTTCCTTCTTTATGGTGGCGCGGATGACTTTTTCAGTCACTCGCGCTCCTACTTTCATGCCGAACTTGCCGGCTGCTTCAGCAGCGCCTCCCCCGACTGCAAAAGCAAATCACAGCCATCCCATAGGCCGTGCCGAATGAGGGGCAAGCGTTGAAGTAACGAGGGAGAGAGGCTCGAAAGTGGCGGAGGGCGAGTTGCGGTTTGGGCGTGTTTGCTGGTCAAATCAGGCGGATGCTGTCCCATGCG
>CAILZI010000147.1 GCA_903838675.1 uncultured Verrucomicrobiota bacterium
ACACATCCGGTGTGGCGGTGACGAAGATGCCGCCTTTCCAGCAGGCGGCGCCGGTGGGCCAGGAGAGGCCTTCGGCGAAGACGGTGGCTTTGTCGAAGACGCCATCACCATCGGTGTCGGTGAGGAGGCGGACTTTGCCGATGGATTGATCGGTGGGATTTTCCTGCGCGTGCTTGTGGTGCTCCTTGTCGGTGTAAGGGTAGTCGTTCATCTCGCACACGTAGGCGCGGCCATCTTCATCGTAGGTGATGGCGACGGGATCGGTGACGAGCGGCTCGGCGGCGATGAGCTGCATCTGGAAGCCGTCGAGGACGTGGAAGGTCTTCGGGGCGTTTTGCGGCTCGGTGGGCGGCGTGGTGGGGAATTTTAATGCATCCGCAGCCCAGCTGATGAATGGAGCGCACGATGTGAGAGCCAGCAGCGCGATCAGTCTTCTTTGCATGCAGAAATGACGGCACCAATGTCCGCTTTCTTGCCTGCCCTTCCCGCCGCGAAGGCAGAAGAATATTTATTCAGCAGCGCCGGAGCTGTCCATGACGCACTGCACCCAGGTGAAAACCGGGGTCTTGGGGGAATAGAGATGCTGCAGCTGGGCGAAGCTCTTGTTACCTGGAAGGCTGTAGGGGCCGGTCTCGCTCATGGTCTCGTTTTCGCCATGGCAATGCTGGAGGCCAAGCACGTGGCCGATTTCATGGGGGAGCCATTTGGTGATGGGATCGCCGATGAGGGCCACCGACCGGGTGCTCCACCATTCGGAGGGGTCGAGATAGATGTGGCCGCGATCGCGGCTCCAAGGGAAGGAGGCATGGCCCATGCTGCCGAGCTGGCCGTCCCAAGATCTGCCGGGAGGAGTGCCGAAGCTGATGGTGATGTCTGCGGTCTGCCCGGCCTGGGCCTGGGCAAAGGTGAAGACACCGGCGGCTTCCCAGCTTTTGAAGCTATCGTCAATCTCGCGTTTGAGTTCTTCGGCAGACAGGCGATCCGGCAAGGAGGTGGTGGTATCGAGCTGCCAGATGAGGTGCCGTTTGTTCCAGAGCTGGGGCTTGGTGTAGCTGACGGACCTGCCGGTGCCGAGAGGGGTGGAAGACGAGCTGATCGCATTCTTCTGCCAAGCGACCTCATGGTAGGCGCAGTTGCTGATCAGGCAGGCGGTCCATAAGCAAAGGCTTAGACTGAATGCATTTATCTTCATAGAAAGGCGGGATTCGACAATTATGAATCTCACCCTTGATATGATTTCTCATATGTAAGAATTGTAAATGATTATTCAGGCCTGTGTCACAGATTCGACGGCCTTGCATCCCCGCCCCGACTCGCCACACTGCCCGCCCCTTTCCCCTGCCATGGCCTACATCAACGAAAACTACAACAAGCTCAAAGCCGGTTACCTCTTCCCTGAAATCGCCCGTCGCGTGAAGGTGTTCACCGAGGCCAACACGGAAGCCGCCAAGCGCCTGATCCGTTGCGGGATTGGTGATGTGACCGAAGCGCTACCAGAGGCCGTGCGCACGGCGATGCACAAGGCTGTGGATGAAATGGGCGACCGGGCCACCTTCCGTGGCTACGGCCCGGAGCAGGGCTATGAGTTCCTGCGCAACGCCATCGCCGAGCACGACTTCAAAGCGCGCGGCATCCAGGTGGAAGCGGATGAGATTTTCATCTCCGACGGTAGCAAGTGCGACACCGGTAACATCTTGGACATCTTCGGTGCGGGGAACAAGATCGCCATCACCGATCCGGTGTACCCTGTGTATGTGGACACCAACGTCATGGCTGGCAACACGGGCGATGCCGACGAAAGCGGCGCCTACGCGGGCCTGCACTACCTCAAATGCACGCCTGCCAACGGCTTCGTGCCGGAGATCCCGAATGAGCCGGTGGATCTGGCCTACCTGTGCTACCCGAACAATCCGACGGGGGCTGTGGCCACGCGTGCGCAGCTGGAAGCCTGGGTGAAATACGCCCTGGCGAACGGCACGACGATTTTGTACGACGCGGCGTACGAGGCCTTCATCCGCGACCCAGAGCTGCCGCGCTCGATCTATGAAATCGAAGGTGCGCGTGACTGCGCCATCGAGTTCCGCAGCTTCTCCAAGAACGGCGGCTTCACCGGCGTGCGCTGCGGCATCGTCATCATTCCAAAGGGCCTCATGGGCAAGACCCAGGCCGGAGGCAAACAGGCGATCCATCCGCTGTGGAGCCGCCGCCACAGCACGAAGTTCAACGGCGCCTGCTACATCGTCCAACGCGGTGCGGAGGCGATCTACTCAGCCGAAGGCAAGGAGCAGGTCAAAGCGCTCATCGAGCACTACATGGGCAATGCCGCGCTGCTGGTCGAGGCCTGCAAAAAGGCGGGTCTGCAGGTTTTCGGTGGCGTCAACGCCCCCTACGTTTGGGTGGGATGCCCAAGTGGCGTGACGAGCTGGCAGATGTTCGACAAGATGCTCAATGAGGCGAACGTGGTGATCACCCCTGGCAGCGGCTTCGGCAGCGCTGGTGAGGGCTACTTCCGCATCAGCGCGTTTAACAGCCGCGCGAATGTGGAAGAAGTGTGCCGGCGGATTGCGAAGCTGTAATCTGCAGCATGCGAAAGGATGAGGGATCAGGAGTATCCCTCTCCCAAGCTCGTCTTGATCAAACAAAATCCGTGATCGAGCCGAAGTCGGCGTCGAAGAGGCGGCGGTAGGTGCGGAAGGCGAAGTGGTCGGTCATGTTCGCGATCCAGTCGCAGACGAGGCGGGCACGGGCCGGGGCATCGGCTGCGACTTGAATGTCCTTTTCAATGGCGGCAGGCATCAGATGCAGGCCCTTCGGCTGGACGGTGTCGATGTAGCGTTCACGAAGCACGCCAAAGACGCGGGTGAGGATGAAGTCGGCCTTGTGATCAAGCTGCTGGAGCTGGGGGCTGAGGAAGACGAGTTCAAGGGCGATCTTTTTGTGGAGATCTGCCCGGCGGCGCTGCACGGGATCGATTTCCAGGGCAAACTGATGTCTGCGTGAGCTCTGGCTGAGGAAATTGGCGGCGGGGACCAGCCTGGTGGCGCGGATGCAATCACCGATGAGGCGGTTGAGGCGGCCTTCGACGCGGTTTTCACGCACGGCTTTGCACAAGAAGGCCACATCGGCCAAGTCGGCTTCCGAGAGATCCTGGTCCTCCGCCCAGCGCTCGAGCCGCTGCACGTTGATGAATCCGGCGTGGATGCCGTCGGCAATGTCATTGAGGGAATAGGCGGTGTCATCCGCCCAGTCCATGATCTGGCATTCGATGCTGCGGAAGCCGTTGCGAACCTTGCCTGGAGTGAGTTCCAAGGGAAAGGCCTGGCCGCCGAGGGTGAAGTCGAGCCAGCGTTCCTGCTCATCGTAGAGGTAGTGGTTTTTTGCCTGCGGCGTCTCGGTGTGCAGGGTTTTGTATTTTAGCACGCCATCGAGCAGTGCACGGGTGGGATCCATGCCGCTGCGGCCTTCGCTGAAGAGGGTCTGGGTCAGGATGCGAAGGGTCTGAGCATTGCCCTCGAAGCCGCCGTAAGGGGCCATGAGGTGGTGCAAGGTGCGCTCTCCGGCATGACCGAAGGGAGGGTGGCCGAGATCATGGCTGAGGCAGGCGCTTTCAACGAGATCGGAGTCGATGAAGCATTCATCGTCCAGGAACTGGCTCTGCTGCGTGAGCCAGCCGGTGATGCTGCGGCCAATCTGCGCCACCTCAATGCTGTGTGTCAGGCGCGTGCGGTAGAAATCATATTCGCCGGACAGGAACACCTGCGTCTTGTTTTGCAGGCGACGGAAGGCGCTGCTGTGGATGATGCGGTCGCGATCAATCTGGAAGGGGCTCCGATACTCACCGGGATACGCTGTGCGTGAGTCGAGCGTTTCGAAATCGAAGGAAGAGTAAAAGCGGTTCGCGGGCATGCGGTGGGTACCACGATGCTAGCAGGTCGTGGCGGGCGGGCAAGGCCGCTGCTTCAGCGCTCCCTGCGGAAAGCAAACTGCTCGGGAGGCACCTGGTTCTCGTCGTCTGAATCTCTTTGCCGACGTTTGCCCTCGACGAAGGCGGGCTTGAAGGGCAGATGCTGCGCCTTTTTGATCTCGTCATCGGTCACGCCTTTCGCCCGCAGGCGGCTGCGTTCATAGATTCGATATTTTTGGATCTCTAACATGGAGGTTGATGACTGAGACTCCCAGGTGAGGAGCCGTGTTCAAAACTGCCCCGTATTCAGCAGCACCAAGGTGCAGGCTTCCTCGCAGGCGATTCCGGCTTTTTGCAAAGCTTCTTCCAGTGACGCATTTTCCGCGCCAGGATTAAAGATTATCCTAGTAGGCTTCAGAGCAATCAGCTTGGCCTGCAACCCTGATGATATAGACGAGCCGACATACATCGTCACAGTGTCCACCGGGCCTGAGATCCTAGCTAGATCAGCCACCACGGGGATTCCCTCGATCTCCGCCAGTTTGGGATGAACAGGCACGACTTCATGCCCATGCTGCCGCAGCAGGAGCAAAGCGCGATGGCTGTAGCGCTCGGGATTGTTGCTGGCGCCGATGATGACGACTCTTTCCTGACTCATGGTTTTTGCTCCTCTTCATCCAGGTGAAACAGATGCAGGGCACGATGCGCAGCAGGCGCGAGCACGATGCCCATGACCGAAATGAACACGAGCCCGCTGAAGAGAGCATAGAATGAAGCGAAGACTTTGGAGGCATCTGATGGCAGGTCACCCATCGGTCCCATGCCGCCCAGGATCATCGAGGCGTTGAGCAGGCTGTCGATCCAGCTGAATCTGGCAATGTAATGATAGCCCAGGATGCCGATGCCGAGCGCCACACCGATCACGATAAACGCTATGGTGGCAAACTTGATCAACCGCCTGGCAAAAACCAAGTGCGAGGCAAGAGGGTCGGTGCGTGTTTCAAACATGGTGCACTACCATCCCGGCGAAGCTACGAATTGCAAGACTGGCTCTGCCTTTCCGAGTTCGTTGATGCGCACCCTGCCATCGTGACAGCCGGTGATGATGCGCGCGGTATTGTCGATGCGTTGGAGCAGAAGCACATTCACACGGTCGTCATAGCGGGTGATTTTGTCCTTCGTCTTACGGGCCTTCGCGTCCATGGAGACCACAGCACCGCTGCCCATGGCGGCCATGGGTGTACCGGCATCCAAAAAGCTGAGCGCCAGCATTTCGGTGCGTCCGCCCGGCCTTAAACTTCCATCTTTCGTTGCATCGCCATTGCGATCCCAGCGGCGGATATTGCCCTCGACATCGCCGCTGAGGGTTTCCTTGCTGTCTGGAGTGGAGGCCACGCTGAGCACGGTGCAATCGTGGCCGGTGAAGGTGGCTTCGATTTCCCCTTTTGCAGCGTCAATGCGCTTGGCGGTACGATCACGGCTGGCGGTGGCGATGTGCTGGCTGTCTGGGGAGAATGCCATGCCCATGATCCAGTCTGCGTGGGGCTCAATCTGCCATTTCAGTTTGCCGGATGGAAGCTCAAAACAGCGCACTTGATTGTCCGCGCCGCCACAGGCCAGCAGTTTGCCATCGGGACTGGCCACCATGGCGAGCACGCAGTCACGCGCGCTCACCAGACGCCTGCGTTCCTTTGGCTGCAAGGGATTCACCCACCACACTTCGCCTGAGCGCCCGGGAACGCCGCCAGCGACGGCGAGTTGATTTTCGGTGACCCAGGCCAACGCGAGAATGCGTTCGGGCATGCCGTCGATGCGCGCCTGTAGTTTCCCTGTCGATGTTTCCCACAGGGTTGTTTCAAAATAGCCGCTGCAGGCCAGCGTGCTGCCGGCGGGATTCAGGGCCAGGGCGGTGACTGGCAGCGGACGTGGGTACTTTTCTGGTGCGCGGGCTTTTTCCTGTTCGGAGACGATGGCGCGGAGGGCCGCCTTTTTGTCAGCGACGTCCAGTTTGGCACCGTCAGCGATCCATTCACGAATCAGCTGCATGTCCTTTTCAGGCAGGGCATCGGCCTTCTTGGGCATGCGGTCATCTCCCTCATGGGTGGCGATGAGGCGGTAGAGCTCGCTTGCGTCGGGCTTGCCCGCCACCAGCGGGGCAGTCTCGCTGTCGCCCGCCTTGAACATCAGTTCGATGGTGTCCAGGCGATAGCTGCCCTTCGCTTTGCCTGAGCGATGACACTCCACGCACTGATCGATCAAAATCGGCGCGATCTGCCTGGAGAATGAAATCTCGGCAGCGGAGGCGATGGCTGTCAGGGAAAGAAAAAGCAGCGTGCGAAGCATGGGGCGTAGAGAAACGTCCTTTGTGGCCGAGTTTGTCGGACGTTGCATCCATCGTTTGCCTCTTTTACATGCGGCCATGAGCCCGAGACCCTGGATCATTGCCGAAACCAACTGGAAAAACGTCAAAGCCACGCGCTACGAAGCCGCCGTGCTGCCGTGGGGAGCCACGGAGGCGCACAACTGGCACCTGCCGTACGCCACGGATTCGCTGCAAAACGACGCGATCGCCGCCGAGGCGGGCCGCATTGCGTGGGAGTCGGGAGCGAAGGTGGCCATTCTGCCGAACATGCCTTTCGGCGTGCAGACGGGACAGCTCGACGTGCCATTCTGCATCAACATGAGTCCGACCACGCAGATGATGGTGCTCGAAGACGTGATCAGCAGTCTCGAAGGCGTGGGTGTGATGAAGTTCGTCATCCTCAACGGGCATGGTGGCAACGACTTCCGCCAGATGCTGCGTGAGCTGCAGGCAAAGCACCCGAAGATGTTTCTCTCCACCGTTTCCTGGTTTAATGCGGTGAAGGGTGACGACATCTTCAACATCGTGGGAGACCACGCTGACGAGCGTGAAACCAGCCTCATGCTGCACTTCCATCCTCATCTGGTGCTGCCGAAAGATGAATGGGGTCCTGGCACTGACAACCGGTGGAAGCTGAAGGCCATCAACGAAAAATGGGCCTGGGCGCAACGTGCCTGGAGCAAGGCCACCAACGACACCGGCTCCGGCGATCCGCAGCACAGCACGGCTGAGAAGGGCCGACGCTACTTTGAAGCGCTTGGGGCCAAGATCGCGACCTATCTGATCGAACTCGCCGCCGCTGACATCAGCGATCTTTACGAGAAATCGAAATGATCCGCTTCATCGTCAGCCGCATCGTGCAGGGAATCATCGTGATCTTCGCGGTGATCACCATCACGTTTGCGCTGTCGAAGATGGTTCCAGGCGGTGCGGTGCGGAATGAGCGCAACATTACTGAGGAAGCCCGGAAGGCGCAGGAGGAATACTACGGCCTGAACAAACCGTGGATCGTGCAGCTGGGGCTGCAGTTCAAACACTACGCCATGCTTGACCTGCCGGAGTCGTATCACTACAAGGGCCGTGGGGTGGATGAGATCATCGCATCGGGGTTTCCAGTCTCTGCAGCGGTGGGCGGTGCGGCGCTGCTGATAGCACTGGGCATTGGTGTGCCGCTCGGGGCATTCGCTGCGCTGCGGCCCAATACGTTTGAGGACCGTGCGAGCACTCTGGCGGCCACTCTCGGCATCTGCACTCCGAGCATGGTGCTAGGGCCGCTTATTGCTCTGCTGTTTGGCCTCAAGCTCCGATGGTTCAATGCGTCGGGCTGGTTTGATGCATCGGACTGGGTGCTGCCCGCACTCACGCTGGGCGTGATCTACAGCGCCTACATTGCGCGACTCACGCGCGGCAGCCTGCGGGAAACGCTGGCGCAGGAATTCATCCGCACGGCTCGGGCGAAAGGGGCAAGTGAGGGAGCGGTGGTCTTTTTGCACGCGATGAAGCTGGCCAGCCTGCCCGTGCTCAATTACCTCGGCCCAGCCGCTGCGGGTTTGCTCACGGGTTCGTTCATCGTTGAAACGGTGTTCCAACTACCCGGTCTCGGCCAGTTTTTCATCGCCGCAGCCACCAATGGAGACCACCAGCTGACGATTGCCATTTCCACTTTCTACGCCGCTCTTATCGTCGCCTTCAATCTGCTGGTCGACATTTTGCAGGCCGCGCTCAACCCACGCATCCGACTCCAGGCATGAGCAGCGGAACAAAGCAGAGTCTTTCTCCGATGCGGGCCGCGTGGCAGCGGCTCATGCGGCAGCGCATGAACGCGTGCGCCCTGGGGTTCCTTGCCGCGCTGGTGCTCCTGTGTGGCATTGGTCCGAAACTTTCGCCCTACGATCAGTCACAGCAGGATCTGGAACTCAAGGCCACGAATCCCAGCATGGCACACTGGCTGGGCACCGACCCGTTGGGGCGTGACATGCTGACGCGCATTCTGCACGGGGGACGTGTGTCCTTGGAGGTCGGACTGCTCGCCACAGCGGTCGCGGCAATCATTGGCGTTTTTTATGGAATGACTTCCGGGCTTGCCGGCGGGCGCACGGATGCGGCGATGATGCGCATCGTGGACATTCTGTATGCGTTCCCCTTCATCAACTTCGTCATCCTGCTCATGGCCATCGTGGGACGTGAGTTCTGGCTCATCTTCGTAGCCATTGGCGCGGTGGAATGGCTGACAATGGCCCGTGTAGTACGCGGGCAGGTGCTGGCGCTGAAGAATCTTGAATTCATCATTGCTGCGCGAGCCTGCGGTGCGGGCTTCTGGCACATCGTCTGGCGACACCTGCTGCCGAATGTGATGGGACCGATCATCATCTACGCCAGTCTCACCGTGCCCGGGGTGATGCTGCTGGAGGCTGCGCTGAGCTTCCTGGGACTCGGCATTCAGCCACCGGATGCGAGCTGGGGCGTGCTGATCCAAGAAGGGGCGAAATCGGTGGAGAGCTATCCCTGGCTGCTGCTGTACCCCGGCATCTTTTTCTCCGCCACCCTGCTCGCGCTGAATCTGCTGGGTGATGGACTGCGCGATGCGTTTGATCCCAAGTCGATGTCGCAGCAGTGATTGAAAAAAATATTTTGAGAGGACTGAATAGTCGCGCAGCAGCCGCGTCAGAGAGTGCGGATACAAATTCCACACTCCAATGAAAACACTCTTCTCAATCTTCGCTGCAGCCGCAGTTTTTGGTTTTGCAGCTCCCTCCAATGCCAAGGCTGATTGCCAGGGCCAGACCCGCATCGTGGGCTACACCTCTTTCGGCACACCCATCGTCTCTGTTTACCAGGTCGTCGGTTACGACGGCTACGGTCG
Source organism: uncultured Verrucomicrobiota bacterium (assembly GCA_903838675.1). Classification (GTDB taxonomy): domain Bacteria; phylum Verrucomicrobiota; class Verrucomicrobiia; order Verrucomicrobiales; family Verrucomicrobiaceae; genus Prosthecobacter. The sequence continues at coordinate 9,130 of CAILZI010000147.1, forward strand.
CCCAATTGGCCAGTGGGTCACGCAGGGCGCGCAGGGGGGCTACGGCTATAACGGCATGCAAGGTGGCTACGGCTACGGTGGCGTGCAGCGCCCCATCGTTGTTCAGCCTAACATCAGCCTTGGCTTTGGCGGCTATAACTCCGGCTATGGCTACCAGCATGGTTACGGCCATCACCATCATGGTTTCTGCAGGTAGTAGCGCAGAAGCCTGATTGACAGCTGCCCCACGCGACCCCGCCAGTTCACGGCGGGGTCGTTTTTTTGATGCCTCGTTGCACGAATGACGTGCCTCGTGTCATGTTTGTGCATGCGCTGGTTTTTTCGTGCCCTCATCTTCATCCTCCTCTGCGGCGGCATTGCGTGGTTTCATCACGTCCGGACGCACCGGCCCACGCGTGTGGAGGCGGCCAATCGCGCCGGCATTCTCCTGGCCGGCAACGGAAGCGAACCCGCCACTCTCGACCCTCAGCTCGCCAGCGGGCAGCCGGAGCATCTGATCTTCCACGCACTGTTCGAAGGCCTCATCGCCCCGGCGCCGAACAATCCTGATGGGGACGCACCCGGAGCGGCAGCCTCATGGACCTCAGAAAAATTCACCGTCTGGACTTTCAAACTCCAGCCCCTGGGCAAATGGAGCGATGGCACACCCCTCACCTCCGCTGATTTCGTTTATGCCTACCAGCGTATTCTCACCGCACAGTTAGGCGCTGATTACGCGAGCATGCTTTACCCCATGCTCAACGCCGAAGAATATCACACCGGCAAGATCAAGGATTTCTCTAAGGTCGGTGTGAAAGCGATCGATCCACACACCCTGCAGATCACGCTGAAAGGACCCGCTCCCTATCTGCCAAGCATGATCAAGCACTACTCGTGGTTCCCCGTGCCGAAGCATGCCATTGAAAAATTTGGCAAGATGACTGACCGCAACACACGCTGGACGCGCCCAGCGAACATGGTCTGCAACGGTCCATTCAAACTCAAAAGCTGGCAGGTGAATCAGGCCCTCGAAGTGGAAAGGAACCCGCATTACTGGGACGCTGCGACCGTGAAGCTCAACGGCATCATCTTCCTACCCATCTCCAGCGATACGACGGAGGAACTCGCCTTTCATGATGGCCAGCTCCACGTGACGATGACGATGCCGCTGTCCAAGATCCCTGCCTACAGCGAAAGCAAGTCGCCCTACTATCACAACGATCCGCTGCTCAGCGTTTACATGTACCGCTGCAACACCACGAAGAAGCCGTTCGACAATCCGCTGGTACGGCGCGCCCTGGCCCTGGCCATCGACCGGGAGAGCATCACGCGGAACATTCTTCGTGCCGGACAGCAGCCTGCCACCGGCCTCACGCCGCCTGGATGCAACCCGGACTACCACGTCCCCAACATCATGCGCTTTGATCCCGCCGAAGCACGACGACTGCTGGCCGAGGCAGGCTTCCCCGATGGCAAAGGTTTTCCCCCGTTCGACATTCTCATCAACACCAGCGAGGCTCATCGCTCGCTAGCCGAGGCCGTGCAGTCGATGTGGAAGGAGCATCTGCACATTCCTGCCGGTGTGTTGAATCAAGACTGGGGTGTGTATCTCGAATCCCAGCGCAGATTTGACTACCAAATCGCCCGCTTTGGCTGGGTGGGTGACTATCTTGATCCCTCCACCTTCCTCACGATCTGGCAGACCGGGGATGGCAACAACAACACCGGCTGGAGCAGCAAACGCTACGATGAACTCATTCACCAAAGCTTTCAGGAAGGTGACGCCGCCAAACGTCTGCAACTTCTCAGCGAGGCCGAAACCATTCTGCTCAATGAAGCCCCCATGCTGCCGATCTATTGGTACACGCATTCGTATCTGATGCGACCCGAGGTCATAGGCCTGAATCCATCCTTGCTGGAGCATCGCTGCTACAAGGCGGTGGAGTTGAAGCCGTGAGCTGAAAACGAAAAGGGCGCAGGAGATTATCCTGCGCCCTTTTCGTTTTCAAATTAGATCTTCGATCAGCCGGCTTTGCGCCAGATCGTCGTCAGCGTGCCACGAAACGTGATCTTCACGGCCTGCGTCGTCACCAGTTCACGAAAGTGCGGTGATGCCTCGCACTCCACAATTTCCCATTGTTCAACAGCATCGCCGTTCAGTGTTGCATGCACCGGAATGGATTCGGCATGACGGCAGACGAAGCCGTTTTTGCGCTCCTGATCGACCCGCCAGCCGGGTGCGAGCTGCCACGTGACGACATGCGAGGTTGCAAGGCCGACATCATCACAGATTTCCACATAATCCTGGGTCACATGTATAGCACGCTGGGTGCGCTGCCCTTCGCACACAAAACTCATCACGCAGATGTCAGCGCTGATTTCGAGTTTCGGCTTGCTGTGATGCTTCGCCCATAAAAACGCGCCCATGCGCCGGGGTGTCGAGCGGCCCGTGACGGGCACAGGGCCATTGTGGGCTTCCCATGAAGCCAGTCTCGTCCGCAATGACGGGTTGCTATAATATGCACCGGTTCCTGGATCAATGATGAGCGCGTGCTGCTCAAACCACAGCGATACATGCAAAGCATCGAGGTGACCATGCGCGGCCATGCTGCCGAGCCCGAGGGGAGAAGCATCCGCTCTGACCGTCCAACGTGCATCACGCCAGACTGCCTGACCGCTTGGCTCATGCGTCAGCCACTTGCTGCGCATGGCGGCTTTAATGCTCTTGGGGGGCTCACCCAGCCAGAAGCGCAGCACTGAACCGTCTGCCCGGCCCAGCAGCCAGCCGCGAAACTCTGCGGCTGCGTTGGTGCGTTTTAGCGGGAGAGGCAGCACCTGCGCATCATCTGAATCGCCAAAGTCCCAGCCCTCGGGGGCTTCAACCACATCGACGAAGTATTGAGCCGCCTGCGTGAGTCGCTCCAGCACTGCCGTCCTGAAACCACCTGCGGCCATGCCTGCGTGCCAGCACATTTCCCAGGCGAAGAGGTGATAATGCAAGGCCTGCTCCTTGTTGCCGCCATCGGAAGCGAACTGCTGCAGAATCTCGTGCTCAAGCAGTTTCACCAAGTGCTGTGCCGGAGGGATCATGCGTGCCAGAGCCGGCCAGCGCGAAACGGCCATCACGAGTGAGCTCAATTCACCGATGAGGTGATTGTTTGCCGAGGAACCAAAAGAACGACGACGCCAGATCCACCAAGCATGCATGGGAACGATGCGGGCCGTCAGTTCATCCTGCCTGCGGGCCAGTTCGGGATCATCGCAGCCGCGCACCAGGGCATCGAACCAGCAGAAGTTCATCAGCCGCAGCCCCGCCTCCAGCGGGCTCGTCCAGTTGATGCCATGTCCCGGCGGATTGCGGTCGCACCAGTCCTCCAGCCAGAGCTGGGAAACGCGAATGGCGTGCACGTCGCCATTCAAAGCGCTGTGCATCGCCATGCGCGTCATTTCGCTCCAGCGATTGATCTCCCAGATGGCGCGTGCATCCGCATCGTGCTCCAGATGCCGATGATCGAGCTTTCCTGCCGGAATATCAGGATCAATCACGACACCCAGTGTCGCATCTCTGTGCCAACACGGTGGCGCACCGACTTCGACGTTCTTCCAGCCAAACAACTCCCACTCGCCACGAATCAGCTTCTCGGCATCCGCGGCGAGTTGTTTGCGCAGCTCAGGCGGGATGCGATCACGCCAGGGCAATTTTGGAACATCTGTGAACGTGCCGTCCCACGAACTACGAGAGATTCGCCTAAGTTGCGCGATTTCGCTCCGCCGCCCCAGGCGCTCCGCCACGCGGCGACCGATCTCGCTGACGCTCATGGCGCGCAACCGCTGAAAATACCAGCTCATCACAATTCGATGCTTCGTCCTTCACGAATCGATTCGAGCACAGCGAATGTCAGGTGCATGCTTTGACGCGCTTGGTCATAGGGCAGCGGATGTGATGCCCCGTCCTTCAAGAATGCCAGCCATGCCGCCATCTCCTCTGCATGTCCCTTGGATGCGAATTTTTTCACCGTCTCTTTGCGCTGTTTGAAAACCGACAGCTTCATGAAGTTCTCACACTCACATACTACACCGCTGGCGAACACACGGAACGTTTCTTTTGGAAATGCCGAATCACCTTCGGCTGAGTAAATCACCTGGGCCGAAGATCCATCTGCAAACTCGATCTGTGCCGTGACTGAGTCCGGCACCCTGGGCCTGCCCACGGTCTGTGCGGTGACCTTCACGGGTTTGCCGAGGACGTGGCAGGCAAAGTCAAAGAAGTGACAGGCCTCTCCCAGCACACGCCCGCCGCTTTCAGCGACATTTGCATACCAGTGATCCGGTGCGAGCACGCCTGCATTCACCTGAAAGGCCAGTGTCTTCGGACCGGAGACGGTTTTCAGCACTTCCATCATCGCCACTGTTGCTGGAGCGAAACGCCGGTTGAAACCCACCATGACACCGCCTTTGGATTCGAGCATGGCGGCGTCGATTTGCGCCAGTTCTTCGCGTGTGAGGCAGAGAGGCTTCTCCACGAAGACCTGTTTCCCGGCTTTGAGTGCCAGCAAGACCAGAGGTGCATGCAGATGATGGCGGGTGCCGATCATCACAGACTCTCCGTCGTGATCGAACACCTTGGCCGCATCTGTCTCTACATGCGCAAAACCAAATTTCTCTTTCACATGACGCGCTGAGAGACCCGTCGCATTGACGATTGTTCCGAACGCGATTTTTCCTTTTAGATGGGGCAGCAGCATGGTTCGCGCGAAATTTCCCGCGCCGATGACATCAAGGGTTCCAATGCTGGTCGGAGTTTTCGTCGTTAGGCGAAGCTCAGGAATTGATTCACGTTTTTGGTCATCAGACCGGCTAAAGCCGTGACTACAATACTCGATCACCACGCCGAGTTCGCTCTCGAGCTTGTCGTAAACTTCGAGCACATTTTCGAAGACAACCCTACGAGTGGTCACTGGTTTTAGATCAAGCTGTCCAGTGCGCATCAGTTCAAGGCAGGATTCAAAATTGCGGTTCTCCGTCCAGCGAACATGGCCGATGGGATAGTCCTGCCCTCCCCATTCATACTGTGGATCGTAGCGGCCCGGGCCGTAGCTGCGCGAGTAGCGCACCTGAATGTCCTTCATGTAGGCGGTCTTCCATGAGAGCTCTGCGTCGTAGATGCCCACGATCACCATCACGCCGCGATCTCGGAGGCAGGCGATGGCGGTGTCCGCCGCATCGCGGCCTTTGCCGCCGACACAAAGAAGCACCGCGTCCACGCCGTGACCGTCTGTCCAGGTGCGCACCTCGTCTGCGAGCTTTGATTGCGTGGGATTCACCACACGCTCCGCACCCATCGCGAGGGAGCTTTGCAAACGATCGGTGACAAAATCCACGCCCATTACCCGTGCACCGGAAGCTTTCAGCAGGCTCGTCGCCAGAAGTCCTACGAGCCCCTGCCCCATGACCAGCACACGCTCGCCGAGGCGAGCACCGCTTTGACGGACGCCCTCCATCGAGATCGAGCCGAGCGTTGTATAAGCTGCCTGCCAATCTTCAACACCTGCGGGAATTGGGGCAGCCAGCAGGTCAGGGACTGCGATCATCTCGGCATGAAACGCGCACTCCGCACCACCGCAGGCGACGCGGTCGCCCACATGGAAGCGAGAGTTCAAGTCATCGACGGCCACGACGACTCCAGCTGCGGAATAGCCAAGCGGCGTCGGCGATTCGAGGCGGTTACGCACCTTCTGCAGGGCGGCCTTCCAGCCCAAAGTCTTTGCCGTATCGATCACTTTCTTGACCTGATCCGGACGCGCCTTTGCCTTTTGCAGCAGCGACATCCGAGCCTGCTCCACCTTCATGCGCTCGGTGCCCGGAGAGATCACCGAGCATGTTGTCTGCACCAAGATGCCACCGGGAGGCGGCACAGGCGCAGGAACGTCCTGGAGTTCAAGGCGTCCGTCTTGGTATTGGGCGAGTTGTTTCATCAATGGGTGTTCAATTCACTGTTGCAGTTTGCTCACCAGCCATTTGTGCTTGCCCGAGCTGGTCTTCTCCACTTCGGTCACTTCACGCAGCGTGAGCGTGAAATCATCGCCAAGTTTTCTTAATATGCCTATGCGCATTGCATCTTGATTCCTTTGCCACTGCGGACCCGGTTGAAAGCGACATTCAACCACTCCTGCCTGTTCTTGAAAGAACTGCACGGCCAGAAGGCCATCGAAAATGCGATCGTGCATGTTGATGGCGGTGAGCGAGATGCGGCGGCCGGTGGCGCTGACGAGGAATTCGTAATCGCGGCCGACGATTTCCAAAATTTCGCCGTCTTTGATTTTTGCATAGTCTCCCGTGCGATACCGGATCAGCGGCATGACGTGATTGTGAAACGAGGTGCCGATGATCTCGCGGTTTCCTTCGGCATCTGGAGCGCCGAACTCGACGAAGCCGTACGTGGGCCAGAAATGAAGGTGATCGGAGGTGCGGCCCTGCGCGGCGAGGACCACGCGCTCGCTGTGGCCATACCAGTGAAACACCTTTGCGTTGAAAAATTGCTCCAGGTATTGCTGAGACTCCGCCGTGAGCTTTTCCGAGCCGCACAGAAGGGATGTCAGCTTGAAGTCGAGCTTCAACCCGGTTTGCTCAAGTCCGCGCGCCAGCATCAGGGCAGCGCTGGGATATGCATGGAGGTGCTGAGGGCGGAAGTGGTTCAAGGCGGCCACATACTCCGGCAGGCGATTCAGACCGAGGTGATAGGATGAGAGGGTGAGCCAGTTGCGCGTGGCATCGAAATAGCTGATGCCGCCACCCGCCTTGCTTGTGGTGACGCCACCGCGAATCACCGCCACGCGGTCTGCGACGCGATAGCCACGCCGCGACCACTGGGCTTCGAGGTAAGCCTGCTCCTTCGGACGACTCACTCCTTTGTGCAGATAAAAGCCGACGGGGACGCCGCTTGACCCGCCGGTGGTGATGTAGAGCCGCTGCCTGGCATCGAACTCTGGATTGACCATCTGCTCGCGATGCAAAATCAAATCCTGCTTTGTGAGCAGCGGATAACCTGCCAATTGTTCCAGGGTATTAAACTTCGCCGGATCGACGCCACAGGCCGCAAATCGCTCTGCATAAAAGGGTGCCTTCGCCGCTGCGATCAACGAATTTCGCAAGGCTGTGATATGATAGGACCTTATCGTTTCCGCATCCCAGGACTCGACCTGCTGAGCCTCGTATTGGAATTGCTTGTATGCAGGTCCATAGCGCAGGGACGACGGAATTGAACGATACACGCGTCCGGCCAATGACTTCAGTGGCTGCGGAGCTGCTTCATAGAGTTTGAGCAGCGGATAAAGAGAGTCCTCGAGAGACATGAATCGATCAAGCCTTCTTCTGCATGTTCAGCATCCGCAATGCCGCCATCGCCGCGCCGAAACCGTTGTCGATGTTCACCACGGTGAGGCCGCTGGCGCAGGAATTAAGCATGCTGAGCAGGGCGGAGATGCCATGCAGATTTGCGCCGTAGCCAACGCTGGTTGGAACCGCGATCACCGGAGCGGCGACGAGTCCGCCGAGTACGCTTGGCAGCGCGCCTTCCATGCCGGCGATGGCGATGACAATGCCTGCCGCTCGCAGATCATCGAGGCGTGCCAGCAGACGATGAAGACCTGCGACACCGACATCGGTGATGCGGTTCACGCTTACTCCTGCAAATTCGAGTGTCTGCGCGGTTTCTTCGGCAACCGGCAAATCGGAGGTGCCGGCACAAACCACCGCCACGGGTGCGAAGGAAAAAGAGACGTTCATCTGACCGATGCGATACAAGCGTGAAACATGGTCATAGCTGCCGGTGGGAAAACGCTGCAGCAGCGACGAGGCGACTTCGGAAGTCACGCGCGTAGCGAGCGCAAAACCATGCGCAGCGACGAGGGCGGTGAGGGCATCCGTGGTTTGGGCGAGCGTTTTACCTTCGGCATAAACAGCTTCAGGAAAACCCTGACGGAGCATGCGATGAGTGTCGGCAAGCACCTGCCCAGCCTCGGTAAACGGCAGCATGCGCAGGCGCTCCAAAGCCTGCTCAGGTGGCAATGTGCCCGAGCTGACCTGCCCCAGAAGCTCAACCAGTTTGGATTCGTTCATGCGGAGCGGGCTTTGAGCACTTCGTTCATGCTGCCAGAGCGAAATCCGGCGAGATCGAGCGTGATGTAAGTGTAGCCGGTGGCACGCAGGGCCGTGGTGATGGCCTCACGCTGCTGCAGAGCGCGCTGCAGATCCGACTCGGGGACTTCAAGGCGGGCGACATCGCCGTGATGACGTACGCGCAGCTCGCGGAAGCCGAGATCAAAGAGTGCTGCTTCAGCCCGCTCAATCTGTGAGAGAAGCTTCGGGGTCACGCTCGTGCCATAGGGCACGCGGGAGGCAAGGCAGGCGGCAGCGGGCTTGTCCCAGTTCGGCAAGCCGAGGGCTTTGGCATAGTGTCTCACGTCTTGCTTGCTGAAACCGAGGTCGTGCAACGGGCTGAGGATTTGCAACTCGCGGGCTGCGGCGCGACCGGGGCGAACGTCGAGCGTGTCCTCGGCATTCATGCCATCAAGCACATGAACGATGCCGCTCTGCTGAGCAAACTGACGGAGGGCGCGATAGACGTGGTCCTTGCAGAAGTAGCAGCGGTTTGGCGCGTTCGCCTGATAGGCGGGATCGTCTACTTCTGCGGTCTGCAGCAGTTCAATGCGTGCACCAAGCTGTTGGGCGAGCGCAACGGCCTCTTCCTTTTCGCTTTGCGGCAAACTGGGCGAGACTGCGAGCAGGGCGATCACATTTTCACTGCCGAGGGCATCCAAGGACGCCTTCAACACAAGCGTGCTGTCCACGCCGCCGGAGTAAGCAACGGCGACGCGCCCCAGCGACTGCAGCCGAGATTTGAGTTTTTGAATCATAAGGAAAGCATCAAGTCTTTTTGGAACCTCGGCGCAAGGCTGCGGATGAGGGAGAGAATCATTTTCACGGTTTCCGCATCGTCACGACGACGTTCGCCACTTTGCTGCGGGGTGAGATTGTCCGTGACGAAAGCCATGACGGAGGGATAGGCCCAGCGGTGGTTCACGTTGCGCAGCACGCTGTCTCTAAAGCTGAGGAGCTGGCGCTCCAAGTTGCTGGGCGTGCTGATGTCGCTGCCGACGAACCAGTATATGTAATGCGCACGCAGCAAGAGCTTGGAGCGATCCGGCCTGAGCTCCTGGCGCTGGATGGCAAGGTCACGAACGCGCAGAATCACACCCGAGATCATTTTCACCTCGCGGACGGTTGAACTCGTGATGGTCCAGCCCTGGCCATCGAGACAGACCTCGGGGCGATGGATGCTGCGGGTGTCATTGCCCGCGATGACGAGCGATGCGTGCGCAAGGTCGCGATTTTCGATGGATCTGCCGGGCGTGTGATACTTGCGCTTCTTGATGATCGTGTCTGCAGGGAGCAGATCGCGCTCCCTAGTGCCAGGGTCCTCGCTCTCGCCGACAAAACTGCCCGCGACCATGGGCAGTTCTTCCAGCACGCCTGTAGCATCCCCGCCTTTGGGCTGGGGTGAAAACTGGCAGAGCATCAATGTCATGACGCAGAGCACCAGAAGAATGGAAGCACGAGTGATCATGAGACAGGGGCGACCACCTGACGTGAGACGGTGCGCGAGTGTTTGAAACCCGGGCCACCGCCAAAGTGATCGAACAACCAGGAGGCGAACTGCAGCAGAAGCAGCGCCACGAGGAAGACCACGATGCCGGTGAATTCGTGGAAGACGGACACTTCCTTATCGGCATCGCCAATGGCCCAATGCTGGCCAAAGGCCATGGCCGAGAAGATCAAGACCAGGATGCGCACCATGTTTGCCACGATGGCGATGGGCAGGATCAGGCTGAACAGCGCAAGCCTGCGCCACATCACACGCTGGCGGAAATAGCTGAACAAGGCGCCGACGACGAGCAACGCAAACAACGAACGCATGCCAGAGCACGGTGCGGCGATGCCCACGCTGAACAAATCGCCCGCATTCCTGCCGAACTCGATGCTCGGCATGGATTGCAGTGCGGTGCCGGAAACGAGGGAATCGACGCCCATGGCATTGAGCACAAAGCCTGTCGTCTTCACCATGAGAAGGCGCATCTGGTAGCCGATGCCCTCCTCCAGAAATGGAAGCGGCCACATGAAGCCCAGCATGAGCCAGGCAAAGAGTCTGACACGACTGCGAGGAGCGCCTTCCAGCCACAAGGAACCGCCAGCCAGCAGAAGCATGACGGCAAGATACCCGCAGTAGAAACTGTTGGCGCGAAACCCAGCGAAATAGAGCAGCAGAGCCAGGACTATGAACAGGAATCCCCAGCGGCTGGAGGCTTCAGGAAGCTGTGAGACCTGACTGCGCCGCCGCCAGAGAAGAAAGCCGACAATGAACGGCAGCAACGCACCATGCTGCCAGGTGGGATCCTTCCACTGCATGAGCAGTTCGGAGAGGATGGTGCGGCGGAAATGACCGTAACCAGCCGCGTAGGGCTGAATGGCAACCAGGAGCAACCCGCTGGCCACCAGCAGTGCCAGCACGAGCCATGATGATCTGCGCAAACGATGCATATCAGCTTTAAGTCGGAGTTGCGGCCAGGATAAGCCTGTCAGAACATTCATGGCTCATGACACTGCTCATTTTCAAAGTGAACCAACTCGGCGACAACGTCGTGTATCTGCCCGTGGTGCAGTCGCTGGTGATGGCGTTTCCTGAGTGGCGCATTGTGGTGGTTACGAGTCCGACTGCGGCGAGGTTGTATGAAGTCTGCTGTCCTGAGGTGGAGGTGCTCACCTATGCAACTGCGGATTTCAATCGCGCGTGGCGGCATCCATGGATGCTGTGGCGGCTATGGCAGGAGATCCGCGCTTTCAAGCCGAACGCCTGCCTACTCGGTGATGATCAAGGAAGTGTGGCGCACCTGCTGGCCGGCGGGAGCGGCGCCCGGGCGAAAGCCGGGCCACAGACAAGCCGTGTGAAGCTGAATTCGCTCCTGAATTTTCGTGAGCCACCGGAAGGTGCGGAGCATGTGGCGATGCATAACTGGCGCATCGCGCAGGCACTGATGCGACATTTGAAATTGCCCGTCTTGCCAGAAGAAATGCCCGCACCGGACTTGAGTGCCTTTGGCCGAGGAGAGCATGGAGCGGTGGTGATGCATGCGGGAGCGAGCCGTGCCTACAAGCGCTGGCCGTTGGAACGCTTTACCGAGCTGGCGAACCGGCTTTCTGCCCACCATGTGGTGACGTGGTTTGAGCAGGGTGAAGCTGCGGATGCCCTGCTGAAGCCGGAGGTGCGAAGAGTGAAGCCGGGATCTCTGGATGACCTGGTGCGAGTAATGGCGGGAGCGAGGCACTTCATCGGCAACAACTCGGGGCCGATGAACATCGCCTCGGCACTCGGAGTTCCAGGCACGATATTCAACGGCCCTTCGACTCCCAATTGGGATCCGCCCTGGCATGCAGACGGCTTCGACATTCTTCGTGATCCCAAACTTGCCTGCCAGCCTTGTGATCTGCTTTCGCACCCTGTGAATGCCTGCCAGAACAAGGAGCACCCGATGGCCTGCATGGACCGCTGGAGTGTGGACGAGGTGCATCGGAGGATCGAAACACGACTACGCGCCGCCTGAGTCCGTCCACTGGCGATTGACAAACAGGTGAACATCGTCGCAGGAGGATGAGGTCTTGATGCGTTCAAAACCATGACCCGCGATTTTTACATTGAGAGCGGCCTGCTTCGATGACTCTGCAGCGTGAATCTCGATCATGAGATAGTGAACACGCCGCAGGCTGTCGGCAGAGTCATTCAGCAAGACTTCATACTCAGCTCCTTCGACGTCCATCTTGCAAAGATCGACGGCTCCATCACCGAAGCCGCGAGACATGATGTCATCAAAGGTAAGCACCTCGATGAGCGCCTCTTCATTCGCGACGCCACCGGGCCCACCATAGATGGAAAAGCCGGTGCCGCCCGCCGGGAATGAAAGTGAAAGCACACGCGGCTGACCGCCCACGGCGACGTTCAAGATTTTTGGCCGCAGCCCGACGTTTTGTCTGATGTTAAGCGAGAGACGGGAATGAGTGAACGGATTCACCTCGACGCAGGCAAGAGCGGCGAGTTCGAATCCTAAGTCGAGACAAAGCAGGGGAAAACCGCCGCCATTGGCACCGAGGTCCAGCAGTCGCAACTGACGCGGCAACTGCATTTCCTTGAACAGCTCCCGATACATGGGACCTGCAATGCAGTCACGTGAGCCATTTTGATCACCCGACAAGTGATCGACCAAGAACTTGAGCCGGCCCTTAGAGTAGATCGTCCAGCCTAGCCGCCGACCCAGCAGGCGCTGGCAGAGCGTGAAAAAAAACCGATCAAACTGGGTGATGGTACGCAGGCCGGCGAAGGCATTGGAGAGCTTTTGCAGCATTAAATCAGGCTTTTCAATCTCTACGCAGGGATGACGTGGCCGACACAGACGGGGAGCAATGTCGGCAGCGGCTCATGCAGCGAGCCGGTGCTGGATGAAGGCGGCCCACTGTGCCGCGACAGCATCGTTGGTGTAGAGCCTGCGAGTGCGGTCGAGCTGGCTTTGGGCGATGGTGGACTCATGCAACAAACTTCGAATGCGCCCGGCAAGCGCTATGGAATCGCCGTGAGGGAAAACGGCGGCCTCGTGACCGATGACCTCGGGGATGGCGCCACTGTCTGAGCCAAGAGTGGCGATGCCGCAGGCCATGGCCTCGATGAGAACATGGCCGAACTGCTCCTCCCAGCAGAGCTGCATCGTGTGGACGGGCTTGCTGGCGAGGACGAAGACATTGAGGCAGCGCAGGAATGCGGGAATTTCGAAATGCGGACGTGCTGGCAGCAGATGCAGCCAGGGCCGCGATTTCTGCTGTGACTTGAGCCAGGGTCCGAGGCTACCTGAGCCGAGAATGGCAAGATGCACGTTTTGCAAGGCCTCACAGGCTTGAAGCAGCTCGATGAGGCCTTTTTCTTCTGTCAGCCGACCGCAGTAGCCAACGATGAAAGAGTCTGCAGGCAATCCGCAATCCTGGCGCAGAGCTGTGCGCTCGACGGATGATGCCGGCAGATGATTGATGAGATCGACGCCGAGCTGTGGAGATATGAGCACCGCGTCTGCGCGTGCCCCATACTTTTGCACGAGCCGAGACGCGGCTTGGTTGCCAGCGATGATGAAGTCGGTCGTGGCGGTCATGGCACGATAGATGGGAGCGAGCATGAACCCCTTCCAGCCGGGACGCTCGATGTTCTCCCAGGTGAACTCACCGAACAGGGCCTGAGTTTGGAACATGGATTTCAAAAGCCTTACTTGCCAGCAGACACGGGCCCAGGGTTCATTTTCAACGAGCACCACATCAAAACGCCGCGAACGCATGACGGCAGCGAGACCCGTGTAGTGAAAGGTGGTGCTGGTGTGACCCGAGCGCTGCAGGCGAATGAGCTGGTATCTTCGTGCGGGGGCGTCGGATTCGTTGTCGAAGTCGGCCGAGGGTCGTCCAAGCACCAGTTGCTGCTCGATGGTGGAAGTGACACAAACGAGATCAAAATGTGCGGCGAGCGCCTGCAACTTCTTGCGATTTTCGAGCGCGGCGTAGGTGTGGCCGACAAGCAGCAAGCTGTGTCTCATGCGAGAGATGATGCTGATCCAAAGGCTGCTTCACAGGGGGAGGAATCTGCAGTGCATGCTTCGGCAAATATTTGCACCCAATCCTCGTCGGCAGGCAGAATGCTGTGACGTTTGAGGAGCATTTGACGTGAGTTTTCCAGGGCCGCAATGAACTCGGACGAGTCTCGCTGTTCTTCGATTTGATGACACGCCCGCGCCCAAGTCTTAGGATCGAGATTGTGGAGCATCGGCACGGGATAGTGACACTCTGAGAACAGCTCAGTGAGGCCCATGCTGTGATTGGCAAGCACCGGCACTCCGGCGGAGATGGCTTCCATCGCGGCGGTGAGTCCCGCAGGATTATCACACGGCACGATGGGAAGCAGCACGATGGGAGCAGCATGCAAATGCTCCAGATACTCACGATGTGAAGCGTTCAGGACGAGTTCAAAACGCGGATCGGCAATTTCCTCGGCAAAGCGGGGGCGCAGTGATTCTATACGAGCAATGCGTGTGATAGAAAAACCGGCATGAAGCAGTGGAGCAACGATGGATTCGTCACGACTGATGTTGCCAGGCAGGAGGGTGCGGGTTTTTGGCACATCGTCCGCAGGCTGAAACCAGCCGGTGTCGATTTTCCATGGGCGTAAAATCACACGGTGAGCACCCAACCGCGGCGAGACGACTGCGTATTGTTCGGACGTGATGCACTCAACCTGAAAAGCGGGCGCGGCATTTTGCAGACTGGAGGCGAGTCTCTGAAGCGCGGCGTCGTGGTAGGCGACACGACGAATGATTTTTCCCTTGGTGCGAAACAGGCCGCAACGGGAAAGCAGGAGCAGCACCGTATAGTGCATGCCATCGAGGCAGTAAATCATGCGCGCCCGGTGAATGGCGGCGTAGTTTTGCCTGACGAGGCGCAAAGCAGCACTGAGACGACGAAGTGCACCGCACTGTTTGCGGTGATATTCGCATTCGAGCTGCTCATCATTTTGGAACCAGGCACCGATCAGGGCTTTGCCTTGAACCGGCATTGGCACCGGATCCAAAAAGCGACGAGGCCTGCCGCTGTAATCGTGCAGGGCATTGGGCCCCAGAACGACAAGCTCTGGTGATTCAGCCATGGGGAAGGTTTCGATTGAAGGGCACCGTGCCTGCATGCGCAAATGAAGGGTGCCGCATCTGCACTGAGGGCTGTTCTGGCAGCTGCTTTTTAGCTCGCAGACCTTCCTGATAAATGATGCAGGCATTCAGCGCCCCGGCGATGAACCAGCAGAAAAAATTCACCGGAAAGGTGGATGTGACATTGCCGGCAAAGATATTGTGAACAAGGAGACCGAACTCGATGCCAACCATCCACAGGCAGATGCTGAAGACGGGGGTGCCGCGCAGCCCAAGCACGCTGCGGTGAAACGAATGCAAGGCCAATGCTGCAATGATGAGCAGGATGCCGAGAGGCAGCCAGCCTATTTCAAGCAGCAGGTTGGATATGAGATCATGACTGGCAACCATGTGGGCCTCATGCATGTCAGCCGCGCCCTTGGTGCCATAACCGAACATGGTCCACATGAGCGGGTTGTGCGCAACGTCATGCATGCCATCGAGGCGATCACAGATGGTCCAGAAGCGTGAGAACTGCTCGCCGAGGGCGGTTCCGCCAAAGTTTTCGAGCGCCCAGAGCGTGAGTCTGGTAACAGCAGCTATCAGCTCCTGAGCAAAAATGCAGGCGCTGACGAACATGGTAACAACGGCGGCGTAGAGTGTCGCGGTGCCGCGTGCGCTGCGCAGCACAGGCAGCAGCAGGATGGGCAGCGTCCAGTTGATGATGGCAACACGCGTCATGCTGGCGACACAGGCGACGACGAAGAGAGCAAAGAGCACGAAACTCATCCCACCCCAGGCGCGGGTGCCGGTGTCGCGATGATGGCGGCGCACCATGAGCGCAAGGCAGGCGCAGACAGCGCAAGTCGTGCCGAAGGGAGAGCTGTCCACCAGCGTGGAGAAAGGGCGGGGGCGGACGTCATCGAGATGCTTGGAGAGCACCGTGAGGCCGGACTGCAGGTATTCGATTTCGAACTCGCTGAGGCCAAAGATCTGCTGCTTGATGCCGTAAAGCGCGACGGGAATGAAGACGATGAGGCAGTACTTGATGAATGCGATGATCTGATCCGGAGTGCGGAAAATGCAAGGAACAACAAACAGCAGGAACATGTAGGCCGCGCCATCCGCAAGCTGTGTGGCAGCCGCATTGAAGCCACTGCCACTGCGCAAAGCAGAAACGCCGGAGACGATAAAGCCGAGGATGCAGACGAGCAGTGAAACCAGCTTGCGCCTCTGATGGAGGCTGCCGTCGTGAAGTGAGCGAACCAAAGTGCCAATGCAGATGCCGGCCAGTGTGAGCGGGCAGAGCGCGCGCACCCACATGACGTCGTTCATCGTGACGTGACCGTCGAAGATCATCATGCGCTTCAGCAGGTCACTGTAACCGGCATAGAGCACCATGAGGTATAGAGCCACCCGTGGCTGGATCACGGCGAGGATGAAGGAGCCGATGGAGAGAAACTGCGCCAATGCGCCGATGGAGTTGCCGCCCCCAAGCAGCACGGACAGCATGACATAGACGGCACCGACGCCGCCGAGAAAGATGATGAGAGCCCTGCCTTGCATAAGAAAATCAGGAGTGCAGCAGCGACCGCATGCGCAGCAGCGTGAAACGCGGCAGACCCAGGAACGCCCGAGTCATGAGGCCGGAGACATTCAGACGCAGCCATGGTGAGAGATAGGTCCACACCACCCAGGCAAGGGTGTATGACACCAGAGTCGCCCAAGCGGCGCCCAAGCCGCCATGCGAGGGAATCCAGAGCATGTTCAGCGAAGCGTTCACCGCGACGGCCACGAAGACGGAAGGGAGGTTTGCGGCCAGATTGTCTTCCACGGTAAGAATCTGTGTGCGGGCAATGCCGATGGCATATGGAATGAAGGCCCATGCGTGCACACGCAGCATTTCAGAACTGCGGGTGAATTCACGACCGAAGGCAAACGACATCCAGGGAGAGAGCAGCAGCAGTGCGGCTGCGACGCCACAGGCGAGAACGACGGAGGCTGAAAAGTAATCGACAACGCTGTTTTCAAAGAGCCCCGCCGTGTTTTGCCGATCCTGCATCAACCGAGGCAGAAAGAGCGTGGCAAGGATGCCCGGCATGAAGTAAGCCATTTCAGAAACACGCACGGCAGCACCATAGATGCCCGCCTCCTCGGCACCCCGCAGCCACTCGATCATCATGGTGTCGAGACGGAACAGCAGCATCAAGGCAGCCTGAGAGGCAAGTTCAGGCCAGGACCGTCTGACTAGTGCGAAGGCACGTGAGAATTGAAAGGCTCCCCATCTGATGCTGCCACCACTGCGAAGGAACACGAGCGCGCTGAGAGAGATGAAGATCCAGCCTTCAAGCGCATACGTCAGGGCAAAAAACCACAGCGGTGCCTGATACCAAATGCCTGCGGCAATGCATGCGGCGCTGATGATGAAGCCGGTAAACTGGGCGATGACAGACTGCGCCACACGGCCGTGAGACTCCAGCCATGCGAGGATTTCTGTGGCAGGATTGGTTAGCAGCTGCGTGCCATAAACAACGAGCAGGAGAGAGCCTTCCGGCTTGCGCCAACCGATCCAAGCGATCAAACCGGTGAAAAGTGTGGCGGAGACGATGAAACGGGCCGTGATCGTGACGCCGAGCACGGCAGGCGGATCCCCCCCCGGCTTCATGAGTTCACGCACGGTGTAACGGGCAAAGCCGAGTTCACCGACACTCAGGAGAACCAAAACGACCGCCATGGCGAAGGCGATCTGACCAAAGCCAGCGCCACCGAGATAACGCGCAAGGGCACAGGTGAGCGCAAAGCTCAGCGCAATGCGCACCACGCGCAGCAGCGTCGCCAGCGAGAACGTTTTGAACATGTGACTAGCAGCGGCCATGAAGGACGCGAAACGCGAGCTTTAAGCCGCCGCAAAGCTTTGCTCCGCAACATCGCAGAGGAGATGCCCGATGAGGAGGTGGCATTCCTGAACGCGTGCGGTGATCGCGGAGGGTGCTTTGAAGCTCAGTTTGGCTTCAGCAGCGCAATCCGCGCCTTTTTCGCCGGTGAAGGCGATGGTGACACAGCCGCGTTTGTTCGCGGCCTGAAGGCCGAGGAGGACGTTTTTACTGGTGCCTGAGGTGGAGATGCCAAGCACAACATCCCCCGGCTGGGCGAGCGCCTCGATCTGGCGCGAGAAGACAGTGTCGTAACCGAAATCGTTGCTGTGAGCGGTGAGAATGGAGGTGTCGGTGGTCAAGGCGAGACCCGCGAGGGCGGGGCGATTGATGCGGTAACGCACAACGAGCTCGGCAGCGAGGTGCTGCGCATCCGCAGCGCTACCACCATTGCCGAAGAAGATGATTTTCTTCCCATCTTTCAAAGCGGTGAGCCAGGCGGCGGCCAGCGGAGCGATCTGGTCACTTAGCGCACTCAGCCTAGCGATGGCTTCCTGATGCTCGCTGAGATGTGTTTTGAAGAGGGAGGCGAAATCGGTGCTCATTTGGATGAGAAGGCTGCCAGCAACTCGTCTGGCGTCAATGTGGCGGTGCCGAGCTTGCCAACGACGATGCCGCTGGCGTGGTTTGAAATTTCTGCGGCTTCACGCAGGCTGTGCCCGCTGGCGAGTGCCAGCGTGAGCAGGGCGATGGCGGTGTCGCCAGCGCCGGAGACGTCGAAGACTTCACGCGCACGTGTGGGGATGTGATGCGGGGGCTGGCCACGTTCGAACAACATCATGCCCTGCTCCCCAAGGGTGACGAGGACACTGGCGACATTCCATTTGGCGAGCAGCACACGGCCTACTTCGAGGAGTTCCTGGTTTTCGAGCGGAGCTTCGGGCAGCAGATGATCTTCGAGACCGGCGGCAGCGAAGGCTTCGAGACGGTTTGGCTTTACCAGCGAAACGCCGGCCCAAGGCAATGGATTGCGCGGAGACGGATCGACGGTGACGATGAGCTTGTGCTCGGCGGCGATCTTGGCGACCAGCTGCATGAGCTGCTCGGTCATGAATCCTTTGCCGTAGTCTTCCAGGATGATGGCGTCGAGATTGGGCGCCAGATCACGCAGACGCTGCTCCACCTCGATGAGCTCAGGATCGGTCAACGGCAGCAGTTTTTCACGATCGACTCGGACGATCTGCTGCTGGCGTGCAGAGACGCGTGCTTTCGAGATGGTGGGCAGCGTGGGATGAACGAGAAGCGGGGCGGGATCAACCTTATCTTCGATCAGGAGTTCCCGCAGCTTGTCTGCGGCCATGTCCCTGCCGACGCGGCCCATGAGATGGGTATTCGGCGAGAACGGGGAGATGTTGCGGGCGACATTGGCTGCACCACCGGGATAAAATTCTTCACGAGTGACTTCGACGATGGGTACGGGCGCCTCCGGCGAAATGCGGCGGACGTGGCCCCAGATGAAGTGGTCGAGCATGACATCACCCACCACGAGGATGCGGCCTTGCGCGAGGCGCTGGAGATGTTCGCGGGTGAAGGTCATTTGCTGCGGCGTGCGCGGACGGCGGCGGCGAGTTCGTCGAGCATGCCAGCCGTGGTCTCCCACGAGACGCAGGCATCGGTGATGCTCTGGCCGTAGGTGAGCGGCTGGCCGGGCTTGGTGTCCTGACGGCCCTCGACGAGATGGCTCTCAATCATCACACCGGTGATGGCGGTGCTGCCAGCGGCGATCTGTTCGGCCAGTGAAGCGGAGGCGATGGGCTGCTTGCGGTAGTCCTTGAGGCTGTTGCCGTGGCTGCAATCCACCATGACGCTGGCGGGCAGGCCACGTGCAGTAAGCTGGTCCGCGACGGTCTTGATGGAGGCTGCATCGAAATTCGTGCCGCCTTTGCCACCGCGCAGGATGACGTGGCAGGCATGGTTGCCCTTGGTGTTCACGATGGCTGCGACGCCGTCTTTGGTCACAGAGAGGAAGCAGTGCTGACCTTTGGCGGCCTCGATCGCATCCAGTGCGACTTGAATGCCGCCGTCGGTGCCGTTTTTGAAACCCACCGGCATGGACAGGCCGGAGGCGAGCTGGCGGTGGACCTGGCTTTCCGTGGTGCGTGCGCCGATGGCACCCCAGGAGACTACATCGGCGATGTACTGCGGGGTGATGACATCGAGAAACTCTGTGCCGGCAGGAACGCCGCGCTTGGTGAGCTTGATGAGGAGGTCACGTGCACCACGCAGGCCGCCATTGATATCGAAGCTGCCGTCGAGATGTGGATCATTGATGAAGCCCTTCCAACCGACCGTGGTACGTGGCTTTTCAAAATAGACGCGCATCACGATCTCAAGATCAGCGGTGTATTTCTCGCGTGCCTGAATGATGTGCTGGGCGTATTCGAGAGCGGACTTGGTGTCGTGTATCGAGCAGGGCCCTACGACGACAAGCAGGCGGTCGTCCTTCAAAGTGAGGATGGCTTCGGCCCGTTTGCGCGAGTCTTCAATGAAGGCGGATTCCAACTCCCCCAGGCGGAACTCATGCATGAGTAGTGCGGGCTGGATGAGGGGAAGTATCTCGGCGACGCGAAGGTCGTCAGTAGGATGGGTGCGGCTCACGGCAAAAGGGGGGGCAAAAGCGGGCGCGCAGAATGGAGGAATCTGGCGGCTGTGGAAACCGAAAGTTCAGAGAAGATGCGAAATCTCAAACACGCGGCAAGCTGCCGCCCATGGTGCCCATTATTCAGGCACCACCGCAGATCGATGGGATTGAGGAGCGCACAGGACGCAGGCATGTGAGGCCAATTGTGGGTTTCCACTCATAGCAAATATGCCAATTACGGAAATTTTGCATGAATTGGGTATTTTAGCAAAGCTAAATATCTGACAATCCTTTATGAAATGCCGTTTCGTGAACAAGAAAAAAGGCGGTCGTTGCCGACCGCCTTTCGTGAAGTAGTTGAACTTGCGTTTATTGGAGGTCTTCACCCACGGCGTAACGCACGAAGCGGCGCACGATGAGGTTTTCGCCCAGCTCAGTGATCTTGCCCTTGATCAGATTCGCGATGGTGAGATCGGGATCTTTGATGAAGGCTTGTTCGAGCAGGCAGTTGTCGGCATAGAATTTCTCCATTTTGCCGTCCACGATCTTGTCGACGATGTTGGCAGGCTTGCCTTTGACCAGCTCGGCGCCGATTTCACGCTCCTTGGCGACGAGGTCCGCAGGGACGTCTTCGCGCTGGAGGAAACGTGGGTTCGAGGCGGCGATGTGAAGGGAAATGTCCTTCACGAGAGCCTGGAAGTTTTCATTGCGAGCGACGAAGTCGGTTTCGCAGTTCACTTCGATGAGCACGCCGATGCGGCCTGCCATGTGGATGTAGGAGGCGATGATGCCTTCCTTCGTTTGGCGGTCGGCCTTTTTCTCGGCCTTGATGGTGCCGCTTTTGCGGAGGATGACTTCAGCCTTCTCGAGGTCGCCAGCGGCTTCCGTGAGGGCTTTTTTGCATTCCATCATGCCTGCGTTGGTCTTTTCACGCAGGGTCATGACGAGTTTAGCGGAGATTTCAGCCATGTGTCGGTTGGGGGGTGAAATGGGTTACTTCTTGGCTTCGGCGGTGGCGACGATGACGGGGTCGATCAGCTTCTGCAGAATGATGCGGATGGAGCGGATGGCGTCGTCGTTGGCGGCGATGGGGTAGTCGATGATGTTCGGGTCGGCGTTCGTGTCCACGAGGGCGACGATCGGGATCTTCAGACGGCGGGACTCATGAACGGCGATGTGCTCGCGGGCGGAGTCAACGATGACGACTGCGTCAGGGATCTTGCCCATGTGACGGATGCCGCGGAGGTTGCGCTCGAGCTTGATACGCTCACGGTTGAGGCCGGCGA
Organism: uncultured Verrucomicrobiota bacterium; assembly: GCA_903838675.1. Lineage (GTDB taxonomy): Bacteria > Verrucomicrobiota > Verrucomicrobiia > Verrucomicrobiales > Verrucomicrobiaceae > Prosthecobacter. The sequence goes on from CAILZI010000147.1 coordinate 30,665, forward strand.
GCTCCTTCTTGGACATGAGCTTGAACTCAGGCTTGCTCTCGATTTCTTCGAGGTAGTTGAGACGGGCGATGCTCTTCTTGATCGTCTCCATGTTGGTGAGCGTGCCGCCCAGCCAGCGATGGTTGACGTAGAACTGACCGCAAGCTTCGGAGGCCTGCTTGACGGCTTCCTGAGCCTGGCGTTTGCAGCCGACGAAGAGGATTTTTTTGCCGCGGCGGGCGAGATCGGCCAGGAATTCAGCGGCCGTGTCGATCTGCTTGACGGTTTCCTCGATGTTGAGGATGTGAATCTGGTTTTTGGTGCCCATGATGAAATTCTTCATCTTGGGGTTCCAGCGCTTGGTTTGATGTCCGAAATGGACTCCGGCTTCGACGAGCTCGGCGAGGATCTGTGTTGACATGTATGTGGTATCTAAGGCGCCTGTCTTCCGCACGTTTTGGGGGCAAAACGCTCAACCACAAGGGCTGATCCGGTCGAACGGGCTTCGGTTTGAATCTTTTGGCCTGACCAACATGGCCCGGCAAAAGGGGCGCGATGTTACCGGCATCCCCTGCGACGGCAAGCAGTTTTTCTCCTGCGGAATCGTCACTTAGGGGTGATTTCCTGCCCAACCCGGCAACTTAAACCAGCTTGGCCAGGGCATCTGGCAGCGGCAGAACGAAATCCATTTTTTCCTCGGTCTCGGGGTGGATGAAGTGGAGTTCGCTGGAGTGGAGGCCGAGGCGTCTGGCGGGATCAGTGGTGGCGCCGTAGGGCTTGTCTCCGACGATGGGGTGGCCCATGTCGGAAAGGTGGACGCGGATCTGATGACGGCGGCCGGTTTCGAGCTTCAGTTCGACGAGCGTTGTGTGGTGCGTGCGCTTGAGCACTTTGAAGTGGGTGATGGCCTCGCGGGTGTCTTCATCTGGCGGGACACTGCGGACGCGGAGGGAGAATTCTTCATTGAGATGGCAGCGCAGGGTGCCGGAATCCCGTTTGATGACTCCTTCGGTGATGGCGAGGTAGGTTTTGTCAAAGCGATGCCAGTTTTGCTGGAGGATGCGCTTGAGGGGCTCGGTCTTGGCGAAGACGATGAGGCCTGAGGTGTCGCGGTCCAGGCGGTGGACGATCCAGACCCGATTGCGGACATCGGTACCGCGAACATGGTCGGTAAGTGCGGCATAGGCGGTGCGGCCATTGCCGGAATCTGTGGCCACGGTGAGCCAGCCAGCCCCTTTGTTCAGCACGATGATGGCATCATCCTCATAAACGATGCTGAGGCCGGCGGGGATGGGTTTGACGTCGGCACGCGGGGCGCGCTCGACCTTGATGGTGATCTTGTCGCCGGGCTTGAGCTTGTGGTCATGCCGGGTCACGGCGTGGTCATTCACCCGGACGCTGCCGTATTTGAGCCACTGCTTGAGGCGTGTACGCTTCATGTCCGGCCAGTTCTCGAAAAGAAAAGGCAGGAGTTCGGCGGCTGTGGTGACGGTGCGTTGCTCAGGCATGGAGTCTCATGCCACGGAAAAAAGATGCTGGCTAAGGAAAAGCGGAATGGCACGTTCAAGCTGAGCTCAAAAACGCGCGCGCCATGTCCCTGCTTCGTCCTTCCCTGCTTGTTCCATTCATTGCTGTCTCGTCTGCCTTTTCCGCAGATTTCAAGAAAGACATCCAGCCGATTCTGGAGCGGAACTGCTACGAGTGCCACAGCCTTAAAACCGGCAAAAAGAAGGCAGGGTTCGTATTCGATGACTTGAAAGCGTTCAAGATGGACATCGCCGACAACGATGTGGCGCAGATTCGTCCCGGCAAACCGAGCGAAAGCCATTTCCTCGAGATCCTCGTCAACGATGGCAAGAACCACATGCCGCCCAATGAAAACCTCTCCAGCCCGGAGATCAAAAAAATCACGGAATGGATCACCGAGGGTGCCAGTTTTGACAAAGACGCCCCGAAACTGGCCCCGACTGCTGTCAAAAAGTCGCTGCCGCCAATCATGAGCTGGACCAGTACTGAAGGCAAAACGATCAAGGCGGGCTTTGTGCGCCTGGAAGGCGCGAATGTGGTGCTGCGAATGCCTGCCAACGGAGCCGAAGCGTCAGTGGCGCTGACGAGGCTGTCTGAGGCGAGTCAGAAGCTGGCGCGTGAATGCGCAGCACCTTGAGGTCACATTTCCGCCAGCGCGTCACTGACCGCGGCTTCGAGAGGTCGGGAACCGCTGCCACCGAGACGTTCGTCGAGAGCTTCGAGACGCTGGATGAGATCAGCGACGTGTTTGCGCGGGTACATGCCGCCGGCTTCGGCACAGAAGTGCGTGCGGCAGCCAAAAGGACGGTTTTTATAGATTGTGCAGCGGCCATCGCGGCCCAGCAGAGGGCATGCCCCGTCAGGATGAGGTTTGAGGGCCTTGCGACCGCTGGCGCGGACTCCTTGGGCTGCATACAAAGCCTCTCCCCGGGTGAGCATCGGGGTATGACCTGCCAGCCGGAAGTGACAGCAGCCGGTGCGCATCTCACACTGACGGGGCAGCGGCCGTCGCTCCAGCTCGGCATAAATCGCCTCGATTTCATGACGGTGGTCTGGCTCCGGGGGTTTCATGCTGGTGTGTTAAGCATGGACGTGCTGGAATGGGTGGCACGCGATTTTTGCAAAGCGTCATTTTGAGATTTGAGATTTCCCATTCCACCCCCATCGTACGCACCCGTGATGCCGCCACAGTCCAGTTTCCGCGTCATCCGGGGTCAACAACCATCCCCTAGAGAGATCTGAAGCACGCATGAGTCTGCCCGAAATTGCCGGACATGAATTGCAGGACCTGGTCGGCAGCGGGCGATGTGGTGCCGTGTATCGGGCGGTGTCCACGAATGGCAAAGCCTGCGCGGTGAAGGTGTTCAGTTCGATGGCGATCAACCGGAAGGCGCTGACCACCGCGTTTCGCGCCCTGCAGCAGATGCCGCATCACCGCGGTGTGCTGCCGGTGGAGAGCTACAGTTTTGACAAAACGCCCTATTTTTGCGTGATGCCGCTGGTTGGCGTGATGACGAAGGACAGCCATGGCCGGCGTCAATGGCAGACGCCGACGCTGGAATCTGCCTGCAACGGCCTGCCACCGGAGCAGGCGTGGCGTCATATTTACGAAGTCGCCGACGCACTTTCCTGGCTGCACAAACATGGCGTCCCGCATGGCAACCTGCGGCCGTCGAACATTCTGCTGGAGGACGATGCGGAATCTTCGATCCGACTCACCGACATCGCGCAAGGCTGGGTGGGAGGGATTCATCACCTCGAACTGACGGATCACTTTGTGCATCTCTGCCCGGAACAGGCGGAAAACCCGGATGGGGTGTTTGCCGGCTATGGGCCGTCTTGGGACGTGTACAGCTTTGGCGTGCTGGCATTTCGCCTGCTCAACGGAGTGCTGCCACGCGGTGCAGACATGTGGGCGAGCGAGGTCGAACGCGCCCGGCAGCAGGCAGCGTCGGGGCTGGCGGTGCAAGTGGACAGCAACGCGCTGCTGTCCGCCGTCAAAGCACAGCCGAAAATTTACTGGCCGCAGGCTTCGCAGTCCAAGTGGGAGGAGCGCCGCCGCAATATCATTGACCGCGCCCTGGATTTGAACCCGGCCGCACGCTGGGCTGACATGCGCGAGATTGTACGGGAGTTTGAGGTGCTCGAAAGCGACTACCTGCTCGAAGAATCGCGGGAACAGACAGTCCGCGAACGGCAGAAACAAGCGAAGAAAGTACTTACATGGCAAACCACGGCGATCTCGCTGCTGGTCATTTTCGTGCTCTGCTTTGTTTATGCCTTCAAGACCCAGCGAAATCTGAACAAGGCGGAGAACACCATCTCCAACATCAATGGGGTGCACAAGATGGAAAGTGATGCGCTCCACAGCCGCATCAACCTGCTGACAAGTGAGCGAGACAACGAACGCAGTGCCAAGGCTGTGGCGGATCAAAACCTGCAGAACTCGCAGAACGCGGTGGACCAGTTCCTGACGCAGCTGCTGCAGACCCCTACTGGCAATGAGATGGAGGCGAGCTTTCAGAAGGAGCAGCTGCATGATGCGCTGGCCTACTGCATGCGGGGTCTGCCGGCCCTGGAACAATCACCCACGCTCGGCGTCGAAAGGCTGCGTGCGTATGGCAACATCGGCCAGCTTCACCTCAAGCTGCGCAACAGCACGCAGGCGGAGATTTACCTCTCCAAGGCGCGTGATCAGGCTTCTGAACTGATCCGCAAAGGAACTGGCGAAGGAGCCCAGATCTCGCTCTACCAGCAGTGGCTGGGCCGCTACAGCCTGCTGCTCTCCGACATCCGCGGACGGGAGGGGCGCCATGTCGAATCCCTCACTCTCCTCAAAGAAGCCACGGTCAATCTCGACAAAGGGCTGGCGGCTGATCCGAAAAACCGCCTTGCGCGCAATGAGTGCGCTCGTGCGTGGCTCGAATACGGCCTGCGCACTCTTCGCAACGGTGATGTCGCTGACTCCGAACAGGCGCTGGCGCGTGTACCGACGATCCTTGATTCAAAATTGATCGGTCACGATCTGATCAACGACGAAAAATTCATCCTTGCGCGCGCCAAGTTTGCCAAAGGCATCAGCCAGCGTGATGCGGGCAAGGTCGAGGAGGCGCTCAACACGCTGATTGATTCGGTGAAGGACATGGGTGAGCTCGTGCTTGGCAGCAGTCCACGGAATCAGGACCAGGCTTTGCTGCTGGCGGAGGCGTACACTGAACTGGCAGAACTGATCGGGCGACATTTCAGTGGTTCGGATGCCAAAGAGGCGCACAACCAGGCCGTCCCGATCCTGCTGGAACTCAACCGTCTGCTGCCTGAATGGGGCGAAGTGAAGTACCTGCTTGCCCGCAACTACGGCGCCCTTGCTTCGCTCTCACGCGATGCTGGCAACCCGGCTGAGGCCAGCAAGAAGAAGCAGGACGCCATCGAACTGGTGAACGAAATCCTCGCGGACGACAAGGACAATGTGCGCTACGGTTTTCTGCTGGCCAAACTGCGGGGTGAATACGCCGAACTGCTGGCAGACAGCGGCAAGACTTCCGCCTCCCTGCCGATTGCGAAACAGGCCGTGGAATCGCTCGAAGCACTCATTCAAGCGCAGCCTACGAATGACAGACTCACCCCTGAGCGCCGCATGTGGGCCAGCCAGCTGGCGCAGCTTTATGGCTCGCTGGGCCACACCAGCGAAAGTGCCGGCAAGAAGGCCGAGGCAAAGGCCGCTTTTGCCAACGCCGTGGCCATCTGGGAAAAACTTGCCGCCGCCATCGCCAATGACGAGGCCATTCAAACGGGTCTCAACTGGAGCAGAGGCCGTCTTGCGAAGTTGAAATGAGCCTTGATGAAAAACAGCAGTCGCTCATCGACGACCTGAACATCATCCACGATCCGCACGAACGTCTGAATGCGGTCGTCTTGCGCGGGCATGCGCTGAAACTGGATGAGGCGCAAAAAACTGAAGCGAACCTTGTGCCCGGCTGTGTCTCGCGCGTCTGGCTGCATGGTGAACTCGTCGATGGCCGCACGCGCTTCATCTGCGATGCCGAATCACCCATGGTCAAAGGTCTAGCGGCGCTGCTGTGCGAGCTGTACACCGATGCTGATCCTGCGGAAGCCGCTGTGATTGAGCCTCGCGTGTGGGAAACCTGCGGATTCACGAAAATGCTTTCGCCCACACGCTTGAACGGTCTGGCCAACATGCGACTCAGAATCCGCGACATGGCAAAACAGTTTATCACTTCAAATTCGACCCACTGATCATGCTCCGTCTGCAAAACTTCCATGGTGCTGAACTGGCACCGCATCTCGATGCGTTGGGGGAACTGCGCATCGCGGTGTTCCGTGAGTACCCCTATCTTTATGTCGGCACTCTGGAGCATGAGCGTGAGTATCTGCACACCTACCTGAAATCCAGCGGCAGCCTTGTCGTCCTGGTGTTTGACGATGACCGGGTCGTGGGCGCCACGACCTGCCTGCCGATGCTCGATGAAGGGCCGGAATTTCAAGCGGCGTTCGTGCAGGCCGGGTATGACCTCTCAACCATCTGCTACTTCGGCGAATCGATCCTGCTGCCCGCCTATCGAGGCCAGGGCCTAGGGAAAGAGTTCTTTGTGCGGCGTGAGGCCCACGTTCGAAATCTGGGCATGAAACTCAGCACCTTCTGCGCAGTGGACCGTCATGCTGAGCATGCACAGCGCCCACAGGACTACCGTGAGCTCGATGAATTTTGGCGGAGCCAGGGCTACGTGAGGCATCCCGAGCTGCAGGCCACTTTTGTCTGGAAAGAGATAGGTGAAGAAACCGAATCACCGAAGACGCTGACGTTTTGGACGAAGGAACAGACGTAACGGCGCGGGCTACCGCTTTGGCCAGTTCAACTGCTTGTGCAGAAATTCGAACGTGCCCTGGCCGTTGATGGTGTGCCCGCCGTTGAAGAATTCGATCTCGGTGCGTTCTTCCATGCCAAACTGAGCATAGAGCCAGCGAGTCTTGGCATATTCATAGGCGACCCATGGATCGATGGAAACGCCGTCGTGATGACCGCGTTCGACCATGAATGGCCGTGGAAACATGAGGTAGGTGAGCTCGGCGTAGCTGAAGGTGCTGCCCATGTTGAAATAGGGCATCTCCCACTCGTCTGTGAACATGAAGCTGTGCTTGTCCTCGGTGGAGGCCACCTTGCGGGTCCAGTCGTTGAAGTCGCCGGAGCAGATGGAGAGGCAGTAGCCGTCGAGCAGCGGCGGAATGCGCACGGCAGCCTCGC
>CAILZI010000148.1 GCA_903838675.1 uncultured Verrucomicrobiota bacterium
ACATTGAGCGACTTGTTTTCGTAGCGCACCACCAGCGGGCAGAAGCACGCCGCATCTGCCCCGACCTCTGCACGCGGGTAATCACTGACGCCAAACTCATAAATACCCACTCCGTTCCACCCCACCGACACCGCCGCGTGCGTCAGCGCCTGCGAACCATCCTGGTAAAACAGCATCTTCTGCCCTGAGAGTCCTGGACCACCCACAGAGCGCGCGTCAAAGCTGCGGCCAATCGCCACCAGCGTAAAATTGTCCTGCGCGATGAATCCCGTCTCCAGAAAGAGCCCCTGCGCCCCTGCAAAGCGCAGCACCGGATAGCCATTGATCTGCCCAGATAACCACTGCGGTCGCGTCGAACCAATTGCCGCCGCACGCATCGCCGACCCGTCCGCCGCCCCCCATGAAACCACCGTGCCGTCAGGCCGGGTGTCCACATTGGTGTCAGAACAGAGCCACACGCTCAGACCATCGGTAATGGGGGGATTAGTTGGCATCGGAGGGAAGGGATGGAGAGGGAACGGGTAGACTTATTTCTTTACACCTTGCGGCGTTTGACCATGTGGCTGCCCGACGGGCTTGAAACAGTGACTAACTGGGACGAAAATGGCGTTTACCACGTCGCTGGGCTGCCCCATTCATCGTCGTCAATGCACCGATGGGCTTGATTTTCGTGCCTCGCACTGAGTCGCTGGGGCCCATGGGAGTCGGAGGCAAACAGAGAATAAAAATTGGCGGATTCATAAGCTTTACTACCAATTTATATCAATCCGACACCTCACTTTCAATACATTTTCGTCAATGCCTGTTCAAAAAGACTAAATGATTTATCTTCCATGGAGGGCAGGCTACTGCCCCATTGAGCGGAGAGCCCCCCGCCACACCCCTCGTCTTTCAAAGCCTCCTCCGGCTCAGTCGGCGTTCGCGTGGCTCACGCCCACTTCGACGACCGCCGAGGCGAGGCGCTTCAGTGATTCAGTCGGCCTTCTACTTCCACCCGCCCGTCATCACCCAAGCGCATGAGGCCAACCAGCCCACCACAACCGCCCCTCTTGGCATCGCTGCGCGAGCAAGCCAGGCGATTCCTTCGCCCGCCCATGAATAGCGCCACTGCCGGATGAGCTTCGCAAGTGCCTCCCGCCTTCTTTCCACAAGGCTCTTGCTCTCTCATCCGCAGCCGCGCTCGAAACAATGCGGCGAAGCCGGAGAGGTGCAAAACTACGGGCGACCCAAGTTTTGAGGGACTCCAGGTTATCCACAGGGCGATGTGACCGGTCGTGTCACATTCATGGTAAGATGAGGGCATGGAAAAGATCATCCGAAAATCTGCGGGCGTGAAGTTCGAGAGCGATGTGCTCGGGTTCATTGACGGTCTGGCGCGCGAGCAGCAGCGCAGCCGCAGCTATATCATCAATGCCATCCTTCGGTGGTATGTGAAGTGGATGGCGGAGCAGCATGAACTAAAGGTCGAGACCGCGAAGCCCGAGCCGGTAATCCGGCTTTAGCACGCAACCATGGAGCACACGGTTGCGGAAAATCGAATCATCCTCTCTACACCCAAGGAACCAAGCCCGGCGACTTCGACATTTCGGGGCTTCAGACCACCGACCTCGAACACGACTTACACGCCAAACCAGTTCTTTGACGTGGTCATTCCTCACTTCTCGCGTGGCGTCGTGCGCATCGTCGGCTACCTCATTCGCAAAACGCTTGGATGGTGCGATGCCAATGGCAACCCGCAGGAGGAACAAATCGAAGCGTCCTACAGTGAGCTGGAGCACAAGGCGGGAGTAAGCCGCGATATGATCCGCAGTGCCCTGGATGACGCTCTTTCCAGTCACATCCTCGAATGCGTTCGCGAGGGCAGGCCGAAACTTGCGCATGACGCCGGTCAGTCGGCGCTCTATGCCTTGAACTGGAGCGGGGCGGCCTACACCACTCGGCCTGCTGAATTCCGGGGCTTTTTTGAAGGCGACGGCAATCGCACCGACATCCCGAACGAGTTCTTTGATGTCGTGATTCCCAATGAACCTCTCTCCGTCATCAAGGTCGTCGGCTCGGTCATCCGCCACAGCATTGGCTTTCAGACCAAGCATGGCCGTCGTCGTCACCAAGTGGCGCTTTCCTTCCAGCACATTCAGAACTACGCCCGCATCGGCAGCCGTTCCGATCTCGCAAAGGCCGTGCGCACTGCGTTGGAAAAGAATTACATCATCCGTGTGGCCGACGGCGTGTTCAGCCATCGTTTCGATGAACGACGCAGCGCGACCTATGCCCTGCGCTGGTCGGATTCCCTGATCGGTCAGAAAATCGCACCAGCGGTTGATCAGTCAGAAAAACAAACCAGCAACGGTCAGATTTCCGAACCAGTCGATCAGTCAGAAATTCAGACCAGTATTAAAACGAAACCAGGAAATGAAATTATAAACAGGCAACCGGCGGCTGACACCCAGCTTGCGCAAAGACTCATCGCCATCGGGTTCAGCGAGAAGACGGCTGCCAAGTTGATCCGTGAGCACCGCCCACAAGTCATCGAAGAACAAATCGCGTGGCTGCCGCTTCGGGCTCCGGCAAGGAGTCCAGCGGGTCTGCTACGACGGGCGATTGAGCAGGGATGGCCGGCACCGTTAAAACTACGGGCGACCCAAGTTTTGAGTACTTCTGGTTGGGAGTTCGCCCGATGTTTCTACGCCGCCTATGGCGGGAATCGCGGTGAGCCGGTGAATGAGCCTTCGCCGCACGAGGCGCAAGTTGCCGAAGTCTTCGTAGAGCGTCTCGTCCGGGCCAGTGGTGGCGAGAACACTCCCGCCGAATGGGGGCGCGTCATCGGCCAGATGGCGCGCGAGCAGCGAAACCCGTTCCCATCACTCCAGCTCGCGATTCGGCAGCTAGGCGATGGTTACCTCGTCCGGGTCGAGAAGCAGCGCCTGCATACTCAGCTCGTGACGATCACCGAGCGCCGGGAGCAGCACGAGCAGACCAACCGCGCGGCATGGCTCACTTGGTTGAAGGAGCAGCAGGTGGAAATGCAACGCAGCAGCCCAGACGACTACGCTCGCTTCACCGCCAAGCGTGAGCGCGAACGAGTCGAATTGGTCGCCGATCCGAAGCCTTGGGCAAGGCGCGTGCTCGATCACTTCGATACCGAGACGGCGCAGATGCACGCCTTTCGTGAATTCTTCGGCCTCCCGGACTTCTGGCAGTGGGATGCCGACTTTAATAGCCAATCATTTCAAACCAACGCATGAAAATCATCACCGTCATCAATGCCAAGGGCGGTTGTGGCAAGAGCACCATCGCCATGAACCTCGCCAGCGGCCTGGCTCGCTACGGCCATCGCGTCCTGCTCATGGATCTCGATCCACAGGCCCAGGTCACCCAGTGGCTCGCCGCAGGGGACGGCCTTACTTCGGAAGGCACGCTTGTCTCCGCGCTAACGCAGCAGCAGTCACTCAGCGAGGTCATCCAGCCCACCGGCTTTGAACGCCTGTCGTTCGTCGCTAGTGCCGATGGACTCGAAGACCTCGGACGCGAGATCAGCCAGACTGATGGCTATCCGTCCATGCTCACTCAATTGCTCGCCGAGGAGCACATCGCAGACCGCTTTGACTTCATCGTCATCGACTCGCCGAATCAAATTTCGCCAATCATGGAGAACGCCATCTTTCCCGCCGATGCCTTCATCGTCCCGTTCGAGAGCACGAAGGCTGTGAGAAGCTATGCCAGCATATACAAGCTTCTCGTCAAGCTTCGCTCAGGCAGTGACTTTCACATGCTGCATGTGCTGAGCAATTTGACCCGTCTGCCAGGTTTACGGAAGCGTGTCCTTACGCTGCTCCGTGATGATGGCATCGCCGCCGCTCGCAGCGAGATTCGCTCCTGCGGCTGGATGGCGCAGGTGGATGAGAATGGAGGCAGCATCTTCCACTACCGCCCGCTGTCCAAAGGCGCGCAGGACATGGCCGCCCTCGTCGAAGAGGTGCGGGAATTATTCAGTAACGGGCCACAGGCCCACCCGGAGGCAGCGGCTGCCGTGAGTTCATCGGATGAACCTCACCACGCCGAGGCCGCCCCAGCATCAGCATGACCAAACTACCCGAAGGCAAAAGCCGTCTCGATCTCGTCAAAGCCGGCCTCATGGGAGGACTGCCAAAGCGAGGCCGCTTCATCGTATCCATTGACCGGCTTCAGGAAGACCCCGACAACGAACGGAAAAATTTCAACAACATGGACGACATGATCGAGTCCGTCCGTCGTCACGGTATTATCGAGCCGATAACGGTCACTCAGGACGGCGAACGCTATCGCATTCTCACCGGCCACCGCCGCTTTCGTGCCGCGAAGGCGGTCGGTCTCGTCGAAGTCGAGGTGCTCGTTCGTGAACCGGATGATGAAATCACACGTCGTTTTAAGAGTCTCATTTCAAACATCCAGCGTGAAAACATCGGTGCCGTCGAACTGGCGGAAACCCTGCGCGCGCTGCTTGATTCCGAATCCGTCGCGACCCAGCGTGAACTTGCCACCCAGGTAGGGAAGAGCGAGCAGTGGGTAAGTGGCATTCTCCGCATCCTGGAACTGCCCGCACGGTTGCAGGAGGAAATGCGCACCACGCCCGGCATCGGCTACGAGATGGCCCTGCGCATCGCCAGGGTGGGGGATTCCCAGCTTCAGGAGGAGCTGATCACTGCCGCCAAAACAGGGGAGAGCACTCGCAGCATCCGTGCCCGCATCGAGAATCATCATGCCCAGCAAGGTGTCAGCCCGTCTCGAAATCCTCGCGCTACTTCGGTCATTCAATTCAAACACCGGCAGGGAAGCTGCACCGCCACCCTCCGAGCGAAACGCGAACCCCAGGCGAGGGAAGCGATGCTCGAAGCGTTGCGCCACCTGGAGAAGCAGGTGCGGGAGGACGACTCGCTGCGTTGATTCACACTCTCGACAACCCCATACCATTTGATATAATCCAACCATGCCAATCACCATTGAACACATCAAACAGGAAATCCGCAGCCTCGCACCCAACGAGGTGGATCACTTGCTGCGTGATCTTCAGAGTGAATATGCGAGAGCCGTGCGTGGTCTCTTCGTTGAGGCTGGGCGGCTGAGAGCCTCTCGCCTACCTTCGGCAGGCGGTCCCGATCGTGTATTATTTCATGGCAGGGTCCGGTGGTTCCCGCTGCACCGCTGCGCGGTTTCGCTCCACCACCGGCTAATCTCTCGGCTTTGCCTTCGGCTGTCTCCGCTTCGCTACGGCTCTCCAGGAGCCCAAGACGTGATTGAAGGTCGATGCCATTGAGCAAGCCTGAGCGCATTTTGAACTTAGAAAATACGCAACTCCGCCTGCGCGGATTCATTCAATTCTTTGAGCAATTTATCCACATGCGTGGAAGGGTAGCCGTCACCCAGAGCAGTCGCCCAGTGGCTGTGACACTGAGCTGCGTGCTTCATGGCAGTGGAGATACGGCCGAGCAGATCTTCCAGCGGGAGGGCCGATTTGGAGTAGTTCTTGATGAATCCTTTCAGCTTTTTCACCACGGCTGCACAGTCATGGCAAGACGCGGTGGTAAATTCGAAATGCAGCAGCAGCCAGAATTCAAAGCTGGGAATCGAATGCGCGACACGCACCTTATTGTCATCGGCTAACTGGATGGCTTTGGGAACCTGCGTGCGGCGCGGATGATTCTTATTTTCCCGATCAAAGACTACCCAGACCTGATCATAGGGTGCGGTGGTCCCCTTCCCTGCTTTATCTTCCTGCTCCTGTTTTAACTTGATGGCTTCGCGGACGATGCCCTCAGGGTCTGTGTGCGCACCGTGATGCACCACGACCATGGCAGCCTTGCGCTTCAATCGAACGCGAACTTCTTCGAGATAACGCCTCTCGGTTTCCTTTCCCTCCACCACGATGAGGAAGGTGTCGCCAGAAGCCGGCCGCACGGGCATCTTCCGCTGCGGCTTGCCGCTGGAGTAGCGTCCGCGATTCGCACTCATGATTCGGGACTCAGACCAGCGGGAATGAAGGGTATGCCGCCGTAGCGGCCGGCAAGGTAACCTTTGATCAGAGATTCATCTTTGCGCGGCTTGAAGTCTGTCAGCGGATAAAGCCTTGTGGCACCTTCCTGATCTTTTTCGGTGAACCAAATCTGGTCGCGCCGGAGGAGCGTCTGATCGAGAAGCAGAGGATTGTGAGTGGTGAAGAGGAGTTGTGCAGTATGTGGAATTTCGGTTTTAGATAAAACGAACTCCAAAAGCGCTTTTGCAAGCAACGGATGCAGGCTGGTTTCTAGCTCGTCGAAAACTGCCATCTGATCTTCTTCTCGCGCCATACTGAGCTGCGCCATGAGATCAAGGAAGCGCTTTGTGCCTGAAGACTCCTCCTCATCGTAATCCAGCGCCACTTTGTAAGATTCCGCCCCCTGATGCACTAACTCGGGTGTAGATAGGAGTTGTGCAGCCTTCTCCAAAGAAGAACGATGCCTTTCCAAATCTTTAGTTGTTGAGCTTTCGATCTCTTTTTGCCAGTCTAACGCCTCGGCCTTAACTCGAGCAGAGTCGTGCATTTGAGTTTTTAATGCGATTTCCATAACCGCCCGCCAATCGAGCTTGCGAATTTGGATATCCACAGCTCCTAGGTCCGCCGACTTAACCACTTTCAATAACTCCAAGCGTTTGCTTTCATCAGTCACCATGATTCGAATGGAGAAGTACTGACTCTCATGCTGCTCTATCAAAGCTATTCGCGCATGAGCCCGATACCAATCATAAAGAACTTTCGCTTGCGTATGGTTGAATTGGGCGCCGACGCTCACGAACGAAACGTTTTCGCTAGTTTTTTCCCGAAGGGCTGCATCGTGCTTGAAATGCGCAGTCGATTTGGACCACTGGTACTTCCCACCATCCCACTCGCGCTCGAACCAAACCTGGGGCTTTGACTTCGGATAGGCCACAACATACTCCCGCGTCACGCGCTCGCGGGTGAGCTCGATGCCGTGCAGCATGCGGATGCCGTTGATGACCGCCGTCATTTCAAACTTGCTCGGCTCCGTCAGGCAGGCTGGATCGAGCTTGAAGGGCTGCACGCCGGTGGCGGCACCGGGCTGGAGCTTGGTGGCAGAGTCGCGGATGAACTCAGCGAAGAAACGGAAGGCGTTGATGATGTTGCTCTTGCCGGAGGCGTTGGCTCCATAGATGGCCACCACTTTGACGAGCTTGACGCCTTTGAGACCGGGCACGTGATCGCAGGAAATGAGGTTCTGCGGCAGCTCATCAGAATAGTTGCTGGCCACCATGCTGAGCGTCTGCTCGGCACGAATGGAACGGTAGTTGGTCACCTTGAACTCTATCAGCATGAAGAACTAAACGCCTCTTTCGGGCGATTAGAAGAGGTTTTTTGAGAAATTTCCGCGAAAAGCAGCCTAAAATAGCAGATTTTCGGATTTATAATGGACATCGAGTGCTCGACCCCTCCCCACCCCCACCTACTTCATCTGCTTCGCCAGTCGCTCCCCCATCTGCGCGAAGCCTTGGTCATTCGGATGCACGGCAACCGCGTCAAACAGGGCGGGGTCGTGGTCGATGAGGTCGAGGCCTTCGATGAGGTGGAG
>CAILZI010000149.1 GCA_903838675.1 uncultured Verrucomicrobiota bacterium
AGTCCATAACCAGCGAGAATGATCGAGCCGATGTTGGGATTTAGAGCCCCAAACATTGCCAGTGTGATGCAGACAATGGTTATCAAAGTGGCAGGTGCCCTTACCCGCCAAGCGCGGATTTCGGGATCAGGAAACAGGAAAAACTTGAGGTAGGCACCGAAAAGGATGATGTCTTTGAAGAAATAGACCAGTTCCGAGCCCTGAGGGAAAATCCACTTGCGGATCGCCCCTTCAAACAGCGCCACAATCATGGCGGCATAGACCGCACGGCGCCAGTTCATCATGGCCAGAAAGACGATAACGGTTGTGCCAAAGGCACCCAGCATCGCCATTTGGGCGAGGGAAAGTTTCATGTCAGATTAGGATCAAGCCACAATGACTCATAAAAGGTGCATGCTGCAAATCATCATTGCCAGCGAGTGTCAAAACTAAAATCGGATTTTCATCCGGCGGGCAGAGCACTTTACTTTACTGCAAGGGTGTCACGGAGCAATTCACGATAGCACTGCCACGAATGCCACTTACTCCAGGCCAGGGAGGCCAGTTGCATGGTCTCCAACTGTTTCGCATCTACTGCCAACTGCCGCAAGCGGTCATGGATTGCGGCAGAATTGCGTATGGGGACGAGAAAACCTTCCCGCCCGTCCTTGATCAGACCTGCGAGACCCGAATGCGTTGTTGTGATCACCGTGAGGCCACAGGCCATGGCCTCCAGCAGCACCAGCGCCAGCCCCTCATAGAGGGTGGGCAGCACCAGAACATCATGCTGCCTCATTTCATCGATCACCTCCGCATGGCTGAGGCCTGATCGGTGGCGATGGGCGGCGATCACGCGGTCGAGAGCCGCACAGGGGCAGGCACTGGTTCGGGAGCCGATCACCGTCAGCGTGGCCAGTTCTTCCAATCCGGTCATCGCCTCCGCCAAATAGGCAAGCCCCTTCCCCTGATTCAAACTGCCGACGTAGAGGACCCGGAGGGGGAGAGACAAAAATGCCGCAGTAGATGGGATATGGGAGATGGAAAATGGGCGTTCCGGGCAGCCATAGGGTACCACATGGACCTGGGCGGAGAAAGGCGGTGCCAATTTGAGGCTGTCACGCACCAACTCGCTTGGGACAATCACCACATCCGCCAGTTGCAACTCGCGATCCCGCCGCTGCATGGCCTCGCTGTTATCATCCATGACTGGCAGAGTCATGGCCCATTCTGGTTGGCATTTAGCTTCAACCTTCACCATCTCACGCGTAAAACGCCAGTATGGCGTGGGGAGTTCATAGATGGTTCGAATGCCACACTGACGGGCTGCAAGAAAGGTGTGCTCCGCTGTGTCCATGTAGGCATGCACCGCCCCTAGCCCGCCTCTCTTCACCAGCGCCCGACTGACTGCCCGGTCAAACCGCAGCACGGCTTTCTCCAGGGAACCATGCCGCATGCCGAATCGGCTGTTTCTCAATCTGGCAGAACTCCGGCAGGCAAGCCGCAGCAGTTCGGGCATGGGATGCCCACGCAGCGTGGATCTTACCTCATCCGGAACCTGCCGCCGGTTCCAAATTCCGTGCTTCCAGCCCAGTCCAACACTCAAACGTAGCAGCCAATCTGGAACCACAAGGGTGGTGTGAAACTCAGCCAGCATGCCGGCCTCGGCATAGGCCTGGGCGGCGGCACAACTGTTCAAATTTCCGGTCAGGTGCGAGATCAATATCTGCATGGAGCTTTGTGCATGCTAATCCTGACAAGGAGTCACCGTACAGCAACGGTATCATGACTGAGCCGGGTAAAAGCAAACCCTCTGGCAGAGAGATGTGCTTCGATCCTTTCTGCCCGTTCGCCATAGTGGGTGTGTTCAAAGACTATCAGGCGTGGTTTGACCACTTCATAGTCGAGTTGGGTGAGTATGTTCTCCTCATGCCCTTCACAGTCCATGAACAGACAGTCGAATTGATCAAAGCCATGTTTCACCATGATGTCCTCCACAGTCACCACTGGAATGATGATTTCCTGAATGCATACGTTCGAGTCTTCGTCAGGACGAAGGCATTGCACCAGTTTTTCTCGATTGAAACTGGCCAGACCTGCCAGCTCCTTGGAATCACCCTTGGATTTCAAAAACGCGGCAGAGTAGGCATAAAAGGGCAAGCTCCCAGCGGGATACCCAACAGCACAGTTCTCCGGTAAGACCTGGGGATAAGAGCTGTAATTGCGACACATGGCCGTGAAAAACTCCGGCACCGGTTCAGCAGTGACGCCACGTGCATTTCGACGGATCATGAACTCACGAAAGGGATCGTGAGAGATGCCATCATTGGCTCCAATTTGCATAAAACAAAAAGGCAAATTACCAGACAGAACTCGATCAATTTGGTTGAAAAGGTTGGTTCTACGTCCTACACGGCGAGCCAAGCCGTTTAAGCAGTCAAACAATCGTGGATAACGGCGGAGCTTTTGTGGAATGGATGACATTAAATTGGACTGAGTATGTTTAACATCTATATCCTCAAGACCTTATCATAATCGTTCCATAAACCCTGCATTAAGACGAACCTGGTGTGCAAAGATTGTCGAGCTTGAGCGGACCTTCTAGAGCGTGGCAGCAACAACAGGATTTCTACAGTGTGCCGAAAATACAGCATTGCTTTCAAAATCCGACTGCGAAATGGAAACCTGCGCCGCAACAGACGCAAACGGCTTTGGTGAAACCACAACACCCGTCGGCCAGACCATTTGGAGACACTGCCACCATTGTCATGAACCACTCCGGGCAGATCGAGAACGGCCATCGGCCAGCCGCTTTGGTGCGCTCTCCAGCACCACTCCACGTCGCTGTCCGTAAAGGGGAAACTCAACGCATCCATGGGGCCTGAATCACTCCAAGCTTGATATCGAATCAACAGTGGACTTGTATAGACCACGTCACAATGTGACCAGCTTAGCCCGGCTGAATCTTGCTGCCACAGCGGCTCACTCGGATCATCCAGATGCAACCACGACGCAGCCTGCTGCCCGACCGCAAAACTTAGGGAGCCAGGAAAACGGCAGCCGTATCCGGTCTTTTTGCCATCAAACCGTTCCACGGTGAACCCAACACCGCCGATCATAGGCATATGTTCTAGAAAAGTCACGGCCCCAAGCAACGCATCCGGATTGCGGAACTGATTGTCGGTCTCATAGAACAAGCACCATTTCAGCAAAGGAACGAGAAGTCTGGCCTGAGCAACAGCCTGATTGCAACCATCCGCAAAACTATTGGCCTCATTTGGTTGCGTGGTCACCAAGTGAATCTGCCCCTTGGGACTCTTTTTGATCAATTCCTGCACATATTCGCGACTGCCGTCGGTTGATCCCGCATCAAAAATGACTATCACACTAGCAAAGGGCAGCCGCGCCAAAGAGGTGAGAAGGGACGGAACAGCTTGTTCCAAGAGATCACGCCGATTGAAGGAATTGGTAATGACGGCGAGTTTGGCTTCACACATATGCAAAATTATTAAACTGAATTTCTTATTTAAGATCGGGATATGACACATAAATATCCCCCCAAACCTTATGAGTCACTTCAAGTGATTCCAAATAGTCTTTCATTTGACGCAGATTGATCCAATCTGAATGGGTGAACGTCATTGATTCACCGTTGCTAAAATTAAACACTGGTTCCCCGAGGTTGGCGAGCCATTGCAAACACTCAAGCGATGACTGACGTGTTTCGGGGGTGAATTCCAGAGAGATAAAAGGAATTGGGCGGGTCAGGCCTTGGATAACTTTAAGTTCAAATCCCTCAACATCGATCTTGGCGAACCGAGGAATGCCATACTGATCAATCAATGTGTCCATGGTGGTCAAATCCACCATTCCCGACCTGCGCCAACGATGCTGGCTAAAGCGGCCGCTTGACTTTGTGGCCGACACCCACTCTTGCGACAGGCTGGATACCATGTGGAAATTACTCGTCATCAGCTCCGCTTTACCCAGCGAATCACTCACCGCCATTTCAACAATCACAATTTTTTCATTGTCACCATAGCAACGCCGAAGTTCACGAGCACACTGCCGCTGAGGTTCGATCGCGATGACCCTTGCACCGATCTTCTGAAAAATTTTGAGCCGATTCCCAACATTTGCCCCAATGTCGAAACACAGTTCGCCAGCACCGAGAAACTGGCCATAAAAAAGACGCATTTTCTCGTCCTCCGCCGTCCATGTATTGGCAATATTGTGAGCGTCCGATCGGATTTGCCGGTTACGGCGAAATTCAGCCACCCAAGGAATTTTTGCGATTTTTTTAAAAATCTGGTTCACAGCCATCCCATAGGCCGTGCCGAATGAGGGGCAAGCGTTGAAGTAACGAGGGAGAGAGGCTCGAAAGTGGCGGAGGGCGAGTTGCGGTTTGGGCGTGTTTGCTGGTCAAATCAGGCGGATGCTGTCCCATAACTTCGCAACAGCCCGCCAAGCTCCAGCCGTTCCCACAGTGCCGCGCGCACCACGGCAAAGAGGCGTGTGAAGCTGTGCCCCCACCGGCTGAGGTGTGCCGCGTAGCGCAGCAGCACATACACCAGCA
>CAILZI010000150.1 GCA_903838675.1 uncultured Verrucomicrobiota bacterium
GCCCTCCAGGAGGCCGGAAAATTCAAGGAGGCTCGCGACTACGCCCTGGAGCAGGCGCGTCGGTTGGAAACCGAGCGCCACAAGCGCATCAAAGAAGAGGTCGAGAGCTGGACCGAAGCCGCCAAGGGCGAACTCACCCTGGGGCACTATGATAAAGCCCTGGAGTACGCCACCAAGGCCGTCACCCTGGCCGATCAGAAGGCCGACTTCTCCACCTGGTCCGCCGCCCGCCATCAGCAGGGCTGGGCCATGATCAAAATGCGGAAGGACAAGGAAGCCCGGGCCCTGTATGAGGAGCTCATCCCACTGCAGCAGGCCGCCCTCGGCCCGGACGCCTCCGCGGTCCTCCGAAGCCGGCGCACCCTGACCGACACTCTTTGGCACCAAGGCCACTATGCCCTCGCCGAGGAGCAGGACAGCGCCCTGGTCGATGACTGCCAGCGCGTGCTGGGTGCAGAGCACTATGACACCCTGGCGTGCCAAAACAATTTTGCCTCCGATCTGGTCTCGCAAGGCAAGTATGCCGAGGCGGAGCAGGAGTATCGGGCCGTGTCAAGGCTCATGGAGCGCGTGCTGGGTGGGAAGCATCCGGCAGCCTTGACCTGCCGGATGGGCTTGGGCAATGCGCTGTGTTTCCAGAAAAAGTATGCCGAGGCGGAGTCGGAGTACCGGGCGGTGTTGAAACTCCAGGTGAGCGTGCTGTACGCCGAGCATCCCGATACCTTGATGACGAGGAACAGTCTGGCCAACGTGCGGAATGACCAAGGCAACCATGCCGAGGCGGCGCTGGAGTACCGCTCTCTGTTGCAGATCAGAGCGCGCGTTCTGGACCCGGAGCATCCCGATACCTTGAGGAGCTGGATGGGGCTCGCCAAAGCGCTGAATGACCAAGGCAGACATGCCGAGGCGGAGCTGGAGTACCGCAAGTTGCTGGAGACTCAACAGCGCGTGCAGGGCGCGGAACATCCCGACACCTTGAGGAGCCAGATGGGGCTTGCCAAAGCGCTGGATGACCAAGGCAGACATGCCGAGGCGGAGCTGGAGTTCCGTGCGGTGTTGAAGCTTCAAGAGCGCGTGCTGGACGCCGAGCATCCCGATATCGCGCGGTCTTGCTACAACCTTGCGCTCTGTCTCAAAGCACAGCAGAAGCTGTCCGAAGCCCTCCAGTTCATACAACAGGCGGAGCAGGTGTGGGCGAAGCGCCTGGGACCAGACCACCCCGATACGAAGGAAGCCAAGGCCGGGCGCGAGCGCTTTGAAGCCGCCCTGAAGCAAGTGAAGATTCAGTAAGTTCCTCATCTCCACCTTTTCCCTCCTGCCGCCGCACCGCCAGTCTGAGCGCTGCATGAGCAAGCCCATCATCTTCATCTCCGCTGTCAGCACAGAGCTGCACAGCGCGCGTGACCTCATCGCCAAAACTCTACCCGCCCTTGCCTGCGAACCCAAGTGGCAGGACAGCCGCCGTCGACCTGTCCTTCGTAGCTCGACGCGGGAGAGCGACGTGTCCTCTGTAGCTCGTAGAGCGAAGGGGGAAGTAGGAAGCCCATGATCTTCGAGCAAGAATCAACCTGCGAAACAGAAATGAGTTCTGCGAACCGCCACAGGGTCATTGGGGGTGCCGTGAATGATCTTCCACGGCCCGCATCCGCAGGTGGCGTGCCATTCATTTCTTGCCACGGGCAGGCCTTCTGGAGCGGGCGGTGGGAGTGGGGGGAATCACCTTTCGCAGTGTCCACAGATCCGTGGTCCAGGAGCCTAGCACGTATTCGTATGGCAGCCAGGCGTAGCCATCTTTGCCCCAGCGGCAGCCCCAGGAGTTGCGAATGAGGAAGGCGCCTTTCTTATTCGGGTCCTTTTTGTCATAGACCTTCTCGTCATCATATTCCACTGCCACCAGACAATGCTTCCCAGCCACGGGCTCGTCATCTTTAAAGGTGGGGATGAAGGGATGCTTTGCCGTCACGTGCAAGGCCGCCGCTGGCAGGCTGACGCCAAAGGCGACCGGAAGGTCATCCATGATCGCCCGCTTCATCCGCACCAGCAGCTTCAGGTCGTCGAGTTCAGCATGATCCAGGCGATGGTACTCCCAAGAGTGGTGGAACCTTTTCGCCTTCTCGATGTCACTCACCAAAGGCTCCTTGTCCAGAAAGGCGCCCTCATACGGCCAGCTCTCCTCCAGCGGGCAGCCATAGCGGCGCAGGGCCTTCATCGACTCCCTCATCGTCGCGCCCCCATCCCCGTTCATCCCCAGAATGCTGCGCGCCACCTTGTAGTTGTACAGCCTTGAAAGAGCCGGGGCAGGCTCCGCTCCCTTCACACTCAGGGCGTACTCAGCCAGAGCAGTCACCGCATGGGCGGCGCACGACTGCACAGGCCCCTGGGTAGCCACCGGTCCAAACGCCTTTTTGTTTGTTAATTCACATTTCTTGATTGGGCCCGATTTCGTCGCGGGTTCAAACGGATAGTCCCGGGCATCGCTGGCATCCCGTATGTAGCCCGTGCTAAAATACCCTTCGATGTTCAATGAAGTCCCAAAGAGAGGAGGCACATTGCCGCCCGGGCCCATGCCAAAAAGAGGAGGCACATTGCCACCCGGCCCCCAGCCGAAAAGCCCTGGTACATTGCCGCCCGGCCCCCAGCCGAAAAGCCCCGGCACATTGCCGCCCGGCCCCCAGCCGAAAAGCCCTGGTACATTGCCACCCGGCCCCCAGCCGAAAAGCCCCGGCACATTGCCGCCCGGCCCCCAGCCGTAGGCACCTTGGGTATAAAACTGCGGAGTGTTGGGTGGGTTCATAGCTTTGTGCTTGAGAGTGAAAGTGCGCGCGAATCGATTTTCTTTGAAAAGGCCCGAGGCCCTAGGGCTTCGCCGTCAGCGTGAAATCCAAGGGTGGCGAGTAGTAGAGCTCCTTGGTCGCATTCACCGTGAACACGATGTAGCACGCCTGCGTCCCATCCCCCTCGACATCCAGCGTGAGAAAGAGGCCCGAATCTCCCACCGTGCTCAGGCTGTCGGCACTATATTTTCCCCGTCCTGTGGGACGGACTTCGATTGTCAGATCCTCCTGCTTCCACGCGCCGAGCCCCGAGCCCTTGATCATCACATCGATGCTGCCTTTGAGCTTTTTATCTGTGTCCACCTTGCCCGGTGCGCTGAGCTTGTCCCGCAGCAGGCTGGCCAGCACCGGCTTTTTGGGGCCAGCCTGGGCATTCGCGGCCGGCGCAGGCAGCACAAACTGGTAGGTGCATGTCTGCGTCATCACCGAGCCCTGGTTCATCATTTCCAGGATGGGTGACCCGGCCTTGATAGGCAGCTCAAACTGGAAGGAGCGCTGTCTGGTCTGCACATGAGCGCTATCGTTTGGCACAGGGTCCACGTCTCCGTCCGCACCACCCTTCAGCGTTACCCAGAGTCCGATGCCCGTCGGGCCGATCAGCGTGGGTGGCTTCGTCGCATCAAGGCTCTGCAAGTTGCTGCCCTGGAGTTTGAGCCCCGCCAGATCCACCTGGTCGAGGTTCTTGCCGATGATCACCATGTACTGTGTCTCCGTAGCCGCGCTGGCCTTGGCGGCGTTGGATTGGATCACCTTGTCCGCGGGATACACTGCAAGCTCATTGGCCCGCACCAGCTTGTTGGTCGGATCTTGCAGGCTCGTTTCCACATCCTCATCCGCCACTAGAAATGTCGCAGGCAGCGGCGTATGCAGCACGTTGCCAAAGTAGTTCCCCGTCAGCACCAGGTAATCACGAGAGAGGTTCTTTTTGGTCGAATACAGATCGACGGATTCACCCCCCAAACGATCCACATGCTGATCCAGCGGATCTCTTGTCGAGCTCATGGCAAATCTTGCCCGGGCCAGGTCGTTGCGTGCCTTGTACGAATCGCTGGGCGATCTGTTGTGATCGAACGCCCCCCACAGCCAGCCCCGCGTGTGCCGGCTCCACCGGGTGTTGTAGCTGATGTCCAGCTCGGGCATCCACACCTCGGGTTCATTTTGCCTGTTTCTCACCAGCTTGGGGCCGGCCTGGTCTTCGAGCATTCCCAGCATCAGCAGGGCAGGGAAGGTCTGCCGCTCCAGCACCATGCCCGCCTTGCCGTCATCCGCCTCCGGATTGGCCATGCCACGCAGGCGGTTGCCCACCTCAAAGCCGAAGAGGCTGTCCCCTAGCGAGTAGGCGTTGGCCACCGCCAGGGTGGACATTGTCACCGTGTCACGCCGGTTCAGCTTCGCCCAGTCGGCAAAGTACGAAGCCGAGCCCGCATTCGCCGTCCCCAGCAGTGAGGAAATCTGCATGGCCAGCTCGATCTGGTGCGCGCTGCTGGATCCCAGCGCGAGGTTTTGCGTGTCCATCAGCGGCGTCACAACATTGATGGCTATGCGGGTGTTCATGTCCTCATCATAGATGCCGTCAGGATTGGGGCTTCCGTCGCTATTGTCCACCTGGTCTGGTAGCGGCGGGAAATAGCTGTTACACTCCGCTGGCACCGTGGCGGGATGCTGTGTCTTGAGGTCAAACGGTCCAAAAACCTTCCTCTCCTCGGCCGTGAGGTGCTGCCAGTTTGCCTGGGCGATGACCTTGCGCACCTCAATGGGCAGCTGCTTCCAGCGGATGATCTTGGAAATCATCTCCCGGCTGGCCTTGCGGTAAGTCATCGTCGCCTGGGCATCGATGTGCGCCACATAGCCCTCCTTGCTGCGCCACCCCGGATTCACGCTCACCGTCGTCACCCCGTAGAGGAGTTTTCGGTCCTTGTACTGCAGGGCCGCTTCCGGTCTGCCCATCAGCGTAAGGATGTTCTTCACCTGGGAGGTGTCCGCCGCCTCGATCAGCCGGTAGTGAGGGGAAAAAGAGGCGCTGGTCATGTCCACTTTGGTGGAAGTTGCCAGCTGGTTGTTCGCACTGTCGCCCAGTCCTGCCAGTGAGTTTCCGGCAGTGCCAGCAGCACCGGCTCCTGATCCGCCAGCCGTAGTGGGATTGAAGATTCCCGAGGCGTTCGCAGTTGTGGCTGTAGGTCTGATATCGGCTGAAGCTTTGTACTGTTCTCGAACAATCGAAAGACTCCCGCCCTCAGATTTCGCGTAATCGTTGTAAAGGCCCTGCAGCCCCAGGGGAGTTGCATTGCTGGCGTTCTGATTCTGCGTCCCACTCTGCCCAGATGCAGGCAGAGCCGGTGATGTGGAATCCAGTGCAAACGGATATGTCTCTGCGGGGGTATAATACCGCGCCGGTGCCAGCACCAGCGGCGCCATCTGGATCGTCCCCCACTCCTCCACCTCCTTGTTCAGCTTATCGAGCTCCTTGCTGAACTGGTACGTGCGCTCCTTCCAGTCATACTGGATTGGCGGCACCTGCTGCCAATCCGATCCATCGCTCCCCACCGGCTGTTTTCCCCCATGCACCGGCTGCTTTGCATCAGGATACGCATAGGGATTGCGGTCGTAGTCCGCCTTAGGCGCCCTCATCCGCTCCCACCAGGACTTGACCGACTGAAGCAACGGCTTGCGCTGCTGCGGCTGCGGCGGGATGTAGTAGTCCTGCGCCTGCACGCCCACGGTCCCTCCCATCAGGTGGAGCAGGGAAAGGAGCAGCAGGCGGTTCAGTCGGCGGGGCTGGGATCTCGGGTTCATCAGGTGCGGGTGTTGTGGGTGAGTGGCTGTGCCCTCCTTGGCGGCACGAGAAGCTGGACATCCAGAGAGTTCAGCCCCACGCGCGCCGCCTGGCCGCAGGCGCTGCGCTCCACGTGCAGGCTCAGATGCAGGTCTCCCCGCTCGCCCGGCTGAAACAGATGTGTAAATTCAAACGACTGCGTGCTGTCTTCATAGCGGCTGTCTTTGACGACCGGCACCACCGCCATGCGCTTCCCATTCATCCAGGCACGGATGCCCCCATGGCACCCTTGGGAAAGCGCCGCCGAGTACCGGAAATCCACCCGCACCGTGGCGTAGAAAGGCTCCTTCAGCCGCGTCCGCACCTCATACATCAGCCGTGCATTGGAGACGGCATGCAGATCCTTCTGCACACAGGGCTGCAGCTCCGCCTGCAGATTTGTAAACACCACCGTCAGCACCCGGTTGGGCTGGTGCGCCACATGGTAGCCCGCCAGACTGTTGTGCACATCAAAGTGCACCATCGGCCGCTCAAACCGTGCCCATGTGCCCGGCGGGCATGGCCCGCTGCAGCTGCATGCCAGCACCAAAAAAGACAGGCTCATCAGAGTCATGCGGCAGGCTCGTTTCATCATGCGGATATGCTTCTTTGATTTCCTTAGCTGCGGGTTTCGTGCCATGGCCTTCTGTCCCACTCACGCTGGACAAAGCATTTGGCGTGTTATTGATTTGTTTAGAATAAGCAAAAAGATTAATACAGAATACCTCTATGCGCGCATAAAGGACTATGCAAGACTAGATGTAAAATCATTTCGGTGGCAAATTTCTATTACTAAGGCTTTAAATAAGTTTTAAAACAATAGTTAAACAGGGTGGCTGGAAATACTAAAATGAAAGCTCCGCGCGGCCCTCTTGGACGATGAAGACGACCATCCAAAAAAGATGGCA
>CAILZI010000151.1 GCA_903838675.1 uncultured Verrucomicrobiota bacterium
GCCCCTGCCCAAACCACCGGACGCGCCGAAAATTTTGCAGCACGATAGGCACTCCAGCCTGTCGATCACTGTTCCCGCCATCTCCCAGACCAGCGCTCCCCCTTAAAGTACGATGGACACTCCTGTCCGTCGATCCCAGCGCTCCCATCGCCCAAGACCAAACTCGAATACACTCAACATGGGTTACGACGAAGCAGAGCATCGCCTCACTCCGCGAGAGACAACTAAACGCCTACTGCTGCCACATACCAGCCTCCACGTGCGATCCCGGAGGGATCAAAGAAGGTAGCCGGGGGTAAGCGAGGCACGAGCGCCACCCCCGGACCACGCCACCACACACCCAGCTCAAGCGCGCATGCCGGAGGCATGCCAGCAGCATTCATTCGCGCGGTGACCAGCCGTCTGGGACTTTCTCATTCAGATCAAACGGGTTGATGGGAAAAAACGGCGCTGCAGTCGTGCGCACCTGCTCATCAAACCAGCTCACGTAAGCATCCGCCACCCGGCGAAAAGTCGTCGCACTGCATGAAACCGAACCCACCGTGTCATCTCGCAGACAATAGAGAATGTGCATTCGGTCAGGCCGTCGAAAGACAATAAAGGTCTTCGAGACATCAAACATCTCACCTGTGCCGGTGAGAAAATCGCAGTCCCAGAATCGCGACCCGTTCTCCGAACCCTCATCCGTGTAAAGCTCCCGGTTGATGATGACAAACACCTCCATGTCCGACAGGCCCGTAAAACTCTCATCCCAGAGCGACTCGACATCAACCGCCACCTCTCGAAT
This sequence comes from uncultured Verrucomicrobiota bacterium, assembly GCA_903838675.1. Taxonomy (GTDB): domain Bacteria; phylum Verrucomicrobiota; class Verrucomicrobiia; order Verrucomicrobiales; family Verrucomicrobiaceae; genus Prosthecobacter. Next base: position 788 of record CAILZI010000151.1, read on the forward strand.
GCGGTCAGTCGCATGAAACAGGGAACAGTGATTTTCGCGGATGTCGCCCAGCACCAGGCCTTGGACATGCAGGCACATCCTGCCAAACCCACCCCACTGCGGACCAGAAGGCTCATGATATGCCTCTATCGCAAAGTCATTGGTGTCTCCGAAAATCATGTTGAGAGAATCGGCTAACGGCCCGGGCGAAGCGATCAAAAACTCTTCCTCACCTCCTGCCACTCCTCCCAGCAGCGCACCGGGTCGATGTCCTTGTAACCGCGCTCCGCATCAATCTTCTCCGCCACCTCCCTCGGCACCGCCGCCGCCTTGCACCCATTGCGGATCTCAATCACCTCCGCCTCCGTCAGCGCACCGCCCTTCTCCTGCTCCCGGCTCACCAGGATCGAAATCAAACTCGGAATCGGATAAATCAGCAAAGGCTCGGAATCACTCATGTCGTGGGTGGAAAGTTCAAAACTCTCTTTTCATTCCTCCGCATATGGGTCAAGCCCAAGTATGGCCTTATGCTCAGACGGCTTCACTTCCATCTGCTTGGTGTGAAACAGCGTTTGGATCGTTGTATCGAGCGGTGAGAAAGGCCCGTACTCAATGAGCCTCACTTCGGCTGCTGCGGTTTTTCCTCGAATGCTCAGCATTTCAACATCATTCGGACCAATCTTCAAAGCTCCACTCCGAATCATCTCCTTGGCCTTTTCAGGAGGCAGAGAATTGAGGATCTCTATTGGATATTTATGATCAAAGGTGGCCTTGGCGGCCGCCACCGTGTCAGTAAAGAGCGTTTTTAAATCCCTCTCATCCACCGTCGCTTTCTCCGGCGCTGCCTGCCCCAGCGGCAATGAATAGTAAACCGGTGACTTTGGAGTCTCACGTTTCAACCTTACTGTAGTCGCATAAACAATAACGTAATCAGTGCACAAGGCTGTGGTGATCGACACCTCCGTCCATTCAGAATCAAGCAAGGCCTGCACACGGTCAGGAAACTTGGGTTCCGTCTGAGGCTCGGCCGAACTGGTAGAGGGAGTCCGAACGCGGCGGCCATCCCGAAACTCTCGATACAACCAAACAGACCAGCAACCCAGCAACAGAATGATCAAGGAATACATCAGGATGCGGAGCCGCTTTCGCATGGTCTTCACGGTGTCAGGATCAATCTTTTTCCGCCAGCGGTGCACCGGCTCCACCAGCAGATGCAAAACCGCCGGGATTAACGGAAAGATCCAGCAGGTAGGCGAGGGCTCCATCCGGCTCAAGGCAGGCACCCAGAGACTGGCCAGCATCGCAATTACATCGACCGAAACGAGGTACAGAAAGACAAGCTGCTTGAAGCTAAAGACACGAAACAACAACCACAACCAAAGCACCGCTCCAAGTTGGAGAGACACGGTTGAATAGGAAAATATCAAAGCCTGCAGACGCTCGCCAACCAGATCCTTGCATAAAATCAGCGTCCCTAGATAGCACACCGTCCACATCCAGCCCGCCCGCCGCTGCGTCCGGCTAAAGTACTCCGCACGCATCCACCAAACCCAAAAAACCGGCAAGATAATGAGGCCGATCCAGAAGAAGAACCGACCTCGCGAAGTTTGCATTTCAGACGGCTGGGTGTTCATGCGTTGAGCTTCAAGTTGGCTTCGACCCGGCTTACCCTGCAAAGCCCCATCGGCTCAATAGTAAGTTGCTCTGTTGAAAATCCCGCTGCGTCATTGAGTCAGCTGCTTCCTTCGCAGGCGCTCGGTTGCGCCTGCAATGCCCAGAATGACAACACCTAGAATCATCGGCGTCAAGGAATCCCACACATCCGGCAATGAGACATCCGGCCCGTTGTTGGTCGGATTCTTGGGGTCGTATCGCACCTGCAGCCGCTGAGTGTCCACAGCCTCTCTCCAGGCATCTTCAGGCAGCGTCGACCACAGGTCCGCCCGGCCAAGATAATCCGTTCGTACGATCTCTTTCGCCGCCGGTCCAAGGGAAAACACATACCTGA
>CAILZI010000152.1 GCA_903838675.1 uncultured Verrucomicrobiota bacterium
CCGCTGGTGCGGCGGCGACTTGGTCAGGCGGCAGCGGTGCCCCTCTCTCGCTCACCTTTGATCAAGCATTGAATTTTACCATCTCCAATTCAACCAGTCAGCTCGCACCCTTCTTTGTAATCCAAGGTATTGCTTTGGCAGCAAACCAAGAAACTACGACAGGCACACTGAGTTATTCCATCAATGGAGGCCCGCACTTGCTTATTGAACTTATTAATTCTGGCTACAGTGGTGGAGACGTCACGTCAGCGGATAGTTATTTTTATTCATTGAGCAATCTCGCAGTTCTGCATAATGGAGACAAGGTCACTCTGAATCCAGGCACCTTGACCACGACATCGAATTATGCGGGTACGGCCCCCACCAGGACGGTATTCGGTAATTTTCTCTTTGATAACTATGGAGCCACAATTAGCGATATTGTATCCTCGGTGCCAGCGCCTACTGGCCCGCCACCCGAGCAGCTCTCAGCCATGACCACGGGCCTGCCGATGGCCAATGTGGAAGGCCAGATGCTCCTCAGCGCTGGGGGCACTGTCACCAACGACATCAACAACCACCTCTTCAATCTCCGTGCAGGGGATGGTGAGGAAGATGCGAATGGCAGCCTTGCAGCCTCGTTGGATGAAGGTGTGGTCGTCGGTCAGGGCGACGGCAATGCAGACACGAAGAACCCCATCGCCAAAATGGTGCCACGCTCCCGCCAGTGGGAAGTCTTCACCACAGTAAATTACGGCAACGTCAAGCTCAACGCCATCAACAATCAGGCAGGTGTGCAGGTCGACTCCTGGGCTCCCAGCGTCGGCATTAGCCGTCATCTGAGCCGTGGCCTTGCGGTAGGCTTCGCGACGACCTTCCTGACCAGTGATCAGAACTACACCAGCGGCCTTGGCCACATGCATCTGGAAGGTCCGGCGCTCTCCGCTTATGTGTCTTTTGCGCGTAAGAACTTCTGGAGCAGTCTGCTTTATAGCTTTGGCGACTACCAGCTCGACTCCACACGCAATCCCGGTTTCGGCTTTGCCCAAGCTTTTGGCACCACGCGCACCTACACCAATGCGGTGCAGTACAATACCGGCTGGAACTTCCGCTTTCAGAACAACACTCTGGTCACAGGGCCTTTCGTCGGTGCTGATTATCTCTATGGCACCGTGCGTGGCTACAGCGAAACAGGCGGTGGCGCGGCTGCATTGACTTATGGAAGGCAGACCTTTCAGTCCTTGGTCACCCGTGTAGGCTGGTCTGCGACCAAAAAAATCCAGACGAGTTGGGCCGCTATCACGCCGCAGGTGCGTTTGGGCTATGAGCGGCAGAACATCACCAACAACGGCACCAGTGTTTCCCTGATCAATGCGCCCTTCACGGCGACAGGTGGCAATCAAAGCCCCGGGCAGAGCTATATGGTGGCAGGTGGTGGGGTGAACTTCCAGTTCAACGACCAGTTCAGCCTGCTGCTGTCCTACCAGGGCCAGTTCCTCCGCAACAACATGCAGGCCCACTTCGGCAGCGTGCGACTGAGCTACAAGTTCTGATAACGATTTTTAGTCAGCTACGTTCAATGAAAGAGGCGGTGCCATACGGTGCCGCCTTTTTTTGTGACTGCTGAGTGCGCAATGCAGCGAATACTCCGCTCCATCCACGTCATATCGCCATCGCCTTTATCGCTTGATGCTGCTGCACGAACTGGCGGCGCGCGAAGAATAGAGACGATGTCTCCATCGTGAGCGCCAACGTGGCACCTGGTGACGGTTTCGCCTTGGACGGGGAGCGAACAGGCAAGAGAGCACCAGATGCGCAGGCAAGGGGGTGAGGCGCAGGGTGTGACTGTGAGTGACGCGGCCATGCGCCGGCAGCTGTTTTCCCTCCATCTCCACATTACAGGATTGGACTTCGGTGTGGAGCTAAGAAGCGGTCCACTACCAATGGTAGGGATTAGCTTGCGGTTTAGAGTTGGTGAAGCATGCTGACCTTTCTTGGTTCGACCGAAGTCGAATCGTTTGCTTCACTATTATGGACTATCTCCTCATTGCTCTGAAACTCACCGTGGCGCTTGGGATTCTAAATGTCTGGCTCCTGCGTTCTGGCAAAGCGACAGCCTACCGAGGCAAGGATGCGAAAACCCTGCGCGAGGAGTTCGCCGTCTACGGTCTGCCGCTCCCAATTTTCTGCCTCATCGGCGTTCTTAAAGTCGGCTTCGTGCTCGCGCTCCTGGCCTCGTTTTGGATTCCCAGTTTGACGAAACCTGCGGCGCTTGGCATGGGAGCTCTCATGCTGGGGGCCTTTTTCATGCACCTCAAAGTGAAAGATCCGATCAGCAAGGCTCTGCCCTCTCTCGCGGTGCTGGCGATGTGCGCCGCCATTGCGCTGCTGTAGGCAGCGTGCGGATCAGAATCCGGCAATGCAGAGATAGGTGTTGAACGCCAGATAAAACACCGCCGGGATGGTTTGCAGCAGGCTGTCCTTGATCTGGAAGCGGACGATGACGGCAATCAACATCATCAGCGCCAGTCCTCCTGCTGCCAGCTGACCCATCCATGGCTGGCTCATTCCCGCCAGCAGGCCGATCCCCGCGAACCCCTGCAGTGCACCCACCAGCATGCGCTGCGCTCCGAGGCGGTAACGAAGAAACTCCTGCTTCATGCGGCTCGAAAAAAAACACGCTGAGCCATAACCGAGGAAGGAAAGGGCGGAGAAGAGGATGAGGGCGGTTTGCAAAAGGAAGACTCTGAATCAACTGGCATGAACGATACGTCGGTCATGAAGTGATTGGGACGACTCGTTCTGCCAAATGCAGTGAATCCGTCGCCCGGCGGCGCTGCCGTCAACCTTTGAGCCTTAACTCAAGCAGTTTGCGGTGTTTGGTGACTCGACCACTGACGCGCTTGCGCCAACAGCGGAAGCTGGAGGGTTTCAGCTCACGACGC
>CAILZI010000153.1 GCA_903838675.1 uncultured Verrucomicrobiota bacterium
AAAGATTACGGTGGTCGCAACCTGACCATCAATGAAGCCCGTCCGAAGGAAGATCGTCCAGCAGGCGGCGGTGGCTACGGTGGTGGCGGCGGCGGCGGTGGCCGTGGCGGCTACGGTGGTGGCGGCGGCGGCGGTGGCGGTCGCTACTAAGCGTCCCCTCTGACCTTCCAACCAAGGCCCAAGAAAATTTGCGGCGGCATCCTGGCAACGGGATGCCGCTTTTTCATGGCGGTATGGCATCCGCCATCAGACGCACGGCAGGTGCGCTCCTGAGTGACGTTTCGGCGCAAGCGAGTCATCAGTAGCTATGCATCCAGGCTAGGAGTCGATCCGCCGGCTGAAAGCCCGAGGTTTGCGCGACCAGCCTCCCATCTTTGAGGAGCGCGAAAGCGGGAATTCCCTGAACACGGAACTGGCTGGCGATGTCCTGCCGCTCGTCGGTGTTCACTTTGACCAGGATGGCCGCGCCTGCGGCCTTGGCGGCGGCTTTGGCAAATTCAGGTGCCATCATCTGACAGGGGCCGCACCATGGAGCCCAGAAATCCACCAGGACCGGCAGTTTGCTCTGAGCCATGAGCGCGGCAAAATCCGACGCACTCGCGATCTCGACCGGCGCAGCCACGTGGGGAAGTTCAGCTTTGCAGGTGCCGCAGCGGCCTTGCAGGGCGGCTTTGGAGTAGATGATGCGGTTGGCGGTGCCACAGGCAGGACATGGCAGGATGATGCCACGATCATCCGCGGTCAGGTGGGTGATCATAAAGGAAAATGGGAGGGACTAACCAGGGTGGACACGAACACACTCAAATCGCTGGTCTGCAACTCAAGCCGCCAGCACTTCCACCAAGCCAGCCGTAATCCAGCCGCCGGAGACATCCCTTGCATCGTAGCCGTGTTGCAGCAGCACCCTTACGGCGTAGTAAGCACGCTGGCCAACGCCGCAATAGGTGTGAATGGCCTGGTCCTTTGGCAGCTCGGCCAGACGGTCCCGCAGCTCGGGCAGCGGAATGTTCAGCGCCCCCTCGGCATGGCCTTCGGCAAATTCATCGGCATCACGCACGTCCAGCAGGAAGGCACCGGCAGGCAAAGCCCCCCAGTGCGAAAGCGGCAGATCGCCACGCAGATGATTGGCGGCGATGAAGCCTGCGTAGTTCAGCGCATCCTTGGCGGCCCCAAATTGCGGCGCGTAGCAGAGCTCTGCTTCTTCAAGATCAAAAACGGTGCCGCCTTTCTGCATCAGAGCGGAGACAACATCTATCTTGCGCGCCACATCGGTGGTGCCCACCGCCTGCATTCCAAGAATGCGACCATCCTTCTTCGCAAAGATCAGCTTCAGATGCAGCGTCTGCGCGCCGGGATAATAGCCGACGTGGTGCTTCGGATGCAGGTACACCTTTTCATACTCGGTCATGCCTGCGCGCTTCAGCGCCTTTTCTGTGGCACCGGTCTGCGCTACGGCGAGATCAAACACACCGCAAATGGCCGTGCCCTGAACACCGCGAAAATGGCTGTCACGTCCTGCAATGACATCGGCGGCGATGCGGCCCTGCCGATTCGCCGGACCAGCCAGCGCGAGGAGGATGTCCGTGTCCGTAACCAGATCATGCACTTCAACGGCATCGCCGATGGCATAAATGGCCGGATCGCTGGTTCGCATCTGTGCATCGACCTTGATGCCGCCGCGCGCGCCGAGCGTGAGCCCAGCTGCAACAGCGAGCGACGTTTCGGGACGCACACCCAGACCGAGAATGACCATGTCTGTCTCCAGATCATCATTCACACAAAGTCTGCCAGTGCCTTGAGTCACACCGAGGAGCGGTGTGTTGAGTTTGAGCTGAATGCCATGGGCCACGAGGTGCGCGTGCAAAGGGGCCACCATTTCAAGATCCATCGAAAGCATCACCTGCGGGCCGTTTTGCAGCAGGACCACCTCCAAGCCGAGATGGCGGAGGTTTTCCGCCATTTCCAGGCCGATGAAGCCGCCGCCAGCCACCACGGCATGCCTGGCCTGGGTCTTCTGAATCCAGGCACGTATCTCACGCGTGTCAGGGATGCTGCGTACGGTGAAAACACCGGGCAGGTCGAGTCCAGGCAGCGCCGGCTTCAGCGGTGCCGCCCCAGGTGAGAGCACCAGTGAGTCGTAGCGATCTTCAAAGTTTTCGCCGGTCAGCCAGTTCTTCACCGTGACCAATCTGGCGGCGCGGTTGATCGAAACGACTTCGTGATGCACCCTCACCTCGATGCGAAAGCGGTCATGAAACAACTGCGGCGAGGCGAGCAGCAGGCTGGCCTCATCAGGGATCACTCCTCCTACATGATAGGGCAGGCCGCAGTTGGCGAAGGAGACAAACGGTCCGCGATCATAGACTGTGATCTGCGCACGCTCATCGAGACGGCGCAGTCGGGCCGCACATGACGCACCGCCGGCCACACCGCCGACGATGATGATTTTTTTGGACTTGCTCATGACTTAGGAGCAGCAGGAAGGTTTTTTGCACGAGGCGGTGCTGACCTGATTCCAGGGCATTTTGGCGAGCAGCAGCGCGAGGCCGCAGAAACCGGTGGAACCGGCAAAAATCAGACCGGCGCCGAAAAACATCGGCAGATAGACCCAGCGCGGATCGACCAGAACCGCCAGCAAAGAGCCGGTGAAGACGCAAATGCCGATCACCAGCTGCACCTGCCGCATGAGCGGGAGGCATTTGCGTGTGCCTTCCACGCAGACCATGCCGGCAGCTTTCCAGGCCAGCAGACCGCCGTCGAGATTGCGCACGTCGTTGAAGCCAAGTTTGCGCAGCTTCTCAGCGGCGGTCTGGCCGCGTTTGCCGGCCTGGCACATCACGATCACCGGCTGCTGAGGGTTGATTTCACTGCAGCGGCTCTCGATCTCGCCCAGCGGGATGAGTTTGGCGCCGTTCACATGGGCTTCGGCGTGCTCGACGGGCTCCCGCACGTCGATGAGCTGGCAGCCGCCCGCAGCGAGTGCCGCGGCAAGCTCCTGAGGAGAGAGGCAGGGGGATGAGGAAGGATTCATTGGAATTGGCGTCAGGGGTTGCTTATCTTTCTTCAAGCCATACAATTATATCGCTATATAGCAATATAGAAATACAATCAAAGGCCCTTATGCCTAAAAAATCGCAATCCAAGCACAGCCGCACCGCGCCTCCCCCTGAAAAATCCCTCCCGGACGCCGCCCTGGCGATGATCGCCGAGCGTTTCCGCGCCCTTTCCGAACCGGTGCGTCTTCGACTGCTCAGCACCCTGATGGCGGGCGAGCGCAACGTGACGCAGCTCGTGGAAGCCGCCGGAACGGGTCAGGCGAACGTGTCCAAGCACCTCTCCATCCTGAAACAGGCGGGCATGATCGCCACGAGGCGCGAGGGGCTGAGTACGATTTGCGCCATCGCCGACCCATCGATCTACCAGCTTTGTGAAATCATGTGCACCCGGCTGAAAGCCGAGCACACGGAGCGCGGCAAAGCGCTTGAATGATCACCACTGCAGGGTGGAAACGTCCACCCGTGTCTCATTGCGGCTTTCCTTGACGATCTGGCCATCCGAAAGGTGCAGCACACGGTCGGCCATGGCAGACATGGCGGCGTTGTGAGTGATGACGATCGTGAGGGTGCCGAGTTCACGGTTGATGCGCTCGATGGCTTCCAGCACGGTGATGCCGGTGGTCACGTCAAGCGCGCCGGTGGGCTCGTCACACAGCAGGACCTCGGGCTTTTTCGCGATGGCACGGGCGATGGCCACGCGCTGCTGCTCGCCGCCGCTGAGCTGGGACGGGAAATGATCTAGCCGGTGGCTCAGGCCCACGCGATCCAGCGCATCCTCCGGCTTCATCGGGTCCGGGGCGATGTCGGTGATGAGAGCCACGTTTTCGCGGGCGGTGAGGCTGGGGATAAGATTGTAGAACTGAAACACAAAGCCCACACAGTTGCGGCGGAACTGCGTCAGCGTGCGCTCGCCGCCGCCAGAGAGATCCCAGCCTTTGTAGCGGAGGGTGCCCGAGGTGGGGATGTCCAGCCCCCCCAGAATGTTAAGCAGGGTGGATTTGCCGCTGCCGGACGCCCCGAGCAGCACCACCAGCTCGCCAGGGTAAAAATCGAGATCGACCCTCTGAAGCGCCACCACATTGAGATCTCCGGTATGGTAGACTTTGCGCAGCCCCCTAGCCGAGAAGACCGGCGGCTCGGCAGCCGCAGGCATCCGGCTGCTGATCGTGGTGCTGGATGACTGGGGGTGGGACATGCCCCCACCTTGCATGACGAAAGGGAATGCGCCAATACGATGATCGGTGGTTGCGTCCGGCGTTCATCGCGCAAGAATGGCAGATGCCCATTTTGGTCAGCGACGACACTCCCGACATTCACACGTCGAGGGTTCAACTCCCCCCACGTGAACGCAACAGCGGACGCACTTTGGTCATTGGTGATATCCATGGATGTTCGACCGCACTTGATCGCATGCTCCAGGACCTATCCCCGCAGAAAGACGACGTGGTCGTCACCTTGGGCGATTACGTTGATCGCGGGCCGGACAGCCGAGGCGTGCTGCATCGTCTGCTGGAACTGGAAAAGCGTGTCCAGCTTATTCCGCTGATCGGCAACCATGAAATCCTCATGCTGGACGCACGCAGTAACCTGGTTGATCCCGGTTCATGGTACGGCGTCGGCGGCAGGCAGACCATGCAGTCCTACGGCTGCATGGACATCCCCGACTGGAACGCCGTCCCGCAGGAGCACTGGGATTTCCTCAGCCAGCGCCTCCGCCGCTGGCATTCGAACGACACCCACATCTTTGCCCACGCGAATTTGAACGCCATGCTGCCCATGCCGGATCAGAGTGACGACTGGCTGTTCTGGCGGCGCTTTGATGACTCCCACCCGCATTTCTCGGGCAAGTCTCTGGTCTGCGGCCACACCGCCCAGAAAAACGGGCTGCCCCTCATTCTCCCCGGCCGGATCTGCATCGACACCTGGGCCTACGGGGATGGCTGGCTCACCGCGCTCGACACTGGCTCGCAATCCCTGCTGCAGACCAATCAGCGTGGCGAAGCAAGACGCTACAGTTTCGAAGAGGTGCGCATGCTCACCGAAAAAGAGTGACCTCCCCGCCATGACTCGCGCGCGCTGGATACTTTCTGCTGCATCTCTCTTCGCGCTCTGGCTCATCGGTGCGCTGGTGTGCCTGCCGCACTTGCAGCGCGATCTCGAAACTGCCGCCCAGGACGTGCTCTCAAAGCAACCCGCACTGCGCAAGCGGCTGGGCGGACTGCACCTCACGTTTGACGGCCAGCAGGCACGGCTCACTGGCAGCGTGCGTACCCTGGAGGACCGCAGCCTGGTGGAAAACACCGTGCGCGATCTGGTGCGCCTGCCTGCACCTCTGTCTGCCGGCCTGGGACGACTCCTCAATCCTGTCAGCGCTTTGCAGAGCGAGGTCGAAATCATCCCCAGCCCGCCGGGCTGGATGCTGCTGGCCGCCGACGGGGTGCATGCACGTCTGCTTGGCACCGCCGCCAACACCTACGAAGCACGCGATCTCGCGCACAGCGTGCAGGAAGCCTGGGGCACCCGAGGCGGCATGAGTGAAGGCATGCCCGGCACCGATGCGGAAAACCACGATGAAGCGACCAGCGTTTCCACCACCATTCACACGGTGCCAGCCCCACAGTCCAATGTGCAGGCTTACCTGGCCCGCATCGGGCAGTCATGGAAAGAACTGACGCTCAACAAATCTGACTCGGAACTGCTCCTTGAGGCGCGTGCCCTGGGTGTCAGCGAGGCAGAATGGCAGCAGCAGGTGCGCCCCGCATTGGACGAACTGCGCGCCACCCTGCAGCAGCAAAACCACACTCAGGCGGAAAGCGAGCGCCAGGCCAGGCTGCCGCCAGGATTCCTCTTCATCGCTGTCCGTGATCAGCAGATCATACTTCGAGGTGAAGTCGGCACCGCCGCCATGAAGCAGGAGATTCTCGAAGACGCCCTGGCCACCTTTGCCCCGCGCCGACTGCATGATGAAATCCGTGTCAGCGGGCAGCGTCGTCCCAGCGGTGATTTTGGCCCCATCACCTCCGCCTTGCTGCCGGAAGGGGACGGTCATCGTGGCAAATCCTGTTTTCTCAGCTTCAGCGGCGAAGCCTGGAAGCCCGTAGACTGGCAGGTCGCTCCACGCGAGCAGTCATGGAAGAGCAACCTGCCAGGAGGGCTCGATGCCAGGCTGCTGCAAAATGACAGCACTGTGCTCAGCAACTGGCTGCAGGGGGATGACTCCAACTCACTGGCTCCCTCTCAACCCACAGACCCGGCATTCATCGCCCTCACTCTTTTCGGCACCAAGGCTCTCATCTCGGGGCAGGTCGCCGAAGAGGCGGTGCGTGCCCAGCTCATCGCCGCCGTTCGTCGGGCCTACAGTCCGCAGTTCCTCATTATCAGCGACCAAATTCATGTGCGCGGCGACTGTGAGCCATCTGGCAGAATCCTGCACACCCTCAAAAGCCTGCCGCCACCACCCGCCGTGAACAGCGCCGGAATTTTCGCCATCGCCAAACCCGGCGGCACTTGGACACTCATTCCGGTGACTCGCGAGCTTGTCGAGGCAGGGGGGCTGGCGAAATCCGGCCTGCTGCCCGCCGGCATTCCCGCCGCTGCCGTAGAAGATCTCACCGCCGAGGCCATCGAGCAGCTTCGCCTGCACCTGCCACCCACCGCCCTCCGCTGATGTCCTCCCTCCTCTGGCTGCTGCTCTACCTCGCTCCGCTGCTCGGCGTCACTGCCGCCCTGTTCGCATGGTTCGGCTGGCAGTGGCGCGGCAGTGACATGCAGAAGCGCATCGACGAACTGGACGTGCAGATCGAAGCGGCACAAACGGCCCTGCGCCAGGCTGAAGCCCAGCACGCAGCCGCTCTCGGCAATGCAGGCGGCCTCTCTGAGGCCCCAGCCCCGCATGACCTGGCTGCAGCAGCCGAACTCCAGGCTCTGCGGGACGATTTGAAATCCGCCCGGAGCGAAGCACGCCTGCGCCAGGATGAGGCCGCCAAAGCACGCGAAGCCGCCCTGGCGCTCGAAACAGAAACGGCCCGGCTTTTGACGGACCTTGAGCAGTTGCGTGCAGCGCACACCACCGCCCAGGCAGAGCTCGACAGCCTGCGCAGCACGCCCCCTGCAGCAGAAGAGTCCGCCGCAGCTCCTGCCAAAACCAAGCGCAAGCGCAGCACCACGACGAAGGCCAAAGCGCCAGCCTCTGGAGCGCCCTCTGCCACGCTGCGTGAAAAAATCGCCGAGCTTGAAAGCCAGCTGCACGTGCATCAGGCGGGCCTCGCCACTCTGACCCAGGAGAGTGACGACTGGCAGCGCCGCATCCACAAACTAGAAGAGCAAACACCGTCTGATCCCGCCGGCCTGGGACTCGCACGCCGCAGTCTGGCTGACAGTGAAAAGCGCCTTGCCACGGCAACGTCGGAGATTGAGCGCCTGCAAAATCAATCCCGCGTGCTGCTGCGTGTGGAGGAAACGACCGCCGCACGCGACGACGTGCCGAATGACGATCTCACGCAGATCAAGGGCATCAAAAAGATCATTAGCGACCAGTTGCGCTCCCATGGCATTTGCACCTGGCGGCAGATCGCCCAGTGGAACGAGGAAGAGCTGCGTGCCTTCAGTGAGCTCCTGGCCTTCAAAAACCGCGCCACCCGCGAACAATGGCAGCAACAGGCCCGCGCACTGCATGAAGCCGCCCACGGCCCCCTGCCCTGACTTACCCCAACGCATGTTTACCGTATCACCTCTCAATGCCTTGCTGCTCGCCTTGTTCCTCGCCTCCTGTGTCAACGTCGGCACGCCAGCCGAACGCCAGGCCAAAGCCCGGAGGCTCAGTCACGATCTTCAACTGCTTTCCCCCACCGTAAGCGCGCGCGAAGCCGACCAGCTGGCGACCACGGCGATCGAAGAATCCGCCAAACTCTCCAGCGACTTCAAACCCTTCTTCCACCCGTGGATGAACAACGGCCTCGTCAACACCGGCCTGCGCAAGCGCGGACTGTGCTACCAGTGGCGCGATGATTTGTTCCCTTACCTGTTTCGCCTGAATCTGAAGACGATGGATCTGCACCTCAGTTCCTCCAAACGTAACACCTGGCAGGAGCACCATGGCATCATCGTCACCGCAAAGGGGCAGCGCTTTGAAGACGGCCTCGTGATTGATCCCTGGCGCACCGGCGGCCGCCTGTGGTGGGGGCTCAAGAAGAATGACAAAGGGCACCCCTGGGTGCCGCTGCCATACGATCTCACCCCCATGGTCCTCCGCCCGCTGCTGATGCCGGATCTGTATCCCCCGCATTAGCAGCGCCTTGCGCACCTGTGCTTCACGCCGGGTACGTCGCTGGCCTCAGGGCTTGCTCTTCTTCACCGCCGGTGGCGGAGTCACCGCGATACCAGCAGCTGCCATCACGATTTTTTGAAAGGCATCCTTCGGCTTGCCACTGTCTGGAACGAGCACGTTTTGCACCATGAACACCGTGACGATCCCGCTCTGCGGATCGAGGCAGCCATTCGTGGCAAAGGCGCCACCGTGGCCATAGCTGCCCACGGACATCTGCGAATTCACGCGCTGCGTTTCAGTGTTCACCTGCCAGCCGCAGGCGTAGTTGAGCTGCTTGCCGCCGGCGCTCACCGGCGTGGTCATGTCCTTCACGGACTTTTCGCTGATGATGCGCACACAGTCGAGTTCTCCGCCGTTGGCGATCATCGCGTAAAAGCGCCCCATGTCTGCAGCGGTGGAAAAGAGTCCGCCTGCAGGCTCCGTCATGTGTGTGACGCTGGCATCGCTGGTGACGAAGGGATTGTAGCCGGGCACGAGTTCATGCGTGTCTTCATCCATCTTGTACGTGCGGGCGATGCGTGCACGGTGGGCGTCATCGGGATTGAACATCGTGTCCTTCATGCCCAGCGGCGCGAAGATCTTCGCCTGCAAAAACGCGTCATACTTCATGCCCGAAACGAGCTCGATGATGCGCCCGGTCACCGTGGGTCCAAAACCGTACTCGTAGGCACTGCCCGGCTGAAAGGCGAGAGGCGTCTTGAGCAGTGAGGCCACGTAGGACTTCAGCGAGACCGCGCCGTCTGAAGGTGCACGGCGTGGAAACGCAATGCCTGCCGTGTGGCTGAGCAGCATGCGCAGCGTGATGGGTTTCTCCGGTGCGCTGCCATCGGCCAGCTTCACCTTGTCCAGCTCGGGCAGCCATTTGGAGGCGGGCTCATCGAGCGTCAGCTTGCCTTCATCCACCAGAACCATCATGGCGGTGGCGTTGATGGATTTCGTCATCGAGGCAATCCAGAACAGCGCGTCTTTTTCCATCGCACGGCCCTTGCCGATGTCGGCCATGCCTGCGGCATTAAAGTGAACGACCTTCCCCTTCTCCATCACCAGGGTGACGATGCCCGCCGCCTGCTTGGCCTTGACTGCGGCCTCCATGGCGGGATGAATGGCGGCCAGTTTCGCTTCATCAAGCGCTGGCAGCAGCGCGGGAAACAGAAGGAGGGCGGAGAAAACAGTACATGCGATGCGGTTCATCGCAAAACAACGCGCCAGAGATGCCGCATCTAGCGGCGTCTGCGCGCACCCAGCAGAAACAATCCTCCGCACAGCAGCAGCACGGCACTGGCGGGCTCGGGCACGACGGCGAAGTCGTTGCCCAGCACGTAGTTCGCCACATTCGCGCCGAGGGTCTGGCCGTCCGTCACCGAAGTCAGGAACTGCGTGCCGCCATAGACGCCGGCCATTCCGGCCTCGATCGCGGCCTGGCTGAAGCTGGTGAAGTTCCGCGTCAGGTCGATGGTTCCGTCCCCGTTGATGTCGCTGCCCAGGCTGAAGTGAACATTGTTGCCGAGGTAGGAGGCCAGCACGGTGGCGGCAGCTTCACTGATCGTGGCTCCCAGCGAGACGTACTCCGGCAGCGATGGGGATTTGATCAGGGGTGACCAGGACGAATCCACATTCGTGCTGGCGTTGCCATCGATGTCGCCGTTTGCGATGGCCGTTTCGGGGCGCCAGAACTGCGTGTTGTAGCTCGTGGCCATGGCGGCGGTGCTTGCATCAGCCATCGCCACATTCAGGGTGGCCAGCAGGCGCGCCGTGTCGGCGGTACTCAGGCCCGCTGTGGCGGCCACCGTCTGGGCGACCTGATTCCACATGCCTGTCATCTTCACCGTGCCGTCACCGGCGGCCCAGAAGTAGGCCTGATTGGTCTGGTCGGAGGTGCGGGTGACACTGAAGGCTGCGCCGAGATCCTTCACCTGATTGTAATCCGTCGCATACTGGCTGGACTGCAAATACGTGGTGACTGAACCACCCGGCAGCGAGGGCGTGTAACTTCCCACTCCTGGGATGGCAAAGGTGCCCACACTTCCCCAGCCCGGCAGCAGTGCACCGGCGGAGGAAGTCTGCTGCCAGTAGCCGATGGTGCCCACTGGGGAGTACGGAGTGGTGGCTGCATCTGCAGAGCCATCGGTCGACCGCGCGCTCAGCAAATTGTTGGCGATAGTGACTCCCCATGCGATGCCGTCCGTCTTCGCCTGGCTGTCGGCAATGCCGCTGAGCTGGTTGTTATAAAGCGAGGTGTAGCTGCTGCTCGAACCCGAATAGAGATACTGCATCACAGTGTTGGCCGCTGCGATCATCGCCGCCTGGGGGTCGGCGCCGGAGGGTGCGCTGCCATAGGCGGGGGCGGGGTAGGCACCGTTGCCATAGGTGTTGTAGGTGCCTTCGATGCTCTGGTCCGCATTGTACATGGACGCCTGCAGGATGGCCAGATCATGCGCCACCATCGGGTCTCCCTGCCCCGTCATCGAGGTCAGCGCCAGCGCATTCCAGTCCGTCACGATGTCGGCATGAGCCGCCGTGGCTGCGGAAAGCAGCAGGGCGGCACTCGCGAAAAGGCCGGAAAAATGGGGGGGAAAGCGCAGCATCGACTGATAAAACATCTAAGTTTACAATAATTACCATAGGTGACAACGGGTTTCTGGCCTTTTCATTGAAGAATGCTTTAGCCCCCCCAGCTCTTTTGCGCCTCTTTGCGGCCAACCTCCTCTCTCCCAATCACCGATCAGCCACCTGGCCTCCTGCCCTTCCGCTGTCGATTGTCCCAAGGACGGCGAACCTTTTTCATCGCCTGCGACGCCATCGACCCAAAATCTCGGGCCCGGCGCAGCGGTTCCCTACCTGACCTGCGGCACGCGCTGCTCTGGATGGTAGGGACGCGTTGTGCGCGTCCCTAGAATCCTTCCTCCCAGCGCCGCCTGCCACCCCACCGCTCTCCCCCTTTTCCAATGTGCCCGCTCTCCCCACATTCCCAGCCCTTCCGCCCTCCCCCTTTTTGATTCTTTTTGCGCCTCTTTGCGGCCAACCTCCCCTCCCCCAGCCCCCGTCAACTCCCCTCCCACTTCCCCTTGACCTTCGCCCTACTGGCCGCACCATGATCCCGTCACGACAGGGGCGTCCCATTGCAGGGACTGAGATGGATCTTCCTCGATCCGAACCCTCCGAACCTGATGCGGGTCATGCCGCCGAAGGGAGTTCGCTCGGAGGTTCACTCAGTTTCTTCAGGTTGCCCCAACTTGAAATTTTAAAACCTGAATCCAGACCCCTCCGCCATGATCGCCACTTCAGACTCCTTCGAGCCCCACTCCTCCGAGCAACTCCCCGCCTCCACCCGCGTGTATGTGCAGGGCCAGATCCACCCGGAGGTGCAGGTCCCCATGCGCGAGATCACCCTCTCCCCCACCAAGGATTTCAATGGCCGCATCATCCAGAATGAACCCGTGCGCGTCTATGACACCTCCGGCCCCTGGGGCGACCCGGACTACAAGGGCACCGTGGAAGAAGGCCTGCCCGGCCTGCGCAAGGCCTGGATCCTCGCCCGCAATGACGTGGAAGCCTACGACGGCCGCGCCATCGAGCCACGCGACAACGGCTACCTTACCGCGAACCATGCCGAGTACGCCGCCGCCAAGCGCGAAGGCATCCTCAGCCCGCTGAAGGCCCCCATCAATGCGCAGCGCCAGCCCCTCAAGGCCAAGCCCGGCAAGGTGGTGACGCAGCTCGCTTATGCCCGCGCCGGCATCATCACCCCCGAGATGGAGTTCATCGCCATCCGCGAGAACATGAAGCGCGCGAAGATTGCGGATTTCACCACCGACATCGTCCGCAACGACCTCGACAAGCAGCACGTGGGCTCCTCCCAGGTGCAGAACGAGTATACGCCGGGAATCTTCAAGCGCTTCCCGCAGCGCATCCCCAATGAGATCACGCCTGAGTTTGTGCGCAGCGAAGTGGCCGCCGGACGCGCCATCATTCCTGCCAACATCAACCACCCCGAGCTGGAGCCGATGATCATCGGCCGCAATTTCCTAGTGAAGATCAATGCGAACATCGGCAACAGCGCCGTCGCCTCCAGCATCGAGGAAGAGGTGGAGAAAATGCGCTGGGCCACCAAGTGGGGCGGCGACACCGTGATGGACCTTTCCACCGGCAAAAACATCCACGCCACGCGCGAGTGGATCCTGCGCAACAGCCCCGTGCCCATCGGCACCGTGCCGATCTATCAGGCCCTGGAAAAAGTGAACGGCAAGGCCGAGGACCTCACCTGGGAGCTCTTCCGCGACACGCTCATCGAGCAGGCGGAGCAGGGCGTCGATTACTTCACCATCCACGCCGGCGTGCTGCTGCGCTTTGTGCCCATGACGGCATCCCGCATGACCGGCATCGTCTCCCGTGGCGGCAGCATCATGGCCAAGTGGTGCCTGGCCCATCACAAGGAAAACTTCCTCTACACCCACTGGGATGACATCTGCGACATCATGGCCGCCTACGACGTCTCCTTCTCCATCGGCGACGGTCTCCGCCCCGGCTCCATTGCCGATGCGAATGACAAGGCGCAGTTTGGCGAACTCGAAGTGCAGGGCGAGCTGACCACCCGCGCCTGGGCCAAGGGCGTGCAGGTCATGAACGAAGGACCCGGCCACGTGCCCATGCACATGATCGAGGAAAACATGGCCAAGCAGCTCGAGTGGTGCCACGAGGCCCCCTTCTACACCCTCGGCCCCCTCACCACCGACATCGCCCCCGGCTACGACCACATCACCAGCGGCATCGGCGCCGCCATGATCGGCTGGTACGGCTGCGCCATGCTCTGCTACGTCACGCC
>CAILZI010000154.1 GCA_903838675.1 uncultured Verrucomicrobiota bacterium
ACCGAGGATGGTGGCATTGTCAACGCCGTTGGTCTTGGTGATGGCGTCGGCGTATTTGATGCGGGAGCGCTGGCCGAAGATGTTGTACTGATCCACGGTGCGGTAGCGGTGGTGCCACTGGACGTTCTTCTCCAACACGGCCTCGCGAATTCTGGCCATGTAAGGGTCATCCGTGCTCGGGGCCTCTTTGCCGAAAATTGCTTTGAACTGCACCGGGGCGAGCGCCTTATCTCCGGCCTCACTGAGATGCACACCATTGATGGTCAGTGGCCGTGCTGCGCTGGCATACAGCGTCTGCGAAGCCGCAAAGAGATCGACAAACGGCACGCCGTTGGCCTTGGCGACTTCGGCCATGGCTGCGGTGTAAGCCGCGAGGTTTTTGTTGTTGGCAGCGCCGTCCGGGAAATCGGCGCTCTTGAGGTTTTCATGAGCGATGGGCGAGAGGAGCACCACACGTGGTTTGCCCTTGCCGTAGTCGGCGTTGAGCTGCTTTTTCAGATACTCATCCAAGGCCTTTTTGAAGTCGGCCAGTCCAGCCTCCCCTTTGAACGACTCATTGAAGCCCCAGTAGGCCAGGATGACGTTCGCGTGGAAGTCCGCCCCGGCGGTATAAACCACATCGGTCTCGCCCACCTTCGTCGCCAGTGTGCCGGGTTTCATGTCCAGGAAATACTCCGTGGTGGGTACTTCATCGCTGCGCGGGTGAACATTGACCTCGTCGGCCGCAAAGCCGAGATTCCTCACCGTGAGTTGGAGGTTGGGGTAGGTCTTGTGAATCAGCGCCTCCAGCCAGCCGTGGTGCTGCTGACGGTCTGCCAGACCGCTGCCGACGATGGCGATGTGATCGCCCTGCTTGAGTTCGATCTCGGCCTGAAGCGAGACGGTGAGGGCGAGGAGGAAGGAGAGCAGTATCTTCATGTGGGTTGGGGACGGAAGGGCAGTGCAATACGGAGCAGTAGGGTCAATGTTTGCCAAAGAAAGCGCAAGTTTTGCCTTGGAGCGAGGGCATCAAAAATGTTTACTCTTGGAGGCGACTGTGATAATTTTTACAAATGCCCGTGATTTCCCGTCTGATCTTTGCCATTACCGCCTGTCTGCTGTTGAGCAATTGTGGGTTGATTGGCACGGCATTGCGCCTGGCTCCCTACTACCTGCTGTTTGCTGATGATAACGGCAAAGGTGCGGCTGCCGACAAGTCTGTAGAAATGCGTGGACGTGAAGTCCATGACAAAAAGGTGCGCGGGATTCTGCCTGCGAATGGCGGTGCCGGCTCCCAGCTGGCTTTCAATCGCTGATCATCTTGTTGTTTACAGAATTGGAACGTCATGATAAACACGACCGTAATGAAATTCGCCCGTCTTAGTATTCTCATTTTGCTTTCTGTTGCCCTGACCAGCTGCCAGACGTGGAAGTCTTTAAAGAATTCTAACTTGATGTACCCGTTCAAATTTCTGGATCAGACAGGCTCTGCCATTTTCAACTGGCTGGGGGAAAACGATCTGCCGACTGACGGCAAGCCTGCCACGATGCAGGAGCGCGCTCGTCAGATTGAAAGCCGTGGAAGCTACGTCGGCAAGGTGCCCGCTGCTGCTGCTTCGTCGCATCAGCGGACAGCATCACGCTAGTGCCGGGGTCCCAGATCATGGACTGGCATCGCATTCGCGCTGATTTCCCCATCCTCGATCAGAAGGTGAACGGGCACCCTCTGGTGTATCTGGACAATGCTGCCAGCAGTCAGAAGCCGCGCACGGTCATCCAGACTCTCTCGCACTACTATGAGCGCGACAACGCCAACGTGCACCGGGCGCTGCACGAACTGAGCAACCGCGCCACGGAGGCCTTTGAGGCGGCCCGGAAAAAAGCGGCGCATTTCATCGGTGCCGCCTCAGAGGACGAAATCATCTTCACCCGTGGCACCACCGAGGGCATCAACCTCGTCGCGAACACCTGGGGCACCCAGAATCTGCGGACGGGGGATGTCATCCTCATCACCGGCATGGAGCATCACAGCAACATCGTCCCATGGCAGCTGCTCGCCCAGCGCACGGGCGCGACGCTGAAGTACATTCCGGTGCTGGATGACGGCACGCTGGACTCCGCCGCCATCGAAACGCTGCTCACGGAGCAGGTGAAGCTGTTCGCCTTCGTCCATGTTTCCAATTCCCTTGGCACCATCAATCCCGCCAAGGAGCTTATCGCCAAGGCGAAGGCCCTGGGAGTGGTCACAATGCTGGATGGTGCGCAAAGCGCCGGACACATGCCGATCGATGTGCGGGATCTGGGTTGCGACTTCTTCGCTTTCTCTGGCCACAAGATGTGCGGGCCCACCGGCATCGGTGTGCTCTATGGCCGCATGGCTCTGCTGGAAACCATGCCGCCCTGGCATGGCGGCGGTGAGATGATTCTCAGCGTCTCCATGGAGAGCAGCACCTACAAGGCGCCGCCGCATCGCTTCGAGGCGGGCACACCTGACATCTCCGGTGTCATCGCTCTCGGTGCCGCCATCGATTATCTGCAGGCCATTGGCCTGGAAAACATCCAGCGCCACGACCACAATCTGGCCAACTACGCCATGCAGCGCATGGGCGAAGTGCCCGGCATCCGCATCCTCGGTCCGCAGTCAGGCCACCGGGGCGCGCTCGTCGCCTTCCACCTGGACTTCGCGCATCCTCACGATCTCGTCGAATTTGCCAACAGCCACGGCGTGGCCATGCGCGGGGGGCATCACTGCACCCAGCCGCTGATGAAGCGCTTCAAGGTGCCCGGCACCACCCGCGCCAGCTTTTATTTCTACAACACGATCGAGGAGATCAATCGCCTCGTCGAAGTACTGCTCCTCGCGCGTATGTTCTTCACGTGAGACAGGCTGCCAGCCTGTGCTATACGTTTTCCGACCATGCTCTCTGACGACCTCCGCGACCTCTATCAGCAGGTGATCCTGGATCACTCCCGGAACCCGCGCAACCACGGCGAACTCTCGCCGCCCTGCCTCCATGCCCACGGCGACAATCCTTCTTGCGGCGATGAGATTGACGTCTGGGTGCGCGTGTCTGACAACGGCCACATCGACGACCTCAAATTCACCGGCCAGGGCTGCGCCATCAGCCAGGCCAGCGCCTCGATGATGACGCAGAAGATCAAAGGCAAGTCCAAGGACGAAGCCGCCGCCGTGCGCGAAGACTTCCGCCGCGTCGTCATGGGCGACGGCTCCCCCGCCGATGAAGATTCCCTTGGCGAACTCATCCTCCTCGAAGGCGTCCAAAAATTCCCCCAGCGCGTGAAATGCGCCATGCTGGCGTGGCGTGCGCTGGAGCAGGCGCTGGAAAGCAAATAGGCCATGCCTGAACTCCCCGAAGTCGAAACCGCTCTGCGCGGTGTCTCGCCGCATGTGATCGGCAAGCGGGTTCGAGAAGTCATCGTGCGGGACAAGCGGCTGCGCTGGCCGGTGCCGGACACGATTCATGAGCTCGAAGGCTGCCGGATTGATACAGGCACACGCCGGGCGAAGTACCTGCTGTTTGGGTCTGCCAAAGGCACGCTGCTGCTGCACCTTGGCATGTCCGGAAATTTGCGGGTGCTGCCGGCGGAAACGCCGTTCAAGAAGCATGACCATCTTGCAATCACGCTGGAGGGCGGCAAACAATTGCGTCTGCATGATCCGCGCCGCTTTGGCGCAGGGTTGTGGATTGAGGGAGATCCTATGGAGCATGCCTTGCTTAAAGACCTCGGTCCCGAGCCGCTGGGGGAGGAATTCACGGCCGCGCATCTGCATGCCGCCTGCAAGGGCAAGACCGCTGCGATCAAGCAGGTGATCATGGATGCGCATGTCGTGGTAGGTGTTGGAAACATCTACGCCAGCGAGTCCCTGTTCATGGCGGGGATCAACCCACGGCAGGCAGCCGGGAAGGTGACGAAGCCGAAGCTGGAGAAACTGGTGAAAGCCATCCGCAAGGTGCTGGCGGCTTCCATCGAAATGGGCGGCACGACTCTACGGGACTTTTTGAACGAGAGCGGCGAACCCGGCTACTTCAAGCTCACCCTGCGAGTTTATGATCGTGCCGGCGAGCCCTGCAGCGTCTGCAAGACAGAGATCCAGCGCATCGTCCAGGGCCAGCGCTCGACGTTCTTCTGCCCGAAATGCCAAAAGGGATCGTGACTTTTCTCCGGCATTCTGTCATTGCTGCTTAACCACCAGCCACGTGACCAATCACGTACCAGCCATGTCCACGTCCCTACCACCGCTGCGGAGTACTCACGATCTGGAACGCATCCTCGAATTTGAATTCGTGCGCGCCACGGAAAATGCGGCCCTGCAAGCCATCCACTGGCTCGGTCGTGGAGAAAAGGAGCTCGCAGACGGTGCAGCCTGCAGCGCAATTTATGGAGTCTTCGACATCCTCGACATTCGTGGAGAGGTGGTGATCGGCGAAGGCATCAAGGACAATGCACCCGGCATTTTCGTGGGTGAGCACCTGGGCACCTGGCGCGATGGCTCGCCGCGCTTCAACATCGCTCTCGATCCCATCGACGGCACCAGCAACATTGCCAAAGGCCTGCCAAACAGCATCTCCGTCATCGCGGCGGCGCAGATCCCTGACGGTGCGCCCTGCGCGATGAAGAGCATTCCGAGCTTCTACAGCCACAAGATCGCCTATGGACCGGCGGTGAAGAAGGCGCTGGAGGGCAGGGGAGACCGCTGCTTTCTCGACATGCCGCTGCAGGAGGTCATCACCTTTGTGGCCCAGGCTTTGGGCAAGCGTGAACGCGACCTCGTGGTTTCCACCATGGATCGTCCGAGGCATCACGACATTGTCGAGCAGATCCGCCGCTCCGGGGCCGCCTTGAGAATGGTGACGGATGGCGACATCGCCGCGGCTGTCGCACCCTCGATGCCGGAGTCCAGTTGCGATCTTTACGTGGGCATGGGCGGTTCTCCCGAAGGCATTCTGGCGGCGGCTGCGCTGAAATGTCTCGGCGGTGACATGCAATTGCGCATGTGGTTCCACGATGAAGCCCATCGTGCTGAGGTCGCGGCGTACACATCCGTGGCGGAGATGGACCAGGTCTTCCGCGTGCATGAACTCATTGTGGGGGAGAGCGCCTTGTTCTGCGCCACAGGCATCAGCGACAGCCCCCTGCTGCCAGGGTGCCGGCTTGTGGGGCACCGTGTGGAAACGCATTCCATTTTGATGCGTTCACGCAGCGGTACCGTCCGCCGCATTCACGCCACGCATGATCTGGACCGCAAGGTCGTGCCGCTGCGGGCTTAACCGGCGCAGACACAGATCTCCCGGCGGTTGCCCGCAAGCTGCGTGGCAAACACGGGGGCGGGGGCGAAATCACGGATGGTGTCGATGAACTCGTGGGCGCGGTCTTCGAGGGCCGGGGTGTTGAGCTTGATCGTGAGGATCAGCCGGCGAGCCTGCACGGCATCCTGAATGCGTTGAATCTCGGGAATGACCAG
Organism: uncultured Verrucomicrobiota bacterium; assembly: GCA_903838675.1. Classification (GTDB taxonomy): domain Bacteria; phylum Verrucomicrobiota; class Verrucomicrobiia; order Verrucomicrobiales; family Verrucomicrobiaceae; genus Prosthecobacter. The sequence continues at coordinate 5,465 of CAILZI010000154.1, forward strand.
AGGTGGGGCGAGATTGATGTCGCACAGCAGCAGGGCGACTTCGCGCGGCAGTGCGGTGAGATTGAGCCGGCCTGCAGCGGTGCGCCAGTGGTCGAATCTGAGGCCTTTGGCTTTGGCCAGATCGAGCACGCGCGGGTCCATTTCACCGGTATCAATGCCGAGGACGTTCATGCCGCGCTGGATCAGCGCATAGGTGGCGCCACCGGGGGCGCAGCCCAGATCGAGGGCTGTCTGCCCGCGCAGATCAAGCTGATCCCAGCCACGCCAGGCGAGGGCTTGTTCAAATTTGAGCCAGGCGCGTGAGGGGACGTCTTCGGGAAGGGTGATGCGTGGCAGCCCACCGGGATGTGTGTGCATGCCGGTCTGGTGCTCGTGATAGCCGAGAAAAAGAGGTTCTTCCGGAGTCTCACCAGCGATGACATCGAGAATCAGATCGCCGTGAGCGACGGGCAGGCGGGTTTCGAGCGGGATGCTCGCCTGATCGAGAGCGCTGGTGATTTCAGCAGAGAGCGAATCGATACGCTGCCAGGTGGTGGCTTCCACGCCGTCCTCGGCCGTGATGCGGGGGAAGACATGCAGGCGTACTGGCTGGGTGGCGAGGCTGCGGGCGTGATCCACGAGTTCGGCGATCGTTTTGCACTGACCGATCGAGGTGCCGCTGACGCGCGCAAAGTGGCTGAGGTTTTTTGGCGGGCTGAAACCTGGGTGCTTCACCTTCCAGGTGATGAACTGCGGCTTCATGAACGCAGGCGTGAGCTCGCCGACGAAGTGGCTGGCGATGTCGCGCTTGAGCGTGGCCTCAGATCCGGCCCGGCAGGTGGTGAAGCGAAAAGGTGTGTTCATGAATGGGAAAAAGAAAGGCGGAGCCAAGGCTCCGCCCTCCGTGGTGAGATGTGGTTACTGAGAAATTATTCGACGCCTTTCCAGGCTCCGAAGCTGGCACCTTCGGTGATCCACTTCTTGATGAGGGCGATGTTGGCCGGGGTGACGCGGTCGCCTTTGCCTTCAGGAGGCATGGCCAGATCGTCGGTGTCAGGAAGAGCAATGGTCTTAACCAGCCAGCTGGCGTCAGGCTTGCCGGCAACGACGTTTTCATCGGGATACTCTTTGCCGCCTTTGATGATAGCTGCAGCGCTGTCGAGACGAAGACCACCTTTGGGCTTCTTCACCTTGCCATTGTCTTCATGTTCCTTCTCGTGGCACTTGAAGCAGCTTTCCTTCAAGATGGGGAGGATCTGCTTTTCAAAGTCCACTTTGCCCGCGTCCTGGGCGCGGGTGGTGGAGGTGACGGAGACGCCGAGGGCAAGCACGGCGGCAAGGGTGAGGGCGAGGGTGTTTTTCATGATTGTGGTGTGACGAGTCGACGGACAAAGATGTTCGCGGGAATTTTTGCGGTCAAGCAGCATCCCGGGCGGGATCGAAGCCGATTCACAAAAGTGAGGCAAGGTAAATATTTTGGTAGCCTTAAATAATTTCGTCTGCCACAATTACCAGATTGTTGTCATGAGTCGTGCCGCCGCTGCCTCCCGCCCCACTCGCGCCCGATCTACGGACGAGAAGGAAAGCCCGTGGAATGATGTTTTCGGCATCCTGCTGCTGATGCTGGCGGCCATGCTGCTGCTGGCGCTGGTGTCGTATGATCCGCGCGACATGCCCTCCTGGTCCTTTTTGGCGCTGTCGGAATCCTCCGGAGATACGACGCATAATTTTGTCGGGCGCATCGGCGCGCTTGCGGCGGGGCACATGCTCTGGCTCATGGGCTTCTCAGCCTATCTGCTGCCTTTTAGCATGACTTGGTTCGGCGTGTGCAAACTGCACTCCAAGATGAAGGTCACGCGCGCGGCCTGGCTGGGCGTGGCCATCATGATCATCAGCGGTGCAGCACTGCTGGAGGTGCAGAGCCTGCTGAGCGAGCGGGATCATTTCACACCCTTGGGCGGTGCGGGTGGCTTGGGATACGTGATCGGCGGCGGCCTCCTGAAAAACCTGCTTGGCAAGGTGGGTGCCACGCTCGTGCTCGGCACTGTCTACATGGCGGGACTTTTTCTCGTGACCGGCCAGCACCCGCTGACGGTGATTCAAAACATCCGTGCGGAACTGACACGCTGGAAGGTGGAGCGCGAGGCGCAGCGCCTGATCGAAGAAAAGCTGGCCGAAGAAGCGGCGAACACCATTCCTGGCACCGTGACACCTGTGCCGGAAGGGCTGAGGCGGAAGAAGAAGGACAAGGGCACGGAACTGCGCGGGGACACCCCTGCGGCAGCGGCCACCAACATGGAACTGCCGCTCAAGTTTGATCCGCCACCGCCAAAGATCATCGACTCCTCGATCTCCCGTGCGCATGAAGACCGCTCGGACAAACCGAAGCTGGCCGAGGTCTGGGAGCAAAAGCGTGCACAGAAGATGGAGCAGGCGCCGCATGGTTCGCTGGGAAATCTGACCAAGCTTTTCAAGGACTACAAGCTGCCCTCCATGGAGCTGCTGAAGTGGCCGGAGGAGACCCATCGTGCGCCCACGGACAAGAGCGAACTCCTCGGCATTCAGGCCACCATCGTCAAAGCGCTGGCGAGCTTCGGCATCAGCGTGGAGCCGGGGGATATCACCCGTGGTCCTGCCATCACCCGCTATGAAGTGCGTCCTGTCGATGGTCTGCGCGTGAGCCGCATCGCGAATCTGGATGCAGACATCGCCCGCGCCACACGCGCCGAACGCATCAACATCCTCGCGCCGATTCCTGGCAAAGACACTGTGGGCATTGAGCTGGCAAACTCGGAGAAAACCATCGTGCCGCTGCGCGAACTGCTGGAGGACGATGTCTTCGTCAACGGCAAGTCCAAGCTGCCCGTCGCTCTGGGCAAGGATGTGTATGGCAAGACGATCATCGGCGATCTCGCGGCCATGCCGCATCTGCTCGTCGCAGGTGCCACAGGCAGTGGCAAGAGCGTGTGCATCAACAGCATCATCACCAGCCTGATCTGCCGTTTTGCGCCGGATGAGCTGCGCTTCATCATGATCGACCCAAAGGTCGTGGAAATGCAGAACTACGAGGAGCTGCCGCATCTGGCGCTGCCTGTGGTGACAGATCCCAAGAAGGCGCTGCTGGCCCTGCGCTGGGTGGTCAAGGAGATGGAGAACCGCTACCAGATCTTTGCGCAGGAAGGCTGCCGTAATTTCGAAGCCTTCAACAACCGCAACGTCAAACGCAAGGCCGAGGCAGACGCCGCCCGTGCCGCGCGCAATGCGGCTGCCGCCACGGCCGCGCCTGCGGCCACCGCAGTCAAACCCAAGCCCAAGACCAAGGCCGGGGTGGATGACGCTCGTGTGTCCGCCGCTTTCGCCGAGGAGGCTGCGGAGGAAAACGAGGCACCGAAGACCGCCGAAGTCGGCACCGTGGATGGCGACAACGAACTGCGCGATGCCAGCGGCACCTGGCTCGGAGACTCCCAGGCACCACCGCCGCGCAAGCAGGAGGTCGTCATTCCTGATACGATGCCCTACATCGTTGTCATCGTCGATGAGCTGGCGGATTTGATGCAGACCGCGCCTGCGGACATTGAAGTGGCCATCGCCCGCATCACGCAGATGGCCCGTGCGGCTGGTATTCACCTCATCGTCGCCACGCAGACTCCGCGTGCGGACGTCATCACCGGCGTCATCAAGGCGAACATCCCGACGCGCATCGCCTTCCAGGTGTCCTCGGCGCTCGACAGTCGCGTCATTCTCGACCGCAAAGGGGCGGAAAATCTCGTGGGCAAAGGGGACATGCTTTACGTGCCGCCCGGCGGTGCGCAGCCGATCCGCAGCCAGGGCGCGCTCGTCACCGATGACGAAATTCATGCGCTGGTGCAGCATTGCGTCGCGCAGGGCAAGCCGGTCTTTGATGTCAAAGTCGATGACGAAAGCGGCGAGTTTGGCGATGATGAAGATGGCGATGGTGATGGCGTCAGCTCCGACGAGCAGGAATGTCTGGAGAAGTGCCTGGAAGTCATCCGTCAGGAGAAAAAAGCCAGCACCAGCCTGCTGCAGCGCCGCCTGCGCCTCGGCTACGGCAAAGCCGCCCGCATGATCGACATCCTCGAAGACCGCGGCATCATCGGCCCCGGAGAGGGCGCCAAGCCGCGCGAGATTCTCGTCCAGATGGACTAACGAGCCTTGCGCAATGGGAGCGGCTGGCGAGAATCGCACCATGCCTGACCACGCTGATTTCCGCACCCTGTTCACCAACCTCAAGGCCGAGATGCAAAAAGCCATCGTCGGCTACGATGAACTGCTCAGCGATGTGCTGGTCGCCATCTTCTCCGGCGGGCATGTGCTGCTGGAAGGTGTTCCCGGTCTCGGCAAGACCTACCTCGTGCGCACGCTCTCCCAGGTGGTCGGTCTTGAGCCCGGACGCGTGCAATGCACGCCTGACCTGATGCCTGCGGATATTCTTGGGACGCACATCGTCGGTGAAGACGAGAAAGGCCACCGCACGCTGCGTTATGAAAAAGGCCCCGTGTTCAAGAATCTGCTGCTGGTGGATGAAATCAATCGTGCCACGCCCAAGACTCAGGCTGCGCTGCTGGAAGTGATGCAGGAGCGCTGCGTGACCACCGGTGGCGAGCGCCATCTGGTGCCGGAACCCTTTCTCGTGCTGGCCACGCAGAACCCCATGGAGATGGAAGGCACCTACCCGCTGCCCGAAGCGCAGCTCGACCGCTTCATGTTCAAGATCAAGGTGCCGTTCCCAGATCTCGATTCGCTCGTGGAAATCTCCCGCCGCACCAGCGGCTTTACCGAGCCCAAGCTCGCCACGATGACCGATGGGCCGAAGCTCATCGAACTGCAGCAGTTGCTTTCCAAGATCCCTGTGGCCGATCCCGTGGCCCATTACGCATCTCGGCTGATTCTCAGCACCCATCCCGAGCAGCCCGATGCCCTCCCCGAAGTGAAGCGCTACGTCTCCTACGGAGCCAGCCCGCGCGGCCTGCAGGCCCTCATTCGCGGAGCCCGCGTCTGGGCTGCCATTCAAGGTGCCACCGCCGTTTCCACCGACGACATCCGGGCCATCGCCCACGTTTCACTCCGCCACCGCATCATCCTGAACTTCGAAGGCGAAGCCGGCCAGATCAAAGTGGACGACATCATCACCAAGCTGCTCGATCAGGTCAAGACACCTGCGCAGCAGGCGGCGTGAGGAAGGCAGGTCGTCATTCTTCAGCTCTCTGGCGGTAGAATGCCCGCCTCCTGCGCCACCGCCACAGGGCGTTGCTCATCGCATTATAGAGCATGAGAAGCCAGATCAGCAGCCCTCCGCCAAGCATGGAGAGACTCACAAGGAGGTTGGGGGCTTCGCCATCATTCAAAATCACAAAATCCTCAGCCAGATTCATGTTCAGCATGGCAATTCTGAACCGCATTAAAAGGTCGTAGAAGATGCCATAGCGTGTCAGGCCGGTGATGTCCTGCCGCATGAAGAGCTTGTCAGCCTGCTGCGCAGCGGCATCGACTTTCTTCGTCATCGGAGCGCCTGACCGGCTCAGCCCCTTCAACGCGGCCGCAACGGATTTATTCTCTGTGGAAAGGAGGATGTGCACGGGGGCGTCCATGGATTCCCCAATGGGCCGCACTGGAATAAAAACTTCAGAGACTCTGCCCAGATGGGCCTTGTAGGCTGCCTCCACCAGACTCACCTGCGCCTCTTTCAGCGTCATCCATTCGGCATTCGGCTTCCTGGCAATGTAGTCGGCCATGGTGATCTCCAGCGGCTCTGGGTTCTTCAGTGCTACATAGACGCCCTGGCCGCCAACGATCAGCAGGCCAAAGATGGCTATGTAACCGAGGAAACCCAGGCTGCTGAAGCCTGCCGTGCGATTCTGGGTGCGGATGTTCATGCGGATATCTGCTTAACGAAATATTCTTAGCCGGTGCAAGATGGATTCTTGCCATATCCGAAAAAACCTGCTTCAAAGAATCCTCACAATTCCTCATGAGCACCTCTCCTCCTTCTCCCACGACGGCTAGCACCTTGACGCAAGAAGAAATCAACGACTACCTCAATCAGCCACTGCTTGATAAAGGGCGGCCCGTGTCAGGGACGGAGGGCATGAGCATCCAGCAGATCGAGGATGATGTGCTGCGCGGCGGCCGCTTCAGGATCTTCCGTTGGAACTTCTCCCTTGTCTTCATCAGCTTTCAGCGCAGCTCCGGCATTCAGTACATCCGCGCGGGGCATGGGCCTGGCGCACATGCCTGGCCGTGGACCCTGCTTTCCATGGTGGTGGGCTGGTGGGGCATTCCCTGGGGCATCTTTTTCACCATCCAGACGCTCTACACCAACAGCATGGGCGGCAAGGATGTGACCACCGAACTGCTGTCCTCCGTGGTGGGTCCGCAGCGCGCTACAGCAGTCATGGCGCAGGCGCACAAGCCGCATGCTGACATTCTGCTGTGGTTGCTGCGTATTTTTGTGCTCTTAATTCCGTTGAGTATCTGTGTAGCCATTGCGAGTGTGGAGGGTCATCCACGTCATCGCTAAGCCTGCGCCAGACCCCACATGCCCGACACCCTCGAACGCGAAGACCTTTTTGATGCCTCCTTTTTGGACCGGTTGCGCGTGCTGGCGCTGCGCCTGCGGAAACGGCGGCAGCTGATGCGGCGGGGGTCGCAATCCACCTCCGCCACCGGTTTCACGCGTGAGTTCAAGGACTATCGCCACTACACCCCGCGTGAGGACTACCGCGCCATCGACTGGCGTCTGTATGCGCGGCTCGACAAACTTTTCGTGCGTCTCTACGAAGAAACGCAGGAGCTGAACCTCCACATCATGCTGGACACCAGCACCTCCATGGCTGAGCCGTTTCCGGAGAAGCGGCGGCAGGCGCTGCGCTTCACTGTGGCACTGGCTTATCTGGCGCTCAGTGCGCAGCAGCGTGTGAGCCTGTACTCGATGAGCAGCGGCGTGCATCAGGAACTGCCGCCCCTGCGCGGGCAGGGGAACATCGAGAAGGTGATCCAGGCGGTGCTGAAGCTGAAGTTTGACGGCCTCACCGACATGAAGCGCTGCTTTGAGGAATTCCGCCCCAGCAAGCAGCGCTACGGCATCATCTTCATCATCAGCGATTTCTTTGGCCGGGAGATTGGCAGCGCCACCGAGGCTGTGGCCCGAGTCTCGGCCTGGCCGGGAGAGAAGCACTTCCTGCAGATCGTGCATCCCGAGGAGCGGCTGCCGGAGATCGAAGGCGAACTGGAGCTCACCGAGGTCGAAACCGGCGAGCGCCGCCGCTTTTGGCTGACCAAGCGCGATGTGCAGCGCTACGTCGAAACCTTTGACGCCTTCGTGGGCAACCTCGCCAGTGAGTGTGCCAGCCATAGCGTGGACTTCATGCAGGTGACGAGTGACGAGGCCTTTGAGGAGCGCTTCCTCGACCTTCTGGTGCGCGGCTCCGCGCTGGCCGGTGGGGCGTGAGGCCATTGGATGGAGGTCTAACCTCCAGCGCTTGGCATCCGTCATTCCTATGCTCTCATGCACGCATGAACTGGCCCGTGATCAAAGCTGTGGGACTCCTGGTGGGGTCGAATATTTTCATGACCTTTGCCTGGTATGCGCACCTGCGGGACTTGAAGGCCAAGCCGTGGTTCATCGCCGCCTTCATCAGCTGGGGCATCGCGTTTTTTGAATACATGCTTCAGGTGCCTGCCAACCGCATTGGCAGCACGGCCCTGACGCTGCCGCAGCTCAAGATCATCCAGGAGGTGATCACGCTGATGGTTTTTGTGCCCTTTGTGGTCTTCTACATGAAAGAGTCCCTCAAATGGGACTACCTGTGGGCGGCCCTCTGCATGTGCGGGGCGGTGTATTTCATTTTCCGCAAGTGAACCGCTTCACCGAGAGCTTTTTGGGGGAGCGTCTCGGAGATCTCGGGTCATGGACTGTTCGCTTGCTCAGTTTTGGGTGCTATAAGCCTGATCCTGAGTCGTGGGAGGCCATCGGAATCGGGTTTGTGGTGCTAATTATTTTGTTAATTTTTGTCGGTAAGTTGTGATATTTATACACATTACTATTCACATATTCACATTTAAATTGTGAAGATGTTTAACAAACATTAAGTAACTCATCATTCCCATGTCCACCGCGAACCTGCGCAGACATCTCCATGAGAACCGCAACCGCCCCGCCGGAATCAACAACCGGCAGGATGTGCAGCGGGATCACTACCTCCTGCTCATGAAGCGGTGGATCGGTGGTGCCGTGCTGGCTCCGGCTTGTCTGGTCACGGCCATCACGCTCATCATGATGCTCTGGCGTGCCGTGGCCCGCATGGATTTCCTGAAGTCCGAGGAGTTTGTCTTTTTCACTCTCGGCGGTTTCGCCTGGGCGCTGGCCTATCTGGCCGGGCTGCGGCCTGTGACGGCCTATGTCTTTGGCCATGAGTTCAGCCATCTCGTCACCGCCCGTATGTTTGGCGGGCGCATCTTCGACTGGAAAGTCAGTGCTGAGGGCGGCTACGTGGAGACGGACAAATCGAACACGTGGATCACACTCGCCCCCTACCTGATCCCTTTTTACACGCTGATCATCATGCTCGTGTTTGGCATTGTGGGACTTGCGCTGGACATGCAGCAGGCGCACGACGTTCACCTCTGGAAATTGACCGTGCATTTGAAACCCTCGCGTTTGCTCTACGCGCTGGTTGGTCTGACCTGGTGCTTCCACGCCACCTACACGGTCAAAACGGTGATCGCCGAGCAGGGGGATCTCAAGCGCAATGGCGAGTTCTTCTCCATGATGCTGATCTTCCTCATCAATGCCTTTTTGCTCATCGCGCTGTTTCTCGCCTCATCACCCGCTCCCGGGCTCGGTTTCATGGAAGTGGCGCGCTGCTGGTGGTCGGTGGCCTCCGGCATGTTTGGCTGGCTGTGGCATCTGGTGTTCTGAGCTGCGGCTGGACTTTGCCCGCTTTTCGGTCAATGAACGCTGCCCATGCCCGAAGACCCTGATGTCCTCTCTGTGACCCAGCTCACGCGCGAAATCCGCGACGTGCTGGAAGGCCACATCGGCAGCGTGTGGGTGGAGGGGGAGATCAGCAACCACCGCCTGCAATCCTCCGGCCATCAATACTTCACGCTGAAGGACGCCGGGGCGCAGTTGAGCTGCGTCATGTTTCGTGGTGCCGCGGTGCGCAGCAGCGCCCGCATTCAGGACGGCGCCCTTATGCAGGTGCATGGGGAGATCAGCGTGTATGAGCCGCGCGGGCAGTACCAGATGGTGGTCAAGCAGGTGCAGGCCAAGGGCAAAGGCTCGCTGCAGGAGCGCTTTGAGGCGCTGAAGCGCAAGCTGCATGCCGAGGGCCTGTTTGATGCGGAAGGCAAGCGAGCCATCCCGCGCTTTCCACGCATCGTCGCCCTCGTCACATCGCCCACAGGAGCGGCCATTCAGGACATGCTCAACATCCTCACCCGGCGTGCGCCTTGGGTGCGTGTGCTTGTCTTTCCTGTGCGCGTACAAGGGCAGGGGGCCGAGCTGGAAATCGTGCGTGCACTCAAAGTTTTGGGCGATGCCGAAAGTTTCGGCCTGCCGGTGCCGGACACCATCGTCGTGGGCCGTGGTGGCGGCAGCTTGGAGGATCTGTGGTGCTTCAATGAAGAGGTGCTCGCCCGCGCCATCGCTGACTGTCCCATCCCCATCATCTCCGCAGTAGGGCATGAAATCGACTTCACCATCGCCGACTTCGTGGCGGATCTGCGTGCGCCCACGCCCAGCGCGGCGGCGGAACTCCTCGCCCCGGACAGCACCGAGCTGCAGCGGCATTTCGACAGCATCGCCCGCACGCTGAAGGCCCGTGTGGGCACGCTGCTGGAGCATCATCAGCATGTGATCGAGCTCACCGCCAAAGGCCCGCTGCTCCATGCGCCGGATCGCTTGCTGCAGCAGGCGGAGCAAAGCATCGACGACCACGAAGCGCGCCTGCGCGAGACCTTGCGCGACCGCCTGCAATCCTGGACAGACGATCTCACGCAGAAGCAGCACGTCCTCGCCGCGCATCACCCGCGCGTGCAACTCACCGAGGCAGTGCACCGTGCCGAGACGAGCGCACGCCGTCTGCAACAGGGCCTCCAGCATCGGCTGGATCGTCTGGCGGACCGGCTGCAATCACGCGCCGAACTGCTCAAACACATCGGCCCGCAGGCGGTGCTCGCCCGTGGCTTTTCCTTCGCTACGAATGCGGAGGGGAAAGTCCTCAAGGATGCCGCTGAGGTGAAGCCTGGGGATGAGATCCTGACGCGTCTGGCGCAGGGCACGCTGAGGAGCGTGGTGAAGGAATAGAGAAGAAAATCTCTACACCGCAGAGTTGGGAACGCCGCAGAGTTTTTTCAGAACAAATCTCTGCGGCGTTCCAGCCTCTGCGGTGTAAAAATCTGTGTTTCTTACCGGGGAAGAATCGTCCCGCTCGCCACGTAGGTAAACCATGCTCCTTTCACGCCGCTCCATTCTTCACCGCTCCGCTTACGGCATCGGCGGTATCGCATTGGCCACGCTGCTGAGGGACCAAAACCTGCTCGCCAGTCCGGAGCAGATCGGGCCGCGCCATTTTGATTTGAAGCCCAAGATGCCGCATGGCTTTGGGCAGGCCAAGGCCATGATCTCCATGTTCATGCAGGGCGGGCCGAGCCACATGGATCTGTTTGATCCCAAGCCCGAGCTCACCAAGTACGACGGCAAGGATTTCCCCGGTGAAGTGAAATACGACGATGCCGCCGGTGCCAGCCGCGAGTGCATGGGCAGCCCGTGGAAGTTCAAGCAGTACGGCCAGTCTGGCATGGATGTCAGCGAGCTGCTGCCGCATTTCTCGAACATCGTCGATGACGTCACTCTCATCCGCTCCATGCACACGGGCGTGAACAATCATGGCCAGTCGATCTACGCTCTGCTCAATGGCCAGGTCACCGGTGGTCGCCCCACGCTGGGGAGCTGGCTCACGTATGGACTCGGCTCGGAAAATCAGGACCTGCCCGCCTACGTGGCCCTCACCGATCCGCGCGGCCTGCCCGTGCTCGGCGTGGACAACTGGAGCAACGGCTGGCTGCCCTCGCTGTATCAGGGCACCGTCATTCGTCCCAAAGAGCCGCGCATTCCCAATCTCGACGCGCCCCTCAGCCTCAAAGGCGATGCGCAGGCCCGCTACCTCAATTTCGTGCAGCGTCTGAACAAGGAGCACCTCGAAGCCCGCCCCGGCGAGGCCGATCTCGAAGCGCGCATCCAGAGCTTCGAACTCGCTGCGCGCATGCAGACCGCTGCCAAGGAAGCGCTCGACATCGATCAGGAAAGCGCTGCCACCAAGAAGCTCTACGGCATCGATAATCCCGCCGCTGCTGAGTTTGGCACGCGCTGCCTCATCGCCCGCCGCCTCGTCGAGCGCGGCGTGCGCTGCGTCTCGCTCTTCACCGGGAATCAGACCTGGGACAACCATCAAAACATCCGCACCCTGCTGCCCGCCGCGTGCCAGTATGTGGATCAAGGGGCCACTGCCCTCGTCATCGACTTGAAGCAGCGCGGTCTGCTCGACACCACCATCGTCCACTGGGGCGGCGAGATGGGCCGCCTGCCCGTCATTCAAAACCGCTCCGGCTCCAAGGACCGCGCTAACGTCGGTCGCGACCACAACACTTACGGCTTCAGCATGTGGGTGGCAGGCGGCGGCTTCAAGTCCGGCCACATCCACGGCGCCACCGACGACTTCGGCCACCACGCCGTGAAGGACGTCGTCAATCACTACGACTACCACGCCACCCTCCTCCACCTCTTTGGCCTCGACGCCCACAAGCTCAGCTACCGCCGCAATGGCACCGAACAGGTGCTCGTGGAGAATCCGCAGGCGCGGGTGGTGAGTGAGATTTTGGCGTGAGGGGGGCGGGCAATCCGCCGATCAAGGTCGCTTGGCTCTACTCCTTCACCGTCTTCTTGCTTGTTTCCTTGCCAACGGATTCATCCCCGGCTTTGATGCATTTTTACGTATGCACTCTCGTACGCCCGCCAACACAGAAGACGAAATTAACTGTACAGCATGAGCCATCATGTCATAGAATTCTGCGCTGGTGGAGGTGGTCAAGGGTTGGGGCTTGAAATGGCTGGCTTTGAATGTGAGGCTGCTGTTGAAATTGATGCTGATTGCTGCACAACCTTGCGAGCAAACCGCCCATGGTGGGATGTGCGAAATGAAGACATGCGTAATATTGACGCCACTCGTTGGAAGGGGGTTGACCTTTTCGCCGCTGGTGTTCCATGCCCACCCTTTTCTGTGGCCGGTAAACAACTGGGCAGCGAAGATGAGCGAGACATGTTTCCTGAGGCTTTGCGCCTGATTAAGGAGTGCGCACCCTCAGCGGTTTTGCTGGAAAATGTTCCGGGGTTTGCATCTGCAAAGTTTGATGACTATCGGAAAAACCTTCTGCGGCAGTTGGAAAAACTGGGGTATCAAGCGGAATGGAAAGTGCTCCAAGCGGCCGACTACGGAGTTCCTCAATCCACCCCAATAATCCCATGAACCCTACTGCTACCCCCATGAAAACTTCTTCCGCCAATGCACCATTCTGGCGGCGTACCGTCGTCCTTGGTTCGGTGTGCGTCCTGAGCGCTTCGCTCGTGGCGTTTACGTCTGCCAAGGACGCCGCCACCCAGGCCGATCCGTTGCACCTTCAGCTCAGCGATGC
>CAILZI010000155.1 GCA_903838675.1 uncultured Verrucomicrobiota bacterium
CGATCTGCAGCACAAGGTGCAGCAGAAAAAGCGCAGCTCCATCAACAAGACCGTGCCGATGAAGAAGCTGGTGAGCACCAGCACCAATGCCTCAATCTCTCTGCCGGAAGCGCCCCCTGACTCGCTGGACATGCCCGACGTGAGCGCGATGATGGGTGGCGGCGCCCTCGGCGGCGGTGGTGGTTTTGGCATGGGCGGTGCCGGTGGCGGATTTGGCAAAGGCAATGGTCTCGGAGCCCAGAGCGGCTTTGTGACCCTGCCTCCCTCAATGCGCAGCCGCTGTTCCACGCAGGAACGCTTGGAAAAGCTGCGTCAGAATGGCGGCTCACCCGAGTGTGAAGCAGCCGTGAGCGCTTCGCTGGAATGGCTCAAGGGCAAACAAAACGCAGACGGCTCCTGGGGCCGTGCCAACAAGTGCGCCATGACGGGCCTGGCTCTCCTGTGCTACCTGGGCCGCTGCGAGACACCCGAGTCACCATTCTACGGTGAAAACGTCACCAAGGGCATCATGTTCCTGCTCGAAGTCGGCAAAAAGAACCCCTTTGGCATCTTTTCAGAGACCGGCTGGAAGGGTGAGGCCGCTGGTGGCAAAGGTGGCTCCGGCACCTATGAGCACGGCATCGCCACCTATGCCCTGGGCGAAATGTACACGCTGGCCCGTCTCGGCAGCAAGTCCCTCCCCGGCATGCGTGAAGCCTTCGAAAAAGGCGTCAAAGTCATCATCGAAAATCAGAATGCCAAAGGCGGCTGGGCCTATGGCGGCAAGGATCAGATCGTTTACAACAAGGACGGCGGCTCAGACCTCTCCGTCGTCGGCTGGCAGTTCCAGGCGCTCAAGGCCGCCAAGAACACCAGTCTGAAAATCGACGGCCTCCACAGCGCCATCGGCAAGATGACGGACTACCTTGAAACCACCCAGACGAAAGACGGCGGCTTCGGCGGCACGAATCGTGATGCAGGTTACAATCAGTGGAGCCTCTCCGGCGTCGGCATCCTCGGCCTGCAGACCATGGCCAAAGGCAAGACCGCCGCGATCAAGAAGGGCATCAAATTCCTGCACGAATTCATCACCGCCGAGCCTCTCGACTGGAACAAAAACTGCAACCTCTACTGCTGGTACTACTACACCCAGGCCTTCTTCCAGCAGGGCGGCGAAGACTGGAAGTTCTACAATCAGGAGTTCCTCCCCCAGATCCTCGGTGCCCAGCAGGCCGATGGCTCCTTCAAGCATGGCCGTCCCAACTGGCCCGCAGGCGATGCCGCAGAAGAGATCTACCGCCAGTGCCTCTGCACCCTCCAGCTTGAGGTGTACTACCGTTACCTCAAAGTCGGCGACCGCGAAGAATCCTCCTTCTTCGACAAGTAACCCGCTGCGTCCGTGAGCCTCTGAAGTACGATGGGCACTCCTGCCCGTCGATCAGCGCTCTCGACTTGCCCCACCGTCCCAGCGAGGCCGGTAGGGCCATAACAGGTAGGGCGGCTTGTCCCCAAGCCGCCGCCCAGCGCCCCGCAACACCAAACGCCACCGCCCAATCCATCGCCGTTCTGCAGTGCCGGCTTTAGCCGGAATCCGGTAGGGTAGGGCGGCTTGTCCCCAAGCCGCCGCCCAGCGCTCCCGCAACACCAAACGGCACCGCCCTCCCCAGCGCCGATCTGCAGTGCCAGCTTTCTTGTCCTTCGTAGCCTTGGCGAAGAAGGAAGCCGGAATCCGGTAGCCAGGTAGGGCGGTTGGTCCTCCAACCGCCGCCGAACGTCGCCACGCACTCCTTCCGGAAATCAGTTTCGAAAAAGCTATGACAGTGTTGATCGTGGGTTTGGGAGGCTGAGGAAACGCGATCGCCGCCTCAGTCTTGACTGGGAGCGCCGACATCCTGTCGGCTCCGGTCGAACATCCCCCTGACACCCACCCGCTGCCTCCATCAATGCCACGCATGAATGGCACTCAGTTAAGGGCACTGGGCGCTGAAGTGTGCCAGCGCGAAAAGTAGCTCGGGCAATCCTGCCCGAAAGCAGCGCGATCAACTTGCCCCATCATCCCCGCGAGTCAGGCACGGCCATAGCAGGTAGGGCGGCTTGTCCCAAGCCGCCGTCTAAGCCGCACGCACTCGCCCTCCTAAAGCGCGTAGCGCTGACACAACCGTAGCCGTGGGTGCCAACCCACGGAACCGCATCACCCATGTCTCCCAATTTCGTGGAACCGCGTAGCGGTGACACAAAACGCCGCCACACCCAATCGTGACAGCGCCAACGATAAAGCGGGTTTTCAAACACGGCCTGGAGCCGTTTAAATAATAACCTGGCCAACAAAAGGGAGGCAATATCCAAAGGGTGTCGCTAGGGCGTCAACAAAGGGGGCCGCACACTCAGTGTGCGGCATCTTGGCGGTCGTGGATCCGCAAATGCCCGGCATGAATGGAACCAAACCCTTGCCATCAGATTCATCCCCGTCTTTGATAAGCATCCTTCTGATGCCCGACCTCCCAGAACAACAAGCCCGTGCCAATATCGACGCCATGCTGGCGGCGGCGGGCTGGGCAGTTCAGGATTACAAGGCCTTCAATCCCTCCGCCTCCATCGGCATTGCCTTGTGCGAGGTGCCGCTCAAGTCAGGCCGCTGCGATTACCTCCTCCTCGTGAATCGCAAGCCCCTCGGGGTCGTTGAGGCCAAGAAGGAAGGCGTCACCCTCTCCACCGTTGCCGAGCAGTCAGCACACTACGCCAAGAACCTCCCCGACTTCCTCGCCACCGGCCTGGGTCCAGAAGGCCTGCCCTTCCGCTACGAGTCCACCGGCGTCGAGACCTTCTTCCGCGATGAGCGCGATCCCCATCCGCGCCCGCGCCGCGTGTTCAATTTCCACCGGCCAGAGACCTTGGCGCAGTGGATCACGTCTGCCAAAACCCTCCGCGCCCTGCTCGGCGAGATGGCATTTACCCATCCGCTCAACACCATCGGCATGCGCGACTGCCAGGTCGAAGGCATCACCGGCCTGGAGCAGTCGCTTGCCTCAGATCATCCCCGTGCCCTCATCCAGATGGCCACCGGCTCTGGCAAGACCTTCACCGCCTGCGCCTTCACCTACCGCCTCATCAAGTTCGCCAAGGCCAGGCGCGTCCTTTTTCTCGTGGATCGCGCCAATCTCGGGCGGCAGGCCAAGACCGAGTTCGATCAATACGTGCTTCCCGACGATGGCCGGAAGTTCACCGCCGTGTACAACGTCCAGCACCTCACCTCCAACAAGCTCGACGACGTCTGCCGCGTCACCATCTGCACCATCCAGCGTCTGTACTCCATGCTGCGCGGGGAGGAGCTCCCAGAGGATGCCGACGAACTCTCCACCTACGAGATCGGCACCGCCGATGACCGCCCCAAGGACGTCGCTTACAGTTCCGCCATCCCCATCGAGACCTTCGACTTCATCGTCACAGACGAGTGCCACCGCTCCATCTACGGCCTCTGGCGTCAGGTGCTGGAGTATTTTGACGCCCACCTCATCGGCCTCACCGCCACCCCGTCAAAGCAGACCGTCGGCTTTTTCGGCCAGAACCTCGTCATGGAATACGGTCACGAGCGCGCCGTCGCCGATGGCGTGAATGTCGGCTACGAGGTCTATCGCATCAAGACCCGCGTCACCGAGCAGGGCGACAAGGTGGAAAAAGGCTTCTACGTGGACCGTCGGCACAAGGAGACCCGCCGCCGCCGCTGGGAGCGTCTGGATGAAGACCTCGCCTTCACCGACAAGGAGCTGGACCGCAGCATCGTCGTCCCCTCGCAGATCCGCACCGTGCTCGCCGCCTATCGGGATGCCCTCTTCACCGAGCTCTTCCCCGGTCGCTCACTCGTGCCCAAGACACTCATCTTCGCCAAGGACGACAGCCATGCCGAGGACATCGTGCATCTCGTCTGGGAGGTCTTTGGCAAAGGCACCGACTTCTGCAAAAAGATCACCTATCAGGCCAAGCACCCCGTCACCGGCAAGCCCGCCAAAAGCGAAGACCTCATCGCCGAGTTCCGCACCTCCCCGCAGCTCCGTATCGCCGTGACGGTGGACATGATCGCCACCGGCACCGACATCAAGCCGCTGGAGTGCCTGCTCTTCCTGCGCGATGTGCGCAGCCGCGTTTACTTTGAGCAGATGAAAGGTCGCGGCACCCGCGTGCTCTCGCCTACGGATCTGCAGTCCGTCTCCGGGGCCGAGGCCCGGGCGAAGACCCACTTCGTCATCGTCGATGCCGTGGGCGTCTGTGAGAGCGACAAGACCGAATCCCGCCCGCTGGAGCGCAAGCCCACCGTCGCCTTCGCTCCCCTCATGCTCGGCGTCGCCTTGGGCAAGCGGGATGAAGACAGCCTCACCACCCTCGCCGGACGCCTCGCCCGGCTGGATCGCGAGCTCACCCCCGCGCAGCAAAAGGAAGTCGCCACCACCAGCGGCGGTCACAGCCTCGGCCAGATGGCCAAGGCCCTGTTGCAGGCTTTCGATCCCGATGCCGTCGCCGAGCACGCCACCGGCATCAAGGGCACCGAGCCGCAGGAACTCAGCGAAGAAGCCTTCACCAAAGCCCAGACCGAACTCATCACCACCGCCTGCGCCCCTTTCGACAATCCCGCCCTGCGCGATCTGCTTGCCAAAGTGAAGCAGGACAGCGAGCAGACCATCGCCACCTCCGTCATTGATGAAGTCATCCAGCAGGGCTTCAGCGCCGCCGCCAAGGACAAAGCCGCCGCCCTCGCCAAATCTTTCCGCGACTACATCGAGCAGCATCAGGCCGAGATCGCCGCACTCCAGATCCTTTACAGCCGTCCCTACGCCCAGCGCCTCACCGAGCCCATGCTCAAGGAGCTGGAAAAGAAGCTCCGCGAGCAGCACGCCGCCTGGACCGAGGACAATCTCTGGAACGCCTTCGCCGCCACCGCCCCGGAAAAGGTCAAAGGCCGCACCCAGGCCGGACGCTTCGCCGATCTCGTCTCCCTCGTCCGCTTCGCCCTGGAGCAGCAGCCCGTCCTGAAACCCTTCGCCGACACAGTCAGCGAACGCTTCGATCAATGGCTCCGCGCCCGCGATCAAGCTGCCGCCGTTAAACTTGAAACTTTAAACCTGAAAC
>CAILZI010000156.1 GCA_903838675.1 uncultured Verrucomicrobiota bacterium
CACCACAGCACGAGCGGGGAGGCGATGAAGATGGAGGAGTAGGTGCCGAGCAGCACACCGATGGTGATCGGCATGGCGAACTCAAGCATGGCTGGATTGCCGAGGAACAGCAGCACCACCATCGGCGCGAGGGCGGTGGGCCCGGTGAGGAGTGTACGAGAAAGCGTTTTGCAGATAGCCTCGTTCATCATGTCGCGCATGCTGCCACCCGTGCCCTTTTGAATGGTTTCACGGATACGGTCAAACACGACGATGGTGTCATTGATGGAGTAACCGGCGATGGTGAGCAGAGCACCGACGTGGATGATGCTGAGTTCCTGGCCAAACAGCACGCACAGGCCGGGCACCATGAGCACGTCATGGAACAGAGCGATGATGGCACCGACGGCGAAGGCAACCTCGTAGCGCATCAGCAGATACAGGAAGATCGCAATCAGTGCGGCGAACATGGCCCACATGGACTGCTTGGCGAGTTCGGAGCCGATCACGGAACCCACGGTCGCGATGCTGGTGCCAGCGACGGTGTCTTTGTCCCATTTACCAGTGATCGCATGCTGGATCACCGCGCCGCTGTGCTCTTCGCAGCGGATGCTCAGGTTTTCTGTGCCGGCGGCGCTTTTGCGCTGGATGTAATAGCTGCCGAGAGCTTTGCCGTCATCCTGTTTAAGTCCTGTTAAAAGAGCATCGAACTGGGCATCCGTGATGTCCTTGCCCTTGGCCAGCGTCACGTCAACGCGGCTGCCGCCACGGAAGTCGATGCCGAAACCTGCACCACCCTTGTAGGCGAGAGTGCCAAACGAGATCGCTGTGACGACGAGCGAGGCAATAATGAACTTGGGAGCCGAGGACAGGATGTCGAAAATCTTGTCCGGGATGATCTTGGTCGTGTGAATCTTGTGCAGAATGTTCTTGTCCACGACCCACATGAAGATCACGCGTGTGACGATCAGAGCGCCAATCATCGAGGAGATCAGACCGATCATGAGTGTGACGGCGAAGCCTTTGACCAGACCGCCGGAGATGAGGAACAAGATCAACGCAGAGATGAGCGTGGTGATATTGGAGTCCGCAATGGCGGAGAAGGCCTTTTCATAGGCGGCTTCAAGCGCGCCAACGAGGGTCTTGCCCGCCTCCATTTCCTCGCGCAGTCGTTCATAGATCAGCACGTTCGCATCCACCGCCATGCCGATGGTCAGCACGACACCCGCAATACCAGGCATGGTCAGCGTGAAGCCAAACAAGGCCATGGCACCAAACAGGATCGCGATGTTGATGATCAGACCGACAATCGCCACCAGACCGGCGAGGCGGTAGATGAACATCATGAAGCAGGTGGTGATGAGCAGGGCGGCGACGCCGATCCACTTGCCCTGATCAATGGAGGACTGGCCGTAGGCCGATGACACCGAGCTTTCGGAAAGGATCTTCATCGGATTCTGCAAGGGATTGCTCAGCAGTGTGGCCAAAGTGTCAGCCTCTTGCTGGGAAAAGCCTTTGCCACCGCCCCCGGAGATTTCCGCCCTGCCGCCGTACTGCTTGGCCTGCAGGCGTGGCGCGGAATGAATCTGGCCGTCCACAATGATGGCCATTTCTTTCTGATAATGCACTGCGGCCAGTTCATCAAAGAGCTTGGCTCCGGCACTGTCGAACTGCAGTGACACTTTGTTGCCCTCGGCGTCGACGGTTCGGAAAGCCTTGGAGACGTACTTGCCTTCGATGTCCGCTGAATCACGGACGAGCTCGGAACGGTTGATGATGCTGCCATCCTTCGCAGTGGTGGGAGTGTAGGCCATTTCGATCCAACCGGGCTCCTTGATGCCACCGCGCGCCTTGATCTGTTCCAGCTTGGCCTGGCTGTCAGGATGCACCCGACGGAACTCGAGGTGGGCCACGGTCTGAATGGTTTTCCGCACCTCCTTGATCTCTTCTTCGGTGATGCCGGGCATCTGAATCACAATCCGGTCTGCGCCTTCCGGCTGCATGGTGAGATCCTTATTGGCGTCAGGGTTGAGACGCCTTTCAAGAATCGCAATCGCCTGCTGCACATCGCTGCTGCTCACTGCTTTGGGACTGCCATCATCATTCTTGCCTGGAGAAAGCTGAACGATGAACTCGCTGCCCCCTTGAAGGTCGATGCCAAGCTGGAGCTTCATCGCCTCGATCGTATAGATGGCCGAGAAGGCGGTGAGAATGATGAGGAGCGTACCCACCCGGCGCTTGGTCGTATGCACGGCGGTGCCGACATAGACGAGCAGCATCATTAACAGGGAAGCACCGACAAAGAAGGTGGCGAAGGGATTCATGGACAGGTTGGCTGGAGGGTTGGGAAAATCAGGAGGACCACTTAGGCTGCGGTCGCTTCGACGATGTCAGATTTTTTCGTCACAGCGGCGATCTTGACGCGCTCAAACTCGACTTTGACGTTGTCGGCGATCTTGACCATGACGGTGCGGTCTTTCACGCTGGTGATGATGCCATGCACACCGCTTTCCATGATGACGTGGTCGCTAACGCCAACACTGGCGACGAGCTTTTGGTGCTCCTTCATGCGCTTCTGCTGCGGACGGAAGATGACGAAGTACATCACCACGATCATGAGAATCGGCAGCATCATCGGGCTGCCAAGGAGGCCGCCTTGGGCTCCGGCAGGTGCGGCCTGGGCCAGAAGAAGGGTGTTTTCGAGAGAGATTGAGATCATGATTCGGGGGCTGCGGTAGTGGACTTATATTTCGCGACGACCTCAGCCCGGAACTCGGCGAAACAACCCTGTTCGATCGCTTGACGTGCCCTGGACGTGAGGGACGCGTAGAAATGCAGGTTATGCAGAGAAATCAACCGCAAACCCAGAATCTCCTGTGCCTGCACCAAATGGCGGATGTACGCCCTGGAAAAGCCCTGGCAGAGCGGGTGGGTGTCCTCGGATATGGGGCGGAAATCCTTCGCGTAGCACGCATTGCGCAGGTTCATCAGGCCCTCGTGGGTGAAGGCCGCGCCATTCCGCGCCAGCCGTGTGGGCAGCACGCAGTCAAACATGTCGATCCCGCGTGCGATCAGCTCGATCACCTGCGGTGGCGTGCCCAGCCCCATGGCATAGCGGGCTTGATTGGCAGGAAGATGCGGCGTCACCCATTCGGCGATGCGCATCATGTCCTCTTCCGGCTCGCCCACACTGAGTCCGCCGATGGCGTAGCCGTCAAAATCCATCGCCACCAGCTCCCGGGCGGATTTTTCACGCAGCTCCTTATAGACACTGCCCTGCACGATGCCGAAGTGCTGCTGAGCCCCGCCGCCAGTCTGCGGCCGGTGTTCATCGATCCAGGTGCGGCAGCGTTTGGCCCAGCGGAGGGTCAGATCCAGGCTCTTTTCAGCCTCCTTGGCCTCGCAGGGGTAGGGCGTGCATTCATCAAACAGCATCGCCACGTCCGACCCCAGGGTTGCCTGGATTTCCATGGACGTCTCCGGGCCGATGAACATCGGCGTGCCGTCGAGGTGGTTTTGAAAGTGGCAGCCCTCCTCTTTGATTTTCCGCAGTTTCGCCAGTGAGAAGACCTGGAAGCCGCCGCTGTCCGTCAAAATCGGCCGGTCCCAGTTCGCAAAGGCATGCAGACCACCTGCCGCCTGCATGATCTCCATGCCAGGGCGTACAAAGAGGTGGTAGGTGTTGCCCAGAATGATCTGAGAATTGAGCTCCTTCAGCTCATACGGATGCATGGCCTTCACCGTGCCCTGCGTGCCCACCGGCATGAACACCGGCGTCTCCACCACCCCATGCGGCGTCGTCAGCCGCCCGCGGCGGGCGTGGGACGAAGGATCGGTGGCGAGAAGCTCAAAAGACATGGTGGGCCGGAAAAAGGGCGCGGAGTCTCGCCGATGTGCGCATCCGACGCAACGTCGCCTTGCTCATTTCTCATTCCGCCCTAATCTCGCCGCCCTTATGCTCAGAGCCGGTATTGTAGGCCTTCCCAACGTTGGCAAATCCACCCTTTTTAACGCTGTCACCCGCACCCGCAAGGCGGAGGCAGCCAATTATCCATTCTGCACCATCGAGCCGAACACCGGCGTCGTCACCGTGCCCGATGAGCGCCTCGCCGTGCTTTCGAAGATCTCCGGATCCTCGAAACTGGTGCCTGCCGCCATCGAGTTCGTGGACATCGCCGGTCTCGTCAAAGGCGCCAGCCAGGGCGAAGGTCTGGGAAACAAATTCCTCAGTCATATCCGCGAGGTGGATGCCATCGTGCACGTGGTGCGCTGCTTTGAAGACGGTGACATCACCCACGTCAGCGGCACGATTGACCCCGTGCGTGACATCGAAGTCATCAACACCGAGTTGATCCTCGCCGACATGGACGCCATCCAGCGCCGCAAGGACAAGGCCGAAAAGAATGCAAAAAGGGGCGAAAAAGACGCGAAGGCCGAACTCGCCCTCTGCGAACGCCTGATCCCGCATTTCGACGCCGGAAAGCCCGCCGTGACGCTCGAATGCACCGAAGAGGAGCGAAAGCTTCTCAAGAGCTTCTTCCTCCTCAGCTCAAAGCCCTGCATCTTCGCCTGCAATGTGTCGGAGTCCGACCTCGCCACGGCCACGAAGAACCCAGATGCTCATGCATTCGTCGGCAAAGTGCGCGAATACGTGAAGCACGCGCACGAGGCCAGCGCTGTCGTCGTCAGCGCTGCAATCGAAAGCGAGCTCACCGACCTTTCGGCTGAAGATGCGAAGGCTTACCTCAATGACATCGGTGTCGAGGACAGCGGCGTGTCACTCTTCATCAAGGGCGTGTATGACCTCCTCGGCCTGCAGACCTACCTGACCACCGGGGAGAAAGAAACCCGCGCCTGGACTATCGTTAAAGGCATGAAAGCCCCGCAGGCCGCCGGCGTCATCCATGGCGACTTCGAACGCGGCTTCATCGCCGGTGAGATCGTGCATTTCAACGACCTCGTCGAACTCGGCTCCAATGCAAAGGCGAAGGAAAAGGGCAAATGGCGCATCGAAGGCAAGGAATACGTCATGCGCGACGGCGACGTCGTCGAATGGCGTTTCAACGTCTGAGGTGATGTGGGCACTCCTGCCCGCACCATGACTTTCTCAGCGGGCAACGGCGCCCGCTTCATTTTACTCAGTAAACACGCGTCCCTGCCCTGTGCGGAAGGAGCGCTCCAGGCTGCCAAAGAGTGAATTGATCTTTGCCTCATCCTTCAGCACAAACTCAACCGTGTGGGCATGAGTGGATGTGGGATAGTTTTTGACCACTTTCGGGGCGGCCAGATCCGGTGAGACTCGTCCTGCGGCCTGTTCGTAAAGTCCTTTCGCCCGATCCAGCGCCTGTGTGGCAGCGCCTAGCGTGCTGCTGCCGGATTCAGGCTTGTAGGGTTCCAAAAAATAGAAGCGGACGATCTGCGCCGAGTTCAGCGTAATGTTCACCTCCACCACCCGCGCCACGCCGTCCGAGATGTATTCGTGCTTTGACAGGGCGACGATTGCATTGCAGCGCACGATATAGTTGCCACCCTTCAAACGGGCGTCCCACAGGCCGTCGCGTGTCACATCATCCTGCGGCGTAGTTTGGCCGTTTTGGCCTGTCTGACCTGTGGTGCTTTGCGCATGGAGAGAGACAGCCAGAAGCAACGAGAGGGTGATGAGAAGTGCTTTCATGAGGATGGAAGGAGGAGAGAGTAGCATGCCGGGCTCAGGGTTGAACACCATTTATTTGGGACAGTTGCTGCTTCTGAACCCAGGATTGTTTGCCTGTCTTTTCACATCTCCGTCCAGTGTTTAAGCGCGAAGTTGGGGAAGACATTTTTTCAAGCAGGCACCTTGATCCTGTGACAATCCGATTCCGGGCCGAATGTTACGGAGCATTGTCAGGCCCTCGTCGATTTCCTTCACCACCCCTCGGTGCAGCAGCAGCGCGATCGCCGCTACACCCGTGCGGCCATGGCCTTGTGCGCAGTGGATGAAAACATGATCGTCCGGCTTCAATTCACCAATAGTGGCTGTCAGAACTTCTGCGTTTGGTGCGCAGGCGTCCAGAGTCGGTAGCGCTATGTATCTTACTCCTTCCCGAACAGCAGCTGGTTCGGCAAATTCTGCGGTCATATCCAGAATCGTCGTGATTCCATCGAGGCGTTCGTGTTTTTGCAGTCTGCGGCCCACCGTGAGCTTGTCATTGATTTGATGTGTTTTTGGTTCCGGCAGGCAGAGGGTCAGTCGCCACACTCCCCAGGTGAAAAGCAGGTAGGGCAGGAATAAAAGAACACGTCCCGGTGAGAGTGTGCCGTCTGCTCGTTTGCCAAACACAGATGCATCGCGCCGTGCGTAAGCGACACCGAGCATTAGCATGTCGATCGCGAGCCACAGGATAATCCAGGTCCACCCGCAGCCATAAAGCCAGGGCGTCATGCCAATCAGTAATCCAAGCGTGAAAAAGAGCGTGGCATGCTTCATGAAGGCTCGAGTTTACTAAAATTTGCACTGTACCGCAAGACCTCGTCCGCCCGAACCCTCCAAGCTCAAAGTGGCATCGTCCATTTAGAAGCGGGCTCGATTAGCGTATTAATCATCAGTTCAACCCCACGCGCACCATGTTCAAGTTCTCCGGTCAAGGCTCCATCACCAATTGCGACGGCATTTCGCGTCGTGATTTCCTGCAGGCAGGCGCCCTCGGCGCCATCGGGCTGACGATGCCCGGCTTCGCCAAACTGAAGGCCGAGGGCAAAGTGGACTCCAAGAAGAGCAACAAGGCCTGCATCATGATCTTCAATCTCGGAGCCCCGAGCCAGCAGGATCTTTGGGACATGAAGCCGGACGCGCCGAGTGAGATTCGCGGTCCCTTCAAACCCATCCGCACCAAGAGCAATGCCTTCGAGATCTCCGAGATCCTGCCCTTGCACGCCAAGATCGCAGACAAGTTCAGCCTCGTCCGCTCCTGCTACCACACCGCCGCAGCAGTGCATGACACGGGGCACCAGATGATGCAGACGGGCCGGCTCTTCACCGGCGGGGTAAACACACCACACGTCGGCAGCGCCTTGGAGTTCCTGCAAGGCCGCCGCAGCGATCTGCCCGCGCACGTGATTCTGCCCGAATCCATGGGCCCAACGGGTGGCAACATGCCGCACGGTCAGGACGCCGGATTCCTTGGCAAAGCTTACGACCCCTTCGTGCTGAATGCTGACCCTGCGGTCAAAGATTTCAAAGTGCCGGATCTTCTGCCGCCCAAGGAAATTGGCGAGGTGCGCCTCGAACGCCGCCGCGAACTGCGTGAGCTGGTGGACAGCAGCGTGCGGAATTTCGAATACAGTGAGCAGGCGAAGCTCATGGATTCCAATTTCGAGTCCGCCTACCGCATCATGACCAGCACGCAGGCCCGCGAGGCCTTCGATCTCACCAAGGAGCCGCTCAAGGTGCGCGAGCGCTACGGCATGAACCGCTTTGGCCAGAGCTGCCTGCTCGCACGTCGCCTCGTGGAGCGTGGCGTACGTTTCGTCACCGTGAACACCTTCATCACGGTCTTTGGCGAGATCACCTGGGACATCCACGGTTCAAAACCCTTCACCAGCATCGAGGGCATGCGCGACATCGTCGCCCCAATGTATGACCAGGGCTACAGCGCCCTCATTGAGGACCTGTTCCAGCGCGGCATGCTCGACGACACCATGGTCACCTGCCTCGCCGAATTCGGCCGCACGCCCAAGATCAATCCCGCCGGTGGCCGCGACCATTGGCCGAACTGCTGGACAGTCAATTTCGCCGGTGGCGGCATCAAGGGCGGCGAAGTCGTCGGCAAATCCGACGACATCGGCGGCTACCCCACCGAGCGCCCCGTCGCCCCGAAAGAAATCGTCGCCACCATCTATCAGGCCCTCGGTATCGATCTCACCACTGAGCTACCTGGACCGCAGGGCAGACCGTATCCTGTCGTCGATTTCGGCACGCAGGCGATCAAGGAGCTGTTTGCGTAAATCACTGGAGAACGGGTGCTCGTCCCCACCAACCCTCATTGCGTTTCTTTCATGATGCTTCGTTCCTTCATCGCCTTCGCGGCTCTTGCTTCGGCTGCCGCCGCCGAAGCACCGTCCTTCCGCAACACCATCCAGCCGATCCTCACACGCTACGGTTGCGCCATGGGCGCGTGTCATGGTGCCGCCGCAGGGCAGGGGGGCTTCAAGCTCTCGTTGCGCGGCTTCGATGACGAGGGGGACTGGATCTCCGTCACGCGCAGCGCGAATGGACGCCGGCTGACCATGGAAGATCCGGCGCGCAGTCTGTTTTTGCTCAAGGCCGTCAAAGCGGTGCCGCACAAGGGCGACAAGCGCTTTGACGTGAACTCCCCGGAATACAAGGCCATCGTCGGCTGGATCGCCGCTGGTGCGCCGGGACCGAAGGCCAGCGATCCGCTCATCGTCGCGCTCGATGTGGAGCCGAAGCAGGTGGTGACGAAGCCCGGTGTCACACTGCCCCTCAAAGTCACCGCGAAGTTCAGCGACGGTCACAGCGAGGAAGTGACACGCTGGGCCAAATACAACGGGGTGAACGCCAGCGTCGCCACCGTGGACGAGCATGGCGTCGTCAAAACCACCGGACGTGGTGAAACAGTCATCAGCGCGTGGTATCTCAGCCGCCTCGCCGTTTCCACGCTTGTCGTGCCGAGCGATGGCGTGGTCGATGAGCCGGCGTTTGCGCAGATGAAGCCGCGTAATTTCATCGACGAGCAGGTGCTCACGAAACTGCGCGCGCTGAATATCCCGCCTTCCGGTCGTGCGGAAGATCACGAATTCCTGCGACGCGCTTTTCTCGATACCATCGGCGTTTTGCCTTCCCTGGAGGAAACCCGCGTCTTTCTCGCCGACACAGCCGCCGACAAACGTGACCGCCTGATCGAAGCATTGCTGCAGCGGCCAGAGTTCGTCGATTACTGGTCGCACCGCTGGAGTGATCTGCTCCTCGTCAACGGCGACAAGCTCATGCCGCAGGCCATGTGGTCCTACTACAACTGGATCCGCCGCAACGTCGCCGCGAACACGCCTTGGGACGTCATGGTGCGCGATCTCCTCACCGCCACCGGCAGCACGCTGGAAAACGGCGCGGGCAATTTCTTCATCCTGAACGACGAGCCCACCAAGTGCGCCGAAACCATCAGCGTCGCCTTCCTCGGCACCTCCATCGCCTGCGCCAAGTGCCACAACCACCCGATGGAAAAGTGGACGAACAACGAGTACTTTGCCTTTGCCAACATGCTCTCTCGTGTGCGCACGAAAAACGGCGCTCAGGCCGATGAACGCGTTCTTTTCTCCGCCGCTGATGGCGAACTCGTGCAGCCACTTACCGGCAAGCCGCAGCCTCCGCACCCGCTCAATGTCAACACGGCCGTCTCAATGACCTCAACCGAGGACCGCCGCGTGCCGCTCGCGAAATGGCTCACCGGCACCGACAACAAACTCTTCCAGCGCGCCATCGTGAACCGCGTGTGGGCCAACTTCTTCGGCTCCGGCCTCGTCGAAGCCGTGGATGATCTGCGCGTGACCAATCCCGCCAGCAACGAGCCTCTCTTCGCCGCCGCCTGCGAGCATCTGGTGAAGCAAAAGTTCGATCTAAAGGCCCTCATGCGCACCATCCTGCAAAGCGAGACCTACCAGCGCAGCAGCATCACCCTGCCTGAAAACATTACCGATCTCCGCTACGGCTCCCACTACGTGCCACGCCGCCTGAAAGCCGAGGTCCTGCTCGATACTGTTTCCCAGGTCACCGCCGCGCCCACCACCTTCAAGATCGACAAGCGCAACGCCAACAAGGGCACCAGCGAAAGCTACCCCATGGGCTTCCGCGCCCTGCAACTGCCCGACAGCAACATCGCCAGCTACTTCTTGAAGAGCTTTGGCCGCGCCGACCGCGTCAACACCTGCGAATGCGAACGCACCAATGAACCGAGCATGGCCCAGGCGTTGCACATCTCCAACGGCGACACACTCAACCAAAAGCTCGCTCAAAAAGACAACCGCCTTGATGCGCTGCTCTCCAGCAAGCTCAGCAACGAGAAGATGGTTGAGGAGGCCTACCTCATCTCACTCGCCCGTCTTCCCACCGGGCGCGAAATCACCAAGACCAGCGCGCTCCTCGCCAATGCCAGACCCGAAGACCGCCGCACCACGCTGGAAGACATCTTCTGGAGCCTGATGGGCTCGAAAGAATTTTTGTTTAATCACTAACCCGGAACATTGAATGAACCCCATCCGTTCCACCTTTCTCTTGGCGGTTTTCACGCTCGCAGCCCACGCCCAGACCGTGGACTACACCAAGCAGATCGTCCCGCTCTTCGACACCTACTGCATCGATTGCCATGACGATACCGATGCAGATGGCGAGTTCCGCCTCGACACCTTTGCGAACCTGATGAAGGGCGGCAAGGAGGGCGTGGCGATTGTTGCCGGTAAAGCCAATGACAGCATGCTGGTGAAGTTCCTCGAAGGTCACTCAGGCCGTGGCGGGAAGAACGAATTTATGCCACCGGGCAAGCGCGAGAAACTAAAGGCCGAGGAGATCGCGTTGATCAAGACTTGGATCGACACTGGCGCGAAAGGCCCGGTGATTGCCGATGCGAAGCCGATGCCGAGGGAGGTCATCACGCCGCAGATCATGCCAACGGTACCGCCGAAGCACGCGATCCAGGCCGTGGCATTTTCGCCGAAAGTACAGCTCATCGCGGTAGGCCGCTACGGCGAGGTCGAGCTGCTCAATCCCACCACACGGGCCGTGGTGCGCAAGCTCACGGGCTTCAAGGGGAAAGCCAATGCGGTCGCCTTTTCACCGGATGGCACGACGGTTTTTGCCTCTGGTGGTGAAGCGGGAATCGTGGGCATCGTGAAGAGCTGGAAGACCAGCGATGGCACGCCCCTGCAGTCGTTTGATGGTCATCTCGATGCCGCGTATGCGCTGGCGGTTTCGCCCGATGGCAAGATGATCGCCACCGGCTCCTACGATCAAAAAATCCGCCTGTGGGATGTGGCGACAGGCAAGGAGCTCGCCCTGCTCAAAGGCCACAATGGCGTGGTGAACGGCCTCTCGTTCCGCCCAGATGGCAAGGTGCTCGCGAGCGCTTGCGCCGATCGCACGGTGAAGCTCTGGAGCATCCCGGGTGGCCAGCGGCTTGATACGCTTTCGCAGCCCACCAAAGAACAAACCAGCGTGGTCTTCAGCGTCGATGGCAAGCACCTCTTCGCCGCAGGCGGTGACAATCGCATCCGCCAATGGCAGATCAGTGCTGATTCCAGGGAGGGCACAAACAAGATCATCACCAGCCGTTTCGCCCATGAAGGCGGCATCTTGAATCTCGCGCTGTCCATCGATGGTCAGCTGCTCGCCTCCACCTCGACGGATAAATCGCTCAAGATCTGGAACACGGCTGATCTCACGGAAAAAATCCCCCTGGAGAAACAATCTGACTGGTCCTCCGCACTCGCTTTCACCGACAAAGCACAACTGGTGGCTGGGCGCGTGGATGGCAGCCTCAGCGTCTATGAATCGACCACCGGCAAGGTGGTGATGGCACCTGCGCCAGCCAAGCCAGCCATGGCCGCGAAGCCCGAACTCACACGCCTCACCCCACGCGCCGCGCACATTGGCGGCGAATTGATGGTGACCTTCACCGGCAAAGGTTTCGCTGAAGACACGCAGGCGCTGGCATCGCATCCCGGATTGAAAGTGCAGCTCATCAAAGGAACGGTCAAACCCACCACGGCCCGCGTCAAAATCACTGCCGGTGCCGAAGTGCCACGCGGAGCACACGAGGTCTGGCTCAAGAGCGCCGTTGGAGAATCTGCGCGGATGAAGGTCTATGCCGATGACCTTGCGCCCACAGTCACGCAGGCGGCCGATTTCAAGGCGGCACCTGTCAGCATTGCTTCATTGCCCGCCAGCCTCTGGGGCACCCTCACCGAGATCGGCCAGCATGACGCGTATCGATTCAAAGCCAAAGCGGGCGAGGAACTCGTCTTTGATCTCGCCGTTGCGCAGGTTGGCAGTCTGGCGAAATCGCCCACGATCGAGATCATAGATACGAACCACACCGTGCTTGCTGTGAATCGTGGTCTTGATAGCGGCAGCGATCCCTTCCTCGCATGGAAAGCGCCGTCGGATGGCGAGTACACCGTTCTCGTGAGCAACACCACCATGGATGGCAGCGCGGACCACGCCTATCGCCTCACCCTTGGAGCACTGCCTTATGTCACCGCCTGGTCGCCGCTTGTCGCGCAGGTTGGCAAGGAGGCAAAAGTCACCCTCATCGGTCATCATCTCGGCGACAAGAGCACTGTGATGCTGAAGCCCGACAAGGAAGGCATGATGAACGTGCCGCTGGATGCCAAAGCGTTGCGCTTCCGCTCCATGCCCGCGCTGCGTGTGAGCGGGCTGGCGCAGATCGAAGAAGTGGAAAGCAATGATGACGTCGCCAAGGCGCAAAACGTTATCGCGCCAGTCACGGTGAATGCGCGGCTCGCGCAGGCTCATGATGCTGATTGTTTCGCCTTCGAAGCCAAGAAAGGCCAGGTGTGGATCATTGAGACACTGGCGGATCTCGCGGGCTCGCCTGCCGACACGAAGCTGGAAGTCTTGCATGCTGACGGCAAACCCGTGCAGCGAATGCTGCTGCAGGCCGTGCGCGACAGCTACAACAACTTCCGCAGCGTCGATGCCAACAACCCCGACATCCGCCTGCAGAACTGGGAGGAGATGGAGCTGAATGAGTTCGCCTATTTCAATGGAGACGTGATGAAGATCATCCGCATGCCGCGCGGCCCGGATGGCGGCTGCTTCTTCTACACCTCCGGCGGCAAACGCCGCGCTTACTTTGACACCACGGCGAATTCGCACTCGCTCGACGAGCCCTGCTACATCGTCGAGCCCAAGCCCATCGGCAGCCACATCGTGCCGAACGGCCTGCCCGTCTTCACCCTGAACTACACCAACGACGACAGCGGTGACCGCAAACTCGGCAGCGACTCCCGCCTTACTTTCACCGCGCCTGCGGACGGCCGTTACATCATCAAAGTCACCGACACTCGTGGCTGGGGTGGCGAGCGCTACGTTTATGCGCTTTCCATCCGTCAGCCGATGCCCGATTTCAGCGTGAAGCTCGCGGGCATGAACCCCACCGTCATGCCCGGTGCCTCCGTCGGATTCTCCTTTCGTGCCGAGCGCGTGGATGGCTTTGATGATCCCATCCAGATCGACATCACCGGCCTGCCCGCCGGTTATTATGCCTCCTCACCGCTCCTCATCGAAGCCGGGCATGATTTGATCAGCGGCAGCCTCCACGCCACGCCAGATGCCGCTGCAAACGCCGACTGGAGCAGGCTCAAGATTACCGCGAAGGGCAAGGCCCTCGCACATGACGCTGGCACCTTCGGCAAAGTCACGCTCGGTGCCGCGCCGAAGTTCATCATTGTCATGGAGCCGGATGCCGGTGGCAAACCCGTCATGCGCGAGATCAAAGACGAAACCAAGCCGCTCGAAATCACTCTTGCTCCCGGGCAAACCGTGAAAGCCTGGATTCGCGCCGTGCGCACGGGCAACGACGGCATCCTCAGCCTCGATGTGCATGGCCTGCCCCACGGCGTCATCGTCGATGACATCGGTCTCAATGGCGTGCAGATCCGCGAGAAAGAAAACGAGCGCCCCATCTTCTTCCGCGCCGCCAACTGGGTCAAAGACCAGGACAAACTCATCCACGCCGCCCTCAGCTCCGCGCGCAATGAACACGACAGCGCCGGATTGCAGACGAGCTTTCCGATCTTGATGAAGATCCGGAAGCCGGTGGGTGTGGCGGGGAGGTGACCAGCTTCTTCAACGGTATCATGGAGGATGCTGACTGGTGAAGAGGCCAGTTGCATGTGGGGTTAAATGGAGCATTTTTACCTGAGTCCGTCAGCGAGCTATGGTCACGACACTTACCCTTGATTCGTTCATTGCCGAAGCCATGCAATTCGGTCCCGACAGCCGTCTAGAACTAGCCGAGCGTCTCGTGGCCAGTATCCCGGCTGATGCCGAGATTGAATCGGCGCAGCTTGATGAGGTGCATCGGCGTATGGAGGAGGTTAATGCGGGTCGGATGGCTGTGATTGCGGGTGAGGATGCGCTCCGAAAGGTTCGTGAAGCCGTTCTTGGACGTGCATGAAATACGTTTTTACCTTGGCGGCTCTGACGGAATATCATGAAGCCGCAGAATGGTATCGCGAAAGGAGTTTATTTGCCGCCGACCGTTTTATTGGAGATGTCGAGGTCGCAGTTGGTGACATTTGCAAAGATCCCCAGCGATACCAACGGGTCCGTGGAGGCTTTCAAATGTTCCGTCTGCGCCGATTTCCATTCAAGATCATCTATCATCATGCGAATGATCTGGTGACCATTTATGCCGTGTTTCATGAACGCCGCCGCCCCGATGCCTGGCGTGATCGTTAGCGGGGCTGTGTTCTGGATGCGAGATGAGGCCAAATCTCCTCGTTTCTAAAGCCTCATGAACCGCCGCCATTTCTTCAAGCAATCCCTCGCTGCCTCCGCGTCCATTTCCGCACCCGCCATTCTGAGTGCAAGGTCCCCAAATTCGATGTTCCAAGTGGCGTCGATCGGCGTGGGCGGCATGGGGGCTGTGACGATGATGAGCGTGCTGCAGCACTCCAAAGTGCGGCTGGTGGGCATGTGCGATGTGGACGCGAAGACGCTTGAACTTGCGCAGGGTGGCAATGCAACCCGACGCAAGGAACTCCAAGACCCCGATGCAGCAAAGCGGCTGGAAGGCGCGGCACCGTTTCGTGATTACCGCGAGATGATTGCCAAGCTGGGCGACAGCATCGATGCGGTGACGATCGGCACGCCGGACCACATGCACGCGGCGATGGCGGTGACGGCGCTGCGGGCCAAGAAGCACGTCTATTTGCAGAAGCCGCTCACGCATCACATCCACGAAGCGCGGATTCTGGGTGCCGAGGCGGCAAAGGCCGGAGTGACGACGCAGATGGGTACGCAGGGACATTCCAGCATCGAAACCTTGCTCACGGTCGATCTCATCAAGAGCGGTGCCATCGGCAAGGTGAAGGAAGTCATCTGCTGGGAGAACAAAAAGGCCACCTGGTTGCCCAAAGTCACCGAACGCAAAGCGCTGGCCGATCCACTGCCGGCGAATCTGGATTGGAACCTATGGCTCGGCGTCGCGAATGAAGTACCGTTTCTCGACGGAGCTTATCACCCCTCCATGTGGCGTTCCTGGGTAGATTTCGGCGTCGGCATGATGGGGGACATGGGCTGCCATTACTTCGACGTCGTTTTTGCCTGCCTCGGCCTTGCGGCACCCACCCGCGTGCGCTGCCTGGATGCAGGCAGCAAGGGCGATCTCTATGCGCAAAAGCGCCACCTTGAGCTCGAATTCCCCGGCACAGCGCTCACGGTGGGCGACAAGATCAAAATGACTTGGACCGACGGCGGCTATCCGTATGACGCGCGTGTCATCAAGCCCAGCGGGCTCACGAAAGACACCCCCAGCGGCATCTTCTTCATTGGAGAAAACGGCAGCATCTTCAAACCGCACAGCCAGCGCCCCTGGCTGGTGCCGGAGGAAAAGTTCACCGGCTTCACCTACCCGAAGACACGCATCGCGAATCATTACACCGACTGGGTGGATGCCTGCATCAAGGGCGAGAAAGCCGCCGCCGACCTGCCCACCTACGGCTGCCCTGTCACGGAGGCGGTGCTCCTCGGCGTCCTCGCCGAGCGTAATCCCGGCGGCTGGATCGAATGGGACGCCGCCGCAGGCCAGGTGACAAATCAGCCCGAACTCAATGCCCAGCTCACTCGCAAATACCGCGCTGGCTGGAGCGTCCCCGGGCTGGGCTGAGGGTTGCTTAACAGCCGCAAAGCAAGCACAAAAAAGAGTGTAAGTTGTTTATCAGCGGCGTTGCACTCGGCCAATGTCGTCGTAGCATCGTAATGACATTTAATGAGCGCGCATGAGCACAAACCAGACTCACGTCTGAAGCAGGCCGAGAAGATCGCCACCCATCCGGAGCAGTACAAAGTCTGCGAAGGCTGTGGCTCCATCGTGGTCACGCGCCCCATCACCTGCCCGAGCTGCCATGCCTACCTCTTTGACGCCACTTCCGTGCGCGTGATTGCCCAGGCCAAGGAGCTCGCGCTGCGTGCGGCAAATTCCGTGCTGGCGTCGGACTTGTCGTAAGCCCAGGTCAGCGCTTGGGCATCGCGTCCGCCGTTTCACCACGCAGCAGTTTGCCCAGCATTCCCGTGAGCCAGAGGTAGTGATCGTTCGGTACATCCGGCTCCGCGAGGAAGCGGCTTTCACCCACAGGCGGATGGTTGTCGGTTTTGAAAATGGCAGTCCCTTCATCCAGTTCATCAAACATGGCGACGTAGAGCATCTGTGCCCCAGCCTGCTTGGCCGCGAGTGCCTGTGACCAAAGGAACTGGCCGCCAAGACGTGGGATCGCGTCAAACTTGGCCTCCTGATTGCGTGATTTCGAGAGGTTGGTCCAGCTAAAGCCGGGGAAGATGACCGGCAGGTAATCAAGTTTGTGCTCTGCACACCAGGTGATGTCGGGTTTCAAATATTTCTCCCCGCGACTGGCGGCGTCCTGAGGCGTGCCCAACCGTCCAACCGCCCATGGACTGACGATGTCCGCATGCGCGATGAGTTCGAGCAACTTGGGATCTTTGATGCAGTCATGGTCCAGCGTGCGCCAGTAGTAGGGCACTCCGAGCATGATGGCGCAGCCACCGAATTCGGGATCATCACGCAGGAAGGTGATCAGGCGCGACCACTCTTCGAGCATGGGCGCGCGGTCATTGAAGCCGATTCCCCACAAGGCGACGAGCGGTTTGCCGTGATGTTTGAAATACGAAGGCCCGGAGCGGTCGAGACGTTTCTCCGTGATGAGGCGCTTCCAGTCGTCGATCACCAGTTGAATGCCGTCTTCCTTGATGCCACTCAGGTCATACATCAGGGTCAGGCCGCGCCCGTTGGCGCTGGCTGCGGTCTGACAATGCACAAGCACTTGATCCATCGGTTCACGGAAGCGTTTGTCCCGTGTGGTGGCGGCGAAACGCTGCACAAAGGCGCCGTCGATGCCGTAGTCGCGCATCCATTTGAAATGAAGCTGCACGACGGCTGGATGCACAGAACTGAAGACTTCGGCAGGGCTGCCATCGGCATGCTTGAATGGCGTCGCAACACGGGCTTCTTTGGGCAGTTCACTCACATCTGGCCACAGCTCGATGTGCGAGTGCCCTGGCTCGAAACTTTTGCCTGCCGCGTAATGATGCCAGCCATTGTTGCTGCCATCACCCTCACACCGGAACCAGCCCTGATAGCCGCAGACGACCTTGCCGGTGAGCGTGCTTGTATCCACGGTCTGGGCGTGGGCGCTGAGAGTGAGCAGGGCAGGCAGAAGGAGAAACCGGAGCATGACGGATGTTTTCATTGACGGCGGCAGGGCGTCAAGGTGTGATATGGTTCGCATGAAACGACGCGCCTTTGTGAGTTCGCTGACAGCATGGCCGGTTGCTGCTGCTGCACTGCCACAGTCAGAGGAAGGAAAAATTCGTACCATCGCCGAAGGCTTTTTGCGCGAGCATGGTGTCCAGGGCATGAGCATCGCCTATGGCAGGGATGGGAAGATCGACTTCGAGGCGGCCTATGGTTTTGCCGATGCGGCTGGGACGGAGGCCGTCACACCGCAGCATCGCTTCCGCATCGCCAGTATCTCCAAACCATTCACGGCCACGGCGGTCATGGAGTGCATCGAGGAGGAACGCTTGCGGCCTGACAGCAAGGTGTTTGGCCCTGATGGCATCCTGGGTGGTGACTTTGCCGGAGATTTGGCGGCCATCACCGTGGATCACCTGCTTTCCCACACCTGTGGTGGCTGGACCAATGACAAAAACGACCCCATGTTTAAAAACCCCAGGATGAATCATGCGGAACTCATCGCATGGACCTTGGCCAATCAGAAGCTGACGAACCGGCCAGGCGAACATTTTGCCTATTCGAATTTCGGCTACTGCGTGCTCGGACGCGTGCTGGAGAAGGTGCGCAAGTTGCCCTATGAAGCCCTGATCAAAAAGCGGCTGCTGGAACCCTGCGGCATCTCCAGCATGCAGATCGCCGGTAACACGCTTGCGGACCGGCGGCCGCAGGAGGTGATGTACCTCACGCCCAAGGCGAATGCGGCCTACAGCATGAACGTCGCACGGATGGACTCTCACGGTGGCTGGATCGCCACGGCGGGGGATCTGGTGTGTTTTGCTTCCCAGCTGCCGCTCCTGCTCAAGAAGGATTCGATCCGCACCATGACAACGCCCGGCCTAAATGCGGGCTACGCGCGTGGATGGTATGTGAACAAGGTGCCGAACTGCTGGCACAGCGGATCACTGCCGGGCACCACCACCATCATGGTCCACACCGCCAAGGGCATGTGCTGGGCCGGTTTGCTCAACGGTCGCAGTGAAAAGCTCGGCCTCGCCTTGGACAAGCTGATGTGGCAGATGGGCGGCGTGGTTAAGGCCTGGGCACTGTGAAACTCAGATGCGGGGTAAAGAGCAGATCAACGCAATGATCTGCCAGTTTTCATTTTCCAATTCGTATTCTGCATCCACTTCTCACCTCCACCATGACACCCCAGCAAAAAGCAGAATCCCTCGGCATCGTCTTCACCAAGCAAGCTCCCGCGTATTTGAACCTCTGCATCCGCAGCGGCAATCAGCTCCTCACCTCCGGTCATGTGAGCGATCTCAAGGGCAAGCTGGGCGCAGGCGTTTCGACTGAGGACGGCTACAAGGCGGCGAAAAACTGCGCCGAGAAGGTGCTGCGCTCGGTGTGGGACACGCACGGCACGCTGGACGGTCTCAAGGTCCTCAAGGTCCTCGGCTGCGTGAACTCGACGCTGGAATACAGCGACCAGCATTTGGTGATCAACGGCTGCTCCGACCTGCTGCACGAAATCTTCGGCAAGGAAGGCGACGGCTACCACGCCCGCAGCGCCCTGGGCTTTGCGCAGCTCCCCACTGGCGCAGCGGTGGAAGTCGAGGCGATCTTTGAGATCAAGGCCTGACCCGGACGGGGCCTAGAGCCTCGGGGTTGTGTTTTGGGCGGGAGTGGGTATCCTCACCTCCCCCCCAATGCCACTTGTTCACATCAAAACTTACGGCTGCCAGATGAACGAACGCGACACCGAACAGGTGTCGCAGATGTTCGTCGAGCGCGGCTATACCATGACGGCGCGTGATGAGGACGCGGACGTGGTGCTGATCAACACCTGCTCCGTGCGCGATCAGGCGGAGCAGAAAGCGCTTGGCAAGATGGGCATGGTGCGGCGGCGGCGCACGCCACTGGTCACTGGTTTCATGGGCTGCATGGCGCAGAGCCGTGGCGGTGAGCTGGTGAACAAGGCGAACGTGGACCTCGTCGTCGGCACGCAGAAGTATCATCGTGTGGTCGACTACGTGGACGAGATCATCCGCGCCAAAGAGGCAAAGCAGATGGACGATGAGCGTTTTTCCATCGTCGATGTGGAGGAGGAAGCCGCCTCGCAGAACACCATCCGTGATCACACCCTGAAGGAAAAGCAGGCGAGCGCCTTTGTGAGCATCATGCAGGGCTGCAACATGAAGTGCACCTTCTGCATTGTGCCCTACACCCGTGGCGGCGAGCGGGGCCGACCCATCGCTGACATTGTCGAAGAAGTGAAACGCCTCGCAGATCGCGGGGTGAAAGAAGTCACCCTGCTGGGGCAGATCGTCAATCTCTACGGCAGGCATGAATTCCCGGCGGTTGATGGCAAGAGCCCCTTCGTGCAGCTCCTCGAGGCAGTGCATGAGGTGCCCGGTATCAAGCGCATCCGCTTCACCAGCCCGCATCCGATTGGCTACAAGAAGGATCTGATCGAAGCCTTCACCTACTTGCCCAAGCTCGCCGAGCATGTGCATCTGCCCGTGCAAAGCGGCAGCGATGCCATTTTGAAGCGCATGCACCGGCCTTACACAGCGGCCAAGTTCACCGAGCTCGTTGAGCGCATCCGCTCTGCTCGCCCGGACATCGCGGTGACAACGGATGTGATCGTCGGCTTCCCCGGCGAGACCGAGGAAAACTACCTCGAGACGCGGCAGATGTTTGAAACCATCGGTTTCGACAATGCCTTTGTGTTTCGTTATTCCAAACGCCGTGGCACCCCTGCGGCGGAAATGGAGGAGTCCACTCAGGTGCCGGAGCGTGTGAAGGAAGAGAGAAATCAGGATTTGCTGGGGCTCGTGAACCGCATCGCTCTGCCGATGTACGATGCTCTCGTGGGCAAAGAGGTCGAAATCCTCTGCGAAGGACCCAGCAAGACGAACGATCAGCGCCTCACCGGCCGCACGGGTTCGAACCGCATTGTGGTGTTCGATGGCCATCCCGAGCGTCACACGGGTGAAATTTTCAAAGTGCGCGTCGCTGAGGCAGGTCACTTCACCTTGTTTGGCGATCCAGTATTGCATGCATGAGCACGGCGCTGCAGATCGAACTGCGTCCATTGACGCGTGAGCATGCAGGGGCTTTTTGCCGGTTGGTCATTGCGCTCGCAGAGTTTGAAAAGCTGCCGCCGCCGGATGAGGCTGCTCAAGCACGTCTGGTCGAAGATGCCTTGGGCGCAAAACCTCGCATCGAGGTCTGGCTGGCATTTGTGAACGCGGACACCGAGCCCTGCGGCTACATGATTCTCGTGGAGACCTACTCAAGCTTTCTCGCACTGCCCACCTTGTATCTCGAAGACTTGTTTGTCCTGCCGGAGCGTCGCAAAGGCGGTGTGGGCGGTGCTTTGCTCCAGAAGGTGGTGAGCCTCGCGCATGAGCGTGGCTGCGGCCGGGTGGAATGGACGGCGCTCGACTGGAATGTGAACGCGCAGCAGGTGTATGAGCAGCGCATTGGAGCCAAACGAATGAGCGAGTGGCTGCTCTACCGCATGACGCGCTCAGACATGCAGCGGCTGCTGGACAGCGAAACGCCTTAGAACGACATCGTCGGCACGTCGATCAGCGAATAAACTTCGACAGGATCCGGCTGGCCCTTCACCGGATGGACTCCGGCGTTTTGGTAGAGCTGCAGACCTTCCGCCCAGCCATTGAGAAACGGCGCACCGGCAAGAACAGGCACCTGCAGTTTGCGGGTCAGGCTCTCGATACGGAAAGTCACGTTCACGGCTTCGCCCACGGCGGTGTTCACTCCGCGCCCCATGGCACCCAGGGCAACATCACCAATGTTCAGGCCGATGTGGCAATGAACTTCCAGATTCATGTTCTCCTTCAGCCACTTGCGCTTGGGAGATTCACTGGAATCAGGACTGCTGAGAATTTTGGCGGCCTCGGTGGCCTTCACCCGCGAGGAGATGTCATCCCCCGGCCAGTAGGCAAAGACACCATCGCCGATGAACTTGTCGATGATGGCATCACGAGTTTTCAGAACTTTTTCGCACTGCGCATACCACTCGCGCAGCATGGCGGCCACTTCCTCAGCACTGAGCTGAGATGAGATCGTGGTGAAGTTGCGCAGGTCGCCGACGAGCAGGGTGGCTCGCACCGTCTTGACCGGCAGCGCGATGGTATGGAGAGACTGCGTGCTGACGTTGCCGGACTCGCTCGGGGGGCGTTCTTCGTCCTGGCTGTCAAAAATAAAGGTGCTGGTGCCAAACTGCACGCGATCTCCATGCCGCAGAGCCCGCGCTGTGGTCACGGCCACATCATTGACGAAGCTGCCGTTGGCACTGCCAAGATCGGAAACCCAGAACAACTGCCCGTCACGCCGGATTGTGGCGTGCTGGCGCGATACACCGCCGTCCACCAACCGGATGCTGGCATCCGGGCTGCGTCCGACCAGATTGAAGTCCTCGAGGGTGATTTCGAGTTCTTTCTCCAGTGATTTAAGTGTGGCGCCCATGCAGGTGGATATACGGAATACTCTTTTGAAGCAATTTACACGCCGTTAGTCAAGCGCGGTCATCTTCCCGCTACAAGGTTTTTCGCAGGATCTTTCGAGAGCCGTGTTTCATCTTGAAAATCAACTCATTAATTCTGCCGGGTTAAATGCTTGTCGCGATGATATATTTGCCATTGCCACAGGCATCTCCAACATGCGTCATGATGCATCGGTTTTTTTGCAGGAGAGTCTTAGGAATCTTCTTCCCGGCTTTTTTGGCTTTCGCCAGCATGTTGCAGGCCCACGTGGTTCCAAATATGACCGTCGAGGCGGAGTTTGGCTCTGCAGGTGCCTACACTCTGCGCATCAATGTCGATCCACGCACCTTCCTGGCTGCCGATCCCACGTCTCTGCCGCCGGTTCCAGCCTCCTGGTATTTGGAGCAGACTCCCGAGCAGGTGGCTGCAACCCATGAAAAAGCGCAGCAATACCTCGCCAGCTCACTTGGGCTGCTGTTTGATGGAAAAAAAACCATCCTGCCTGTCTGCAAAATTAAGGCCATGGATGGTGCCGACAACACCCCCCTCAAAGCGGACACCCAGGAAGTTCACCTGCTTGGCACGGCCCACGGCCAGTTGCCGGTGAATTCAGCCACTTTTCAGGTCGAATTTGCCAAGGATGCCAACACCAGCCTGATTCTACTCCATTCTCAGGCGGGAAAGACCGATCTTCGCCCCCGGGTGGTATTTCCTGGAGAGACCAGCCCGCCATTTCAACTCCACATCGTTGCAGCAGCAGTTTCACCAGTGGACGCTCCTTCATCCAAGACCAATGAGATTTACCTCATTATCGCAATATCACTGGCTTGCATCGTGGGAATCGTCGGTTGGGTGCTGCTCAATCGCTATCGCCACCATCATCGCGGCCATCGCAGACCCGGTGACGGACGAATGTGAACAACTCGCACTTGTTCACCCCTTCCAAGCGGGGTTAATCCTGTCCCCCGCCTCATGCCTGATTCCTTCGTCCATCTCCACCTTCACACCGAGTACTCCCTGCTAGACGGCGCGGTGCGCATTGATGCGCTCATGAAACGCGTGAAGGAGCTGGAGATGCCTGCCGTGGCGATGACCGACCATGGCAATCTCTATGGCGCCATCGACTTTTACATGGCCGCGAAAAAGGCCAAGGTGAAGAGCATCATCGGCTGTGAAGCCTATCTGGCTCCTGGCTCCATGATGGACAAAAACGAAGTGCCGGGGCGCAAGCGCTCCTCGCATCTCACGCTGCTCGCAGCCAGCAATGAGGGCTTCGAGAATCTCTCCAAGCTGATCACCAAAGGGCCCCTCGACGGCCAGAGGTACACACCCCGCGTGGACAAAGA
Source organism: uncultured Verrucomicrobiota bacterium (assembly GCA_903838675.1). Classification (GTDB taxonomy): domain Bacteria; phylum Verrucomicrobiota; class Verrucomicrobiia; order Verrucomicrobiales; family Verrucomicrobiaceae; genus Prosthecobacter. The sequence goes on from CAILZI010000156.1 coordinate 23,326, forward strand.
CGCCCTGCGCGAACACGCGAAGGGCCTCATCTGCCTCAGCGGCTGCATCAACGGCGAAATCAACGAACTCCTGCTCTCCGACCGCAAGGATGAGGCGGAGAAAAGCCTGCTGGAGTTCCGCGACATCTTCGGCCCCGAAAATTTCTATCTCGAAATCCAGGACCACAACATGGAGGCCCAGCGCAAAAGCGCGCGCCAGATGATTGAGTGGGGCAAACAGTACGACCTCAAAACTGTCGCCACCAACGACGTGCATTTCCTCAATCGCAGCGATCACGAGTCCCACGACATCATGATCTGCATCGGCACGGGCGCGAGCATCTACGATCAGAACCGCATGACCTACTCCCCGGAGGTCTATTTCAAGACCGCCCAGGAAATGCGCGCCCTCTTCTCCGAGGTACCGGAGGCCTGCGACGCCACGCTCGAAATCGCCGAACGCTGTGACCTCAAGATCCACCTCGACTCCACCAGCATCGACCGCTACCCGCAGTATCCCATGCCTGATGGCGGGGATCGTAATGAATACCTGCGCAGGCTGACTCAGGAGGGCTTGGAAAACCGCTATGGCCGCAGCCGCGCACTCAATGATGAGGTGCTGCATCATCGCATGGAAGTGGAGCTCGCCCTGCTGAAAGAGAAGAACGTCACCAGCTATTTCCTCATCGTCTGGGACTTCATCAACTGGGCGCGCGAGCACGACATCCCCGTCGGCCCCGGTCGTGGTTCTGCCGCCGGTTC
>CAILZI010000157.1 GCA_903838675.1 uncultured Verrucomicrobiota bacterium
CCGCTGGGTCCGCACCAAAGACGGCGGCGCCATCGAAGACTTCGACATCCCCGGCGGCGTCACCACCGCCCAGGACAGCGCCGAACGCTGGGTCGTCTTCTTCAGCGACCAATGGGCCATCAACTACTTCGAACGCCGCAACCCCAACGCCGAACTCTCCGAGATCCCCTGGGACGAGGTCGAAAAAGCGAAGCTCTAATTTGAGTTGCCCCACCGCGCACTCATCCGCCATGCTGCTCGCATGACCGCCGATGAAATCGCCGCTGCGCTCACACCCGTCGCAAGGTAGGGCGGCTTGTCCTCAAGCCGCCGCCGAGCGTCTCCATGTGCGCTTTTCGATAATCAGTTTTTGAATACGCTATAACCTCATCTTTCGCCACTCCACTCCGCGACACACCAGCTCCAACGGAGCTGCGTAATAAAGCCCAGGGATGCCGAGCCTTGGCGAGCGCTTCCCTGGGTCAGCTCGCCACCGACCGGGAAGCAAACCCATTACTTCGCCACACCCTACGCATACCAGCAGCGTCTGCAAAGAGCTCCACTACATATGCTCCGCAATCAGCCAGCGCTGCTTTATGATTCCGGACTCTCTAATGCTTATATCAGCCGTTCTGCTAGGCCGTATTCCCATCGACTGGGACGAAGCCTATCGCGTCGCTGCCTGCTCCAAATACAACTGCGTACCCGAGTTCGATGCCGTGAAGACCGAGGTGGAAGCCGAACTGGAAAAATCCAAATCCTGAGCTACATTCCACCGCCATGACACCCTCGAAACTCAAATCCAGCCCCGAGCGCACCTGGACTTGGGAGCAGTGGCAGGCCGGTCGTGCCGAGCGTCGGCGCATTGGAAATCTCGTCGTCCCAAAGAATATCCGCCGCAAGAAAAGCGAGGGAGACGAATACCTCCGCGAAACCTACGGCGGCGAGCGCGGCCCTCCCTTCAACAAGGCCTTTGATCCTTCCGCAGACGAGAAGTAACGGTGGGGGAAAATGAAACCCAAAACCGTCGTCATCACCGGCTGCACCCGTGGCCTCGGCCGCGCCATGCTCCCCCTCTTCATCAAAGCCGGCTGGCACATCGCCGGCTGCGGTCGCAACGCCGCTCAAATCGCCGCACTCTCCCACCAGTTCCCCGCCCCGCACCATTTCCAAACCTGCGATGTCTCCTGCGAATCCGATATCGCTTCCTTCTGCGCTAGCATCCTCGAAAAATTCGGCGCTCCAGACCTCGTCCTCAACAACGCCGCCATCATCAACGCCAACGCCCCTCTCTGGGAAACCAGCGCCGAAGACTTCAGCCGCATCATCGACATCAACATCAAAGGCCCCGCCGCCATGATGCGCCATCTCCTCCCCGCCATGCTCAAACGCGGCAGCGGCGTCATCGTCAACTTCTCCTCCGGCTGGGGCCGCTGCACCGCCTCCGACGTCGCCCCCTACTGCGCCACCAAATACGCCATCGAAGGCCTCTCCATGGCCACCGCCCAGGACACCGGCGGCAAAGTCGCCGTCATCCCCATGAACCCCGGCATCATCGACACCGACATGCTCCGCAGCACCTTCGGTGAAGGAGCCGGCAGTTTCCCCGACGCCTCAGACTGGGCCCGCCGCGCCGTCCCCTACTTCATCAAACTCGGCCCCAAAGACAACGGCAAGCCCCTCACCGTCCCCGGAGGATAGGCCTCCGGCCTCTCAACGGCTCGAGGCGTCCCGCCTTCGATCAATCAGGCCTTTCGGTCCCTTCCGTCCTTCCTCCGCAGCACCACGCCCTCGGCGGCTGCTTCAAGCACAAGCCCTGAAAGAACACCTTCTGAAAAATCTCTGCGGCGTTCCAAACTCTGCGGTGTAAAAATCAGTGCTTCCCTAACAGTCCCCCATGCGCCTCCTCATCACCGCCGGCCCCACGCGCGAGCCCATCGACCCCGTGCGGTTCCTCTCCAACCGCTCCTCCGGCCGCATGGGCTACGCCCTCGCTGAAGCCGCCCACACCGCCGGCCACGAAGTCCTCCTCATCTCC
>CAILZI010000158.1 GCA_903838675.1 uncultured Verrucomicrobiota bacterium
CATCGCATGGGACAGCATCCGCCTGATTTGACCAGCAAACACGCCCAAACCGCAACTCGCCCTCCGCCACTTTCGAGCCTCTCTCCCTCGTTACTTCAACGCTTGCCCCTCATTCGGCACGGCCTATGGGATGGCTGTGTAGTGGATTCAGGATTTTCAGTGAAAAAAACAGCCGGAGGGCTGTACAGGAGAGGAGAGAATCACGGTCAAACGTCATAGGTGGCATGCGTGGTGGGGTCTGCCCCTGCTCACGTCACGTGCTGCTGTGGCGCTCCCCTCCCCCGGCACGCAGCGACGAGGGTACTGTGACAGCACCAGTTTTTTCGTCCGCTTAGAATCCGCTTATTTTAGCGGATTTCGTGCCTCTTGGTGCCGCTCGTTGCTTTATTGTGCATTCCCACCTTTGAGGCTGGAACCCTTGATTTATGGGCTTTCCACTCGTTTTCGAGTGGAGCCAGCAGTCGGGGTCGAACCGACGACCTGCGGTTTACAAAACCGCTGCTCTACCACTGAGCTATGCTGGCACATTCGTGAGGGGCCGTGATAATAAACGCCCACGTGCATTCGGCAACTGGATTTACAACAGGATTAGACGAGAGATGGTCAGACCTCCGTCCCCCGCCACATGCTCATCACCAGCTCCTCCAATGAACGCATCAAACACGCCCGCCGGGTGCGCGAAGGCCGTGAGCGTGACCAGATCTTTGTCGAGGGCGAACGCCTCGTGGCTGAATGCGTTTCGTCCGGCCTCCCACTGCAGGCCTGCTTCACTGCCGCTGAGCCTTCCGCATCCCAGTTGGCCTTGTTGGAGCGCATTTCCTGCCCTGTCTTCCAGCTCTCCGAATCCGTCCTCGAATCCCTGAGCGACACCACCTCCACCCAGGGCATCATCGTCATCGCCGAACGCCCGTGGCCCACGCTAGACGCCCTCTTCGAAGGCAAAGCCCCCCTCATCCTTGGTCTTGATCGTATTCAAGACCCAGGCAACCTCGGCACGCTTGTGCGCACGGCAGAATCCGCCGGCGTGATCGGCCTTTTTTCCTTCGCAGGCTCGGCGGATGCCTTTTCGCCCAAGACCCTGCGCAGTTCCATGGGCTCCGCCTTTCGCCTGCCCATCCTGCCGGATGTCTCCGGCCTCGGCAGCATCGAAACATGCCGCAGCCGGGGTCTCAAGACCGTCGTCGCCACTGGCGAGGCCGATTTGCTCCATTACGACTACGACTGGCGCCAGCCCACGCTGCTGATCCTCGGCAACGAAGGCCGTGGCGCGAGCCCTGAGATCATGCAGGCCTGCGATGCCCGCGTGCGCATCCCCCTGCACTCACCCGTGGAATCCCTCAATGTCGCCGCCGCTGGTGCCGCGATCTTGTTTGAGGCAGTCAGGCAGCGGCGGTAGCAGGCCGTGGGATGGGTGTGGCGACAGCCCGCCCGTCTGCCAGTGTGTGATGACGCCATGTAGGATCGGTGCCGCCCAAAGTCGGGCGGTTTAGCGAAGGGAGTTGCATTGCGTGGGAGGCATCTGCGCGCCAAACACATCCAACGTACGCTCACCCGATCTCCGGCAGCTTCCACTCCCCACGGAAAGGCCGCGCAATCATGAGTGCATTCGCCGCCTCGTCATTGGTAAAGGTCTCCGACTTCGGATCCCACAGCAGCTTGCGCTTCGCCTTCAGTGCCATCGCGGTGAGCTGCGGCAGCGTGTCTGAACGTACGGCGGTTTCGATGTCGCAGATCGCCCGCTGCTTCGTCTTGATCGCATCCACAAAATTGCGCGTGTGCTCGATGCTGGCGATCAGCTTGATCGGCATCGTTCCCTCCTTGTTGGCGGGGTCACGCAGGATCGCGTCATCACTCGCCTTGATGTTGCCACGCAGCACATGCACCCAGCCGTTTTCGCCGATGAACCGCGTGCCGTGGCCGATGCCCATGTTCTTCTCATTCACAAAGGTGATCGGCGCCGCATTGGCGTACTCCATGTGCATCTTCCAGGTCAGCACTGCATCGCAACCACCGTGGTCGGGATAGGTTGCCTCGCCTTCGATGCTGATCGGCCCTGTTTCGTCGGTGCCGTTGCCCCACTGGGCGATGTCGAGGTGGTGAATCCCCCAGCATGAGATCATACCGAGCGAGAAGTTCGTGATGTTCTCATGGTTGTCGCGCTTGAGCTTCTCCACGTTGAACGAAGTCATGGGTGCAGGTCCCACCCAGCGGTCCCAGTCCACCTCTGCAGGCACCGGCTGCTCGGGAAAATCAGCCCCAATCTTTCCCCCGGGCACTCCAACCTGAATCTCCTTCAGCTTGCCCAGACGCCCGTTGCGCGCGAGTTCGCAGGCCCAGCGAAACTTCAGATCACTGCGCTGTTGTGTACCAAACTGAAACACCACCCCCGTCTTCTTCACCGCCGCCCGCACATGCTTTGACTCCTGCATCGACATGCCCATCGGCTTCTCATGGTAGATGTGCTTGCCATTGAGAATCGCATCCGTGGCCGGGATGCTGTGCCAGTGCACCGGCAGCGCCATCAGCACGGCATCGATCGACTTGTCACGGTTCAGCTCACGGAAATCACTCATCACCTTCACGTCCGCACTGCCGTAGCGCTCCGCCACCGCCTGCTGCGCACGCTCGATGTGCTTTTTATTCACGTCGCAAATCGCCGTCACCCGCACATCCGCGTGATTCAAAAAGGCCCGCATGTCATGCGTCCCCTGCGAACCCACGCCAATAACCCCAAGCGTGATCTTATTCGACGGCGCAGTCTCAGAGCGCAGCACATGCGCCGGGACAAATACCGGCGCAACGCCGGTGGCGAGAATCTGAGACAAGAAGGAGCGGCGAGTTTTCATGGTGGTTGGAAATAGGCTGACTCATGTTACGAGATTTGGCCCAGTGTATTGCAAGACAAAGTTGGGGCGAAATCACGCAAATAAAGCCAAGACCTTGCACAAGCCGTATCTCCCCTGCACTTCTCCTCATGTCTGAACACTCTTTCGACTTCATCGTCATCGGCGGCGGCAGCGGCGGCTACGCCGCAGCCCGCACCGCCCACAGCGCCGGCCTGCGTGTCGCAGTCATCGATGGCGCACCTGAGCTCGGCGGCCTCTGCATCCTGCGCGGCTGCATGCCCAGCAAGACCCTCATCGAATCTGCCAACCGTCAGCTTCACATCCGCCACGCAGCCGAGTTTGGACTCAAGGCCACTTCCCACGGCGTCGATGTCCACACCATCCGTGACCGCAAGCGCACCCTCATCGCCGACTTCGCCAGCTACCGCCAGGGCCAGCTCGAAGACGGCCGCTTCGCCCTCTATCGCGGCCACGCCCGCTTTGTGGATGCGCATACCGTGGAAGTGCTGCCACGCGATGGCTCGGCATCCTTCCAAGCCACAGCTCGCAGCTTCTGCATCGCCACAGGTTCTGAAATCATGGTCCCAAACGTGCCCGGTCTCGCCGAAACCGGCTACTGGACCAGCGATGACGTCCTCGATGCCGACACTCTGCCCAAAACCATCGCCGTTCTTGGCGGTGGTGCCATCGCCCTCGAAATGGCCCACTACCTCGAAGCCATGGGCTGCGCCGTCACGCTGCTCCAGCGCAACACCCAGCTCCTCACCGGCCTCGACCGCGAATGCAGCGATGTCATTGCCAAAGCCTACGCAGAGCGCGGCATGAAGGTCCACCTCGGCACGCATCTGGATGCCGTCTCCAATCATGAAGGCCGCAAGCGCATTGCATTCACCGCATCCGGCCACACGCATGCCATCCACGTGGATGAAATCCTCCTCGCCATGGGACGCCAGCCTGCCACACGCGGTCTGAATCTCGAGGCCGCCAAAGTCGCTCTTCTCAAAACGAAGATCATCGTCAACGATCGCATGCAGACCTCTCAGCCGCACATCTTTGCTGCTGGCGATGTCTGCAGCCCGCTCGATGTCGTGCACATCGCCATCCAGCAGGGCGAAATCGCCGCACGTAATGCTGCAAAGCTCATCCAGGACAAAGTAGCCGACGAAACCATCGACTACCGCCTCACCCTCTTCGGCGTCTTCTCACACCCTCAGGTCGCCGTCGTCGGTGCCACCACTGAAAAACTCAAAGCACAAAACACTCCGTTCCTTGAGGCCAGCTATCCCTTCAATGACCACGGCAAATCCATGGTCATGGGCGAAACCGCCGGATTCGTGAAGATGCTCGCGCACAAAGAAACCGGCGAGATCCTCGGTGCCTGCGTCGTCGGGCCGGAGGCCACCGAGTTGATCCATGAAGTCGTCATCGCCATGAACTTCCGCGCCACTGTGCAGCAGTTCATGGCCATCCCGCATTATCATCCGACGCTGAGCGAGATCTGGACCTATCCGGCGGAGGAAATCGCCGATCAGATGGCCGGGTGAGCAAGATAGAGCAAGACAATCCCACTAAAAGATGGGGACCGAGAGACGTTACCATCACAACGACCAACCCATGCGCCAAGCCCTTTTCATATTCCTGGCCTTTCCAGCCCTGCTCGCGGCGGAGACCGCCAAACTGAAATACAACCGCGATGTGCGGCCCATCCTGAATGAAAAGTGCTTTCATTGCCACGGCACGGATGCGGCTCATCGCAAAGGCGACCTGCGGCTGGATCTGCGTGATCAGGCGATCAAGCCCGCGAAGTCCGGCGACACCGCCCTCGTCCCCGGCAAGCCCGAGCTGAGCCAGCTCATCGCGCGTGTGGAACTGCCACATGACCATGACGACGTGATGCCGCCGGACAAAGATGGCAAGCCTTTGACCGCCGAAGAGAAAGCCATCCTGCGGCAGTGGATCAGCGAAGGCGCGGAGTATCAGGGCCACTGGGCTTTTCTGAAACCCGAGCGCTCGCCGGTGCCGAAGATCACCGATCCCAAGTTCACCATCCGCAACGAGATCGACTCCTTCATCGCCGAGCGCCTGATAGAAGAAGGTCTGCACACATCACCCGAAGCCGACCGCGCCACACTGCTGCGCCGTGTATCGCTCGATCTCACCGGCCTGCCACCGACGCTGGAAGAAATCGCCGCCTTTGAAAAAGACACCAGCCCCAAGGCCTACGAAACCGTCGTGGACCGCCTGCTGAAGTCCGACCACTACGGCGAACGCATGGCCATGCAGTGGCTCGACTTCGCCCGCTTCGCCGACAGCCATGGATTTCAGACGGACAGCAGCCGCGCCATGTGGCCCTGGCGCGACTGGGTCATCAAAGCCTTCAACGACAACAAGCCTTTCGATCAGTTTACCATTGAACAAATCGGCGGCGATCTGCTTCCCAATGCCACGCGCGATCAAATCGTGGCCACCGGCTTCAATCGCAATCACCGCCTCAATGGCGAAGGCGGCATCATCGCCGAGGAGTGGCGCATCGAGAACATCATCGACCGCGTGGAGACAACCAGCTTCACCTGGCTCGGCCTCACCCTGAACTGCTGCCGCTGCCACGATCACAAATATGATCCCTTCACTCAAAAGGACTTCTACTCGCTCTTCGCTTTCTTCAACAACATCGCCGAGAGCGGCACCATTCAGGGCAGCTCCAACCGCAGCGGCGGCAACTCCGACCCTGTAATTCAAGTGCCGGACAAGGAGGAGGAGATGGAACTGGCCAAACTCCGCAAGAAGATCGACGCCGCTCAGGAGCAAGTCACCGAGACCCAGCTCCAACTGCCCAACCTCGTGGCCAGCTGGGAGGCCGACATGGAAAAACCCGAGGCTGCGAAGAAACCCATGTGGGAAGTGCTGCCAGTCACCGAGGCCAAATCCCAAGGTGGAGCCTCACTGCGCAAGCTGCCAGATGCCTCATGGATCGCCGGAGGCCGCAATCCCAACTCTGACATCTACACCATCACCGCACCTCTCGCCGCAGGCAGCTTCACCGGCCTGCTGCTGGAGGCTCTACCAGATCCCACGCTGCCCAATCAAAGCCTGGGCCGCGCCCCCAATGGCAATTTCGTGCTCACTGGCATCGAAGGCACTATCTCCGCCCCCAGCTTGAAAACGCCGGTGAAAATCACCTTCACCCGCGCCGAGGCTGACTACTCGCAAAAAGGCTACGATGTGAAGCTGCTGCTCGACAAAGACCCCAAGAACGGCTGGGCCATCGACGGCAACGACCCCAAAAAACGCATCGAGCGCAATGCCATGTTCATCGTGGACAAAGCCGTGCCCGTGCCCGCCGGTGCCACGCTGACCGTGCGCATGCTGCAACAGGGCACCTTTGCCGGGCACAACGTGGGCCGCTTCCGCCTTTCCTCCACCGATGCCGAGCCTACTCTGGCCAGCCTTGATGGCACCGGCGGCCCGCCTGCCGCCGTGCTGGCCATCCTGAAAGCCCCCACCGAAAACCGCACGCCGCAGCAGCGCAGTGAGTTGGAGAAATACTACCGCGCCAGTGTGGACAGCCCCCTGCGCGATGCGGACTACGCCCTCGCCGCAGCCAAGGCAGAGCTGGAAAAATACGAGCGCACCGTCCCTTCCGTGATGGTCATGAAAGAAGGCCCCGTGCGCGATGCCTTCATCCTCAAACGCGGCGAGTATGACAAACCGGCTGACAAGGTCTCCATGACCACGCCCGCCGTTCTGCCACCCATGCCAAAGAACGCGCCCGACAATCGCCTCGGTCTTGCGCAGTGGATCGTCTCGCCTGAAAATCCCCTCACCGCCCGCGTGTGGGTGAATCGTGCGTGGGAAAAATTCTTTGGCTACGGCTTGTCCAAATCCACCGAGAACCTCGGCACGCAGTCCGAGTATCCCGTGCACTCCGAATTGCTCGACTGGCTGGCCACGGAATTCATCCGCTGCGGCTGGGACATGAAGGCCATGCAGAAGCTCATCGTCATGAGCGCCACCTATCGGCAGTCGTCCAAGCTCACGCCCGCACTTCTCGAAAAAGATCCTGAAAACCGCCTTCTCGCACGCGGCCCACGTTTCCGCCTGCCAGGTGAAGTCGTGCGTGATCAGGCCCTCGCCCTGGCCGGACTGCTGGTGCCCAAGATCGGCGGTCCCAGTGTGAAGCCTTACATGCCAGACGGCGTGTGGGATGATACCAGCAAGTATGGCGACCTCCGTGGCTACAAGGCCGACACTGGCGAAGGCCTGTACCGCCGCAGCTTTTACACCATCTGGAAGCGCACCGCCGCACCACCCACCATGCTTCTCTTTGATGCCCCAACGCGTGAAATCTGCACCGTCAAGCGCAGCCGTACCAACACCCCGCTGCAGGCACTCTCCCTGCTCAATGAAGTCACCTTCGTCGAAGCCGCACGCGGCCTCGCGCAGCAGATGATGCAGCACGGCGGCACCACGCCCGAGCAACGCATCGCCTACGGTTACCAGCGCGCCACCTCCCGTGCCATCGAACCCGCCGCGCTCAAGCAGCTCACCTCCGGCCTCAACAAGCGCATCACCGAATTCCAAGCCAAACCCGCCGAAGCCACCGCCCTCATCTCTCAAGGCGCCACCAAGGCCAATGCCTCGCTCCCTCCCGCCGAACTCGCCGCCTACACCACGACAGCAGCCGTCCTCCTCAACCTCGACCGCGTCATCACCCGCGACTGAGAAGGAACGTTGAACATTGAACACTCAACAATGAACATTGAACATTGAATGACCAAACCTGAGCGAGCCATGAACCTGGACGGACGCGACAAACCAAAGTACGATTTGGAAGAGCGGCTGCTGGACTATGCAGCATCGATCATCCTTTTTACTGAGGGAATGCTCAAGACCGAAGCTGCACGGCACATTGCCGGTCAACTGCTGCGCTCCGGTACGGCCCCGCTTGGCCATCAAGGCGAAGCCGTGTCAGCTGAATCCCCCAAGGACTTCATTCACAAAATGAAAGTAGGACTTAAAGAACTGCGCGAATCACTTCGCTGGCTCAAGCTCTCCGTCCGTGTCCCTTTTGTCAAAAATACCGACACCGCGCTGCCAGTGCTAGACGAAACCGAACAGCTCATCCGCATCTTCGTCGCCAGCATCCGTACCGCCAAGTCCAACTCGCTCCGCCCCCCGCGATCCCTAACTTTCTTTCGCCACCAACCGCTCCAGCGCCTTCCCCAATTCAATGTTCAATGTTGAACGTTCAATATTCCCCCATTCCTCGCCATGTCCCAGCGTCCCTCCCATTCAATGTTCAATGTTGAGCGTTCAATGTTCAATGTTGAGCGTTCAATGTTCAATGTTCAAGACCGGCTCAACCGCCGCATCTTCCTCAAGAACTCCTCGGCAGCCATCGGCGCTGCTGCTCTCGGTTCACTTCTCCAGGACGAAGCCGCTGCGGCATCCCCCGCGCGTTACTTCCCCAACTTCGCGCCCAAGGCCAAGCGCATCATCTACCTCTTCCAGTCCGGTGCGCCCTCGCAGATCGATCTGTTCGATCCAAAGCCGCAGATGGAAAAGCACCGCGCCGAGGATCTGCCCGCCAGCATTCGGCAAGGGCAGCGACTCACCACCATGACCTCAGGCCAGAAGGCTTTTCCAGTCGCTCCATCCATCTTCAAATTCGCCCAGCATGGTCAGGGCGGTGTGTGGTTGAGCGAACTCTTCCCCCATCTCTCCACCGTGGCCGACGAGATGTGCGTCATCCGCTCCATGTTCACCGAGGCGATCAATCACGATCCCGCCATCACCTTCTGCCAGACCGGTTCCCAGCTCGCTGGACGCCCCAGCATCGGTGCCTGGCTCAGCTACGGCCTCGGCAGCGCCAATCGCGATCTGCCAGCGTATGTTGTCATGACCTCGTTCCGAACGGGCCGTCGCGATGATCAGCCGCTCTACGACCGCCTCTGGGGCAGCGGCTTCCTGCCCACGCAGCATCAGGGCGTGCGCTTCCGCAATTCAGGCGACCCTGTTCTCTACCTCTCCAATCCCGCCGGTGTGGACCGCCCCATGCGCCGCCAGATGCTCGATGAAATCGCCGCGCTCAATCAGCGTGACTTCGAAGCCTTCAGCGACCCCGAAACCGCCACCCGTATCTCCCAGTATGAAATGGCATTTCGTATGCAGATGAGCGTGCCCGACCTCGTGGACACCTCCAAGGAGCCGCAGCACGTGCTCGACAGCTACGGCCCCGATGTCAAAAAGCCCGGCACCTACGCCGCCAACTGCCTGCTAGCACGCCGCCTCGCCGAGCGCGATGTGCGCTGCATCCAGCTCTTCCACATGGGCTGGGACCACCACGGCGGCCTGCCCGCCGCCATCCGTGGCCAATGCCGCGACACCGACCAGCCCACCACCGCGCTCATCAAAGACTTGAAACAGCGCGGCCTGCTGGATGACACCCTCGTCGTCTGGGGCGGCGAATTCGGCCGCACCATCTACTCTCAGGGCACGCTCACCGCCACCAACTACGGCCGTGACCACCATCCGCGCTGCTACTCCCTCTTCATGGCCGGCGGCGGCATCAAGAAAGGCACCACCTACGGCGAGACCGACGACTACAGCTACAACATCGTCCGCGACCCCGTGCACGTGCACGACCTCAATGCCACCCTCATGCACCTCCTCGGCATCAATCACGAACGCCTCAACTACAAGTTCCAAGGCCTCGACATGCGCCTCACCGGCATCGCAGGAAATCTCGTGAAGGGTGTTCTGGCATAGCACGGTCCAACTCGTTCCGTAGTAGCACGGGCAATCCTGCCCGTAGCTAGCGCTCACTTTGCGTGCAAGATTGCCCGCGCTACATCCCTTTCCTCTCCCGCTGCCGCGCCCGAAACTCCCCAGGCCCACAGCCGACCTGCCGCGCAAACATGCGGCTGAAGTAATGCCGGTTCGGAAACCCAAACTCCACGGCGATTTGATCGATCGTCTTGTCCGTCAGCGCCAAAGCCTCACCCGCTAGACGCACACGTGTGCTCAACACATATGCCGCCGGGGTCTGCCCCGTGTGCTCACGAAAGGCGCGGATGAATCGCTCCACGCTCATCCCCGCACGCTCCGCGAGAAAGGGATTGGTCAGTTTGCCATGCGGCGCACGCGCTATGAGCGCCATTACTTCAACCAGCCGCTCGGGCATCACCGGCGGTGCATCCGTTTCCAACGTGGCGAAAACCATGTGCAGCAAAGCCGCGCTGAGATGATGCAGGCGATGGTCGCGCAGTTCAGTGAATGGCTCATGATGCGTCGCAATCAATTGCCCCAGCATCGCACGCAGCAGTTCGTCCACCGCAATCACCATGGGTTCCGCTGCCATCGTCACTCCCGGACGTGCAGTGGTGAAATGCAGCCAGAAGTGGCTCGCCTTCACCGGGCCGCAGCAGTCAAAGACCGTGTCCGCCGGAATCAGCACGGCGCACTTCGGCCCCAGCGGAATCTTGCGTCCCTCAAACACGAGATGGCAGCCCGGTTTCGTGTTGTAGTAGAAGCGCCAAAAGGGTGAATCCACCCCTTGATGATTCCAATCCTCCAACGCTGGCTGATAACCGCTCTCATGAATCAAAAACGGCGTCCAGCCCGACTGCGCCACACGCGCGAGGTCCACTCCCCACGGAGTGGTGTAGTTGAGGTATTTGCGGCGGATCGGCATGCGCTGTCTGGAATCAGATACGCCATCGCAGGGCTCATTCACCAGCTTTTCGTTCGCCCCACAGCAGATTAAGACACAAATCATCCATAAAGAGGCATAGGCGGCGGCCGTTTGTTCTGGCAGCATCCTTCCACTCATGCACCGGCTTCTCATTTTCCTCCTCGCCTTCCCCGCCCAGCTTCCGGCAGCACCCGCGAAGGTGAAGTTCAACCGCGATGTGCGGCCCATTCTCTCGGACAAATGCTTCTTCTGCCACGGACCTGATCCGAAGAAGCGCGAAGCCGATCTGCGACTAGATGAGCGCGCTGCCGCGATCGAGGCCAAAGCCTTCCTGCCCGGCAAAGCCGAGGTGAGCGAGATGATCCAACGCATCCTCACCACCGATGCCGACGATCACATGCCACCCGCCAAGTCCAAGCTCGGCGATCTGACGCCCGCTGAAATCGCCATCCTGAAGCAATGGATCAATGAGGGCGCGGAGTATGAAGCGCACTGGGCCTTCATTTCGTTGAAGCCCGAATCCACCAAGGATCAGAGCATCGACAAGATCGTCACCGCCGGACTGGCAGAGCTTGGCCTGAAGCTGCAGCCTGAAGGCACACCCGAAACTCTCATTCGCCGATTGAGCTTTGATCTCACCGGCCTCCCACCCTCCCCTGACGAAATCAGCGCCTTCGTGACCGAACACGAATTCAATCCATCATCAAGCATCCAGCATCTGGTGACAAGGCTCCTCGCCTCACCTCACTATGGCGAGCGCATGGCGGTGGACTGGCTGGACGTGTCCCGCTACGCGGACAGCTACGGCTTTCAGGTGGATCGCGAACGCGACGTCTGGCCCTGGCGCGACTGGGTGGTGAAAGCCTACAACGAGAACCTGCCCTTCAACCAGTTCATCACGTGGCAGCTCGCAGGCGATCTGCTGCCCAATCCCACCGACGAACAAATCCTCGCGACCGCATTCAACCGCATGCACCAGCAGGAAAGCGAAGGTGGCAGCGTGGAGGAGGAGTACCGCGTGGAATACGTGGCCGACCGCGTGCAGACCGTCGCCACCGCCTTCCTCGGCCTCACCTTCGAGTGCTCACGCTGCCACGATCACAAGTATGACCCCATCAAGCAGAAGGACTATTACGGGCTGTTCTCCATGCTGCAGAACATCGACGAAGCAGGACTCTATTCCTTCTTCACACCATCCCCGCCCACGCCCGCGCTCATGATTATGGACGCACCCGCCAAGGAAAAAATGGTGGCGCTGAATGCCAAGGTGAAAGCGCTGGAGGCGAAGCTAAGTAACGGGGGCATTTCTGCCCCCACTCTGGAACTCCGCGACGGCATCCCCGCATCCCTCGAAGGTCAGATCGCCCATTTCACCTTCGACGAACTCAAAGGCAACAAACTCGCTGACGCTCTGCATCCCGCGCCACCGCCCGCTCCTCCGCAGCCAAAGCTCGTGGCAGACGCAAAGGACAAAACACCTGCACAGAAAAAGAAAGACGCCAAAGCTCCACCTCCGGGCCCCGAGGCAATCCTCAAAGGCGAAAACAAACTCGTCCCCGGCAAGATCGGCAACGCGATCCAATTCACCGGTGATGACTCGGTGGACACACCGCTCGGAAATTTCCAACGTCACGAGCCCTTCAGCATCTCCCTCTGGCTGCAGACACCCGATGAGAAAGAGCGCGCCGTGGTGCTGCACCGCTCCCCGGCGTGGACGGATGCCGCCAGCCGAGGCTATGAACTGCTCATCGAAAACGGCCGCATCAAGTGGTCTCTCATTCACTTCTGGCCCGGCAACGCCATCTCTATCCGCACGCAGGCCAAGGTGCCGCTCAATGAATGGACCCAGGTCATCGTGACCAACGACGGCAGCAGCCGCGCGTCCGGTTTGAGGATCTACGTGAATGGCAAGCTCACCGCCGTGGACATTATCAAAGACCACCTGACCAAGAACATCACCGGAGGTGGGCATGACAACATCAGCCTCGGCGAGCGTATGCGCGATCGTGGCTTCAAGAACGGACTCGTGGATGACCTGCGCATTTTCAATCGCGACCTCTCTCGTCCCTTTGATGCGAAGCTGGAGCCGCTGCTGGCAGAACTGAAAGCCGCCCGCGCTGAAGTCACCGCCTTTGCCGATGCGCAAAAAGAAATCATGGTCATGCAGGAACTCCCGCAGCCCAAGAAGGCCTACGTGCTGACACGCGGCGAGTATGACAAACGCGGTGACGAGGTCGGCCCCGCCACTCCCGCCTTCCTGCCCCCCTTCCCCAAAAACGCCCCCAAGAACCGTCTCGGCTATGCGCAGTGGCTCACCGCACCCGAGCATCCGCTCACCGCCCGTGTCACCGTGAACCGCATCTGGCTGAGCCTGTTTGGTCGTGGGCTGGTGAAGACCACGGAAGACTTCGGCAGCCAGGGCGAGCGCCCCCTTCACCCAGAACTGCTCGATTACCTCGCGATGCGGTTCATTCAAAGCGGCTGGAACGTGAAGGCGCTGATTGAGGAGATCGTCACCAGCAAGGTGTACCTCCAGCGCAGCATCGCCGATGCCAAGACCATGGCGGACGATCCCGAGAACCAATGGCTGGCACGCGGCCCGCACTTCCGCCTGCCTGCCGAGATGATCCGCGACAACGCATTGGCGGCCGCAGGCCTGATCAAACTCACGATGGGCGGAGCGCCGGTCTATCCCTATGAAATGACCGAAGCCTTCAAGCCCATGGGTCCCAGCGCAGGCGATGCCGTCTACCGCCGCAGCCTCTACACCAACTGGCGCCGCACCAGCCCACCGCCCGCCATGGTCGCCTTCGATGCCCCACGCCGCGCCGTCTGCATCTCCAAACGCGAACGCACCGACTCCCCCCTCCAGGCCCTCATCCTCCTCAACGGGGTGCAGTACGTCGAAGCCGCCCGCGTCCTCGGCGAAAAGCTCCATCTCGAAACCCAAGGCGACCTCCCCAAGATGATCGACCTCGGCTTCCTCCGCTGCCTCAGCCGCAAGCCCGATGCGAAAGAAGTGCAGATCTGCACCCAGCTCTATCAAGAACAACTCACCCATTTCAAAGCCGTGCCCAAAGAAGCGGAAGCGCTGCTTAAAACTGGCAACGCCAAACGCGATCCATCCTTGCCTCCTCCTGAGGCCGCCACCGCCGCTGTGCTGGCGCAAGCGCTACTCAACCACGATGCCTGCGTGGTGAAACGCTAAGATTGCCACTTTGAAATAGATTTCATAAACTGCCCCCATGAAACCACACTTCGTCCCCCTCATTGAAAAGCCCTGCCCAATGAAATGGGAATCCATGATTGGAGATGAGAAGCGTCGCTATTGCGAGCACTGCCAACTTCATGTGCATAATCTGTCAGCAATGACAACTAGCGAGCGCACTGAGGTTCTAGCTCCCAGCTCTGAGCACAAGTGCATCAGCTACCTCACCCGTGCGGATGCGAACGCGCCTCAGGGAAAAGTACGGCTCAAGCTTCAGTCCTTATCCTGGCTGCCTCACTGGCTGGCGGCGATCGTTGCTATTTTCAGTTCTTCATGCGTCCAACGTTACACAGGCGCGCCTCCGCCCCCTCCGCCTTCGAACTCGGCTAAAAATCCCCATACAGAAACAGCTCCGTAAGTCAGCCCCACTTACTCAAGCATGAATATGAATCCTCCACCACTCACCCGCCGCAACCTCCTCAACCGCTTCGGCATGGGCCTCGGCGGCATCGCGCTCAATGAGTTGCTGGCCCAGGGCTCCGAGCCCGCAGACCACGGTGTTCTCGGCGGCACGCACTTCGCGCCGAAGGCCAAGCGCATCATCTACCTCTTCATGTCAGGCGGGCCATCTCACTTGGACCTGTTTGATTACAAGCCGTTGCTCAACAAGCGCAATGGCGAACAGCTCCCGGACTCCGTGCGCGGTGGTCAGCGCCTCACCGGCATGTCGGGCAATCAATCGTCCATCCCCATGGTCGGCTCCCCCTTCAAGTTCACGCAACACGGACAAGCAGGCGGCTGGTTCAGCGAACTGCTACCGCACACCGCCAGCATCGCCGACGACATCTGCGTGGCGCGGTCCATGTTCACCGAATCCATCAATCACGGCCCCGGCGTCACCTTTTTCCAGACCGGCTCCCAAATCGCAGGACGTCCCAGCTTCGGCTCTTGGCTGAGCTACGGGCTCGGCGCGGAGAATGCCAACCTGCCATCGTTCACCGTCCTCATCACCAAGGGCAAAGGCGGACAGCCACTCGGTTCCCATCTCTGGGGCAGCGGCTTTCTTCCCACCAAACATCAAGGCGTGCTGTTCCGTGCCGCCAAAGATCCCGTGCTTTATCTCGGCAATCCCGCAGGCGTGAGCGCCGACAGCCGCAGGCTTATGCTGGACCGACTCAAGGAACTGCACGAGCATCAGTTTGCTGGAACGCCCGATGCCGAAATTCAGAACCGCATCGACCACTATGAAATGGCCTTCCGCATGCAGACCAGCATCCCCGAAGTCACCGATCTCAGCGATGAGCCGCAGCACATTCTCGACAGTTACGGCCCCGATGTGAAAACACCGGGCACCTTTGCAGCCAACTGCCTCCAGGCGCGTCGCCTTGCAGAAAAAGGCGTTCGCTTCATCCAGCTTTATCATCAGGACTGGGACCACCACGGCGGCCTGCCCGGTGCGCTGCCCAAGCTCTGCAAAGAAACCGACCAGCCCGCAGCGGCCCTCATCAAAGACCTCAAACAACGCGGCCTGCTGGATGACACCCTCGTCGTCTGGGGCGGCGAGTTTGGCCGCACCGCGTATTGCCAGGGCAAGATCAGCACCAACTTCGGACGCGATCACCATCCCCGCTGCTTCAGCGCCTGGTTCGCCGGCGGCGGCATCAAGGCGGGTTCCGTGTATGGCGAAACCGACGACTTCGGCTACAACACCGTCAAAGACGGCCTGCACATCCACGATTTCCACGCCACGCTGATGCAACTGCTCGGCATCGACCACGAACGGCTCACCTACAAGTTTCAGGGCCGACGTTACCGCCTCACCGATGTCATGGGCAAAGTGGCAAAGGGCTTGCTCGCCTGACGGCAAGAATTGCGATAACGCCATGCAAGCCTCACTCATTGCCACTGAATCGGGCCAGGCACTGGGCTGGATGTTTGCGGCCATAATCTTATGGCTTCGAGACTATGGATGGATGATTGCGCTGGTTGGCTTTGCCGCTGTTTGGCTTCTGCGCCGGGCCAGTCATCCAGTCATAGCGGCAGCCATGTCGTGCTTGTTCACTGGCTGCTCTTTATTGCTGCCTGCCTCCATCGTTTTGAATTACGTGACGTTTGCCACACCACCCAAAGCAAAATCACAGCCGCCTGATGAAGTGCGCAAGGCTCTCACGAATTGATTTTGACCGCAACCGAGACGGTTGCACTACAGGGAAACGCGTGTTCATTACCCCTCCCCAAATGAGCCAAGCCAGAACCGCCAAGCAGCACCGCAAAACCGCCGAGACCGACATTGAGATCGAACTCAATGTCGATGGTTCCGGCAAAGCGCAGATCGACACCGGAGTGCCGTTCTTTGACCACATGCTGACGCTGTTCACCAAGCATGGTCTCTTTGACCTCAAGGTGAAGTGCGTGGGCGACATCGAGGTGGACTACCACCACACCGTCGAAGACACCGGCATCGTGCTCGGCAACTGCTTCCGCGAAGCCCTGGGCAACAAGGCGGGCATCGTGCGTTACGGCTTCTGGCTTCTTCCCATGGATGAAACCCTCGCCGAAGTCGCGCTCGACCTCAGCGGCCGCTCCTTCCTCAGCTATCACGCGCCCGAAGGCGTCGAGGCCATCGGCGGTGTGAACCGCTTCAGCTATCAGCTCGTGGAGGAATTCCTCCGCGCCTTCTCCTCCAGCCTGCTGGCGACTCTTCACGTCGAAATCCGCCGTGGTCGCGATGCGCACCACATGGCCGAAGCCATCTTCAAAGGTCTTGCCCGCGCACTGGATGCCGCCACCAAGCATGATCCCCGCGTCACCGGCATCCCCAGCACGAAGGACGTACTGTGATGAAACTCGGAGTGCTTGATTACGGCGGCGGAAACCTCCGCAGCGTGCTGAATGCTTTTGATGCGATCGACGCCCACGCCAACCTGGTCACCAAACCGGAAGACTTCGATGCCATCGATGTCCTCGTTTTCCCCGGCCAGGGTGCCTTTGGAGACTCCATCCGCATCCTCAAGGAAACCGGCCTGTGGGAGCCGCTGCAGGCCTGGCTGAAAGCGGAAAAGCCCTACCTCGGCATCTGCCTCGGCTACCAGCTCCTGTTTGAAAGCAGCGAGGAATCCCCCGGCGTGGAAGGCCTCTGCGTGGCCAAAGGTCTGGTGCGCAAGTTTGACCCCGCCAGCGGCCTGAAAATCCCGCACATGGGCTGGAACGTGGCCCAGTGGGCTCCGGAACAGTCCGCCGTGTGGCCCCCCCTGCCCAATCCGACCTACGTCTATTTCGTTCACTCCTACTACCCGGACGTGCAGGATGAATCCTTGGCTCTGTGCCGCACCGACTACGGCGTCAGCTTCATCAGCGGCATCGCGAAGAAGAACCTCGTGGCCGTGCAGTTCCACCCGGAGAAAAGCCAGGAGGCAGGACTCACGCTGCTGCGCAATGCACTGAAGGTGCTGGAGCAGTGAGCCTTTGAATGGCCGCAAAAAGACGCAAAGATTTAAAAAAATCAGAGTGGATTCTGATCAGGTTTTTTGAACCTTTTTGCGAGCCTTTGCGGCACTCATTCTTCCCCGCCTACTTCACCAAAATCTTGCGAATGTACTCCTGATCTTCCGCCGACAACCGCGCCACGGGCACGTCGAAGCCCTGCCCGTCGGCGCGCTTGAAGTGGCCGGTGTCACAAGCGGGTGAGGTGAAGCTCTCGAGCGTCGCGTTCATGACGCGACCGGTCGTGTCTTTCCAGTCGCGCAGCTGCGTTGGCAGCTTGGGAGCGGGCATGGCGGCAGCAGACCCAACCTCTGGCGGCGGAGCAGCAGGATCGCTCGAAGCAGCTCTTTTAGCAGGGGCCTTGGCAGCCGCTTTGTTCTGAGGCCGGGCACCGGGGGGCATGCGGTTGGGGCCGTTCGGCAGCGATTGCAGCGGCTCACGCATCGTGATCATCCCGCCAGTGAAGCTTTGGAAAAAGGGCGCAAGAGCCTCGCGACTGTTCTCACCGCGCAGTTCACGATCAGAGTGGTAGATGGCTGACGTGGGATTGGTGTTCACCGCAGTCCGTGCTGCGGCCAGCTGGCCGCCTTTAAACAGCATCACGGCCAGTTTCGTCGGGACCGGTGTCATCTGCGCTGCTGCCTGCCGGGCCGTTTGAAAGGCCTTCATCAGGACGATCATGTCTGAGCCCGGGCGCATGGCCCCAGCAGACGTGAGGCCGAGCATGAAGACGGCGCTGTCCTGCCGCAGATGCACGCAGGAGGAAAAGGACGGCATCGGTGCGCCGAGGGTGGCTGCAGGCGGCAGGCTTGTATGAACGACTTCGGCGAACGTGGTGGCGAGATCCTTGGCCGCAGGTGAATTGCCCGCCGCCTCTCCGGATCGCAGCGCCACGAACTGGCGAATCTCCTCATCCATCTGGCGCAGCGTCTCTGGGGCAGGTGGAGCACTGGGTGCAGGACGGGGCACGGAATTGAAACTCGATCGATGCACCGCATTGGGACCTCCGACCGAAGGCGTGCCGCTGGGGCCCATGCCGGGAGCACTGGGAGGGGCCATGTTGGGAGCCGTTGGCGCGTCAGTGCTGGCCACCGTTTTTGGCGCGCTTGGGCCGTCCGCTTTGGTGTCGGGGGCAGGCTGCGGCTGCTCCGCCGCAGGAGGCTCAAAGTAGGCCGCCAGAAACTTCTCCGGGCTGAAGCCCGAGTGCCGCTGCTCGATGCCGTCTCCCGCCTTCTCCGCAGCTTGGACCTGCCCCTCAAGAACGATGTCATAGAGCAATGCGCCGCGAATGCCCACCGCGAGACGCCGGGGCTGCGGACGGAGCTGCGCGGCCTGCTTCATCGCCACGCCCCAGGCGAGGTCAGCCATGTAGTCTTTCGCGTCCTGACTAAACTTGCGCAGGTCCGGCACGTGAACCATGAAAGCGCAGGAGTCCGCGTTGAGGCGGCAGTAGGTGAGGAACTTGCCGTTGGAGAGGCTGATGGCGGGCTTTTTGCCGGCCTCCACGCCCAGCTGGCGGCCTAGCTTGACCCCTGCGGCAAAATCTGCCGCCAGCTTTTCCGCTTCAGGCGTGTTGCCATAGGCCTCCGTGCCATGGTCGGAGCCTATGAGCCGGTTCGCATCCTGAAAGGCGGCTTCCCCATCGGTTCTGCCAGCGCCGCCCCCCTCCAGTGAAGGCGGCCTGACAAAGATGGACAACGAAGCCAGGCAGGCGAGAACGGTGGCGATGATGGCCAAGGGCACCGGCGGGATGAAAAAGAGCGAATGCGAGCTGCGCAGCACCACCGGCTGGCGCGTGGTTGGATCAAGATAAGTCTTCTCGACCGTTTTGCCGATCATTTTGGCGTAGAGCCAGATGGCCCCCGCTGCGCCCCACAAAGGAGCGCACAGCATGAGTCGCGCAATCCAGCCCCAATGCGTGACGGCAGCCGCAGCCACGACCACCGCACTCATGGCCACGGCACCCAGGACACCGAAGACCAAGATCAAAATGCCATGACCTTTCCAGATGATCATGCGCCGGTACTATCATGGCCGCGATTGCCTGAGAAGATTTTTTCGCAACAAAGCTTATGGAATTTCCATGCAGATCGAGCAGCCCTGAATCAACGAGCTAAGCAGGATGAATCGAGTGCAGAGGGCGACGATGCCATGCGCTGAAGGTGCTGGAGCAGCAGGGCATTTGTTGGCCGCAAAAAGACGCAAAGATTAAAAAAAATCAGATCGGATTCTGATCAGGTTTTTTTGCACCCTTTTGAGGGTAACTATATACTTGACTCACCTTGTTGATCCTTGCCCCTTTGGCGTTCCAGCGTATCGGCAAGGATGCGTGACCTGAAATTCCTCCAGACCGGTCTTATTAAAGAACCCCCAGAAGATACATCATCATTCCTTCCAGTGACTGCCCAAGTATATTCCAAATTTGTTAAGAATCACCAATTGGCTTTGGGTGTAAAGGCAATTCCAGGATATGCCGCGCTATCTGGCTTCACATGGGCTGTTGCGACCACTGAAGCTAAATCAATCGTATTAGGCTTGAGGCTAGCGGCTAAAGACAAAGACGAGCAGCAGCGAGTGGTGGACAAGGCTTGGGAACGAATGAATCAGCTTATGCGCGTGGCGAGAATGAGAGGTCTGAGTGAATCCCTTGGAGAGATGACTGATGTTTTTGAAAAAGTGGTAGATAACAGCATCGAATATGTTTCCGAACTCGTGGACATGATGTTAAAAAGCATGATCGTCCAAACGTGGACAGCCATGGAGGTTTTGATTGAGGATTTGCACGAAGAGGCGCGGCTGGCCTATCCTAAGGTCTTCAGTTCTGGGAAGTCGCGTTCGTATGGCTCTCGCTGGAATTTCCGTGCCGCATATTTCGCAGGTATAAAACGCGGATCAAAAGTGCAGCGGATCGCGGATCAAAAGTGAGTCACCTCTGAGCGATTGAACAGGTGCTGGGCGTGTTCGTCAAGGCTGTGATGAGCTTCGTGCCTGCCTCGATCCTTAGAGGTGGCTGGAGCGGAGCGGAAGCCGACGAGCTGGATCGACCGCCGCCCCCTCCTGATCGCTATTACCTGC
>CAILZI010000159.1 GCA_903838675.1 uncultured Verrucomicrobiota bacterium
GGCGATGGCTTCGAGGAAAGGAAAGGAGAGAATGATTTCCTCCTGCAGGCGCACGCTGGGATCTCCCGCCAGCGCGGCTTCGACATCATGCTTGAGCAGTTCGCGCACGGCAGGGATGGCCTTCACGAAGCGTTTCATGATTGGCACGGTCTTGCCGGTGGGAAGGTCGGGGTTGCCAATGCGCACCGCTTTGCGCACCTGCTCCTGCAGACGGCGAACGACGGAGAGCATGCGCTCCACGGTGACCTGCGCAAGGGTTCCGTCCGGGATGGCATCGTGATCGTGAAAGCCGGGAAAGAGCAGCTGCAGCAGGTCTGCGCAGACCTGGTTCACCGCGCCCTTGGAGGGCAGATTGCTGGAGCTGTTCTCGTTAAAGCCGCCGAAGCGCTCATACGAAGCGAGCAGCTCGGGGATATGCCAGTCGGCGAGAGCGAGCGCCGGGTTCTTCGTTTTTCGGGAGGACATGAACTAGGCTTTCTGATTCCACGGAGCTTTCGCAAGCAGCAAACCCATGCCGCACCAGTCGGAGATGCCGGCAAAAATGAGCCCTGCACCGACAAAGCCGCTGAGCCAGATGAATGCGGGATTCACCCATTGCGAGAGCAACACGCCAGTGAGTACAATGGAGCCTGCCACGATGCGCACCTGCCGCTCCAGACTGATGACCTTCGTGGTGCCGCGAGTCACAGGCAGACCCGCTTCGATCCATGCGAGCGTGCCGCCTTCAACGACGATGGAATTGGGGAACCCGCCTTGCGCGAGCTGCGCTGCGGCTTTGGCAGCGCGCTGACCACTGCGGCAGAGGATGTACACGGGCTTCTCGAGGCTGAGTTTTTGCGTCTCGTACACATTGGCGGGATTGAGCGCATCCAGCGGCACGCTTTTCGCCGCTGCCACATGCACTTCGGCGAATTCGACGGGCGTGCGCACGTCGATGATGTTCTGCGCAGAGTTTTCCTGCAGGAGTTCGTAGAGTGCGGAGGCGGAGATGGTGGCCATGGAATGAAGCAGCGTTTGGGGAGTTGATGCAGTGCGGAAAATGGTGGCGTCGACCTCACTGAACATGTTATAAAACGCCAGCAAAGCCCGGACAGTTGTATTCTGGCAAAAATGACGATGCGCTGGCAAAGCGCAATGATGTACTGCGCCCACGCATATTGCGTGCTTTGACGAAGTAACTGCGGAAGTCAGGATTGCCGACGCGGAAGATGTGGTCAGTTCCGGCTCCCTGGCCGACGACACCGGCTATGTCAGGCGTGACGGCTTCAAATTTTTCGGGCAGAGGGGCGATAAAGGTTTTCTGCCTGCGCAGTGATTAAGCAGGCGTGCAGGAGGAATGAGTTCGCCTGGTTGAACATCGTTCTGAGCCTGTATGCCTGCCTATTTGGGAGTGGAAAGGGGGCTGCTGCCTTGTCAGTGAAGGCGAGGAAGAAGGGATTGCGTCGGCAACGAATTTTTTTGCCGAGGTGGCTGGCTGAAACTGCACCCGCAGTGCGGATGAAGGACTAAGCGTGAGCCAGGCGCGGCTGGCTGCGGAGGCATGCAGGCCTAGAAGCGCGGCGCACAGCCCGCCGGTGCGAAAGCGCTGGACGAGTTCCGTAAGGCTGTTGCGACTGATCGCCGTGCTGCGACGCACCTCAGAGGCTGTCGCACCTTCGTCCAGCAGCAGGAGTGATCGCGCCCGCTTGCGCACCCTGGCATCCGTGGAGGGATTTTCACTGACGATTGTGGCCAGGAGGGCCTGCTCTCCGGAGAGGCCGGTAAATTTCAGTGTCTCCAGAAGGCTTGTGGCAGCATGACGGGTGATGGTTTTCATGGCGTGATACATGATTGTTTTGTCCTACTTTTAAAGTAGGAATTATGTTGCTTCTATAATCATACTAGTCAAATGGGAATTAATTTGAAGGCAGAACTGTTGCTGCATTCAGCCAGCCAAATCATGCGCAGGTGCGTCTGCGACGAAGCAGCAGCCAGGACAGGCCGAACAATGCAAGTAGACCACGGGTGGGCTCAGGAGCTGAGACGACATCAATCTGCCCTGTGGTGAAAAGATGTGACAAATCCCACCCAAGACCCGTGCCCAGACTTGGCAGGACGAGTGTGCTGAAACCATTCGTTCCTTCAACAGGGGCGGTGCCGCTCAGGATGCCAGACCAGTCGAAAAGCTGCCAGGCATCACCAGCAACGAAAGAGGAGGTGTTGAGTGACGTGGAAACTGTCAAAATGGAGGAGGCTCCCAAAGTTATGTTGCTCCATGAAGGTGCTGAGACATGCAGAATGTCAGCCGCGCCGGCGGCGTTCAGTGTGCCGTTGCCGGCATCGGTAAAAAGGTTCAGCAAAGTCGTTCCGTTGAGCGCCAGTCTGCCGGCTCCGGTCAGTGCGAGTACTAGACCTTGGCCGGAAGTCTCGCCTGGCACGCCAACATTGAGCGTTCCATTGATGGTGATTGAATTCCCCGCAGAGGGAGAGATAAAGCCGTTGCCGCCCAGCGTGGTTCCGGCGCTCACAGTCACTGCACCCGTTCCCGTCGCAGAGCCAGTTGCATTGTCAGCCAGCAAGGTGCCGCCACTGACGGTCGTCCCGCCGCTGTAGGAGTTCGCAGCGGTGAAGGTCAGAGTGCCGCCGGTGGTTTTGGAGACAGCCGTCTGCGCGGTGGGGCCGTCCTGTACTACGCCACCATAGGTGCTGGTGCCGGAGACGCTGAGCGTGGACGTGCCGGAGGCGGCGCTGTTGGTGACAGTATTGCTTCCTGTTCCCGCGCTGTTCAGGCCGCTGACAGTGGCATTGTAGCCATTGAGATCATAGGTGCCGCCGGTGTTGCCACCTGCCTCTCCAAGCACGAGAGTGGTGGCCGCAGGCAGCGCGTTGGTCACGCCATTTTTTAAAGTGGCCCCGCCGTTCACATACGTTGGCCCGTTGTAGTTGTTGGTCGCATTGGTCAGTGTCACCACCGCGCCATTGTTTATGATGAGGTCAGAGTTCGCAGTGGCTCCGGTGATCTGGCCGGTCACATTGAAAGTGCCACCGCTGAGTGTCAGCACTGTACCATTCTTGGTCAGCGTGCCAGCCAGCGTCAGGGTGCCGCCGCCTGTGTTGCTGATCGTGCCGCCACCCGCTCCTCCGACGGTCACGTTTAGGCTCAGCGTGCTGCTGCCCGTGCCGGTGTAGGTCAAACCTCCCGCCGCGCTGGAGACCAAGGTCAGGGCTGCGCCGCTGCTGTTGATCGCGGCCAGATTGTTCATGGCAAGCGTGCCGCCATTGAGAGTGACTGCCCCGCTGCCTAGGCTGCCAAAGGTGGTCGTTCCGTTGTTGTCCACCACCAGCGTTCCAGCGTTGATGGTCGTGCCTCCCGTGTAGGTGTTCGCGGCGGAAAGGGTCACGGTTCCCGCTGTGGTCTTGATCAGCGCGCTGGCGCTGCTGCCGTCTCCCAGCGAGGCGCTGATGGTGCCACTTTGCACGGCGTAGCTCGTGCCATTCAGGGTGGCGGCAGCGCCGCTGTTGGAGATGCTGCCAGTCGTCAGTGTGACCACTCCGGCCACAGTGCTGAAGCCCGCAAGATCCAGCGTGCCTCCATTAATGTTCACTGCGCCGCTGGTCAGCGTGCCGCTGCCGTAGGTCAGCGTCACCGCACCAGGCAAAGCATTGGTGATCCCGAGCTTGAAAATGCCCTGGTTGATGTTGGTGCCGCCGTCAAAGGTGCTCAGGCCGTTGCCCGTGCCACCTAATGTGAAGGTGCCAACGCCCGTCTTCGACAGGGACAGATTGTTGCCTGCTGTCACCGCCGTGGTGTCTACCGTGCCTGAACCCAGAAAGCCAGCCGCGCCCCCGGTGCCGGCAAACACATCTGCCAAAGCGTTGTTCACTGTCAGCGTGGAGGTCTGCGTGGCATTGCCGCCGCTCACACGGTTTCCGGTGTTCGCGGTAGCACCGATTATCAGCGAGGCCACAGTCTGGTTGTTGGCACCGCTGGCATCACCCAGGATCAGTTTGCCGCCATTGTTCAACTGCACCTGGCCACTGGAGGAGAGGCGGTTGTCCGCCCCACTCAGAGTGAGGGTGAAGTTTTGTACGATTGTTCCTCCCGTATAGGTGTTGGCCCCGGTAAAGGTTGCAGACCCACCACTCGCAACGGTGACTGCCACCCCACCCGCCACAGCACCATCCTGGATCACTCCGCCAAAGATGCTGCCTGCGCCATTGAGCTCCAATAATGCAGCTGTCGAAGAGCTGTTCGTGACTAGGATTGATCCCGTTCCCAGTGACGTGAGCGTGGTCAGAATCTGCGTTTTACCGTTTAGGTCCAGAGTGGCGGAAGTGTTGGCCACGCTGTCACCCATAGTGACGGCATTGAGGTTGTTGTTGAGCGCTTCGGAGGCTCCGAGCTTCAGAGTTCCCGCCTTGATCGCAACGCCACCGGTGAAGGTGTTGAGTCCTGAAACTGTCCATGAACCGGAACCCGTTTTGATGAGACTTGTTTTGTTGCCCGAGGAGAAATCGGACAAAATGGAGGCAAAAGTATTGGCTCCCGTATTACTGCCAGTGAGTGTCAGGCTGTGTGCTGCAGTATTGACAAGGGTGATGCTTCCCGTGCCGGTGAAGCTCAGCGTGTTGCTGGCGCTCGCTGCGGAGGAGTCCAGTGTGGCGGTATTGCCGCTGGCATCGCCGATGGTGAAGAGGCGGTTGGTTGTTGTCGCGGCAGAGCCGTTGTATTGTAGCGTACCGCCACCAAAGACCAGATCCGCCGAGGAGCCACCTGACGAACCTTTGCCGATGCTGCTGGCAGTGTTCACCGCCGCCAGGGCGCTGACATTCAGGGTGCTCACGTCCACCTTGGTCACACCCGCATAGGTGTTCGAGCCGGTTAGTGCCAGAGTGCCGCTGCTCAGCGTCACGCTCCCCGTGCCGCTGATGACGTTTCCAAACGCGCCGCCATAGCTGTCGGAACGATTAAAGACCAGCGTGCCATTGTCAGTCACAGGACCGCTGCCCAAAGTGCCGATGGTTCCGCCAGTGCCGATCTGCAGCGTTCCCGCGCTCAGAGTCGTCGTGGTGAAGCCGTTGCTGCCGGTGAGGACGAGCAGGCCGTCACCGCTTTTGCTGAAGCCAAAGCCGCCACTGAAGCCGGTGCTGATGTTCAGCGTTGCACCTGTGGCCACGCTGGCACCACTGGCAGCGCTCAGGCTCAGAAGGCCGCTCACCGTTGTAGTCCCGCTGCCGACCTGCAATGTGCCGCCGCTCAGCACCAGCGTGTTGTTAATGCTGTAGCCAGTCACATCCAGGATGGCACCACTGCCCACGTTGCCGCTGGCATTGCCGATGGCATTGGTGCTGCCCAGTGCCATCGTGCCCGCTGTGACATTGAAGGCTCCGGTGAAGCTGGCGTTGTTGCCAGTGAGAGTCACCACATTTCCGCCTTTCTGCGTGAGAGTTCCTGAGCCGCTGATCGTGTTCGAAAGTGTGAGGTTGTCTCCGAGAGGCCGGTTCAGGGCGAGCGTACCACTGAGATTGATGCTGCCCGTGCCCAGGCTGCCGGCGCCTGCAGTCACACCATCACCGGCTTGAAGTGTGCCGCTGCTGATGGTGATTATACCGCTAAAAGTGTTGGCCCCCGCGTTTTGCAGGTAGAGCGTGCCGCTGCCCTGCTTGGTCAGCGTCATGGTGCCGCTCAGCGAGCCCGAACCGCCCAGCGTGTAGTCACCACTGGAGTTGTTCACGGTGATGGCCACCGGCGTTAGCGCGCCAACCAAACTGACGTTGCGAGTGCCCGTGGCGCTGTCATCAAATACCACGGTGTCCGATCCCCCCGCGCCTTGCAGGTAGGTGGTGGCACCGCCATTGCTGTTCAATTTCCAGCTGACCGTGGAGGTATCCCATGTGCCGCCCGCTGCTCCCGTCCATTTCACAAAGTCGATGGATGTGATCTTCAGCTGGATCAGCCCTGCCGTGCTGGTGTCCAGATTCGCCAGAGTGCGTGCTGGCAGGGTGCCCAGCGCAAGAGAGCCAG
Organism: uncultured Verrucomicrobiota bacterium; assembly: GCA_903838675.1. Taxonomy (GTDB): domain Bacteria; phylum Verrucomicrobiota; class Verrucomicrobiia; order Verrucomicrobiales; family Verrucomicrobiaceae; genus Prosthecobacter. Next base: position 6,005 of record CAILZI010000159.1, read on the forward strand.
CCCCGCCGATGGAGCCGCTGTACTGCAAAAGGGTGAACTCACCCACGCCAAGACCACTGCCATTAACACTCAGGGTGGTGGTGCCGTTCAGAGTAAGTGCTGAGGCGTTGATGATGCTGCTGGTGGGATTGCCAAAGGTGCCCAGATCCAATGAAAGCGTACCGCCGTTGGTGGTGCCCAGAGTCAGAGCCGAGGTTGCAAGTGTCTGCCCTGCTGCTGAGAGAGCGACATTGAGCTTGCCACCATCATTGACCGTGAATGCTCCGCCCCCAGTCTGGCTGGCGCTGATGTTCAAGGTGCCTGCGATGATGGAAGTGAGCCCGGAGTAAGTGTTCGCTGCGGAAAGAGTGACAGTGCCGCCGGTGGTCTTTGTCAAAGTGCTGCCCGCACCGCCGATTACCGCGCTCACCGTTCCGCTTTGCACCGTGTAGCTGGCGGCGTTCAGCTTTCCCCCGCCGATGCTGTCCGCGATGCTTCCGCTGGTCAGGGTCACTGCACCGGCTGCGCTGCTGTAGCCTGCCACATCCAACGATCCACCGTTCACATTCACCGCACCACCTGCTGCCAGACCATCGGTGGCTCCAAGTGCCAGGGTTCCGCCGTTGATGCTGGCCGTACCGCTGGCAGGCAGGGCGCTGGCCCCAGCCAGGGCGCTGGCCCCAGCCAGGACGAGCGTGCCAGCGTTCACCTGAGTGCCGCCTGTGTAAGTGCTGGCTGCGGAAAGCGTCACAGTTCCCGTGGTGCTCTTCGTCAAAGTGCTGGCGCTGCTCGCGTCTCCCAGCACGGCGCTGATGGTACCGCTTTGCACGGCATAGCTCGTGCCGCCAAGTGTGGCAGCACCGCCGCTGTTGACGATGCTGCCGCTGCTCAGCGTGATCGCTCCAGCCAAGCTGCTGAAGCCTGCGAGGTCCAGCGTGCCGCCGTTGATGTTCACCACACCCGTGGTCAGCGTACCAGTTCCTAAAGTCAGAGTCCGTGCCCCGGGCAGCGCGTTAGTAATGCCTAGCGCAAGAGTGCCCTGACTGATGGTGGTGGTGCCGTCATAGGTGCTCAGGCCGTTGCCTGCACCGCCCAAGGTGAAGGTGCCCACGCCCGTCTTGGTCAGCGCCAGATTGTTGTTCGCCGTCACCACCGTGGTGTCTGTTGTGCCGCTGCCCAAATAACCGCCAGCGCCCCCGGTGCCGGCAAAAACATCTGCGGCAGAATTGTTGATCGTCAGAGTGGATGTCAAAGTGGCATTGCCGCCCATCACCTTGTTCGTAGTGGCGGATGCACCGATGGTCAGGGAGGAAAGTGTCTGATTGCTGGCTCCGCTGCTGTCTCCCAGGATAAGCCTGCCGTTGTTATTGAGCAGTATTTGCTGAGTCGATGCAAGGCGGTTGTCTCCACCCGTGAGAGTCAGAGCATAGTTCTGGATGATGGTATTGCCGGTGTAGGTGTTGGCTCCCGTCAAAGTGGCGGTTCCGGCAGAGATGAAAGTAACACTCACGCTGCCCAAGGTGGCGACATCCTGAATGACTCCGCTGAAAACAGAAGTTCCACCGCTGATTGTCAGCGTCACTGCCGTGCCCGAGCTGTTGGTGATCACGTTGGTGCCTGTGCCTAAGCTCGTGAGTCCTTTGATGGTCTGCGCTGCACCTCCCATATCCAGTGTGCCCGCTGTGTTCGTCCCCGCATCTCCCAGAGTCAGGGTGTTTGTCGTGCCCAGCGCATTGGCCGCGCCCACCTGCAGCGTGCCTGCCAGCACTCGGATGCCGCCTGTAAAGGTTCCCGCCTGGCTGATTTTTGCCAGGCCTGCTCCCGCTTTTGTCAGCGCCGTGGCGCTGCCATTGTCCGCCAGCACGGCATTGATGGTGAGCGAATTGCTCGTGTTGTTTTGAATAACTTCGAAGTCCTGCTGCCCGGTGGCGGTCGTCATGATGGCAGTGCTTCCACCTGCAATGGTGGAAAGCTTGTTGCCCACAGTGCTTGTCACCAAAATTCCTCCTGAGGAGATGACGTTGGTCCCTGCGGTGAGGGTGAGTGTCTCGGCTGCTGCGGTGTTGAAGCGCACGGAATTGGGCGTGATCACTCCTGCCACCGTCACGACCGAAGTGACATCAATGTTGTTGTTCAGATACGACGCTGCCGTGGTGCCGGCGGCAGCCGTGGTCGTGTAGGTGGATAATGCCACAATGTTCGTGCCATTGTTGGTGGCCCAGTTTGATCCACTCACGGTGGCCCAGCCGCCCAGGATGCCATTCACGTTCGTGCTGCTGGTGGTGAATCCGTTGGTGGCGTTGATCGTTCCGGTGGGCTGCGTGAAATTGAGTATGCCTCCCGTGTTGCGGGTGAGGGCACCGAGCGCGATCAGCAGGGGATTCGCGGTGGCGTTGTTCGAATCGAGGATGGAGGATGCACCCACGTTGAGGGTCAGTCCGTTGAAGGTCTGACTGTTGGTGGTGTTCGCATTGCCGGTGATGGTGAGCGTGCCGCCGCCGAGTGCGAGGGAGGAGGAACTGCTGATGATATTGGTCGTGGGCGCGCCTGCCTGGCTGAAGTCCAGTTTCAGTGTGCCTCCGGACACAGTCGTGGTGCCCGTGTAGCTGAGATTTGTTCCCTGCGCGGTGAGTGTGCCTGTGAGCAGGGTGATGCCGCCCGTGCCGCTGATGCTGCTGCTCAGAGCGCCGCCGTAGCTGTCAGTCCGGTCAAACACCAGCGTTCCGTTGTCCGTGACCCCTCCCGTGCCGATGGCACCTGTGGTGCCGCCTGCGCCGATCTGCAATATTCCCGAACTGATCGAAGTGCCGCCGGTGTAGGTGTTGTTGTTGGTCAACACCCAGGTTCCCGAGGAACTGACCGTCAGGCTAGTGGCGTTGCCGGCAGATTGATCCGTAAGCAGCGGCGCGAAGAGATTGCTGCCCGTGTTGATGCCAGTAAGTGTGAGGCTGTGCGTGGCGGTGTTCGCAAAGGCGATGCTGCCTGTGTTGGTGAAGCTCAGCGTGTTGGTTCTGCTGGTGGCTGAGGAGTCAATCGTGGCGCTGTTGCCATTGGCGTCGCCGATGGTGAAGAGACGGTCGGTCGTCGCAATAGCCGCGGTGCTGTATTGCAACGTGCCACCGCCAAACACGATGTCGGCTGCTGAACCCCCAGCGGAGCCTGTGCCGATGCTGCTGGCGGTGTTGATGGTCGCCAAAGTCTTTGCATTCAAGATTCCTGCGTCGATCGCCGTCAAACCCGTGTAGGTGTTGAGTCCGCTCAGTGTGACTGTGCCCGAGGTGGTCTTGTTGATCCCGACTGTTCCGCCAAGAATGGCGCTCACCGTGCCGTTCTGCGCATCTATTGCGGTGGCGCTGGTCAGCACACCCGTGGTGCTGGAGATGGTCCCGCCCTGCAAACTCACGGATGTCAGCGTTTCATTGAATGCGCCCAGCGCAAAGGTGCCGCTAGTAATGGTGAACGCCGAATTGCTGCCAATGGCATTGGTGACCCCGAGAGTAAGTGTGCCCCCAGTGACCGTCGTGGTGCCCGTGTAGGTGCTGTTGCCCGTCAGCACCCAGTTGCCCGCGGCGCTCTTGATGAGACTGGTGGCATTGCCCACTGACTGGTCGCTGATGATGGGTGCAAAGGTGTTTGTCCCAGTGTTCGTGCCACTGAGAGTGAGGCTGTGCGCGGAGGTGTTGGCAAACGCGATGCTGCCCGTGCTGGTGAAGCTCAGCGTGTTGGTGGCGCTCGTGGCGGAGGAGGTGATTGTCGCGCTGTTGCCATTGGCGTCGCCAATGGTGAAGAGGCGGTTGGTACTCGCAACGGCCGCAGAACTGTACTGCAAAGTGCCTCCGCCAAACACGAGATCCCCTGCGGAACCCACGGCGGAGCCTGCGCCGATGCCGCTGGCCGTATTGATGTTGGCGAAGTTGCCGGAAATTAGTATGCCCGCGTCAATCGTCGTCACGCCCGTGTAGGTGTTCGCTCCGGTGAGCTGCCAGGTTCCCGCGCCGGTTTTGTTCAGGCTCGTCAGATTCCCCGCAGACTGGTCGCCGATGATGGGGGCAAAGATGTTGGCTGTGCCTGTGTTAGTGCCTGTGAGCGTGATCGTGTGCGCGGTGGTGTTCACAAAGCCGATGCTGCCCGTGCCGGTGAAGCTCAGTCCGTTCGCAACAGCGGCGGCGGAGGAATCAATCATGGCGCTGTTGCCATTGGCATCGCCGATGGTGAAGAGGCGGTTCGTGCTGGCCACGGCTGCTGTGCTGTACTGCAGTGTGCCACCTCCAAACACGAGGTCCGCTGCGGAACCGCCTGCAGACCCTGCGCCGATGCTGCTGGCCGTGTTGACTGCCGCAAAGGTCTTCGCATTCAAGATGCCTGCATCAAGGGTGGTGACGCCGCTGTAGGTGCTGGCACCTGTGAGGGTGACAGTGCCGATAGTCGTCTTATTGAGGCCCACTGTGCCTGCGAGCACTGCGCTCACGGTGCCACTCTGCACATCAAACGTGGTCGCACTGGTCAGCGCTCCAGAGGTGCCCGTGATGCTGCCGCCACGGAGGCTCACGCTGTGGACGCTTTGTGCAAACGTGGTGGCGCCAAGCGTGCCGCCGTTGACGACGATGCTGGACGCGCTGTTGAGCACATTCGCCAGGCCCAGCGCCAGCGTGCCGCTGTTGACGGTGGTGGTGCCTGTATAGGTGCTGACCGCAGTGTTGAGTGTGAGCGTGCCTGATCCTGCATAAGTGAGTCCTTTGCCCGTCCCAGTGATGGCTGAGGAAAGGGTCACATTATTAGTCCCCGCAATCACGAGGTCTGATGCGCTGCCGACGGCCACTGTCCCCGCACCGCTGATGGTTAGAGTCTGGCCGCTGGTGTTGAGGAGGCCATTGAGCGTAAGGGTGTTCGCCCCCAATGCCAGGATGCGGGTCGCCGTATCCGTGGTGAACTGCAGGGTGTTCGCAGTCCGCGCTCCCGCGAGGGTCTGCGCTCCGGTGAACGTGTAGTTCGTGGTCGCGCTGGTGACGTTGGTGAGATTCGCACTTCCTGTCGTCCCGCCGCCGTAGGCTACGATGTTGCCTCCGGAAACCGTTGCATAGGCTGCTCCAGAGTTGACCAGCGCCCAAGCACCCAGGATGCCAGAGGCATCATTGCTGGCACTCGTGGAGATGGTGCCAGCAGTCGGCAAATTGAAGGTGACGACAGCTCCCGCGCCGCCGCGCGTGATGGACCCGAACGAGGCGCTGAGACTGGTGGCCCCGTTTTGCGTAAGCGTGATGGTGTCCAGTCCAGAATTGACCGTCAGACCGTTGAAACTCTGACTGTTCGTTGCGCCTGTGCCTCCTGCAAGAATCAGTGTGCTGTTCCCGCCAAGAGTGAAACTAGAGGCGCTGTTAATGATGTTGGTGGCGGGTGAAATGCTCTGGCTGAAATCCAGCGTCAAGGTGCCTGCATTCACCGCCGTCGTTCCCGTATAGTTGTTCGCGGTCGCGAGGACGAGTGTCCCCGTGCCAGTCTTCGTGATTCCCGCGCTCCCATTGATCACAGCGCCGATGGTCAGAATTGTGCCGGATGCCGTGAAGATGCTGCTGGTTGAGTTGCCAAAATTCAGCACATCACTGGCGGTCGCCGCCGCAAGTGTGACGGTTCCGAGATTGATCTGCAACGCGGCAAGATTGATCGGTCCGCCCGCACCGAGTGTGACTGTGTAGCTTCCTGTGGCATCCGTGCCGGCGGCAAAGACGGCGGTCTCCAGTCCCGTGTTTCCCCACACATACGGCGTACCAGTGCCCGTGGCATTGTTCCAAAAGGCCTGGCTCGTATTCCATGTGCCAGAGGGCGTGGCGCCACCAGCATTGGCTGTGCTGCCGTTGATGTCCCAGTAGTTTGACTGGGACCAGGCCGCAGGCGCAACCAGCAGCACCATGAACAAAAACGTCAATGGTGTGATGATGCGGTGGCGACGGCTTTTCTGCGCAGGAGACTTGCGCAAAAGCCTGAATGGACGAAGCAGCGAAGACAACAATTTCATGGAGAGTTTTTTCCGTCACGGCATGGGAATGCCTTGGACGATTTCTGAGGGGGTCTGAAACTGCTGGAAGCAGCAGCGCAGAGTCAGCACCCCGGCGCTGCCTCTTGTAGAGGCTCTCGCTTCAGACTGAGCTCAAACGGCGGTGCCATATCCGCTGCGTCGCCGCTGCGTGATTCGGGTGCGTCGCTGGAGCATCATTCCATGGGGGCATGATTCGAGCGCGGTCCTCCCTCTGGGGAAGGCCTGCTAGTTTCCAGTCGAACGAACCTTCCGTTTGTCGGATCAGCCATTCATGCGCCGTGATGCAACGACGCATATCCTATTGGATTTGTGGGGTTTAATTTATCAATCCCTTTTTGTCCAGTAGGAATTGAATGATATTTCGTTACATTCACACGCTTGAACACCGGGCCTGTTGGCCTCCTCATTAGATAATTAGGCTCGCTATCCACCTGAGCGAACCCACCAGAAGTTGGTAATAATGCTGTCACTCTCAGGGCAGGGGAAATGAACAGGCGTTGCACGGGCAAGCCCAGACGAATGAAGGTTCTCTAGATGCGCTTAGCTCAGGTTTGGCTGAAATTCCCCGGGTGACTCCACCGGGCACATGCGAGAAGCGGAGGTGCCCAGTACTAGGCTGCCCCCGCCTGAGGCCATGGAGGACGAGCCGAAAAGGAATGCGAATCAGCAGTTTTCGCTCTCGGGAGCGATTGCAACGGTGACTTGCATGGTGGTGCAGGTAAAAGGGCCGAAGATGGAGGCAAGCGCCACGTCAGCCGCATCCTGGCCATAGGCGATGACCAGGCGATTGCCTCCGGGATGGTCTTCGGTGGCGTCAAAAGTGTACCACTGCCCGCCGATGTAAGCCTCAAACCATGCGTGGAGGTCCATGGGTTCCAGGCCATGGACAAAACCCACCACCATGCGTGCGGGGACATTGATCGCACGGCAGAGTGCGATGCCGAGATGCGCAAAGTCGCGGCACACACCTCGCCGAGTAGCCACGGTTTCGAGAGCAGAAGTGGATGAATTGCTGGTGCCCTGCTGGAATGAGATGTTGTCGTGAATCCAGTTGCGCAGGTTGTTCACGTTCTGGTAGCTGCTGGGTGCGTTGCCCACAATGGAGGTCGCCAAGTCGCCCAGCTTGTCGGACTGGCAGTAGCGGCTGGGCAGGAGATAATGCAGCACGTCCACTGGGAGCTGCTTCACGGACTGGAGCTGGGCCAACGGCTGACTGTACAGCTCCGTCGGCACCCATGCCCGGCATTTCATGGAGTAATGAAAACGACCCTTTGGCATGACGATTCGCTGGCAGAGGTTGCCATAGAAATCCGTATATTCCTCGACCGGCACACGGGGCTTGATGTCAAACTCCTCCCGGATGATCCACTGGCCCGAACCGCTGCGCGGACGAAGCATGAAAATGGCGTGAATCTCGACGGGGATGATATATTCAAGACAGCAGGAAGCATCGATGATCATAGTTTGTAACGAGATATACCTCGCTCACTGCGCCCAAGTTAACCATGGGGAGTACACCCCAGAACTCCATCCGTTGCTTGTTCCTCTTTTGGGGCGATGCTCCATACAATGGCTTTTCAAATCAACGCTGAACTTCAATACGATGTGCTGATGCGCAGCACGGTGCTGCTAAGCATCCATGCTCTCGCGACGAAGAATCAAAAGCTGCGGCGGGAATCCTTCAAGGTCACACTCGGCGTGGCTTGGGAAGAGCTGCCCGTGGGGACGGGCGAGAACCGCTACATCCGAATGGACACAGGAGATGCCACGAAACTGGAGGTGAGCTACTCGGTGATGGCCGAAACGCGCCACAAGATTGTCAGTCATGAGGAGATTCAGGGGATCCCGATCTCAGAGATCCAGCGTTCAGCCATCTCCTATCTGTTCCCGAGCCGCTATTGCCAGTCTGACCGGATTGGGCGGCTGGCGATGAAGATGTTTGGCAACTTCGACCATCCTTACCATCAGACGGTCGCCATCGCGGACTGGATCTTTGAAAACATCGACTACCTCAGCGGCGCGACAGATGAGGAGACCTCTGCCTATGACACCGTGACACAGCGCGCGGGTGTGTGCCGTGATTTCGCGCATCTTGGCATCGCTTTTTGTCGCGCTCTGTCGATCCCGGCCCGTTACTTTGCCGGTTATGCCTGCAACATGCAGCCGCCAGATTTTCACGCCTGTTTCGAGGCCTGCATCGGGAACCGATGGTTCATTTTTGATCCCACACGGCGCGCGGCGCTCAACGGACTGGTCCGCATCGCCACCGGACGGGATGCTGCGGATGCTGCAGTCGCCACGATCTTCGGACAAATGCAGATGACCGGTATGTCGGTGTCCTGTGTGTCAGATAATTTTCAACCGCTGAGCGCCGCCGATCTGGCGGGCCGGGCGCTATTGATCGAGCCATGAGTGACAGCCATCTGCTGAGGATCATCCACCGCACGCACTACCAATATGCGCAGGCCGTGGCCTTCGAGATGCACCGTCTGGTGATCCGTCCGCGTGAGGGGCACGACCTGCGGGTGGAGCGGCTGAATCTTTCCATCACGCCTGCGGCAGATGTGACGTGGGCCTGGGATATTTTCGGGAACTCGATTGCTTACGCGCATTTTCGTGAGCCGGGCTGCGAGTTGATATTTGATGTTGATGTGGTGGTGCGTCGTTTTTTTTCTCCGGATGCGCCACCTCAAAAGCCGCACAGTCCTAGTCTCTATCCGCTCGAGTATGACCAGTTGGAGCAGGCCATCCTGAAGGGATACATGACACCTGTATTCACCGAGGAAACAGCTGCCATGAATGAGTGGATCGGCACGCTGACAAATCCCGGAGGTTTTCCAAGTGCCGAGGCTTTCGTGTTGCAACTGGCAGAGGCGATCCACCAGAAGATCCGCTACAAGCACCGCGATCAGAAAGGGGTGCAGACACCCGGAACCACCTTGTCACTGGGCAGCGGTTCCTGCCGTGATGTGGCAACGCTCATGATGGAAACACTGCGCCATTTGGGCATCGCCGCGCGCTTTGCCAGCGGCTATCTGGATTGCCCGGCCACACGCGCTGCACGTGGTTCAACTCATGCGTGGGCCGAGGTCTATTTCCCGCAGCTTGGTTGGCGTGGCTTTGATCCGACGACGGGAAAGCGGTGCGAGCACCGGCACATCGTCACGGGTACAAGTCACCATCCGCGCGGTGTGATGCCGGTAACGGGAAGGTATTTCGGACCATCTGGAGCATTCCAGAGCATGGTGGTCGGTGTGGAGTTTTCGACACCAGAGCAGTAGCTTTAGGATGAAACACCCTGAGTGTCACCGCCCCGCTCCTTTTCCAGAATCGCGAGGCTGGTTTTCAGCAGGGTGTCGGGATTGAGCGAGATGCTGTCGATGCCTTGCTCCACCAGAAACTGTGCGAATTCGGGATAATCACTCGGGGCCTGCCCGCAGATGCCGATCTTGCGGTGCTTCTCGCGGCAGACTTTGATGACTTGGGCGATCATCGTCTTCACGGCAGCGTTCCGTTCGTTGAAAATGGGGGCCACGATCTCACTGTCACGATCCACACCAAGGATGAGCTGCGTCAGGTCGTTGGAGCCGATGCTGAAGCCGTCAAAGATCTCGGCGAATTCAGCGGCAAGGATAACGTTGCTGGGGATCTCGCACATCACGTAGATCTCCAGGCCGTTGGCTCCGCGTTTGAGACCGTGCTTCTCCATCTCGGCTTGCACGCGCTGACCTTCTTCGATGGTGCGGCAGAAGGGGATCATCACTTTTAGATTCGTGAGCCCCATGTCTTCTCGCACCCGTCGAACGGCCTCACATTCGAGCGCGAAGCCCGCTTGATAACGCGGGTGGTAGTAGCGTGATGCGCCGCGGAAGCCAATCATCGGATTTTCTTCCACGGGTTCATAGGCTTTGCCGCCGATGAGGTTGGCATACTCGTTGGATTTGAAATCGCTGAGGCGCAGAATGACGTCCTTCGGATAAAACGCTGCCGCGAGCATGGCGACGCCTTGCGCCAGGCGATCCACAAAGTACTGCGGCTTCTCGGTATAACTACTGGTGAGCTTTTCGATCTCGGCTTTGGCGGCCTGGTCAGCGAGCTTGTCAAAGTCCAGCAGTGCGAGTGGATGCACCTTGATGTAGGTGTTGATGATGAACTCCATGCGTGCCAGGCCAACGCCGTCGTTCGGCAGGAATGAGAGGGAGAAAGCTTCCTCGGGATTGGCGAGGTTCATCATCACCTTCGTGCGCGGGCGTTGCAGGTCTTTGATGTTGGTCTGCTCAACTTCGAAGGGGAGCTTGCCTTCATAGACGATGCCGGTGTCTCCCTCGGCGCAGGAGATGGTCACGACCTGGCGTTCCTTGAGAACTTCGGTGCCATGTTCAGTGCCGACGATGGCTGGCACGCCAAGCTCCCGGCTGATGATGGCGGCATGGCAGGTGCGGCCCCCGCGATTGGTCACGATGGCGGAGGCTTTCTTCATCACCGGTTCCCAGTCGGGGTCGGTCTTGTCGGCCACAAGTATGTCGCCTTCGCAGAATTCGCGCAGAAACTCCACGCTCTTCACCACGCGCACCGGACCCGACGCGATCTTCTCTCCCACGCTGCGTCCGGTGATGAGCACCTTGCCGCGTTCCTTGAGCTTGAAGCTCTGGATCACGTCACGATTCTTCTGGGCCTGCACGGTTTCAGGCCGGGCTTGAACGATGAACAGTTCGCCGGTGCGGCCATCCTTGGCCCACTCGATGTCCATCGGCGTCGGCTGGCCGCGCTTGGCGGAGTAATGGTCTTCTATGATGCAGGCCTAGCGGGCAAGTTGCAGGATGTCGTCATCGCCAAGGGCAAAGCGCGCGCGGTCTCCAGGTGAAACAGGCACGTTCTTCACCATTCGGCTGCCGCCCGTATCGTAGATGAGCTTAAACTCCTTGGAGCCCACACGCTTTTGCAAGATGGGCCGGAAACCCTGCTTCAAGGTGGGCTTGAAGACATAGTACTCATCGGGGTTCACCGAACCGAGCACGACATTCTCACCCAGGCCATAGGCAGCATTGATGAGCACCGCGTCGCGGAAGCCCGTCTCGGTGTCGATGGTGAACATGACGCCCGCCGAGCCGAGATCCGACCGCACCATGCGCTGCACGCCGATGGAGAGCGCGATGGCCGTGTGCTCAAACCCCTGATCCACACGATACGAGATGGCTCGGTCCGTGAACAGCGAGGCAAACGAACGCCGGCAGTGCTCCAGCAGCGAGGCATTGCCCTGCACATTGAGATAAGTTTCCTGTTGGCCCGCAAAGCTCGCATCTGGCAGATCCTCCGCCGTGGCGCTGCTGCGTACTGCGACATCCAGCGGCAGCACTCCTGTGCCTCCTAGAGTGAGGTAGGCTTCCAGAATTTCATCTTCCAGATCCTCAGGCAGCGCCGTTGCGAGAATGGCCTGGCGCACTTCACTGCCACGCTTCTGCAGGTTGTCCATGTCGGCGGTGTTCAGCCCTCCGAGGATTTCCTGAATGCGGACATCCAGACCCGTGCTGTGTAGAAAATGTCGGTAGCCCTCCGCCGTGACGGCAAAACCATCGGGAACCTTCACTCCTTGGGAGCTCAGTTCATGGAACATTTCGCCGAGCGACGCATTCTTGCCGCCGACGAGCGGGATGTCGCCAATCGAGATGTCGGCGAACCACCTGATGAAACGAGGGGATGTATTCATATTTGATTAAGAGTATGAGCGGGGCATGCCTCCCACGCTCATCTTGTGTTGGCTCTGACGGTGCCAATCCTGTGCGGCCTCGTGTCCGAGTCTATACGTGGGTCAACCCCACAACAGCCGCCACACAATGCACACGCGAGGCATAGCGGGCCTGATCGTGCTTCGGCATGCTGTGTTTCAATGACAAAGCGCATTCACATCATGGGCGGGAATCAACGGCGCTGCCCCGGAATGGAGGGCGGATGATGTCCTTCACCACAGCTCGACTAGATGCCGGAGCGGAACTGAAAACCTCAATTGCAGCTGATGTTCCGGTGCTTCAGGCGCAGGCTCTGACCAAAGTCTATCACATGGGAGAGGTGGATGTATGGGCCCTTAGAGGAGTGGATTTTGATTTGTTCGAAGGCGAGTTCATCGTTCTGCTGGGGCCGTCGGGAAGTGGCAAATCCACCCTGCTCAACATCCTTGGCGGTCTCGATGTGCCGACGACCGGGAAAGTACACTGCCGCGATCATGATCTCAGTGTCGCTGATGATGACGCGCTGACCAGCTACCGGCGCGAGCATGTGGGGTTTGTATTTCAGTTCTACAACCTGGTGCCCAGCCTGACGGCACGTGAAAACGTGGCGCTGGTTACGGAGATCTCAGAGAATCCCATGTCACCTGATGAAGCCTTGGACATCGTCGGACTGGGAGAACGGAAGAATCATTTTCCCTCGCAACTCTCCGGTGGCGAGCAGCAGCGGGTGGCCATTGCGCGCGCAATTTCAAAGCGGCCCGACATTCTGCTTTGTGATGAACCGACGGGCGCGCTGGACGTGACGACGGGCGTGCTGGTGCTGGAGGTCATCGCACGCATCAATCGAGAATTGCGCACGACGACGGTCGTGATCACGCACAACGCGGCCATCGCGAGCATGGCCGACCGTGTGATCTCGATGTCGGGTGGGCTGATCACTTCGGTTCAACGTCCGCCCGTTCGCATGAGTCCGCGCGACATTCATTGGTGACATGTTTTCCACCCTTCATCGCAAGCTGCTGCACGACCTGTGGCAGATGAAGTCACAGGCTGTGGCCATCAGTCTGGTGATGGGTTGCGGGGTGGCGACGTTTGTGATGTCGGTGAGCACTGCGGTGTCGATGTATCAAAGCCAGTCGCACTATTATGAGGAGTTCCGCTTTGCCGATGTTTTTCTGAATCTCAAGCGCGCACCTTCCACGCTTGTTCCTCAGCTGGCTGCTGTTTCCGGTGTCGCGCGCATGCATGCGCGCGTCGTGGCGCAGGTCGATATCGATGTGCCCGGGATGATTGAGCCGGCACAGGGCAGCCTGATCTCCATTCCTGATTATTACGAGCGCGGTCTCAATGAGCTTCATCTGCGCCTGGGGCGCTATCCGGAGCCTGCCAGCCCGCCGGAGGTGCTCGTCCACGAGTCGTTTGCCAGTGCGCATCATCTCCGCCCGGGCGATTCGTTTCATGCGGTCATCAATGGCAAAAAGCAGAGGCTCACGGTGTCGGGCGTGGCGCTTTCTCCCGAATACATCTATCCCATCCGTACGGGTGAACTTCTGCCGGACGATCGACGCTACTGCATCATCTGGATGCGGCGCAGTGAGTTGGAGGCCTCGTTCGACATGAAAGGCGCGTTCAACAACGCCACGTTTTCGCTGCTGCCCGGTGCCAATGCATCCGCAGTGCTCAAGGCGATTGACACTCTGACGGCAAAGTACGGCGGTCTTGGCGCCTTCACACGGGAGGACCAGGTCTCGCATCGCTTTCTGTCAGATGAGCTGTCACAACTCCGCGCATTGGCCACGATCCCCCCGGGCATCTTCCTCGTCGTCGCGGCTTTTCTTTTGAACATTGTCATCTCGCGGCTCGTGCGCACTCAGCGTGAGCAGATCGCCGCGCTGAAAGCCTTTGGATACACGAATCGCAAGGTTGCCCTGCATTATCTCTCATTCGCTGCGGTGATCACGGTGGCGGGGATCATCGCAGGCTCGGCCGCCGGGGTATGGATGGGCCTCGGGATGACTCGAATCTATGTGAAGTTCTTTCGCTTCCCCTACTTCGAGTACCATCTTCATCCGGCCGTGGTCACGGGGGCTGCGTTGTTTGCCTGTGCCGCAGCACTGGTGGGGGTGATCACCGCCGTGCGGGATGCAGCCCGCCTGCCCCCGGCGGAGGCAATGCGCCCCGAGCCGCCTGCTTCGTACCACCCGACATTCATTGAGCGCTTTGGCGTGGAGACTTGGTTTCCGCAGACGGCGCGGATGATTTTCCGTCAGATCGAGCGGCAGCCGGTTAAGGCCCTTTTCTCTGTGCTTGGAGTGGCGCTCGCCGTGGCGGTGATGATGCTCGGCAGCTTCTCGAAAGATCTTCTCAACTTCATTCTCGAATTCCAGTTTCAGCGTTCCCAGCGGCAGGATGCGATCATCGCCTTCAATGAACCTTCGGATAGCGGCGTGCTGAACTCGCTCGCTTCCACCACAGGCATCCGCAAAGTGGAGGGTTTTCGCAGCGTGTCCACCCGGCTGCGGTACGAGTACCGCACGCATCTGGTGTGCCTCATGGGGCTGCAGGACGATCACTCGCTGTTCCAATTGCTCAACATCAAGGGCGGTGCGGTCGAGCTGCCACGTGAGGGCATGATCATTTCACAAAGTCTTGCCAAGATCCTGCGGGTGCAGACAGGAGACATCCTCGATGTCGACGTGCTGGAGCAGGACCGGCCCCGGCACAAGATCCGCATCTCCGGCACCATTGACGATTTCTCAGGCACATCCGCCTACATGACTGTGCAGGCGCTGAATCGGGCGATGAAGGAGGGCAGGGTCTTGTCCGGCGCATTTGTCACAATCGACGGCGCAATGGCGGCGCAGACCTACAAGGAGCTCAAGAACATGCCCCGCGTCGCCGGCGTGAATATCAAGCGCGCTGCAATCGAGACCTTCAATCGGACCATGTCGGAGAATCTTCTGCGCCTTAGGATCTTCAACATCGGCTTCGCCTGCATCATTGCTTTTGGCGTCGTCTACAATGCCGCACGCATTGCGCTTTCAGAACGCAGCCGCGATCTCGCGACGCTGCGCGTTCTCGGTTTCAATCGCCGCGAAATCTCCCGCATCCTGCTCGGAGAAATCGGCGCTCTGATTCTGGCCGGACTGCCCGTCGGCATGTTCATCGGCTACGGTTTCGTTGCGGTCGCCATCGAGGCCTTGCAGACCCGTACACAGCGTTTCCCATTGATCGTGGAGCCGCACACCTTCGCTGTCGCGGTGGTTGTGGTGCTCACCGCCGCCGTAATATCATCGCTGGTGGTGCGGCGCAGGCTGGATCATCTTGACCTCATGCAAGTACTCAAGTCACGCGAATGAAAAGCCTTCCCCGCCGCATCCTGCCGGCCGCCACCGCCGCCGTCTTGATAGCCGCACTGGTTTATGCCCTCATGCCAAGGCCGGTTGAGGTGGATCTCTCCTCAGTGGATCGGGGCCCGCTGGAGGTGGTGGTGCGCGAAGATGGCAAGACGCGCATCAAAGACCGCTATGTTGTCGCATCACCACTTGCCGGAAAGCTCGAGCGCATTCACTTGCGCAGCGGAGACGTGGTGGTGGCGGACAAGGCCCTCATCGCCGTCATCGAACCGAGCGACCCCGACTTGCTCGACGCACGCGCACGTGCTCAGGCCGAGGCAAAGGTTCATGCTGCCAAGGCGCAGAAGAGCCAGGTTGAAACCCAGTTGCAACGCGCCCGGGTTAATCATGACTTCGCCAAGGTGGATCTTGATCGTGTCGGCGGCGGTTTTGCCGCGAAGACCCTCTCACACCAGGAGCTGGATGTCGCTGAGCAGAAAGAACAGTCTGCCGGCATTGCTTTGCGTGAGGCGGAATTTGCCGTGCAGGTCGCTGACTTCGAGCAGGAGCAGGCGTCAGCCGTTCTTCTGCGTGCCGGCAGCGATGTTGGCGACAAGGAGTGGCGGCACGAAATCTTTTCGCCCATCAACGGCAAAGTGCTGCGCGTGTTCCAGGAGAGCGCTACGGTTGTCAGTCCCGGTACAAAATTGGTCGAACTCGGTGAACCATCAGACCTCGAAATCGAGGCCGATGTGCTCTCGACCTACGGCGTGCAGATCCTGCCCGGCGCCCGGGTCTCCATTGAGCACTGGGGCGGCGTTCAGCCGCTGCACGGTCGGGTGCGTCTCGTTGAGCCTTCCGGCTTCACCAAGGTGTCCTCCCTCGGTGTCGAAGAGCAGCGCGTGAATGTCATCATCGACTTCACCGACAAACCCGCCACCCGTGCCACCCTTGGCGATGCCTTCCGCGTGGAGGCTCGGATCGTCATCTGGGAAAATCCAAACGTGCTGCGAGTGCATGCAGGCGCGCTGTTCCGCACAGACAAGGAATGGACGGTGTTTGTGATGGAGAATGGCAGGGCTGAACAGCGCAAGGTGAGCATCGGACAGTCAAACGAAGACTTTGCCGAAGTCCTTGGCGGCCTTCAGGAAGGCGAAAGCGTCATCATCTTCCCAACAGACCGCGTTCGGGCAGGGGTGAAAGTAAAATCAAGGCCGTAGTTGGCGTTCAGGCAGGAGGCGGCGTGACGACGAATACAAGTTTGTGTGAACGCACGAGGTCGGTTTGTACGACGAAGCAAGCCAGACGGTTCTCAAGAGCGATAGGCTTTTTCTTCTGAAGCAGATGAGTGCGGATCCGATGCTATCCTCAGCTTGGCCGGAATGTTTATCGTCAGAAAAAATTTCGCGCCTCAGGTGGCGGGCGAAGGCGTGGCACGCTGCCAGTATAACGATCGAAGTTCTGACAATGCAGTCAGGCCTGAAGCAGCCTTGTCGATCGCATCGACCATCAGAAGTCGTGTGCCGGACGCGACCGCTTGGTGCTTGAGCGCAGGCTCATCAGCTCCATGCATGATGAGAGTTCTTGCCTCCGTGGTTAGCCGCCAGACTTCGAAGATGCCAATGCGTCCATCGAATCCGGTGCCGGCGCATGAGTCGCAGCCTACAGGTTTCCACAAGGAAGCCGGTGCCACCGCACCACTCACTGCAAGCCAAGCCTGCTCAGCTTCTGTGGTCTCAGCAAGCACTCGACACCGTGTGCATAGTCGGCGAACAAGCCGCTGGGCGATACAGATTTCCAGCGCCGCACTGATCTCCCAGTTCTTTACGCCGTAGTTCCGCAGCGCTGTCACCGCGCCCACTGCATCTCGTGCATGAATGGTGGAAAGCAGGGCCTGGCCACTGCCCGCAGCCGTTATCGCGACATGGGCGCTCTCAGGGTCACGGATTTCACCGACCAGCAAAAAATCCGGATCGATCCGCAGCATCGCACGGATTGCTTCAGGAAAGGTCAGCCCGCGTCTTTCATTCACTTCGATCTGTGTGATGCCTTCCAGATTGCACTCCACCGGATCTTCCAGCGTCACGATGCTCCGTGGCAGCCTCTGCAGTTCGCGCAGCAGGGCATAGAGCGTGGTGGTTTTTCCTGAACCTGCCGGCCCGCACACCAGCAGCATGCCCTGGATTTCAGCTAGCCAGTTGCGTAGGTGGCACTGGTCGCTCTCCGCCAATCCGATCTCATCCAGACGCAATACGGGATGCAGTCCGTCAAGCAGGCGAATACCGAGCACCTCACCGTTCGGGGTGGGCACGACCGTGACGCGCAGATCCAGCATCATGCCGTTGGCATTCAGGCGGCCATGGCCATGCTCTGCATGCGCCAGATTTGCAGTGTCCATTTTCGCAAACACTTTGAAATAGGTGACGAGGTGATGGCCGGAAATGTTCGGCACCACGGCCACATCATGGAGCTGGCCGTCCACCCGCATGCGTATCCGTGTTTCCTCCACCCCCGGCTCGATGTGCAGATCTGAAGCCTTCCAGTGCGCTGCATCCGCAGCGAGAGCGATGGCGCACTCCTCCGTGTAAGGCAGGTCTGACGGCGGCGGATGCCGCCGCAACAGTTCTTGATATCGAACCGCGAGTCGTGGCTCAACTGGACGTTCATTGGCGGTTGAAAATGAATTCATCGTGTTATTGAAGCACTTTTGTATTCACTCGAAATAGACTTTGATGACATTTTGCGAGACCATCGACTGGGTGTTAAGAAGGAGCCGTGGATCGAGATGCACAGGCGCACAACCACGCGGCAGGCCGAACACAATTACGTCTTCTCGATCAGCATGTCTCATGAGAGCTGCGTCCAGCTGTGGCCCGGCATGAACGCGGATGCTGAAAATCTACGCCTTCATGCGTCATCCTCCCAGTCAGGAGCAACGCTCATGTGTGTGCTGAACCAATGGGAGCTGAGCTGCGCCACCTGCTCCAGCTTCCCCGGCTCTTCAAAGAGATGCGTGGCACAAGGAATAACGCGGAAATCCTTCTCGCAGCTCATTTTCCTATAAGCCTCATCATTCAGACAGATCACCATTTCATCGTAACCACCCACGATAAGAAGCGTGGGCGAGCAAACCTGGTGAAGTATATTGCCGACGAGATCCGGGCGTCCGCCACGCGATACCACGGCGGCAATTCGGTCACCGAGTTCCGCCGCCGCCTTCAGCACGGTAGCACCGCCAGTGCTGGCGCCAAAATAGCCCAGTTTCAACCCTCGCGTCTCCTTCTGCTTTTCCACCCAGCGCGTGACGCCGATGAGCCGATGAGCCATCAGATCAACATCAAAGCGCAATGCGCCGGTTTTGGTGTCCTGCTGCTCCTCCTTGTGCGTCAGCAGGTCAAACATCAAGGTGCCGAGGCCCGCCTCGCGAATCATCTCAGCAACGAATTGATTGCGCGGGCTGTCCCGGCTGCTGCTGCTGCCATGAACAAAGAGAACAACGCCAGGTGCATAGGCGGGCAGTTCCAGCTCACCCTTCAGCTCCACATATCCGGCGGGAATTTTCACCGTTGCGCACAAGGCATTTTTTGAGGTGGAAAGCATTGTTTTCATGAAGTTGTTTCATTATGGCAGCAAGGTTCTAATGGCAGGGGGATGTAATATAAAAATGATGGGGCATGGAATTCACGGAGGAAAATCAGCAGGCGACCCCGAACCCTGCCGCCTCCGCCCCATGGCCCCATCATTTAATTGTTGTGTGGTCTGCAGCACCTTGTCCTCGATGTTATTTGGTTTTGGCCTTTTGCTTTGCGGTCTTTGGCTGGCTCTTGGCTGTGCCATTGACAGCAGCCTTGGCGTTGGTTACCGATTTGGCTTTGGTGACGGACTGCTGCTCACGTTTGCCAAACAGTTGTTCTTCGGCTTTCAGCCAAAATTTAAGATCCTCACCAGGAGGACAAAGTGCTTGCTGCCAGAGATGATAGGCCAGCTGGCTGGTTTCTTCGAAATGATGTTCGGGGCGGTGGTTCGGCATGGATTTCATGGGTGTGTTATGGGAGTGGAAAAGTCTCAAAGTTGCGGCCTCAGCCATTGATGCCCCAGTAGCGTGGAGCGGACTGGAACTCCCCGCCGAAGGGCTTGACCCGGTTGATTGAGGTCGGTTTTCTGCTGCTGATGAGCTGCGCTGCAAAATCGCAGTCCAGCCGCTGGTCAAAATCGTCATTGCACATGAATTCGGTCCGCCATGTGTCGGCCACCTCCTTCAGGTGGGTGCAGAGCGGCCCCTCAGTACTCTTGGATTTGAAGCCCTCTTCATGCAGTGCGACAATGATCGGGCGTGTGTCGCGCTGCTGCTTCTCAATTGAGTCAAACCACAGTTTGATGTGATCCGGCAGCGGCGTTTCGTTTTCAGCGGAAACGATGAGCAAATCAGCCGCCGCTGCTGCCCGAATGGACACGGCGCGCACATCCTGAAGGGCAAGTTTGTCAAAGCTCCACGAGACCGGATAGAGCTGGAGTTCGGGGCAAAGGGTGAATTTGAGCCATTCCAGCGCTTCCATGGCACGAATGCCGGTGAAGAAGCCATCGTGAAGAGTTATGACAGAGAAAGCAGGCTTGGATGCCTGGGCGTTCGGTCTGCGCAGCGTGGGTGAAGGTCCGATGTGTTGCATGGCAATGAGGATGTCTGGGGGTGAAAATTCTGGCAATCAGCAGAGTCGCTCTGCGTTTCTCAGCAAATGACTGACAGGGGATCAGGCCGAAGGCGAAGCGGACTGAAGCAGGGCATCAGGACAGCTTTAGCAGGAAGATGTCCGCCCCTGGGTAGGTGGCAGCGGCACGAGCCGCCCATGCCGCTTCATTAATCACGACAACGGCAGTCATAACGGCAAACGAGGGCAGAGCCTCATGGAGCGGCAGATAGCGGACCCCGGATGAGTCATCCTCCATTTCCTTCTGGTTGGAACACGCCACGTAGGCATATCCATCGTGGTTGAGGTGGTGTGCCAGTGCCGTCACCCGCTCATCGGGCGGGTGTGAAGCCGAGGCAGTTCTGGCTGGCTCAGGGGCAATGATGAGGAAGTTCCGGTAGGGCGACTTGCGCTCTTCATCAGAAGCAGCCGCACGTATGGCGAAAACTTGGAGGGCTTGTTTCATGGGATGCGAGGTCATGCCGCAGCGGTTGCAAGGAATGTGGGTTGATTTTCCAAGGCTTGCGCAAATTGCGCGACGGCCATGGAGCCGTGGAAACGCTTCAAGCTTTGCTCCATCGACTGGCTGAGCGAAGGCAGCGGATCACCAAGCCAGCGGAACACGCCGCTCATGTCAAAACCGACTTGAACCATGATCCAGGTCCTGAGGTGGCTGATCGGCTCAAAGCTCACGCAGCCAAAGCCGGGGTGGGGTGTTCCCTGCACGCTTTTCCAGACAATGAGATCATAGGGAACCTGCTCACAAACCTTTGCCTGCCATGCAAACTGATCGAACCGGGTATGGATGCGCCAGGTCATGCGGCTGCCATCTCTAGATGCAGACAGGTCTCCGCCTCGCATGAAATGGGGAATCTGCTCAAACCGAGTCCAGGCATCGTAGGCCACCGTAAACGGCACCGGCACCTCGATGGACATTATCAGATAGTTTCCTTCATCGTCGCTGAGGACACTGCGGACGAGATTCATTCCGTCGTTGCAGGCTTCTGCATAGGCTTGCACCATTTCCATTGAAGGACGGACCACGGCAGAAACCTGCGTTCGTGGCTGTGGTGGCACCCGTTTTGGCATGCCTGCCCTCTTTCGGGCTGCCAGGGCCTGCTGCTGCCTGGTGGTGTGGCGGGAGTGCTTTCGCTGCGAACGGTCGAACTTGGTTTTCATGAGTTTGGTGGAAGGAATGTTGTGTGACAGGCGGTCGGTCGTCCCTAAGTGGAGCTGGAGTTGCATGGCTTTGGCAGCCATCGGCCGTGAGCAGAGCCGGGTGAACCAGCTCATTTTTTGCTGGTGTCATCTCCGTCCAGCCAACGATGGAGGAAGAGTGCATCCACCCTGCGGGCGAAGGAGGACAAATTCAGATCGCGAAACGGGTGGATGTTGCCGTATTCGACCTCTTCAGCTTCAGCAGGTTCAGGGGGCGCTGAGTTCGGGCATGGGGCAGGGAGAGGATTTGCAATCTCTTGCAGCAACCTTTGCCTGAGTTCGCTTTCATTCGCTGATTCCTGCTGGTTCGGCTGAAGATCATCTGTGCTCATGCACCGATGCTAAAAGGAAGGCAGGCCTGGACAATGGGGAGACCCGCCCGACGCATCTCAGCGAATGGCTTAGACGCCATCTGCCTTATGGTTCATATCCCTTGCCATAAATTGCCATCAATTGTGCACCACATGCACGGGGCTGCCATCGTCGATCCACTCGTAGATGAACCTGGCGGGATTGCCGCCGTCCAGGGGGACGCGGATGCAGCCATGGGAGGCGGGATAATTGGGGACGGAGGTGAAGCCGTGGATGAAGACGTTGCCGTAGATCTGCACGCTCCATGGCATGGGCGCATTGTTGAAGAGCTTTGAATAATGCATCCGCTGGCGGAAAGGGCCTGCCGTGAAGTTGCCGGCCGGGGTGCGGCCATTGCGGCCGGAGCTGATGTGGGTTTGCAGAACCAACCTGGTGCCCTGCCATGCGCGTAGCTGCTGCCTGGCGAGACTGACCTCAATCTGCTTGGGGCTGACGATCAAGGTGAAGCGGTGAAAGCCCCACCAGAACACCATGCTGCCGTCATTTTCATTGATTTTCACGCTCGCTCCAGCGAGTTCCAAATCGGTGGTGCGGATGAGTTCAGTGCCGTCGATGAAGTGGCGGAGGGAGGCGGCGGGCACTGCAAAGTCATGCAGCAGGATGCATCTTCCGGCTTCATCACGCTGAGCTTTCCACCCCAGCTGCCACGCAGCTTCATTCAGTGGGACGTAGATCACTCCTGGCTGCAGTGCGAAAGTGACCGCTTCGACGGGCGCTTCGGCCTTTAGGTGTGTCGGATTCAGCAAAAGCAGGCCAATCGCGCATAGCAAAAGGGGGATAGGTTTCATACCTGTTCACCGACCCAGCGGACGGCATAATGGATGAGCTCTGTGCCGTTTTTGAGCCGGAGTTTTTCTTTGATGTGTCCGCGATGAGTGTCGACGGTCTTGAGGCTGATGTTGAGTTCATGCGCGATTGCGCGGTTATCCTTGCCCTGGCCGGTGAGGCGGAGGATTTCGAGTTCACGGTCCGTGAGTTTTCCCAAGGTTGAAGCGCTCTCCGATGAGCGGGGTCGGGAGAGGGCGTCAAGGATGGCGGAGGCGGTGCGTTCGCTGGCGTAGACCTGGCCGTTTAAAACTTTGGTGATGGCCTCGCGCATTTTGTCGGGGCCTTCCTGTTTCATGATGTAACCGCGACCGCCGGCGCGAAGCACGCGCTCGGCATAAAGCTGCTCATCATGCATGGAGATCACCAGCACGGGCAGTTCAGGCCGCATGGCGTGGACGTCCTGAAGGAGTTCCAATCCGCTTTTGCCTGGCAGATTGATGTCCATGAGGACGATGTCGGGATTAAGCTTTGAGATGGCGTCAAAGGCATCCCGGGCGTTGTCTGCCTCACCACAGACGACGAGGCCGGGGACTGCGGCGGCAATGCGGACGAGACCATCGCGAAACACGGGGTGATCATCGACGATGAACACTTTTTTGGCCGATGGGCTGGATGCTTTTTTAGTCATGGCTGGGTTTGGTTGAGGGTTGAGGAGTAGGAATGGTGCAGACAACGGTGGTGCCGACGCCGGATTGATGGCTTTGGATATCAAGGGTGCCGCCAATGATGTCAGCACGGTACTTCATGATGCGGAGGCCCATGCCCTGGCGCTTGGGCACTGGCGTGGCGATGCCTTTGCCCTGGTCGTGCACCGAAAGCACGGTGCGGATGGGATTGGTGGAGAGTTCGATGTCGATCTCCTTGGCGTGGCCATGCTTGACGGCGTTGGTCACTGATTCCTGAGCGATGCGGTAGAGATGGGTGGCGGTGGTGTTGTCCATCTCAATGGATGGCGGGCATTTGCAGCGGCAGTTGATGCGGAACATGCTGCTGGTGCGCGCAGCCAACTCATCCAGCGCGGCGACGAGCCCGCCTGCCTGCACGGCCACGGGATGCAGCCCGCGCGCGAGCGAGCGGGTCAGTGACAGTGAGTCTTTGAGCAGGCTGGCGATCTTGTCCGCGCTTTCGACCTCGGGAGAGCCCTGCTTGATGAGGCTTGATTTAAGGAGGTCGCTGAACAGCCAGATGCCGGCGAGCTGCTGGCCAAGGTCATCGTGCAAGTCCTGGCCGATGCTCTGCTTCTCGTGTTCGCTGATGTGCAGGATTTCTTTCTCGAGCTGTTTGCGTGCGGCAATCTGCTTCTTCAGCTCGACATTGGTGTGCTGGAGCTGAAGGGTGCGTTCCTCCACGCGTTTCTCCAGTTCGTCATTCAGACGCCGGATCACCTGTTCAGCGCGTTTGCGCTCGCTGACATCCACATGGGCGATGACGACGGAATACGGGCCGTTGCCTAGAAACGGGGTGACGTAGCCTACGAACCAGCGCTGCTGGAAGGGCGAATGGCAGGCGTATTCCATGCTGAAACGGGAAATTTCTCCGCGCATCACCGCACGAATACCTGCGGCAAAACGAGCGGCGTCTTCGGCTTCCTCCCCGGCAGCTGCATTACAAACCGCCAGGTAGTTGGTGCCAACGCCTCCGGAAGTGATGGAGCCACCATTGGTTTCAGCAAATGCGTTCCAGGCCTGATTTGCACTTAGAATTGTACCATCGGCATCCAGCACGACGATGCTTGCCGGTATGGCCTCCAGCGTTGATTCGGCGAAGCGTCGTTGCTTTAGAATTTCATCTTCAGCCTCCACCCGGTCATTGATGACTTCGGAAAAGATGATGATGCCACCGATGCCGCCCTTCGCATCCTGCCATGGGCGGATTTCCCATTTCACCCAATCGAGCGTGCCGTCGGCGCGAAGGAACTGGTCACGCTCGCAGCTCTCGGTGGCACCAGCGAGGCAGCGCTGGTGGATCTGCTTCCAGCGCTCAGGAATTTCTGGGAAGACTTCATAATGCAATCTGCCGGTGAGATCGTCGTAGTTGAGATGGAAATCCTTCGACCAACGATCGCTGACGACGAGGTAGCGCATGTCGCGGTCAAACATCACCACGGGGGCGGGGGTGTGCCGGATGAAAAGGCGCAACCGCTCCTCGCTCGCGAGCAAAGCCTGCTCAGCCTGTTTGCGTGCGGTGATGTCCTCGGCAACACCCACGATGCAGCGAACGGTGCCGTTGTCATGGTAAAGGGTTGTGGGGTGCCGCTCACCCAGATCATGGCCCCGTCCTTGCGGATGCAGCGCCGCTCCGTCTCGTAAATGGGAAGTTCACCATGCAGCACTTGCTCCACGCGTTCCCGGTTGGATTCTGCATCGTCCGGGTGGGTGAGGTCTCTGGGGCTCATGCCGCCCACGAGCTCCTCGCGGCTGTAGCCGGTGATGGAGCAAAAACGGTCATTGACCCGGGTGAAACGTCCATCAGCATCGACCTCGACAGTGCCAACCCCGACGTTTTCAAAGAAGCCGCGATAGCGAGCTTCGCTTTCACACAGCGCCGCCTCGGCCTGTTCGGCCTTCTTCCTGGCGGCGATGGCTTCGTCCATCAGGTTGAGCGCAGCCACGCGGGACTCGCGCAGGGCCTGGTTGGCCTGAGTGAGTTCGGTGGTGCGCTCAATCACGCGGTGCTCGAGTTCGGCGTTGGAGCGGGCGAGCGCCTTCTCGGCTGCTGACAGCCGTGTCTGCTCCTCAATCCGAGCGAGCGCGCGCTGCACGACTGTGGGCACCAAGGTGATGAAATTTGCATCCTTGATCACATAATCGAGCGCGCCGCGCTTCATCATGTCCACAGCCACACGTTCATCTCCCTGACCAGTGATGATGATGAAGGGCAGGTGATCGTGAAAGCTGTCCAAGTGCTCGATCAATTCATTCCCGCGTAATCCGGGCAGTTTCAAATCCAGCAAAACCAAGTGTGCGACATTTTCATTCAGCCAGGTGATGGCCTGCTCGCCGGAGGAAACGGAGACGGCGTGATGACCGTTCCTGTTCAATTCACGCACGATGAGCCGGGAGATCCCGGGATCATCATCCACCACAAGGATGGTCACAGGCGTGAGAGGAGTGGGCATGGCCGGTCAGATTTCGTCGTTGATGCCGGGAATCTGAACGAGGGAGACGAACAAGCCGAGCTGCGCGATGGCTTCTGCAAACTTGCCGAAGTCCACGGGTTTGACGATGTAGCTGTTGCAGCCGAGGAGGTGGCAGCGCTCGATCTCGCGAGGGTCGTCGGTGGTGGTGAGCATGATGACGGGCAGCTTGCGCAGGGAGGTGTCTTCCTTGATCTGCCGCAGAGCCTCGACCCCGTCCACCATGGGCATGCGGATGTCGAGCAGGAGCAAATATGCCGTGTCACTCCTGCGGTGGGGGCCCGAGCCGCGACGAAAGAGGAAGTCGATGACTTCCTGGCCATTGGTGCAGCGCTGGATGGAGTTGTGCAGCCCAACGCGCTTGAGACTTTTTTCAATGAGCCTTGCATGGCCCTCGTCGTCTTCCGCAATGATGATCACGACTTCCTGGGTCATGTGCATGGTTTCATTGGGTTGGGGGCCTGAGGCTCTGGGAGGGCTTCAGATTCCATGTTGAAGTCTCATGGTGAAAAATGAACCGCCCACGATGCCACGACAACGCGGCAGGGGCAGTTTAGGTGTCAGCCAATGGCTGAGATGGTCTGCGAGTTTTCTCTGAGACGACTGATGCGCCGAGGAGGGTTTTAGAAGGAAAGGAGGAATGAGCATGAGGCAGGGCGGTGGGTGAAAAGAAGGCAATGCATCCTGCCATGAGGCTGACCTGGGTGCTCAGCCGCCTCTGTGATCTACTAGGCCGATTTTAACCCTCCTGCCGGACGCCAAAAGCGTGATGGTTTTTCAGGAACGTGGCCCATGATGAGCTGCAGCGGCACGCTCATTCCGCACCTTTCTCATGTGGCGGTAGCCGACGAGCCTGCCCAACTGCTCATCCCAAAGGCGCAAAGGCAGTGACCGCAAACTGGAGAAGAGGGTGATCGGCTTGACCTCCAGAAACATGGGGTCGGCCTTGTGGCAGCGCTCCAGATTGTAGTTGGGGATGCGGGGGCTGAGGTGGTGGATGTGGTGGAAGCCGATGTTGCCGGAGAACCACTGGAGGATGCGGGGGAGCTTGTAGAAGGAGCTGCCCTCAAGAGCGGCCGCTGTGTAGTCCCAGTTATCGTCGCGCTCCCAATAGGCGTCTTCAAACTGGTGCTGGACATAGAACATCCAGATGCCGATGCCGCCGCCGACCATCTCGATGGTCATGTGGATCAGCAGGTAGGTGGTGATGCCGAAGGCGCAGCTGAGAAGAACGGCGAGGCCGAGGACAGCGACATTCATCCAGTAAACGGACCAGCGTTCGCGAGGGCTGGCATTGGGCGAGGCAAAGCGTTGTTCAATCATGAACAGGTAGAGCGGAGCGATACCGAAAAGAACGAAAGGATTGCGCGCCAAGCGGTAGGCGAAACGCTTCCAGCGGGAGGCTTTGAGGTATTCCTCCACGGTCATGGTCCAGACATCTCCGGTGCCACGGCGGTCCAGCGAACCGGCGGTGGCATGATGGATGGAGTGCTCCCAGCGCCAGTGGTAGTAGGGGGTGAGGGTGAGCACGCCGGTGATAAAGCCGACAATGTCATTGGCCAGGCGTGACTTGAAGAAGGAGCCATGACCGCAGTCATGGAAGATGATGAAAATGCGGATGAGAAACAAGCCCGCCAGTGCCGCGAGGGCAAAGGTGAGCCAGTAAGAATACGAGAGGCTGAGGTACATCAAATACCAGAGTGCAGCGTAAGGGACGAGGGTGTCGACGATCTGCCAGATGGCGCGCCCTAGAGAGGGCTGCTGATACTTGATGACTATCGCCTTCCAGGCAGCGGTGTCGCGCCTTGGAATCCGGCTTGCTTCAGTCGGCACCTGTTGGAGGGTGGTGCTCATGGGAACTGATACCACAGTTGCGGGGCAATGCACTAGCTGACTTGCGAATTCGATTTCCCGTTTTGGCCGTTGGGCAGGGTGCAGGCCACGCGGGTGCCTCCGCTGTGCTGCTTCTCAATGGAGAGAGCGCCACCGACCATGCCGGCACGGTAATGCATGATGCGCAGGCCCATGCCCTGCCGCTGGGGATCGAGGGTGCCGATGCCAGTGCCGTCATCCTTGATGGTGAGTGTGAGGGTGGCGGCGTCAGACAACAGGCTGATGCGCACATGCTTTGCCTGGCCGTGCTTGACGCCATTGCTCACGGCTTCCTGGGCGATGCGGTAGAGGTGGGTGGCCGCGGTGTTGTCATGCATCTGAACCTCTCCGGTGCAATCGAACTTGCAGTCGATGTTGAACAAGCTGGTCATGCGTGCGGCAAGATCGTGCAGGGCGGAAACGAGACCGTCTGGCTCCTGTGCCACGGGGTGGAGACCGCGGGCGAGGCTGCGCGTCATGGCGACGGTTTTTTTCAAAAGGTCAGAGATCTTGGCTGCAGCCGGGGCCTCGGGAGCGGCACTGGTAGCGAGGCTGCGGCTGAGCATGGTGGCCATGATGTTCAGGCCGGCGAGCTGCTGGCCGAGATCGTCATGGAGATCCCTGCCGATGCGCTGCTGCTCACGCTCGCTGATCTGGAGGATTTCGTGCTCCAGCCGCTGGCGGTCTGCTTCAGCAGCGGCGAGGCGGTGTTCC
This sequence comes from uncultured Verrucomicrobiota bacterium, assembly GCA_903838675.1. Taxonomy (GTDB): domain Bacteria; phylum Verrucomicrobiota; class Verrucomicrobiia; order Verrucomicrobiales; family Verrucomicrobiaceae; genus Prosthecobacter. The sequence goes on from CAILZI010000159.1 coordinate 33,904, forward strand.
TTGTCTAGATGAGAGAGGGCACGGCGGGCCACGGTGGGGACGAACTCGATGAAGTTGACGTCTTTTACGAGGTAGTCGAGCGCGCCGCGTTTCATCATGTCAACGGCGACACGTTCGTCTCCCTGACCGGTGATGATGATGAAGGGGACGGGGCGACCCATGGCAACCATCGACTCAATGAGAGCGGGGCCTTCCATGTCCGGGAGTTTCAGATCGAGCAGCAGCAGGTCGGCACGGTGCTGTTTCAACCATTCGGTGGCTTTCAGACCCGAGCCGGCAGCGGCGGTCTGATAGCCTTCGCGCCGCAGTGCGCGCTCGATCAAACGCGTGAGCCCCGGATCATCGTCCACCACAAGGATGGTCACTGGCGGGTGCGCGGGGGGCATGGTGCGTGCTCAGGGCTTGCCATTGATCTCGGGCACCTGGACGAGAGAAACATACAGGCCTAGCTGCTTGATGGCCTCGGCGAACTTGTCGTAGTCCACGGGTTTGACGATGTAGCTGTTGCAGCCGAGGAGGTGGCAGCGCTCGATCTCGCGAGGGTCGTCGGTGGTGGTGAGCATGATGACGGGAAGTTTGCGCAGGGTGGGGTCTTCCTTGATCTGGCGGAGCGCCTCAACGCCGTCGACCTTGGGCATGCGGATGTCGAGCAGCAGGAGATAGGCGGTGTCAGTCTTGCGGTGAGGGCCGGGACCACGGCGGAAGAGGAAGTCGAGCACGTCCTGGCCGTTTTCGAAGCGCTGGATGGGATTGTGCAGGCCAACACGACCGAGATTTTTTTCAATCAGCCGTGCGTGGCCAGCGTCATCTTCCGCGATGATGATCACTACTTCTTGCGTCATGGTGTTCATTTTTTAGACGGGTTCTTTAAGGCTGGCAAGCTGACAAAAAAAGTGCTGCCCTGATCGGTGACGGATTCGACCCAGATTTTTCCATCCAACCTTTCGAGGATGCGCTGGGCAATGGTGAGGCCCAAGCCCTCTCCGGTGCTGTGATCGGGGTTGAGCCGGTGAAAAATTTCGAAGGCCTTCTGCTGGTGAGCAGGGGCGATGCCGATGCCATTGTCCCGAACTTCGTAAACCACGTGGGAGCCCTCCGTGCGCCCGCTGACGCTGATGAGGCCGGCGCGGGTGGGATCGAGGTATTTGATGGCGTTGTCGAGGAGATTGGAGAAGACCTGGTTGATCTGCGTGGCATCACCCAGGCAGTCGGGGAGGTCTCCGATGCTGAGCCGGGCACCGGCCTGCTGAATCTGAAACTCCATGGCGTGGGCGATCTGATGGATCATCTCCTGCATGGAAAGAGGCTCGACGGTGAGAGCGGCACGGCCCAGGCGCGAGAAGCGCAGCAGTCCTTTGAGAAGGGAATCGATTTTTGAGACGCCAGCCTGGATGAAGCCCAGGGACTCCGGGATGTCTTCGTCAATCGCGAGACGCAAGACGGCTTTTGGCACGGCATCCCCGGATGATGCATCCATTTTCTTGTGCAAGTCTTCGCAGGTGCGTGTGAGCTCCCGGCTGAAGCCCTGGATGTTGACCAGGGGCGAGCGCAGATCGTGAGAGGCCACGTAGACGATGGCCTCAAGCTCCTTGTTTTTTTCCGCGAGCGACTGCGCCAGCTCGGCGAGCTTTTCTTCATCGCGCTTGCGCTGGGTGATGTCGGTGCGGATGGCGATGTACTGGTGGGGTTTGCCAGAGGCGCCGACGAAGGGGAAAATGGTGGTGTGCACCCAGTAGATGCTGCCGTCCTTGGCGCGGTTGCGGATTTCACCCTTCCAGGTTTTACCGTGGCCGATGGTGCTCCAGAGATCGAGGAAGAACTCTTTGGGATGATGGCCGGAATTGATGATGCGGTGGTCCTGGCCGAGGAGCTCGCTGCGGCTGTATTTGGAGATCTCGCAGAATTTGTCATTCACGTAGGTGATGATCCCGCGTGCATCGGTGGTGGCGACGATGGAATGGGCGTCGAGCGCTGCCTTGAGATCGATCAACTCTTTTACTAGAATGTGCTGCTCGTCAGGCGGCCGGGGCTCTGCTGAAGCAGGAGCTGTTTCAATCTGCGTGAGCCGTTCGATCAGCTCGGCCTTGGGCATGCGGGAGTAGTCGGTCATTCGTGTGACCCAGTGTGGCGGGGTTCAAGGTCAAAGCCCAGTAAAAAATAGAAAGGAGCTAATCAAGCCTGCTACTTCATTTTGGACTTCAGCTTGATGGTTTCGCCGGCGACCATGAAGCTGCCATACCCGCGATGATGGAGGGTGCGTGGATTTTCCACGGCGGGATCGATCCATGCCTGGACGACTTCAAGGACGAACAGGCCGTACTTTGGCACCATCGTGGTATCCACCACGCGACACTCCAGACTGGCATGGCACTCAGCGATGAGGGGAGCGCCGACTTTTTTGGCGGGCAGTGGCGTGAGGCTGAAGCGTTTGAACTTGTCGACCTTTGCGCCCGACGTATTGCCGCAACCCACGACTTTCTCTGCGAGTTCGACGGTGGGGATGTTGATGACGCATTCGTTGCTGGCCTGAAGGAGATCGAAGGAATGATTGCGGTCACTCATGACGAAGCCGAGCTGCGGCGGCTCAAAGTCCAGCATGACATGCCAGGACAGAGTCATGACGTCTCGATGGTCCTGGTGAGCGGTGGTGACAAGGACGACGGGGCCCGGCTCCAGCAGGCCGTAAACCTTGGACAAGGGATAGGATCTGCGAGCCATGGGGAATCAGGTGTGCGTTTTCTTCCATTCCTGAGGTGGCACAAGGCGCACACCTTCCGGCCATTGCGCGCCTTGGTTGATCCAGTCGTGGAGCATCTGAGCTTCCTCAAGCTCCACGCCATCTGGGGTGGGAGGCATGGCGACGGGATTGTCATGCCCCAGCTTGAGTACTTTATAAAGCAGGCTGTGATGGGGGGAGCCAGGCAGGATCACTGGGCCGCTGCGCCCGCCCTTCATGGCCAGCTTTTTCGTTTCGAGATTCAACCCTGCGCAGACATATTTGTGCTGATGGCATTCGAGGCAGCGTGATTCGAGCAGAGGCTTCACCTGGCTGATGAAATCCACCTTTTGCGGGGGCTCCATCTGCATGCATGAGGAAAAACCGAGCATGGCAGTCAAGGCGGTGAACACATTGAGTTTCATCAGGATGAATGGTGAAGGACGTGGATGGGTGCGATGCTTCAGGCTGTGAAGCCGAAGCGATGCTTTACCTGGACGGAGTCCAGATCGAGCGATCTGCCAAGAAGGCGAGAAGCCAGGCGCTCTGCGGCCACGCGCAGCATGCGGTCCGTCTGCCCTGCTTCGAGTTCGACGCCCTCATGTTTGATCGCATTGATGCGTGCGCCGACGATGAGGAGGTTCATGAGGAAGTCTTCGGCTTCGACCGGATCGTCCGTGCGGTGTGTGTCCAGCCGATGGTTGTGCTGCGGGTGGATGATGTATTCGATTTCAAATTTTGCGATCATGGTGTTGGTGGGCTGGTGGTTGAAATGAGGTAACAGAGGTATCGTGACAGGCTAAGGGACGCTCTGCTGGGCCTGGGGTGGCGTGTTTGGTTCCGTTCTTGTGCGCTGATGAAGGTGGGTGGCGGTAAGGGATCAAGGCTGTGCGGCTGGTTTGACCACGAGGACTGAGCATGGCAGGCTGGTGAGCAAACGCTCTGCCGTCGAACCCAAGAGGACGTAGCGCAGATTGGTGCGGCCTTTGCTTCCCACGATGATCAGGTCGGCGTTTACTTCCTCGGCATGGGCGACGATGCCGTTGCCGTAGTTCAGCGACTCTCGCAGCACTTCGGTGGCGGTGATGCCCTGCGAGGCTGCACTGACGAAGTCATGGAGTTCCCGGTGCAGACCTTTGATGAACGTCTGGCGCTCGGCGGGAGTGAAAACAACGGTGGGATGTCCGATGCCGACCCATGCGTCTCCTGCGGCTCCATAGGGACTGGCGACCAGGGGCTCCTGCCAGACGTGGAGGAAATCCACGCTGGCCGAGTCTTTGAGGGCGATGCGGCGTGCGGAAGCCATCACCTCTTTGGCGGTCTCTGAGAAATCAAGGCAGGCGACGACTTTCTTAAAGGCATGCGGATGATTGGAGCGGACGAGCAGCACGCGGGAAGGGGACTTGCGAGCGAGCTTGGCAGAGACTGAGCCTGCTCCCGAGACTGTCTGGCCGGTGCCTGCGATTCCGGCCACGAGCAGGTCTGCCTTTAAACTGCGGACGTGCTCAAGGATTTCATGCAGCGGAGTGCCGATGGCAATGGTGGCTTCGACATCTGCAGGCACATGAGACTGTGCGAGCCAGGAGTTGAGCGCGGTCTGGGCTCCATGAGCTGCGGCCGCTGCCTGACTTTCGTAGCTTGATTCACGACTGGCGGCCAAGGTGGCCACGGCAGATGAATCGACCACGTGCAGAACGTGCAGTCTGGCTCCCTGCAGACGGGCGATGCGTGAGGCTTGTTCAAGAGCGGCGCGAGACCCGGTGGAGAAATCAACGGCAACAAGGATGGTATTGAGCGTGTTCATGGTGGCGATGCGATGAATTTGTCATTCATCTAAACGCAGCATTGCGGGCTGATAAATGGGCTCTTCACCCCATATCATTGCGCAAGCTGTGCAGATATTGATCCTGGGTTGATGTGCATGGAAACATCCATGGTGCCATGGAAGACAACCCGCGCCCCATGATTGGCATCGCCAGACAGCTGTGCGGGCATCAGGATTGAACCATGAACCCAATCTCCGGCTTATGAACGAAAAACTCGACACTCTGCTGGAAAAGATGCGTGTGCTGGAAAAGGACATCCTGCGCGAACTGCAAAAGAAGGAATTGGAGTTTTTCTACGAAGTGCGCCAGGGCAAGATCCGGTTCACCGAAGAGGCACATGCCAGGCACAAGCTGCTGGTGAAGCGATTCTCCACCTACATTCGTGAATCTCGTTTTTGGATCATTGTCACAGGGCCGGTGATCTGGGCTGGGATCATCCCCATCGCGCTGCTGGACCTGTTCATGATCGTCTACCAGGGCATCTGCTTTCCTGTGTATGGCATTCCCAAGGTGAAGCGCAGCGAGTACATCCGGCTGGACCGGCGGCATCTGGCTTATCTGAACTGGGCGGAGAAACTCAACTGTGAGTACTGCGGCTATGCGAATGGCGTGCTGGCGTGCGCCACGGAGATCGCCGCGCGCACGGAGCAGTACTGGTGCCCGATCAAGCACGCGCTGCGCATGAAGTCGATGCACAGCCGCTACCGTCATTTCTTCGACTACGGCGATGCGGAGCATTACCGGCAGCAGATTGAAACGGTGCGGCGTTCGTTTGAAGACATCGCCCCGGAGAGCCCGCCGGAAATCACCCCTCCCGCAAGCACATGATTTGCCCGGCAATGGCCAAGCGGGAGGGAGCCGCACATGCAAAATGATGCCATATAATGCTACTGCCATGAAAACGAAAACCACAGCCACGAACGCAACCCCTGAAACCCCAGCCAAGCCTCTGCAGCGCAAACTGGGAGCGAACCACAGCGAGACCGCCAAACGGCCCCGCAAGCATGACAACAACTTCAAGCAGTCCAAAGACCTGCGCGAAGACCGGGGCATCCGTCAGTTGAAGGCGAGCCCGAAATCCCAATCTGCACGCGGCGGACGCTGAAGAACGTCAAGCTGCCACTTCACTCAAACGAGCGCTGCGGACGCCGGCTGAGTCTTCCTGAACGGCACTGCACCATGAAAGCGATGCGCCTCGAAACACCCGGTGGGCCATTGGTCTGCCGCGAGGTGGAGCGGCCAGTGCCAGCTCCGGGGCAAGTGCTGGTGAAAGTCACGGCGTGTGCTGTGTGCCGCACGGATCTGCATGTGCTGGATGGTGAGCTGGCGCATCCCAAACTGCCGTTGATCCCGGGGCACGAGATCGTCGGCAGCATCGAAGAGCTGGGGGATGGTGTGGAGGGATTGCAGACGGGGCAGCGTGTGGGGATTCCCTGGCTGGGCTGGACTTGTGGCGAGTGTGCTTACTGCTGCAGCGGGCGAGAAAATCTGTGCGATGAGGCGAGGTTCACCGGTTACACAATTGATGGCGGCTATGCCGAGTACACGGTGGCTGATGTGCGATATTGTTTTCTACTGCCTGGAGATGAGAGTGATGTATCCATGGCCCCGCTGCTGTGTGCCGGACTCATTGGCTACCGCTCATTGAAGAAGACTGGGGCCGCGCAGCGCCTGGGGATTTATGGCTTTGGGGCGGCGGCGCACATCGTCATTCAAGTCGCGCGTCATCAAGGGCGTGAGGTGTATGCTTTCACGAGGGCCGGGGACGAGGCTGCGCAGAACTTTGCACGCAGACTCGGTGCCGTGTGGGCGGGTGCCTCGGATGAGCGCCCGCCGGAGCTGCTGAATGCGGCCATCATCTTTGCGCCTGTCGGTGAACTTGTGCCTGCCGCACTGCGATCTCTGCTCAAAGGCGGGATTGTCGTCTGCGGCGGAATTCACATGAGCGACATTCCATCCTTTCCGTATGCCGACCTCTGGCAGGAGCGCAGCATATGCTCCGTGGCCAATCTGACGCGCAGTGATGGCGATGAATTTCTGCCGCTCGCGGCAAGCATCCCTGTGCGGGTGGAGACGCAAAGCTTTCCGCTGGAGGCTGCCAACGAAGCGCTGGCCATGCTGCGTGCAGGGCACCTCAGCGGAGCCGCAGTGCTGGTGCCATGAACCTCGACTTCTCATGATCTCTGCCGCCACCCAACGACTGCTGGATTTCTTGTCAGACAAGGAATCGTACCCGCACCGGCCACCGCAGGTCACGCTGGTGCAGACGCATGCTTCATGGGTTTTTATCGCGCCGCCGTTTGTGTACAAAATCAAGAAGCCGGTGAGCCTGGGCTTTCTTGACTTCTCGACGCTCGAACTTCGCCATGACGACTGCAAGCGGGAGGTGGAGCTCAATCGTCGTCTAGCTGAGGATGTCTATCTGGGGCTCGAACCCGTCTGCGAGCACGAGGGCAGGCTGCATTTTGGGGGCTATGGAGCAATTGTTGAGTGGGCGGTGAAGATGAGGCTGCTGGATCCGCGTTATTTTTTGCAGGAGCTTATGAAAACTCAAAGCGTGGGCAGCGGAGAGATGGACCGCATCGTGGAAAGGCTCCAGCGGTTCTACGCCAGCCAGCCACCGCTGCGGCCGGATGAAGTGAGGATGGCCAATGAACATTTGCGGCAGGGTACGGAGGACAACTTCAAGACGTCCGGGCGATTTGTCGGCCAGAGCCTCACGCAGAATGCGCTGGACGCTATCGCGCATTACACGCGTGATTTTTTCACACGGCAGAGCGCGCTGCTGGATTCACGTTTGCATGATGGCTGGATACGCGACTGTCATGGAGATTTGCATCTCGATCACATCCATCTCTCGCCGGATGCGGTGCGCATCTACGACTGCATTGAGTTCAACACGGACTTTCGCTGCATTGATGTGGCGTGTGACATCGCGTTTCTCGCCATGGATCTTGATTTCAACGGTCGTCCTGATCTGGCACGGTACGTTGTCGAAAGATTCGCGGTGCTGCTGGATGATCACGGCATCCGAGAGCTGATGGACTTCTACAAGTGCTACCGAGCGTGTGTGCGTGGCAAGGTGGAGAGCCTGCATGCCCGTGCGGAGACGGTGGCGGAAGGCGAGAAGGAGGAGAGCCTGCAACTGGCGCGGCGCTACTTCCAGCTTGCGCTGCAGTATGCTGTGGCGGGATCCAAGCCGTGCGTGTTTGTCTTCATGGGGAAGGTGGCTTCGGGCAAGTCGGCGCTGGCGGAGGCTCTGGGTCAGGAGACCGGGTGGGGGGTGCATTCCTCGGACCGGCTGCGCAAGAAGCTGGCTGGAATGCCTTTGAATCAGCGCGGGAGCGAAGTGGAGCGTGCGGAGCTGTATGCGCCTGCCATGACGCAGAAGACTTACGAGATGCTGTTTGAGCAGGCGGTGGCCTCGCTGCGTGAAGGGCGCAGTGTGATTCTCGATGCGACGTTTTCAAAGCTTGAAAATCGCAACGCGCTCAAGGAGCTCATGGCTGTGGAAGGCTTTGAGGTGCGATGGATCGAAGCTTATGCCAGCGAAACGGTGGTGTGTGAACGGCTCAAGGAACGTGACCTGGATCACGAGGTCGTGTCAGATGCACGACTGGAGGACTACAAGCGCTTGAGCGCAGGATACGAGCCGCCTGATGAACTGCCAGCGGAGAAGAGGCTTTGCATATTGACCGATGGGAAGATCGACCAGGTATTTGGCGCGCTGCTGAGGGACATGGTGGTGCGGTAGAAGCTGCGGCACTTTGCCGAAAGCTCGGCGGCGTTTGACGCGTTGATCAGGAGGCAGGGAGGCCTGCAGATACTGACATCATGACGCCCACCGACACGCCGCTGCCCTACATGGACACCAAGCCGCACGGGCATGCGGATTTTTATTTCGCCATCAATGCGACCTTTCGCTTCATCCTCGGGCGGTTTGGCATGGACACGCTGCGCCGCTACTGGCGGGACATGGGAGCAGGATACCACAAGCCTGTGAGTGAACGCTGGCTGCAAGAAGGGCTGCCTGCGGTGGCGGCGCATTGGCGGGCGTTTTTTGAAGCGGAGCCGGGTGCGGAGGTGAAAGTGATCGATGCTGCTGATGAGGTGCGGCTTGAGGTGCGCAGGTGCCCGATGATCAAGCACCTGCGGGAGCACCAGAGGGAGATTGTGCCGTGTCTTTGTCAGCATTGTTATTATGTGAGCGAGGCGATGGCGGCCCCTGCGGGGCTGACCGTGCGCATCAGCGGCGGCAACGGGGCCTGCACGCAGCGGTTTCTCCGCCAGACAGTCCATGAACCCGGGCAGAAGCTTGACGACATCAAGGAGGCCGCATGACCGGGTGCTATGATTTTTGCGGGCACTACGAGTGGACCTTCGAATGGCTGCGGCAGCTTGGCGGGCATGAGCTGGTCACGGCGTACTGGGATGAGGCGGTGAACCGGGATTCGCAGGTGCATGCGCATGCGCTCATCACTGCCAAAGGCTTTGAGGGCATGAAGGAGTACTGGGGACCCACGCTGGCGGACGAGGGGGCGGTCTCCCACCGCACGGTGACGGACACGGTCTTTCGGATCGACATGCATGAGTGCCCGTCCAAGGGGTTTCTGCTGCGCAACGGTCTGGAGCAGTACGCGGACTACTGCGACCACTGCATGGGCTGGATCGGGCCGATGATGAAGGATGCGGGCTTTGTGGTGGACCATCAGCACAACCACTGCGGGCAGTGCTGGTGGGAGATGCGGCGTGTGGAGGATGCCACTGCGCCGAGCGGTCCGGGAGAACTCAGCGGTGCTGAGGATGTGCGGCTGCGCCCCGGGTGGGTGGCTGACGCGCCCATGGACAGCTACCAGCGTGCGACAGACCCGGACGACAAAACGAGGGCCTGAGGTGCTGGAGTGAGGGACGGCGGAAGCGGAGAAAGCCCCCCAGCTGCTTTAGACCGGTTCTCAAAAAGCCTGTCACATTGCCCGGCGGCGGAGCGACCCCATTGTCGGCGTTGGTCGCTGGCCTGTTATTTTCTAATAGCAGGCTGCGCACCCGCCTTGCCACTGGGGTCGCTGCGCTCGCCGGATCAAAAGGACATTCTTTTTGAGAAACGGTCCAGCCTTCGTTATCATCTTGAATCTCGTCGCGTCCTGCGGCATGGACAGAGCCCCACTTACAACCATGTCCGAAGCCCGCAAGACCCTCGAAGAACGCGCTCAGATGTCTGACATCGATCGCCTGCGCCACTCCTGTGCCCACGTGATGGCCACCGCCATCCTGCGCCTGTGGCCGAACGCCCAGTTTGCCTACGGCCCGCCGGTCGAAAACGGGTTCTACTATGACTTTGATCTGCCGGATCACCGCATCACGCCGGATGACTTCGAGAAAATTGAGGCGGAGATGAAGAAGATCTCGAAGGAGAATCAGAAATTTGAATGGAAGGGCGTCAGCCGTGACGAAGCCATCGCGCTGGCGAAATCGGGCCGTCTGGGTGGTCTGACGGAGCGTCCGGGGAATCCGAGCACGTTCAAACTGGACCTGCTGGAAAAGATTCCTGAGGGCGAGCAGATCTCGACCTTCCAGAACGGTGACTTCATCGACCTTTGCGCCGGACCGCACGTGGGCTACAGCGGCAAGTGCAAGCATGTGAAGATCATGTCCGTGGCGAGCGCTTTCTACATGGGCGACGACACGAAACCGCAGCTGCAGCGCTTGTACGGCACGGCTTTCCCGACGAGCGAAGAACTCGCGAAGCATCTGGAACAACTCGAAGAGGCGAAGAAGCGCGACCACCGCAAGCTGGGCAAGGAATTGAAGCTTTTCCACATCGACGAAGAAGTGGGGCAGGGGCTCATTCTGTGGACGCCGAACGGTGCGATCCTGCGTCAGGAACTGCAGAATTTCATCAGCGAAGAGCTGCGCAAGCAGGGCTACAGCCAGGTCTTCACGCCGCACATCGGCAAGGTGGGTCTGTACAAGACCAGCGGTCATTTCCCTTATTACAAGGACAGCCAGTTTGCGCCCGTCATTGAGAATGACGACCTCGCGAAGGTGATCAAGGAAGGCTGCGGCTGCTGTGAAGTCATGGAGCGCCTTGGAGCCGTATCTGCCCGCATGCGCCAGCAGCTCAACGAGCGTGCCGGCAAGGAAGTCATCACCGAAGACCGTGTGCTGCCAGATGACAAGCTGCTCGACGGCTTCCTGCTGAAGCCGATGAACTGCCCTCATCACATCAAGATTTACGACAGCCAGCCGCGCAGTTATCGCGACCTGCCGGTGCGCCTGGCCGAATTCGGCACGGTGTATCGCTGGGAGCAGAGCGGTGAGTTGAACGGGATGACGCGCGTGCGTGGATTTACGCAGGATGACGCGCATCTCTTCTGCACCGAAGATCAGGTGGCCAAGGAAGTGCTCGGATGTCTCAGCCTCGTGAAGATCGTGCTGAACACTCTGGGCATGCATGACTACCGCGTGCGCGTGGGTCTGCGTGATCCGGACAGCAGCAAGTTCACCGGCAATCCGGAACAGTGGGACAAGGCGGAGGCTGCGTGCCGCGAAGCCGCCGCTACACTGGGCGTGCCTTTCACGGAAGAGCCGGGGGAGGCTGCGTTCTATGGTCCGAAGATCGATTTCGTGATCAAGGATGTCATCGGCCGCGAATGGCAGCTGGGCACCGTGCAGGTAGACTACGTTCTTCCTGTGCGTTTTGACCTGACCTACAACGGCGCTGACAACCGCCCGCATCGCCCGGTGATGATTCATCGTGCGCCGTTTGGCAGCATGGAGCGTTTCTGCGGTGTGCTCATCGAGCACTTCGCCGGTCATTTCCCGACCTGGCTCGCGCCTGAGCAGGTGCGCATCCTGACCATCAGCGAGAAGGTGGACGCCTTTGCGGATGAGATTTATGCGCAGCTTAAAGAAGCCGGTCTGCGTGTGTCATTGAACAACGATGCGGACAAGATCGGAGCGAAGATTCGTCTGGCCCAGCTCGATCGGATTCCTTACATGCTCGTTCTTGGTGAGAAGGAAGCGGCTGCGCAGTGTGTCGCGGTGCGTCACAGCAAGAAGGGTGATCTTGGCGTGAAGCCGATTGCTGAGTTCATCGCGGAGATCACTGCGGAGGTGAGGGAGCGGAGGCTGTAGAAGCTACCATTTAGACATGTTGAAACTTCAACAATGGGATGGCATTGCATCCCATTGTAGTTTTTGATCGGCTATTCTATGGTGACAATATGGACATAGCTGAAGCTGGCATAGCCGGGATTGATACGTCAGGCCTTCGGGCCGTGCTCCCTCAGCGTCTTGACTGGCCCTCGGTGATTGGACTGTTCATTTTGAACTTCGGCAACTTGGAGCTGGCATTGGTGAATATTCTCAAGCTTCGCTCAAAGCCGGAGTCTAAGAAAGCGGTGATAAAAAAGTCGTTCCATGAGAAGATTCGCTGTCTTGAGCACCTGGCGGAAAGTCACTCATCAATGGCAGAAAAAAGGGCTCAATGGAAGGATCTCATAGTTCGGATGGATGCCATTCGGGATCTGCGAAATCATTTGTCTCACAGCACACTCGTACATTCGGTGTCGGAGGATTTGAAGAGTCTGAAGCAGGTTCTCTGTTTAACCCAAGATGTGAGTGCCGATGCGGCAGATGCTCTTCGGGTGACGTTTGAAGAACTGTTTAATCAAAACCAACTTATGGCTGACTTGTTGGGTGAACTCGTGGCTTTGGACTATGCATGTAAAGGTGCGTACGAGCCTTCTGATGGCACAGTTGCAGGTCAAGATATATGGACGCAACGCTCCTCTGACGCACCAGAATCGAGCGACACTTGATGCGCGGAAGGTCTCTTCAGGGGCAGGAAATGCAAAGATGACGACACACAATAGTCAGGTGGCTGGCTCTACACGCGCGCCAATCCCAGCAGTTCCTTCACGCGCCCAATCTCTGCTGCTGATGTCTTCGCCACAAAACCGCGCGCGTGCGCAAAGTGTACATCGGGTTCTTTGTCGATGCGGGTGAAGTCGTAGAGAGGGTTGTCGTTGTGGCGGGAGAGGCCGTAGCCGGAGCCGCGGCGGTCGGGGTAGATAAGGGCGGCGACGGTGGTGGCTTTGCCGATGGTGGCGAGATAACGATCAATGCCGGCGGAGGGTTCGTCGGGCATGGGATCGGTGCGGGGGAGGAAGAGGATTTCGTGGTCGTCCACGGTCCAGATTTGCGCCTGCTGGGCGATGTAGTCGAGGCGCGTGCGGAGTTCGCGCAGGTATTCGAGGAGATCGGCGCCGATGTAGCTGAGGATTTCCCAGAGGGGCTCGCCGGGCTCGAGGCGCTTGGCTTTGGCAAAGCGACGCAGCACGGTGATGTCGATGGGCGAGTTGAGCTTGTTCATGGTGTTGCGGTCCACACCAAGCCACTTGGCGGTGACGTTGGGGCCGCGGGTGTCGAACCACTCAGCGGGCTCCAGCCAGTCGCAGAACTGGCGAGCGTCTTCATAAACGCCAAGATGCTGCAGCACGAGGCTCAGGGCGCACACGGGCGGATGATCGGCAGGGAATTGATGGTGGTCGAAGTTGTTGCGCTCAGGGGCGTGCTCGCCGCCGACATCGACGACGGCAATGGTGGGATCGGCGAGATCCTCCGGGGTGGGTTCGCGGCGGACGATGGGCACGCGGTGCACGGCGGCGAGGAGGCAGCAGGCGAGGAGTTCGTCTTTATGGGAGCCGCCGGGGTGGGTGAGGATGAGGGTGAGGGGCATGGGGTGGGCCTTGTACGCTGGGAGAAGAAGAGAGGCAATGACGAAACCAGAATGGCGAATGACGAATGCTGGCAAAGCGCGACGCATGACCACCTTGACAAGGATTGATCGTTGAAGGTTGGATTCCAATCAGGGATTTCCCGACAGAGTTTCCATTGTGTTCTTTGGCAATCGTGTTTTTGTCTGGCCGCTGGTCCAACCAACCATCTGCGGGAATCGCTTTCGTTATGAAGATGATCTATCGCCGAATCAGCTTTGTCTGCGCCTTGATGACAGGTGCACTGGGAACGCTCACGCTGATTGGATGGGTTTCGGGACTGGAGGTGCTGGCCAGCATTCGTCAGACCTACATCCCGATGGCGCCGAGCACGGCGCTGGCATTCACGCTGCTGAGCCTGGTGCTGCTGCTGAGAGAGCATCCGAAGTTTCGGCGTCCGGTGGCGGAACTGCTGCTGGTGGTGGTGGGGATCTTGGCGGGAGGGAAGCTGGTGGAGTTTTTCAGCGGCAGGAGCCTCGGGGTGGAAGAGTGGCTGGTGGCGGACCCGGTGATGTTTGGCGCGGTGCGTACGGGCCGGATGTCGCCGATCACCGCGCTGAATTTTCTGCTGATCTGCGTGGCCATTTTGGCGCTGCTGAAGGTGAGGATGCGCTTCTGGGCCGGGCCGGTGGCGGCGGTGGTGCTGGCGATCAGCGGGGTGGTGGTGCTGGGCTACATGCATGGCACACCGCTGCTCTATGGAGGCACGATCATCCCGGTGGCGCTGCCCACGGCTGCGGCGTTTATCCTGCTGGGAAGCAGTGTTATTGCTGCCATCGGGGCGGAGTGCTGGCCGCTGCGGAACTGGCAGGGGGACTCCACGCGGGCGCTGCTGCTGCGGTGGTTTCTGCCGATGGTGGTGCTGGTGGCGGTGGTGGAGGGGCTGCTGCGCACGCACCTTCTTGCGGGCTGGACGCTGAATCCTGCGCTGACTTCGGCGCTTTCCACCCTGCTCTACATTTTGATCGTCACTGCGGTGATCTCCCAGGTGGCGCGGCTGGTGGGAAGGCGCATTGATCGTGCGGAGAGCGAGCGCAATGCGGCACAGGCGGCCCTGGAGGCGCTGAACCGTGAACTGGAGCGACGCATCGCCGAGCGGACGCAGGAGCTGAGTGCGAAGAACCAGCAGATGGAGGAGGAGCTGACGATGGCGCGCGAGCTGCAACTGGCGCTGCTGCCGGATCATTTTCCGTGCGTGCCGCATGCGGCGACCTCGGGGGAAAGCGCCCTGAAATTCTATTCGATCTATCAACCGGCAGGAGTGGTGAGCGGTGATTTTTTCAGCGTCTTTCCCGTTTCAGAAACCGGTGTGGGGATCTTCATCTGCGATGTGATGGGCCACGGGGTGCGTGCGGCGCTGGTGACGAGCATGGTGAGGGCGCTGCTGGAGCAGCACAGCGAGACGGAGCCTGATCCCGGACGGCTGCTTTCCCAGATCAACAATGGACTGCATTCGATCCTGAAGCAGGCGGGAACCACGATGTATGCCACAGGTGTGATGATGATTGCGGATGCGGCACGGGCGGAGATACTTTACGCGATAGCCGGACATCCTTCGCCGCTGCATCTGAAGAGGCATGAGAAAGTGACGGTGCCCCTGGAAGTCCACGGCAAAGCCGGGGCGCTGGGGCTGTTCCCCGATGTGGTCTTTACCACGACACGCACCACCATGATGCCGGGGGATCTCATCATGCTCTTTACCGACGGATTGTTCGAGGTCGAAGATATGGTGGGCAACTTGTACTCGCAGGAAGACCTGATGAAGGTGGTGAATCAGCGCATCTATTTTCCAACGAATGAACTGTTTCAGTCGTTGCTGGCCGAAGTGCACGCCTACTCCCAGCGCGTTGATTTTGATGACGATGTGTGCATTGTCGGGATTGAGCTGGCGAGTGTGATAGGAGCTGAGAAACACGAGAACGAGGGAGATCAAGAGGCCGGAGAATGCTCGAAGAGCGGGCAGGTGGAGCAAGGCGCGATGCTTGAACCAGTCTGATCATTCAAATGTGACCTGTGCTGGCGAAAGCGTTTGCGCAGTCCGTTGTCTGCATGCGAGCTTTCTGAACATGAGAAATTTTGTTCGCACCACGTGGCTGGCTATCGCTTTAGCTGGCATGGCCAGTTTGTTTTTGAGCGGTTGCGATCAGCAGGAGCTGATACGCAAGATGACGCCAACGGAGGACTACATTCTTGCACGGGCGTTTGTGGCGCAAGTGGTGGCGGGAGACATGGCGAGTGCGGAGAAATCTTTGTCACCTGAGATCAAGGCGGATGAAGTGCTCAAGGGGCTGGAAAGTCTGACGGAGCTCTTCAAGCATGGCGAAATCAAAAGCTTTGAGGTGGTGGGTTTGTTTTTCCGCGCCGGGTTTGGCAATAAACAAAGCGGCAAGAGCACGCAACTGACTGTGCAGATGGAGCTGAGCACGGGCTGGTTTGTCGGGACCGTGGTGACCACGATTGAAGGGGAGACGCGAAAGATCGCCAGTGCCAACTTTGAATCGATCCCTGACTCGCTGGAAAAACTCAATGCGCTGAATCTGCTGCAAAGACCTCTGTGGGCCCAGTTGTTCCTGCTGATCGTCGTGGCGGTGCCGTTGTTTACCTTGTACGTCCTGGTGCTGTGCATTCGGACAAAGATGACACGCAAGTGGCCGTGGATTTTGTTTATTCTCCTGGGGGTGATGACCTTGCGGCTGAACTGGAACAGTGGTGAGATGGGCTTCCAATTGCTGGGGGTGCAACTGCTGGGGGCATCCTGCTTCCGCAGCGGCCTCGTGGGACCCTGGGTGTTTGGGGTGAGTTTCCCGCTGGGCGCGGTGCTGTTTCTGATCAAGAGGCGTCGGCTGATGGCAAAGGCGGCGGCCGATGCGGCGGCAACGGTGGTGCCTCTTGCTGAGGTGGAGGAAGGCGTGCGAAGCGAGAAGGAATAGAGTCCAGAGCGTCAAGTCTTGCGGCTTGAACACTGAGGCGAGTCGCGTTGAATCATTCGCTCCGAAGCGGAGTTGTGTGATCGAGGACGATTTGTTTGAATGAGGCAAACTCGCGGCGGGGCTCATGGCAGGCGCTGCTGGCACCCGGCTTCGTTTGGCGGGGCGCTGGGTTCCCGGGTTGGCTGGCAGAACCCAGGGAAGCACTTGCCAAGGCTCGGCATCCCTGGGCTGAAAGACGGAAGGCCGTTGGCCTTCAAGGCAAAGATCTCAGTCTGTTATGAAAGACCCAGCAGGGTGCGAAGCCTCAAGAATGTCCACTATCGCCGCGTTGCAGCGGCTTGGATCACGGGTTTTACGTACCCCTCAATCTTGTAAGTCATGCGGGTTGTTTGAGCATTGAGGGTGGTGATCTCTTCAAACTCCACGGTCAGCCAGCCGTATAAACGGGTGCCGGCTTTGATCTCATCGTTTTTCATCCGCAGTGCTTTTTTGGTGATGCGCCACTGAAGCTTTTCACCTGGAATGGTCATGGGATAGGAGGCTTCAAAGGAGCAGGTGATCTGCTTCTTTTTGTCTATCTTCACCGCCAGCATGCTCGCATAGGCGGGCATGCCACCGGTGATAACGAGATCGATCCCTTGACCGTGCTGGGTCGCATCACAGAAAGACATGAGGTGCTCGCCTTGGTGGGTGGAGATGCAACTGGCTGTGTGCTCGATCTTGCTGACCGTTTTGCGGTTTGCCGGGCCACCTGCGATGGAGTCTTCCAAATGACCGTCATCGTGTTCGATGATGTGCCAGGGATAGGACGACTGCTTGGATTTGAAAAAATCGGAATCGAGACCGCTGTCGAACATGACAACGGCCCTCAATGCATCGGTGCAGCGATCTTCGGTTGTTTGTGCGCTGAGCTGAACCTCCCCCGCCATCCAGAACCCAACACAGCATGTGATGTACATCACTGAGAATCGGGTTCTCATGCAGGCAGGAGGGGAACGTTTATCACTCTCCAGGCAGAGGCTCCGACGGCCAGGTCTCAATCCAGGGCAAACCGTAGGCGTTGAGATCGGCCATGAAGGGATCGGGATTGAGCTGCTCGACGTTCCAGACGCCGGGCTGGCGGTATTCGCTGGGATTCGTGAGGAGCTGGCGTGCGGCGATCATGGCAGGCACGCCGGTGGTGTAGCTGACGCCCTGGGAGTTTGTCTCCTTGTAGCACTCCTGATGGTCGCAGATGTTGTAAACGTAGTAGCGCAAGGGCTGGCCGTTTTTGTCGATGCCTTCGATCCAGTTGCCGATGCAGGTCTTGCCCTTGGTGTCGGCACCGAGGGTGCCGGGCTCGGGGAGCAGGGTCTTGAGGAATTCGATGGGGATGATGTCCACGCCCTTGTGTTTCACGGGATGGATGCCGGTCATGCCGACGTTCACGAGGACTTCCATGTGCTTGATGTAGGCATCGCCAAAGGTCATCCAGAAGCGTGCGCGGCGGATGTCGAAGTGCTTGGTCAAAGACTCGAGTTCTTCGTGGTAGAGGCAGTAGATGTTCTTGGCACCGATGCCGTCTGGGAAGGGGAAGCTGCGCTTGATTTCGAGGGGCTTGGTTTCCACCCACTTGCCGTCTTTCCAGTAGCGGCCGTTGGCGGTGACTTCGCGGAGGTTGATCTCGGGATTGAAGTTGGTGGCGAAGGCCTTACCGTGGTCGCCGGCATTGCAGTCGAGGATGTCGAGAGAATCGATCTTCGAGAAGTGATGCTTGAGCGCGTAGGCGGTGTACACATTGGTGACACCCGGGTCAAAGCCGCAGCCGAGCAGGGCGGTGAGGCCGGCTTTTTTGAACTTGTCCTGGTAGGCCCACTGCCAGTGGTACTCGAACTTGGCCACGTCACGCGGCTCGTAGTTGGCGGTGTCGATGTAGTGCACGCCAGCTTCGAGGCAGGCGTCCATGATGGTGAGGTCCTGATAGGGCAGGGCGACATTGATGACGACCTCGGGCTTGTAGCTCTTGAGCAGGCTCACGAGCTCCGGCACGTTGTCCGCATCGACGGCGGCGGTTTGAATGGGGCGCTTGAGTTCTGCGGCGATGCTGTCGCACTTGGACTTGGTGCGGCTGGCCAGCATGATCTCGCCGAAGACGTCGGGAAGCTGGGCACATTTATGAACGACAACGCGGCCAACGCCGCCGGCACCGATGATGAGGACTCTGTGGGACATTAGGAAAGGATGAAATTTGAAGGATGAATGATGAAACCAGACGCCGAAAAGGCGGGAGGGCGAGTGTAGCAGGCATGGGGGGAATGCAAGCGACGGAAATGGCGGGATGAGGCAAGTCCCGGCTAGGAAACTCACCGCAAAGCTGCTTGATTTTCATCTTCCCAAACCACGGCACTTGGCAAGTGCCGCTCCTTGGGCGGATCACGCCTTTACCGGCGGAGGGCCACCATCACGTCGTGCAGGCTGTGCGGCGAGGAGGTCGGTGAGGATGCCGCCGCTGGAGGAGGCGGGCATGAGGGTGACGGTGGCTTTGCCGTTGATGATTTTCTGGGCTTCGAGGACGTCGAAGACGGCCTGGGCGACGTCGGGGTCGGTGGAGATGTCGCGGAGGGCGTTGCCGACGATTTCGGGGCGGACGGCAGCGGCTTTGGCGAGCTCGACGGCGGCGGTTTTCTCAGCGGTGCTGGTGATGACGCTGACCTGATTGACGCCGTCCTGCTTGATGGCGGAGGTGACCTGGCGGAGGCGGTTGACGACTTTGCTTTCGATCTGCTTGATCATCATGGCATCGCGGAAGTGGACCTTGCGGATGTAAACGCTGCCGAGCTTGTAGCCCCATTCATGGGACTTGGGGGTGACTTCGTTGCGCACGGTGTCGCTCATGACGTGACGGTTCACGAGCATCTTGGCGAGCGGCAGGTTGCTGAGGCAGCGGACGGTGGAGTTGCTGACGTTGGCGGAGAGGGAGCCGCGTGGGTCGGTGTTTTTGAAGAGGAAGGAGACGGGGTCGCTGACGAACATCTCATACCAGATGCCGATGCCCATGGGGGCGCCTTCTTCGGAATTCACCGCCTGGCTGCGCAGGTAGATCTGATCGAGACGGAGATCGACGATGTTGCACTTGCCGAGCCAGTTTACGAGAAAGGCAGCGGGGCCGAGTTTGGCGGGAAGGAAGTGAAGGCCGGGCTCATCGAGGATGCCGACGACTTTGCCGAACAGCATGTAGACCTGGCTGCGGCGCTCCTGCACGATGGCATAGAGTCCGATGATGCGGCCGATGGTGAGGATGACGGGCACGGCAATGCTGCAGCCGACGAAGGTGACGGCGGCGGCGAGGAGGAAGTTTGAGAAAGCGTCCATGGAAGTGTGTTGTTGGTTCCTGGTTCTTTGTTGTTGGTTTAATCTCTGCGGGTTTCGACGAAGACCTGGCTGGCTTTGTCGAAGAGGGCGAGGCGGACATTGCGGACGTAGGAGCGGAGGGCGGCGCTGCCACGGGTTTTCAAATCGAGAAGCTGGGAGGCGAGGCACTTGAGGGGCTCGACTTCGGCCTGGGCCTTGAGGGTTTCGATTTCGACGGCACGCTGGGATTGCACGATCTTCTGATCGGCGCTGGCCTGGGCGAGACTGATGTCTGAGGAGACCTGGTTGTAGGCGGTGTTGATGGCGGCGAGGGCGGACTCGACTTCATGCGGAGGGTCGATGCCGGTGATCAGGGAGGCATCGAGTACGATGCCGTACCGAGCGGAGGAGCTCTGGCATTCGTGGTCCATGTGCTCATTGAGATCGCGCATGTTTTTGCGGATGTCGTTGATGGAGATGCCGATGGTGGAGGCGGCACCGGTGTGCTCGCCATCGGCGATGCCGGGCTCAGGCGGGGCTTCAAAGGTGGCGATGCGCTCGCGCAAGACACTGACGAAGTAGCCCATGACGTGGGCGTAGGCGTTCTTCACGCCGAAGACGAAGGCGTAGAGATTGCGCTCGGAGACGCGGAAGCGGATCTGGCCGTTGAGGCCGACATTGAGCTGATCCTTGGTGACGGCATCGAGGATGCTGCCGGAGCTGTTGGCGGAGGGATCATCGGGATCCCAGGCCATGTTGACGGTGCTGGTGGCGATGTCCACTTTGTAGATCTTTTCCCAAGGCCATTTGAAATAGGGGCCGCCCGGCGGGATGACGCGGACCTGCGGGTAGTCGTAGCGCAGTTTTTGATCGGGAGTGAGGTGCTCGGCGACAGGGTCATCGATCGTGCGGAGATCGCCGACGCGCTGCGCACGGCCGAAGCTGGTTTTTACCGCGCGTTCGTTTTGGTTCACCGTATAAAACCCGGCGATCAAGTAGCGCATGAGGAACCAGACGAGGAATCCAATAAAACAGCCAAAGGCAGTGGACATAGGAGGGATAGGTTGGTGATGGAGACTCCGGGGAAATGCGGGAGATGCCAACTACAAAGGTGAGGGAGCGTTGGAATTCGGTGTGGAGGGGAGGGCGAATTGCGCTGAAAATTGCAAACTGAGAACTGAAAACTGAGAATTGCAAAATGATCTGGCGCAGTCAGCACATGGGTAAAGCAGAACTGGCGAAAGTTTTGTGACATGTGTCTGGGTACTTTGCTGCTTGACCCCGGGCGGGGTACGCGGCAACTGCGGGAACCCACCATGAAGAACGTTTCCCTGTTTCTCCTGCTCACGAGCGCCCTGTCATTGATGAGCTGTGCCACGGCCTCAAAGCCACAACGCCAGCCGGTGGCGGGTGGTGAGATGATCTCCTTTCCCAGCCAGCACATCTCGTTCTTCCTGCCGGCCGGCTGGAAGACGATGCCAAAAACCAAGGGAGGGGGACGGCTGCTGGGCGCGGCGCATGACAATGGCGAGCAGCCCGGGGGCATGGTGTTTGCTCTGATCACTGCGCCTGACACAAGCCATGCAGGTGTGAAGGATCCTACTTTCACCAAGGATTTCCAGCGCGCCTGGACTCAGAAGGGGTTCACCAAGTTCAGCAAACCACAGCTAGTGACGGTGGGAGGCCGTGAGGCGATGCGCTATGAGATGCAGAAGCCGGGCACGCATCAGTCGCTGCTGAACTACACGTTCATTCACCAGAGGCAGATGATCGGGCTGCTGTTTGCCTACTATGGCATGCCGATTACGAAGGGGCCTGCGGTTCAGCGGATCGTGGATTCGTTCTCGATTGCCCGATAAGCCGGAAAAGAAAAAGACCATGAGATTGAGGTCTCATGGTCTGAGGGTCTCCTGTGAGGAGACTGGTTATTGGTCCGAAATCAGACGGTCTTGCGCCTGCGCTTGATGTTGAGATGGATGGTGGCGCGCTGGATGGCGGCCATGGCGGCGGCGACTTCTTCCTGCTGCTCGCCGGGCTTGACGTTTTCGAGGGTCTTCTTGGCGCGGGCGATGGCTTCTTCAGCGGCTGCTTCGTCGATCTTGTCCGAGTCCACAGCTGCATCGGTGAGGATGCGGGTGACGGTGCCGGTGACTTCGACCAAGCCTTCGCCGACGGCCATCTCAATCGTTTTGCCACCCTTGGTGATGCGGAGCTCACCGGGGATGAGCGTGGTCACGAGGTTGCTGTGAGCAGGGAGGACGCCCATTTCACCCTCATACCCCGGAAGCACGACGGTATCGACCTCATCGGAGTAGATGCGGGCTTCAGGGGTGACGATTTCCAATTTAAGAGGCATGAGAGGGGGGACGGATAATGACGAATGACGAAATCAGAATGACGAATGAAGGTGCGTCCAGAGCTGGCCGCACTGAGACTTAGTCCTTCTTGACGCTGTCGATGCCGCCCTTCATGTAGAAGTTGGCTTCGGGGACGCTGTCGTGCTTGCCGTCGAGGATTTCTGCGAAGCCCTTGATGGTGTCGGCGACCTTGACGTACTCGCCCTTGGTGCCGGTGAAGATTTCAGCGACGTGGAAGGGCTGGGAGAGGAAGCGCTGGAGCTTACGAGCGCGGAAGACGGTGAGTTTGTCGTCTTCGCTGAGTTCGTCCATGCCGAGAATGGCAATGATGTCCTGAAGGTCTTTGTAGCGCTGAAGGACGCGCTGCACGCCACGAGCGACGCGGTAGTGCTCTTCTCCGACGATTTCAGGGGCAAGGGCCTTGGAAACGGAGGCGAGAGGATCCACAGCAGGGTAGATGCCGAGCTCGGCGAGGGAACGCTCAAGCACGACGGTGGAGTCAAGATGGGCGAAGGTGTTGGCCGGGGCAGGGTCGGTCAAGTCATCCGCAGGGACGTAAACGGCCTGGAAGGAGGTGATGGAACCGGTCTTGGTGGAGGTGATTCGCTCCTGCATCATGCCCATTTCAGCGGCAAGAGTAGGCTGGTAACCCACGGCGGAAGGCGTGCGTCCAAGGAGAGCGGACACTTCGGAACCGGCCTGGGAGAAACGGAAGACGTTGTCCACGAAGAAGAGCACGTCCTGATTCTTTTCATCGCGGAAGTACTCGGCCATGGAGAGGGCGGAGAGGGCGACGCGGAGACGGGCACCTGGAGGCTCGTTCATCTGGCCGTAAACAAGGGCCACCTTGGAGCCGGGCTCGCTGATGTAACCGCCCTGGTCGTTCTTCACGATGTCGTGGCCGTTCTTCTTCACCTTGATAACGTCGGACTCGATCATTTCATGGTAAAGGTCGTTCCCTTCACGGGTGCGCTCACCCACACCGGCGAACACGGAGTAACCACCGTGGCCTTTGGCGATGTTGTTGATGAGCTCCATGATGACGACGGTCTTGCCGACGCCAGCACCACCGAAGGCACCGACTTTACCACCCTTGGTGAAAGGGCAGATGAGGTCGATGACCTTGATGCCGGTTTCGAGGATCTGAGCGGAAGGGTTCTGATCAACGAGAGCAGGAGCGGCGCGATGGATGGCGTAACGCTTTGCCGTCTTTGGGTCGGCCTGGTCATCGCAAGCGTCGCCGGTGACGTTGAAGATACGTCCGAGAACTTCTTCACCCACGGGAACCGTGATCGGGCCACCGGTGTCGGTGACGTCCATGCCGCGCTTGAGACCTTCCGTGGAAATCATGGCGATGGAGCGGACCCAGCCGTCACCCATGTGGCTCTGAACTTCGCAAGTGAGGCGGACCTGCTTGCCAGCCTGGTTGAAGTTGATTTCGAGGGCGTTGTAGATGCCGGGCAGCTTGCCAGTGGCGGAGAAATCCACGTCCACCACGGGACCGATGACTTGAACGATTTTGCCGATGTTGCTCATAAATGAAGTGAAAAGTAAAAAGGGATAAGAGAAGGGGGCTTATTCAAGAGCCATCTTGGCGGTGGTGATTTCGAGGAGTTCGTTGGTGATCGCGGCCTGACGGAGCTTGTTGTACTCAAGGCTGAGGTCCTTGATCATCTGCTTGGCGTTGTCGGTGGCGTTCTTCATGGCCACCA
>CAILZI010000160.1 GCA_903838675.1 uncultured Verrucomicrobiota bacterium
AGGCCATGATGTGGCACGGCTTCGGTCTTCTCATCAGCATCGTCTCCGGCTTCGGCATGCTGGCAAAGCTGGGCATCATGGGCACGATGCCGGTGTGGGCCTGGATCAAGATCGGCCTCTGGCTAGTGCTGGGCTTCCTGCCGGTGCTGGCCAAGCGCCGCGTGATCGCCACGCCGCTGGTCGTGCTCATCGCCGCCATCACGGGTGCCGCGCTCGCCTACCTGGGTTACTTCAAGCCAGCGTTTTGATCTTAAAGGATGGAGGATAGACCTCCGGCCTGGCAACGGCTCGAGGCGTCCCGCCTCCGTCCGGAATCAGAAGCTGCCCCTCCGCCTTCACCTGACTCATCCCCTCGATCTCCGCTGAACCCATCGCACGTATTGTAGTCCCGGCTTTAGCCGGTCCGGTTCCGGTCGTCATCTCCCGAATAATTCCCCGACTGCTCCCCCCTGTTTCCGGCCATTCCTTTGCCAAATCATTCCTTTGTCGAAAAGCAGCGCTCCCGCCTTTCGAACAATTGCCCTTGTTACCCTTCGCTCTACAATCTAGCCGCCTTGAGTTCAGGCGCTCCACGTAACAAAGCCCCCATGCGCCTCCTCATCACCGCCGGCCCCACGCGCGAGCCCATCGACCCCGTGCGGTTCCTCTCTAACCGCTCCTCCGGCCGCATGGGCTACGCCCTCGCCGAAGCCGCCCTCGCCGCCGGCCACGAAGTCCTCCTCATCTCCGGCCCCGTCACCCTCCCGCCACCCTCCGGCTTGCAGCTCATCCGCGTCGAAACCGCCCGCGAAATGTTCGACGCCGTCCGCACCCACCTCCCCGGCTGCGATGCCGCCATCTTCAGCGCCGCCGTCGCCGACTACCGCCCCGCACAGGTCGTCTCCCAAAAAATCAAAAAGACCGCCGACACCCTCACCCTCCAGCTCGAACGCACCGAGGACATCCTCGGTTCCGTCCGCTCCCAGTTCGGTTTCCACGGCTTCCTCGTCGGCTTCGCCGCAGAAACCGAAAACCTCATCGCCCACGCCCAGGACAAGCTTCTGCGCAAAGGCTGCGACCTCATCATCGCAAACGACGTATCTCAATCGGGCATCGGGTTTGACAGTCTGGAAAACGAAGTCACCCTCTGCCTCCCCGGCGGTCAAACAATGCCCCTCCCCAGGCAGTCGAAAACCGCCCTCGCACGCGAATTGATCGCGCACATCTCCCGACTCTCATCCCCCCAAGCCCCGAAGTGAACGACCTCCTCACCACCGCCACCGAAGCCGCGCACGCCGCCGGCAAAATGATCAAAGAACACTTCGGCTCCGAACTCACGGTGAACGAAATGCAGCGCCACGACATCAAGCTCGAGCTCGATGTGCAAAGCCAGCAGCTCATCACCGACATGATCCTCTCCCGCTTCCCCGATCACGCCATCCTCGGCGAAGAAGGCGGCGAAACCGGCGGCAACGGCGATGTCGAATGGATCGTCGATCCCATCGACGGCACCGTAAATTACTTCTTCGGCATCCCTCACTACTGCGTCTCCATCGCCGCTCGCAAACGCGAATCCAAAGAGCTCCTCATCGGCGTCATCTTCGACCCCTCGCAGAACGAAACCTGGACCGTCATCCGTGGCGAAAAAACCAGGCTCAACGGCAAAACCGTCGAGGTCAGCAACCGCGCCGAAATGGCCGAAGCCGTCGTCACCGTCGGTTTCTCCAAAAGCAAAGAAGCACTCGATCTCGGCTTCGCCCGCTACAAGCGCATCGCCTACGAAGTGCGCAAAACCCGCATGCTCGGCAGCGCCGCCCTCGCCATGGCCTACATCGCCACCGGCCGTCTTGATGCCTACGTCGAAGAACAAATCAGCCTCTGGGACATCGCCGCCGGACAGCTCATGGTCGAAATGGGCGGCGGCAAAGTCACCCTCAAGCCCAGCACCACCAAGCCCGGCACCATGTTCATCTGCGCCTGGAACGGCAAGCTCCCCATCGAGGAGTATCTGTAAACCATCGCACCTTGTTTTTCCGCCAGCCAGGGACTGTTCTCACCAAATAACACCCACGATGGTCTCCTTGCTCACGGAGAACTTGATCCCCACCTTCCAGATCACCCCCGATCTGGAAGCCGAACAGATTCAAGTAGTCCGGCCTCGCATCGATGAAGTCCGCACTGGCCGCGTCTGCACCATTCCTGGCGAGCAGGTGTTCACAGAAATTCAGCAGTCTCTCGCCATTCGCCGCTCAGCATGACGTTTGATTTCATCCAGACGTTTCCCAACTACAACTTCGCTCCGCAGCACTCCAGCCCCAAAGGGGCTGCGTATTATAGCCCAGGGTCAGCCGAGTCTCAGCGAGGCGACCCTGGGTAATCCAGCACCCAACCGGGAAGCAAACCCACATCTTTGCCACACACAGCGGCCCCCAGCAGCGTCTGCAAAAAGTTCCGCCACGTATAGGCTCCGTATACAAACGATGCTCCGCCCTGCCTCCCACGGCTGATCCCTCTCTCAAGGTTTCATCTTTTCCAGCATGACAATTTGCTCACTCCCTGCGAACTAACACCTCAATGTCCGTCCCCCCCGACACCCGCGAAGTCATCCTCGAAGCCATCGATCTCACCCGTGAGTTCGACGGTGTGAAGGCGCTCGACTGCTTCAGCTTCAAGCTCCATCGCGGCGAAGTCCTCGGCCTGCTCGGTGCCAACGGTGCCGGCAAAACCACCGCCATGAACTGCCTCCTCGGCCTCACCCTGCCGACCTCAGGCGAACTCAACGCCTTCGGCATGCCACTGCAGGCCAACCGCATCAAAATCCTCCAGCGCGCAAATTTCTCCTCCGCCTACACTGCCCTTCCCGGCAACCTGCTCGTGTGGCAGAACCTCCTCGTCTTCGCCCGCATCTACGGTGTGCCAAATCCCAAGAAGAAAATCGCCGAGCTCATGGAGCTCCTCGAAATTTCCCACCTCAACAAAAGCGTCACCGGCCAGCTCTCCGCAGGCGAGTCCACCCGCGTCAACCTCGTCAAAGCCTTCCTCAATGACCCCGAGCTCCTGATGCTCGACGAGCCCACCGCCAGCCTCGATCCCGACATCGCCGACAAGGTCCGCAAAGTCGTCCGCAAAGTCCAGCGCGAGCGCAACGTCGCCATTCTCTACACCTCTCACAACATGCGCGACATCGAGGAAGTCTGCGACCGTGTGATCTTCCTCCACAAAGGCAAGATCGTCTGCGAAGGCACCCCGTCAGACATCGTCGCTCAGTCCAGCAGCGACAACCTTGAGGACGTCTTCATCAAGATCGCCCGCGATGGCGAGCTCCTCGACGAACCGAAGAAAGTTTCCGCCGTATGAATTTCCGCATCATCAGCGCCCTCGTGATGCGCTACCTGTTTCTTTACGCCCGCAGTCCCATGCGCCTCGTCGAGCTGGCCTTCTGGCCCGTCGTTGACCTCGTCGTCTGGGGAAACGTGACCGTCTTCATCCAGAAGAACACCAATCCCGAATTCGGCAGCTACGTGCTCTTCTTCCTCGGTGGCATGATCCTCTGGGACATCATGTTCCGCGCCCAGCAGGGCGTCGCCATCTCCTTCCTTGAAGACGTGTGGACGCGCAACCTGCTCAACATCTTCGTCGCCCCCGTGCGCTCATCGGAGTACATCAGCGCCACCTTCATCGTCGGCATGCTGCGCATCCTCATCACCGCCGTCGTACTGAGCTTCATCTCCTGGTTCGGTTATGCCTTCAATGTCTTCCAGCTCAGCTGGTGGCTCATTCCTTTCTTTCTGAACCTCATGCTCTTTGGCTGGTCCCTCGGCATGATCTCCACGGCACTCATCCTGCGCTGGGGCCTCGCCGCCGAATCCCTCGCCTGGGCCATTCCCTTCTTCTTCCAGCCCGTCGTTGCCGTCTTTTACAATGTCGCCGACATGCCAGCCTGGTCCCGGCCCATCGCCTGGTGCTTCCCGCCCACCTATATTTTTGAAGGCATGCGTTCCGTCATGAAATCCGGCACCATGAACTGGGACTACCTCGGATACGCAGCCGGACTCAACGTCCTCTACCTCAGCCTCGCCGGCTGGCTCTTCGTCTGGGTCCTCAATCTCACCCGCAAACGCGGCCTCCTCACCAAGTTCGCCACTCAGTAAGTAGCTCGGGCAATCCTGCCCGAAGCTGGCGCTCCCTGCTCGAACAAAAGCTCCCGCGCTACCGCCCACCTCCTCAAAGTAGCCTTGCTGCTGTGCAACAAGGAATCACCTTCTTCTCAGAAAAAGGCCCTCTCACAGCGCCTCCCAAAACACCTTTCCAAATCTGGCACGCTCCCCATTTGGACTGCGGTCGCGAAGTGAGGAACGAACGCAGCTACCGCTTTCCGCAGGCTGGTCAGCACACGCATATCCCAATGCCCTCGACAGCACCCTCACCGTTCAAAGCACACCGCTCCGCAAACAACCGTCAACTCCCCTTCCCCCACACCCCCGCCGCCCGCAGCACCGTTTCATGCACGCTGATGTCATGCGCCGCATCCCACGCCAGCTTCTTCTCCCCTCTGACCACCTTCGCCAGGTCCGTAAACTCCCCCACATACCGATCCTTCGGCACCTCCAGCTTGAATGACTGCGCGCCCTTCTTGTAGGCGCCACGCTCCTTCGTCAGCGACAGATTCACCTTCCCGCTCTCCATCGGCACAATCTCAAACGTCCCCTCCGTCCCCGTCACGTTAAAGCGCCTTCTCGGCCCGCCAAACGGGTCCGCATGATTCACCCGCACCACCGCCGTCGCCTTCGCGTACTGCAGCACCGCCATCTGGTTGTCCTTCACGCCATCACTCTGCGTCGGCGTTGAAAAAGCCGACACCGACTGCGGCTTGCCGAGAATCGTCGTCACCGCATCGATCACATGGCAGCCCAGCTCAAACAATCCCCCACCCGGTAGCGCGCCGATGATCCCACGCTGCTTCGCGTCCCCCAGCTTCCCCATCGCCGCATCGATCTCCGTGATCTCTCCCAGCCACCCTTCACGCACCGCATGAAACAGCAGCTCAAACGCCGGATTGTAGCGCAGCATATAGCCCATCTGCACCGTCAGCCCGCGCTTCTCCGCCTCCAGTCGCATCGTCTTAAATTCGTCATGCTGCAGCGCCCCCGGCTTGTCCAGATGCACATGCTTCCCCGCCTCGATGCACCGCAGCGCCGTCGCACACGAGTCCTCCATCCGCGTCTCCACCGCCACCGCCTTCAGATCCGGCGTGCCTAAAAGCTGCGCCTCCGTCAGCAGCGGCACTCCCTCATACCCCTTCTCCGCCGCGACCCCCACCACCTCCCAAAGATCCGTCAAAGCCCGCATCGCCTCCATCTTCCCCGCCGCATGCGCATGCTCCGTCCCGATCTGCCCAATACGCAATCTGGCGCTGCCACTGGCAGCAAAAGCAGTGGAACCACAAGCAAGCAGGAAGACGCGTCGTTTCATCATAGAAAAATGAAACGGCGCTGAAACCGCATTCTTCACGACGAGATTTACCACTGCCGCCTCCGGCCAGTTTGCAATCCCCACATCTCGACCCACCCGCCTCACCTCCCCTCCAAGGCCCGCCTCATCTCCTCCACACTCACCTCCAGATCCACCACTCCCCTCTCCTCCGGCCACCACAGGTCCAGCGTCGTCTCGTCCGCCCAGTCCTCAAATGTCAGACCCGCGATGTCCATCTGTGCACGCGGGTGCACAAAGTTAAACGCCACCGGCCGATTGTTGAACCGATGCAGCAGCTCGTCGCCCGACCAGTAGTTTTCGCTCCCGTTATCCCATTCACCCGCCGTGCAGACCTCACGAATGCCGGGCGAGTGCAGCAGCACCAGAAAAGCCTCCTCCGTGGTATCGCCTGCCACTCGCAGCCTTTCCTGCTCGCCACCCGGTGCCAGCAGGGGAAACCGGCGGCGCAGCATCGCCCAGAACTTCATCTCGCTGTAATCATTCAACACACCGATTTCGAAATCCAGCCTGCGCCCGGCATCCAGCACGATGCGTTTCTCCCCTCGAATCGCCTCACCCAGCGGCATCGTCACCACCCGCTTCATCCTCTGCACTGCCAGCCGTAGTCGCCACGGCCTGGACAAGTCGCTATCCACCACCTCCTTCAGCGTCTTCACCTGCTCCCTGTCTTCATCCCTATGCCAGAGCGATCCCGCAGGATAATGCGGCACCAGCGCACGCGTGTGCGCCATCCTCATCTTCCACAGCCGGCGCTGATTCCAATGGCCACTCTCGCCAGCCAGCATTTTGTAATCTGAAAACGCCTTCTTCGGCGGCCACGCCTCATCCACAGGTGCAAAAGCCACCACGGACGCCACATGGTCCGCAGGCAGTCCCGTCACATACATCCCTTCCCACAGCTCCTGCGCCGCCCCCTCAGGCCTCGCGCCAAAGTGCAGCACCAGCTTCGCATCGGCATACATTCGCTCAGGTTGCGCACGCCAGTTCCAATGCCCCTGCTTCACCACCAGCAGCGCCGCCAGGCCTCCCACGGTCAGTGTCATCCACGCTCGACGCTTCATCGTACTCTGCCACCAGGCCAGCAGCAGCGTCAGTCCCAAAACAAGCCCCGCCACCACCAGCATGCAGCGGTCCGCATCCTTGGGCATCTTCGTCCCAAACTTCCACACCAGGAGCCCCAGCCCAGCGAGACCGCTGCCGATCAACTCCCCAATTTTCCAGGCGGCACCACTCCAGCTCGCACCCAGCGCCGTGCCTGCTCCCAGCAAAACCGCCGGCAGCGCACGCCCCGCGATCTCCGCCATCCACTCCACCGGTCCAAACCCATAGCCACGGCATTCCGGCCACGCACAGGCCAGCCAGGGCAGCAGCAGCGCCACCTTGAAGAACAGCACCTTCGCCAGCCACACCGCTCCACGCCCCAGCGGTCGCACATGCGAGCCCACCTCCGCATTCCCCGGCGCATCCGCATGCACCGCGCGCACGATGATGATCATCGCCAGCAGCGCGGGCAGAGATCCCGGCATGGCAAGCTCCGGTCGCTCCTCTTGAAATGTCTGCCAGCAGCCCGTGCCCACCGCCGCGAGCCACATCATCACCAGAAACCACTGCGCACGCCATTCCTGGGCAAACTGATGCCACACACGAAAGGCGAATGAAGTTGAATGC
>CAILZI010000161.1 GCA_903838675.1 uncultured Verrucomicrobiota bacterium
ACCACCCGTTCCCATTCCGAACACGGAAGTGAAACGCTGTTGCGCCGATGATAGTATGGCGAAAGGCTATGCGAAAGTAGGACGTTGCCAGATTAAACATCACCCCGCATCTCGTAAGAGATGCGGGGTTTTTTGTGCCCAGATCCCACCGGACAAAACCAGACTGCGGCGTGACCCATCAGCCCCTGGCCTGCACGCGAAACGTCTTTGGACTCGGCCACGCTTGGCTCTTGAAGGCCACACACAGATACTCGCCGGAGGAAAAGCCCGCGCGCTCGGCCACCTCCGCAATGGACAGCCGCGTCGTAGCAATCAGCTGCCGCGCGTGCTGCGGCCGCACCTTCACAATTTCCCCATACGGTGAACCACCAAAGTAACTGAGAAACTTGCGCTCAAACACCGTGCGCGACATCGGCTGCACGTTTATGGGATCAGACTTTTGATGTGCAGTCGATTGCGCTGCAGGATGAATGACCAACTTGGTTACAGGCCGATAGTTGGCTAAACGCAACGTTCAGCTTGAAGCTGACATGCCGCGCCATGCTTGCTGAGTCTGGTTACTGAACTGGCCGGACAGCTTTTTCTGCTACCTGCGCTCCAGGAAGAGAACAAAAATCAGGCGCCCTTCCTTCCAAGGCGGCCCACCGATGAACAAGGGGCTGTCTTTGCGCAGCACGGCATCGCTTTTGACCAAAACCTGATGCTTGTGCCAAACTTGCAGATGCATATTAACCCCGTCTTTGTCGGCCGGGCCTTTGGAATCGATTTTCATGAACAGATCCCGGGAAGGAACAACCCAGGATTCATATTCACGAAAGATGTCCTGGCGGTGCTGACCGAGGATTTCGAAGTGCTTGAAGGGAAACACCTTGGCCAGACGCTGATGGAGATTCGGCAGGTCGGAATGTGCTTCTTCTTTAGCGCCGGTCAGCTGAGATGCATCGTTCGTGGCGAAAATGAGCGCGCCCCAAACATGTCCATCTGTCGCGTGTTTGGCGGCAGAAATGATCGGGGGTGGCGAGTCCTGGTCTTGGGCACAGGCTTGCGCCGCGCAGAAAATCAGAGACAGCGCTGACAAAAATAGTTTCATTAGCGCGGCGAGATCATCGGATTGCCAAGCGCATCATGGGAAATCATGAGTACTGCTGTTCCCTGACCGTCGAACATCGTTGTTGAGGCAAGTTCAGGCTCCATTTCGGTGCGTTGAATGTTAATCCCTGCGATCTTTCGATCAGCCGGCACGGCATCAAGACCGTCGAGCATCAGCACTGTGGCATCCGCCCCAGCGTCATGGTAGGTGCGTGCCTGCACACGAGTGTTGGGTGTGTAGGAACTGAGGATCATGCTTTCTGAGGCGACACCGATTTCAGGGTTCAGCAGCAAGAAGCCCACCACAGCCAGAGCCGTCGCGCCGGCTAGTGCAAACCATGGCTTGGACAGCAATTGCAGCACGGCACTCCAGCCGGATGCGCTCTGTTTCGCACGTGCTTCGTCCAGAGCCATCTGGGTGATGCGCACTTCGATCTGAGTGTTGAAATAATCGGCATGGGGTACCCGCATTTCGGCGGGCATGTGGGCACGGAGGCTGGCGCTGAGGGCGCTCATTTTCTGAACTTCCGTGGCGAGCGCAGGATCTTGCTTGAGGCGGGCCTCAAACGTTACGCGTTCGTCTTCATTCATCTCGCCATCAATCCAGCGGATGAGGTCGTGTTCTTCAGAGGGATGTTTCATAAACGTCGTGGAGTTGTTCCTGAAGTTTCTTGCGGGCGTAAAACAGGCGCGACATCACGGTGCCGAGAGAGCAGGGGATGAGTGCGGCGATTTCTTCATAAGCGAGCCCTTCAACCTCACGCAGGACAATGACCTGGCGGTGTTCGGGCGAAAGTTTGGCGATGGCCTCCTGAATGCGCTGTCCTAGTTCGGCATTGCGCAGGGCGGTGTCGGGGGCGAGATCGCCCTTCGGTGTGGCCTCGGCACCAACGGCGACACGGTGTTCGGTGCGTTCGTCATCGAATTCGCCATCCCCCTGAATCCGCTTCTTCCTGAGCCAGTCATAGCTGACATTGTGGGCGATGCGGTAGAGCCAGGTGTAAAAGCCCGCATCATGCTTGAACGTGGGCAGCGCGCGCCATGCCTTGATGAAGGCCTCTTGGGCGAGGTCCCATGCTTCGGTTTCGTTCTGGATGAGGTGATAGGTCATGGCGTAGATCCTCCCACGGTAGCGAGTGACGAGAACGTCAAAGGCCCGCGTGTCGCCTGCTTGGCTACGTTTGACCAAGTCGAGGTCTGAGACTTCGCCAGGGTCAGTCGAGGCTGAGGCAGGCATGGATTTTTGATGGCAAAGGATTGACGGCCTTGACTGGAGATTTATTCAGTTTGGAGCTCGTTTTGGAGTCAAAAAGTGCATCGAGCGCTGAATCAGGGGATTTTCAAGGTCTGACCCGGTCTGATCAGATCACTGCTGAGACCGTTGGCAGCCTTGATTTTAGAGACGGAGGTGCCTTTTTTCCGGGCGATGGCGGAGAGCGTGTCGCCCTTGGCGACGGAGTATCTCGAACCGGAGGATTTCTTGCCAGTCGCTTTAGATTTCGAAGGGGTGGACTTCTTTTTGGCCGAGGTGCTGGAGGCCGTGGTCTTTTTGTGCGTAGAGGAAGCCGTCGTAGGTGCCATCTTTTTCGAGTTGCTGAAAGCATACTCATTGGCTTGTGGTTCAGGCGGGAGAGAGGTAGGGGCAGGCGGGGTCTGGTACTTGGGAGTGGACGAAGATGAATAGCCGCTCTGGCCCGGGTAGGGGTTGTAGTGCCCGTCGTTGCCGTAGTTTGAGGCATAGGGATCGCTGCTAGTGCTGCCAGACTTTTTCATGTTTTCACAGGAAGCCAGGGCAAGGCAGGTGGCGGACAGTGCGATGAAACGAAGAGCAGTCATGATGGGGGGTGGTTTCAGCCAGCAAACACGCAAGGCGGGAAATCTACGCACTATTGAAATCGGGCGCATCCTTTTCAATGCCTAATTTGCCGCTGATGAGCCTGTGCTGCGATTTCCGCAGGTTCGCGCAATAGAGGCGGCAGCCGGGGCGTTGTGCCTG
This sequence comes from uncultured Verrucomicrobiota bacterium, assembly GCA_903838675.1. Lineage (GTDB taxonomy): Bacteria > Verrucomicrobiota > Verrucomicrobiia > Verrucomicrobiales > Verrucomicrobiaceae > Prosthecobacter. The sequence goes on from CAILZI010000161.1 coordinate 3,086, forward strand.
AAGAGGGAAATCTTCCGACACAGATCTTGCCAATTCGCCCGCCATTCCCTAGCTTCGCGTCCCACCCCATGAAAATCGGCTTCAATCTTCTTCTCTACTCCGGTCACATCACCGAGGCGAACTACCCAGTCATCGAAAAACTCAAGGCCACCGGCTACGATGGAGTTGAAGTTCCAATCTTCGACGTCAGCAATCCGGCTCACTTCAAAGGCATCGGTCAGGTGCTGAAGGACAACGGCCTCGAATGCACCGCCGTCACCGTGCTGCCGGATGAAGCGCACAACGCCATCAGCCCTGTCGCGGCGAACCGCCAGGGAGCCATCGATCATCTCAAGCGTGTGATCGAATGCGCGCACAACGCCGGCGTTCAGACGCTGGTCGGACCCTATTATCAGGTGCTCGGCCAGTTCACCGGCGCCTTCCCTACGGAGGCCGAACTCGCAGGCGCTGCGGAAGTGCATCGTGCCATCGCCCCAGTCGCAGAGGCCGCGGGCGTGAAGTGTGCCATCGAAGCGCTCAATCGTTTCGAGGCCCATCTGCTCAACACAATGGAGCAGGCGGCCGCCTATGTGAAGCGCGTCGACCATCCGAACTTCGGCACGATGTATGACACCTTCCACGCCAACATCGAGGAGAAGAACCCGCTGGCCGCCATCGACACCGTGTTTGCCTCCGGCAAGCTGAACCACGTCCATATCTCTGAAAACGATCGCGGCACGCCCGGACGCGGCCACATCAACATCGTCGAGCAGATCAAGCACCTCAAGAAAATCGGCTATGACGGCTGGATGACCATCGAGGCCTTCGGCAGCGCGCTGCCAGACCTTGCCGCCGCCACTCGTGTCTGGCGCGATTTCTTCCCCAACACCGAACAAGTTTATACCGAAGGCTTTGCGCTGATCAAAAACGCGCTCGCCTGATTACAAGTCACGTCAATCCAACCCATTCAACTCATGAATACACCGACCCCCCCTCCAGCTGTGGCGACGACTCGCCGTCAGTTTATCGGCACCACTGCCGCCACTGTAGCCAGCACCGGCCTTACTGTCGCCCAATCCGCGAATGTTGCGGGCAGCGATGAAATCAAAATCGGCCTCATCGGCTGCGGCGGTCGTGGCACCGGTGCCGCCGGCCAGGCTCTCAGCACCAATCAGCAGGGTGTCACGCTGCATGCTGTGGCAGACGCCTTCAAACAAAAGGCCGACAGCGCACTGAGCAATCTGCGCAACAAAGTCCCCGACAAGGTGAAGGTCGACGATTCCCGCATTTTTGCCGGCACCGATGCCTACAAAAAAGTCATCGATTGCTGCGACCTCGTCATCCTCACCACCCCTCCCGGCTTCCGCCCGTATCACTTCGAAGCCGCAGTGAACGCAGGTAAAAACATCTTCATGGAAAAGCCCGTGGCGGTGGATGCCCCCGGCGTGCGCAAGGTGCTTGAGATGGCCAAAATCGCGGACGAAAAGAACCTCAAAGTCGTCTGCGGTTTGCAGCGTCGTTACCAGAACTGCTACAAGGACGCCCTTGCGCAGGTGAAAGAGCAGGGGATCATCGGCGACATCGTCTCCGGCCAGGTGTACTGGAACGGCGGCGGCATCTGGTTCCGCGACAAGCAACCAGACCAGTCCGAACTCATGTATCAGATCAACAACTGGTACTTCTTCACCTGGCTCTGCGGAGACCACATCAATGAGCAGCACATCCACAACATCGACGTGGCCAACTGGTTCCTCGGTGGCCACCCCGTCAGTGCCGCAGGCATGGGCGGCCGCATGCAGCGCGTGGACAAGAAGTTCGGCCAGATCTATGACCACCACTACGTGGAGTACACCTATGAAAACGGTGTCCGCATCAACAGCCAGTGCCGTCATCAGTCCGGTGTGAGCAATGCAGTGCGCGAAGAATTCACCGGCACCAAAGGCAAGATCTACCTCGACAACAGCGGCCGCTGCTACGCCAACAACCACAAGGGCGAAACCATCTGGAAATACCGCCCCGGTGGCAAAGATCCGGCAGCCGCAGGAAAAGGCGGTGCCAAGAAGCTTGATCCAGATCCATATCAGACCGAGCACGACACTCTGCAGGCCGCCATCCGCGGCAACACGCCGATCAACAATGCCTACTACGGCGCCGAATCCACCATGACCGCGCTCATGGGCCGCATGGCCACCTACTCCGGCAAGGAACTGAAGTGGGAGGAAGTCCTGAACTCCAAGGTTCAGCACATGCCGAACATCATCACCCCTGAGTCCGAGCCTCCAGTGAAGCCAGACGCAGACGGCTGGTATCCGATCGCCATCCCCGGCAAGGACATCCCCGGAGCGCCGGTGGTCTGAAGCTCTGAAGCCAAGTGAATCCACGGCCCCGGTCGCAGCAATGCGCCGGGGCTTTTTCGTGACTGCTTTTCTTATTTCTCATCACCTGCCAAATCTCTTGCCTGAGCCCCGTTCCATTCGCTACAACCACAGCTTCATGAATACCAGCCGCCGCACCTTCCTCACCAGTTTTGCCGTTTCCGCCGCCACCACGACCCTGCTTGCCCGCGACTGGTCCGGCCAGACGCCGGAGCGCTACCCGGACCCGGATGTCATCGTGCTCGAGCCCGAGTTTGAAAAACTCATTCAGGGGAACTCACCCATCCGCCGCCTGCATACCGGCATGCTCTGGGCTGAGGGCCCGGCGTGGAACGGCAGCGGCAACTACCTCGTGTGGAGCGACATCCCCAACAACGCGCAGATGCGCTACCTGCCCGAAGACGGCCACGTCTCCGTGCTGCGGAATAACGCCAACAACAGCAACGGCAACACCTTTGATCTGCAGGGCCGCCAGATCTCGTTTGAGCACGCCACGCGCCGCGTCGTCCGCTACGAACTCGACGGCAAGATCACGGTGCTGGCCGACAAGTTTGAAGGCAAACCGCTCAACGCACCAAATGACGGCGCCGTGCATGCCGACGGCTCCATCTGGTTCACCGATCCCGGCTACGGCAGCATGATGGATTACGAGGGCAACAAGGGGGAGCTTTTCCTCAAAGAATCCGTCTATCGCATCGATCCTAGTGGGGAGATCACCAAGATCACTGAAGATCTGGAGAAGCCGAATGGTCTGTGCTTCTCGCCTGACTACAAGAAGGTCTATGTCGTGGACAGCGGCTCGCCGAAAAACATCCGCGTCTATGATGTGGATGGGAAGAAGGTGAAGAACGGCAAGGTGTTCGTGACCAACAAAGGCATGCTCACCGACAAGGCTGTCAAAGGTAACTCCGACGGCGTACGCTGCGATGTCGAGGGCAATCTCTGGGCCAGTGCCGGCTGGATCGGTGACGGCTACGATGGCGTCCATGTCTTCAATCCCGCAGGCAAAATGCTCGGCTACATCAAGCTCCCTGAAACTGCCAGCAATCTGTGTTTCGGCGGCCCAAAACGGAACCGTCTTTTCATCACCGCATCGCAGAGCCTTTATTCAATCTACGTGAATACGTGTGGGGCGCATCATTGCTAAGGAAGGCTGGCGAGTATCGAATGATCTTCGATTACCGCGGCTCCTTGATCTCTCCTGCTCCCCACGCTAAACGAGCAGATGGATGAATCCTACACGCAGCGCTTCGGCGGCATCGGGCGGCTTTACGGAGCCGCTGCGCTGCCACGTCTCTCCGCTGCACACGTCGCCATCGTCGGCGTTGGCGGCGTGGGTTCATGGGTCGTGGAAGCCCTGGTGCGCAGCGGCATTGGCGAACTGACCTTGATCGACATGGATGATGTCTGCATCACCAACACGAATCGTCAGCTTCCTGCTTTGGCCCACACCATCGGCGTTTCGAAAGTGGATGTGCTGGCCGCACGCGTGGCAGAGATCAATCCCGCCTGTCGGGTGAACCGAGTCATCGAGTTCCTCACCGAATCGAATGTGGACCGGCTGCTCACGCCGAACTTTGATTTCGTGGTCGATGCCGTTGATCGCACCTCGATCAAGGCGCTCATCATTGCCAGATGCCATACGCGTGGTCTGCCAGTCATCACCTCAGGCTCCGCAGGTGGTCGGCGCGATCCCACGGTCATCAAAGTCGCCGATCTCGGTCATGCCGGGGCTGATCCGCTGCTCCGCGGCGTACGCCAGAGCCTGCGCCGTGATTATGGTTTCGCCAAGAGCGAGCAAGGCCGCCCTGTGACCATGGAGATCCCCTGCGTTTTCTCGACAGAGAAGCCGGTGTTCCCATGGGCCGACGGCTCCTGCTCTCTCGAACCCGAAACCGGTGCCGAAACCGGCCTTCGCCTGGATTGCGCCGCCGGCTTCGGTGCTGCAACGTTCGTCACGGGCACGTTTGGGTTTGTTCTCGCGGCGGAGGTGGTGAGAAGGCTGGCAGCGGTCAAATAAGCTCGGCTACTTCACCACGGGCTTGCCCGCCGCTTCCCAGCCGCCGAAGCCGTCATCCAGATGGATGAGGTCGGTGAAGCCAAGTTTTTCGAAAACTTTGAGGGCACGTGTGCTGCGACCACCCGCCTGGCAGTGAACGAGCGTGGGCTGGGTTTTGTTGAGTTTGCCAAGTTGGGCTTCAAAGTCGCTCGACATGATGTCGATGTTCTTCGCGCCTTTGATGTGGCCTTCTTTGAACTCATCCGGGGTGCGCACATCAATGACCGCCACCTTGCCGTCGGCAATGATCTTGGCGGCCTCGTCGGCTTTTACATGTTTGGCGGGATCTGCGGCGAGCATAAGGGCGGGAAGTAGCAGCAGGAGGGCGGAGAGTAAAAGGTGTTTCATAAGGTTGGTGCAGGTTTTAAGTTTAGACAGAGCATTGGACTTCGACGGGCATCTGGCTGAGCCGCTGATAGAGTTTTCTCAGGGTAAGCAGGGGCCACCAGCGGTAGAGGTAAATTTCGAGCGGCTTCCACATGGCCACCCAGCCGATGATGGTGAGGCCTTCGCGGGCGACGCTCTGTCAGTTGGTGGTTGAAGGGATGAGCAGGGTGGCGGCGAACTGGCAGACGCCGAGGAAGAGCAGACCGATCAGCAGCGAGATGCGCCCCTCGTGCATAAGGCGCTTGAGCTCACGCAGCGTCATGGCGGCGCGATACTCAAAGTAATGGGCGACAGAATCAGCGACGAGCTGCCGTGCATCGGCCACATCGGCAGGATGTTTCGCCAGATGCACGACAAGCTTCAAATCATGTTTGCGCGGGTGTTCCTGCGCCCAGCTGACAATGAACTCCTCGGCGTCGTGATCGAGGTCTCGCTCAAGGAACGGCGAGGGGTCCAGGGAGTTGAACAACTGGTTCAACTCCGTGAGCTTGACCTCGATGAGGTTTGTCATGGGCGCAGAGTGGGGTGGGGAGGCTTAAACCTTCGCTGCAGCGTAGCCTTTGGCGACCTCTGTCCAGTTCACGACATTCCACCACGCGGCGATGTAGTCAGGACGCTTGTTCTGATATTTGAGGTAGTAGGCGTGCTCCCAGACATCGAGGCCGAGGATTGGGGTGCCGAGATCGGCCTCATCGACGATGCCTTTCATGAGCGGGTTGTCCTGATTCGGCGTGGAGGTGATCTTGAGCTTGCCATCCTTGGTGACGATGAGCCAGGCCCAGCCGGAGCCGAAGCGCTTCACCCCTGCCTCGCCAAAAAGCTTTTTGAAGTCGTCGATGCTGGTGAAGGTGTTCTGGATCGCTGCGGCGAGCTTGCCTTCAGGGGCTGCTGGACCGCTGCCTGCCGGTGCCATCCATTTCCAGAACCAGGTGTGGTTCACATGGCCGCCGCCGTTGTTGCGGATGGCCATTTGGGAGGCTGCGGGGAGCGCTTTGATGTCGGAGATCAGTTCGATGGCGTCGGTCTTGCTGATGCTGGCGGCTTTGAGGGCATCCCCAAGCTTTGTGATGTAGGCGGCATGGTGCTTGCCGAAGTGAATGTTCATCGTCAAGGCGTCGATGTGCGGCTCCAGGGCCTCGGGAGCGTAGGGCAGGGGAGCCTGGGTGAGGTCCAGCGCATGGCTGCTGGCGGGGACAATGAGTGAGCCTGCGAGGGCTGCGGTGCTGGTGGTGAGGAAGGCGCGTCGTTTCATGGTGGTAGGAGGGCTGTGTACAGTCCAAGAATACGAAAATTGTGCCTGCGAAGCCACTGCGAAAGTGCTGCGTGCAAAGCTTTGTCCGCGTGGTAGCGTAGATCTGTCATGGCCGCAGTCACCCATCCCCCCGAATGGACCACTCCGCAGTCCTCTTTTCGTTCTCGCGACGATTGGAGCCTGAAATGGTGGGTGATGTTCGCGCTGATTCTCTCCGTGGTGTTTCACATGGTGCTCGTGGTCGGGTTTGACACACTGGGCATCTCGAATGTGACGCCGACCAAGCCGCGCGAAGTGCCCGAGCGGGTTCGCATCAGCGAGCAGGTGCTGAAAGACCAGCAGGCCATTAAAGAAATCCCTGAGAACATCGCTCCTGGCAATCTGCCGGACATGAAGGCCTTCGAGCCGAAGCTGGATGATTTCGACAAGCTGCAGGAATTGCCAAAGAATCAGGAGATCGACCTCACGCCCAACGTGAAGGAAATCACCAATTTCATCCGCGCCAACGATCCTGGGGATGGCGCGCCTGGCACTCCTAAAGGCAGCGACATGGCAAAACTGCTCGCCCCGCAGGCCATGGACGGGCCGGACATCGCCGCGGAGATGGCCAGCGTGCGCCGGGATGTTTTGTCCAAGCCCGTCTCGGAAAAACAAATGCTGCTGGATGCTGGAGCTGCCGACCCTGGTGAGGGGGGCAAGATGGACAGTGGCCTGCTTGACGCTGTGAAAAGCCAGAGCACCGCGACAGCCTCAGGCGCGCGCGTGAAGGGCTTCAGCAATCTTGATGATCTGCTCGGTGGTGGCGGCAAGATGGGGGGCAGCACCGCGCCGATTTTGATGCCCACCGACTTGCTTTTTGAGTATGGCAGCGACCAGCTCGCGGAAGCTGCGCGTCTCAGCTTGATGAAGCTGGGTTTCCTCATTCAAAAAAATCCAGACTCCCTCTTTATCATTGAAGGCCACACTGACAGCTTCGGTGGTGAAGAGTACAATCTTGAACTCAGCATCCGCCGCGCAACTGCGGTGGTGAGCTGGCTGCGCCAGTCGCTTGGCCTGGGAACTGATCGCATTCAGGCTGTGGGCATGGGCAAGTCGAAACCGATCGTCAGCATCGCTGGCACGGTGGAGCAGCAGGGCATGAACCGACGGGTGGAAATCAAGGTGCGGCCGAAAAAGTAACCCGTCTCACGACAACCTCGCAGCCCGCATGTCGGTGAAGTCCGTTTTCCTGCAGTTTACGAAGCTATGGCTCCGCGGAGGTCGCTGGGTGGTGATGATCGCGTGTCTGATCTTTTTCGCCTGGTTCTACCTGCGGGCCTTTCAACGGCAGGGGATGACTCGTCCGAATTCACTTCCAGAGTACGAGCAGATGTATCTGAATGCCGCCATCGAAACGCGGCATGATCTGACGCCGGATTTCTCCAAAAGCGTTTCCCAGCCGCTGAACGACTGGCTGCCGCACCGTACGGATGGCGTGGTGCGTCCGCTCTGGCCCTGGCTGGCTGCATGGAATGTCGGGTCCGAACAGACCCAGTCATCCGGCACCTTGAGCAAGGAGGACCAGCGTCTTCTGCGAATCAGCAAGTGCTGGCTCATGGGCCTGAGTCTGGGCTTTTTGTTGATGCTCGGGCTGGCGGCCGCACGAGCCTTTTCAGTTCCAGCGGCCTTGCTCACGATTTTGACCATTGGCTTTGGCGTGCTGCTGCCTTCCACCGTTGAGTTTTTACCCGACGTGCTGTTTCAGCTGCTGTTTCTGCTCATCTGGGTGTGCTGTGTTGCGGCGCTGAAGCGCAATTCCCTGTGGCTCTACGGCTTGATCGGTTTTTTATCGGCGTTGGCAAATCTGACGCTGCCGACCACGACCACGCTGGTGTTGGTTTTCATCGCAGTGAGCACGCTGCGCTGGCTGTGGGGCTGGACGCTGGCCCATTGGCCGCATGCAGGCGGCACATCGCTCTGGGTATGGCGCAATCACTGGCTGGGCATGGTTCTGCTGGTGGCGTGCCATCTGATCACCGTGGGGCCCATGCTGGCGTACTCGAAGGAGAAACTGGGAGATGCCGCGCCTTTTCACTGGCGGTGGTTCGAGAATGAGACTGCCATGCAGCAATGGACGACGGCGCATCGGACGCGTGAAACTTTGCAGGCTGTGCCCGCAGATGAACTGCCTAGCTATGCGAACTATGTGGCCACTCATGCGCCCGCTGCGGTGAAGGAGCGGTTGTGGCATGGAGGGCTGAAAATGATGGAAGCGGTGCTGCAGTTTCCCTGGAGTTTTGATTCCCTGCCGCATGAACGAGGCGTGTTTGTGATCGTTCTGGCAGGCATTTTGTGCCTTCTGCTGTTGATCATCGCCTTCGTCGCGCCGCGCGCGGCTCATGCCGGGCAGGCTTTGCATCCTGAAACGGCCCCGCTGGCTTTTTTCAGCATTTTGGCCTTTGTGGCCTGTACGCTTGATTTCGGCTGGGACATGCCGGTGCTGACCTGGGGCAATCGTCATCTGGCCTTGTATCCGCCGCTGGTGCTCAGCCTGCTCTGGGCCAGCGAGTCCCTGGTGCATCGTGCACGCCGGCGCAAAATGCGGCTGCCAGTCTTCGTGATTTACGAAACGGTGCTGTGGGCTCTCTGCCTTCTGGCCATCTGGCGTGTGATCGCGGTCTTGCAGCCGGACTCTTTCGCGGCATGAATGCGCGCCCCAATTCATGGCCGCCCCCAAACATCGTTTCATTCTCTGCTTCGACTTCGATGGTACTCTCGTGCATCCCGAAAGAGATCCTGTGTATCATCCGGGGCTCGGGCAGATGATCCAGCTGCTGCGCGAACAGGGCGCAGCATGGGTGATCAATACTGGGCGCGGTTTGAGCCAGACCCTCGAAGGGCTTGCGCAGCATGGCATCTTCATGGAGCCAGATTTCATCATTGCTCAGGAGAGCGACATTTATAAGCCGGGCTTCTTCAGCCGCTGGACCGACTACGGCTCATGGAACCGCCAGGCGCAGCGTGCACAGGAGCGGTTCGCCAAAGATCACCAGGCATCGTTGCAGGCCATCCGCCAGATGGTCGAGACGCAGACCCAGGCCTCGTTCATCACCGGCGGGGCGGGTGAGATGGGCATCGTGGGCACCAGCAACTACGAACTCGACGTCATTTGTGCGTACATTGACACACATGCACGGCAGTTTCCGGACATCGGTTATCACCGCAATGGCATCTACCTGCGCTTTTCGCACAGCGGCTACAGCAAAGGCACCGCGCTCAGCGAACTCGCACGTCTGCTTGGGCTGGATGCTTCGGTGTGCTTTGCCGCCGGAGACAATTTTAATGACCTCAGCATGCTGGATCCGCGCCACGCCCATATGATCGCCTGTCCGGGCAATGCGGTGGAGCCGGTGAAACAGATCGTGCATGCGCGTGGTGGATTCATCGCCACCCGCTTCGCCAGTGAGGGCATGATGGAGGCGCTGACGCATTTTTTTGGCAATTCCCCGGCTCCAGCAGACATATTTTAACAATTCTAAAGCTTTCGAGGGAAGTTTTTCCTTGCCGAACAGGGTGAGGTGTGGAAACCTCCGCGCCCCTCGTCCCAAACGACGAGAGCAACTCTTACATTTCAGGTTATGGCATACGCAATCATCAAAACAGGCGGCAAGCAGTACAAAGTCTCCGTGGGCGACAAGCTCGACGTGGAGAAACTCGAATCTGCAGAAGGCGACACCGCGACCTTCGACCAAGTGCTCGCCGCCGGCGAAGGCAGCAGCATCACCGTGGGCGCTCCCACTTTGGCTGGTGCCAGCGTCTCCGCCAAGGTGATCAAGCAGCACAAGGCTGACAAGGCCACCACCTTCAAGTTCCGCAAGCGCAAGGGTTTCCACAAGACCCGTGGTCACCGCCAGCCGCTGCCCCTCGTGCAGATCACCGCCATCAACGCCTAATTTTTTAACTCTCTCTTCTTATGGCCCATAAAAAAGGACAAGGTTCCGTCAAAAACGGTCGCGACAGCCAGAGCAAGCGTCTTGGCGTCAAGAAATTCGGCGGTGAAGCCGTCATCGCAGGCAACATCATTCTCCGCCAGCGCGGAACGAAGTGGGTTCCAGGCCGTAACGTCGGTCTTGGCCGTGACCACACCATCTTCGCTCTCGTGGACGGCAAAGTCCTTTTCGACAAGGATGGTCGCCGCGTGAACATCGAGCCTGTTGCGGCTGCTGCCCTCCAGGCATAAGCGAGCGAACAGTTTATTTTCATCAGGGCGCGGATCACTTCCGCGCCCTTTTTCTTGCCCAAATTTCACCTTGGACTCCTATTTCCTACTTTACACATCGGGAATAAGGTGAATACTCGCTTCCCCTCGCATGAATTCCGACCAAATGCAAGCCCTCAATGAGGCCGCCCGTGGCCAGTCGCCTCAGGAAATCATCCAAACCGCCCTCGCTCATGCAGACGGCGGGGCCATCGTCACCACGAATTTCCGGCCGTATGAGGCCGTCATCCTCCATCTCGCTACGGAGCAGAGTAAGGACATCCCGATCCTCTGGGTGGATCATGGCACCAACCTCCCTGAAACCTATGTCTTTGCCGAGAAGAGTCGTGCAAAGCTGGGCCTCAATCTGCAGCCTTACCTGCCGAAAATGACGGCTGCCCACTGGCTGGCGCTCAATGGCGGCCAGGTGCCGATGCCGGACGAAGTCGAGCGCGTGGAATCCTTCAGCCGCATCATGAAGCTGGAGCCCTTTGAGCGTGGCATGCGCGAGCTGGCCCCGAAGGTTTGGATCACTGCGCTGCGCAAAGAGCAGAACCCCCAGCGTGCCGCCACGCTGCAGCCCTTCATGTGGGATGCAAAATTCAACTGCCTCAAGGTGAACCCCATCCTAGAATGGACCCCAGTTGAGATGGATGCCTACCTGCTTCAGCACGATCTGCCGAACGAGCGCACCTATTACGATCCTGCCAAAGGTGACGAAAAACACGAATGCGGACTGCACGCCAAGCTCGTCACAGACAAAGCGTAAGCGTTCATGGAATTCCTCACGTCCGAATTCGCGCTTTACGTGCTGGCCGGCTTCGTCGCTCAATTGATCGATGGAGCACTCGGCATGGCGTACGGAGTGAGTGCCTCGTCACTGCTCTCCATCTTCGGCGTGTCACCGCAGGTGGTCAGCGCCACAGTGCATGCGGCGGAGTGCTTCACCACGGGAGCCTCGGGCATCTCCCATCATGCCTTTGGCAATGTGGACCGCGTGTTGTTTCGTCGGCTGCTCATTCCTGCCGTGATCGGCGCCGTCGTGGGTGCCTATATTCTCACTTCGATCGATGGAAAGGTGCTCAAGCCATACATCTCCATCTATCTCGTGGTCATGGGCGTGGTGATCATCGCCAAAGCCTTCACGCGCGTCCCGCCGCGCAAAGTCACCACACATCTTGCCCCGCTGGGGTTCTTCGGCGCGCTGGTCGATGCGATGTGCGGCGGCGGCTGGGGCCCTATCGTCGCCTCAAACCTTATCATCCGTGGCAATGACACACGCATCACCGTCGGCAGCGTGAATGCCGTGGAGTTCTTCGTCACGCTCGCCGCTTCCATCACCTTTTTCCTGACCATCGGCCTCACGCACTGGAACATCATCCTTGCGCTCGCCATCGGCGGTGTCATCGCCGCGCCTCTCGCGGCGTGGGCCGCGAAACACATCCCACACAAGCCCTTCATGGTGCTTGTCGGCCTGTTGATTGTCGTCATCAATTCCCTGCGCATTTTCAAGATCCTTTAATTCACGTCCCCGTCTCATGTCCGCGATCACCCATCTCCAATTCCTCGAATCCGAGGCCATCTACATCCTGCGCGAAACGGCCGCTCAGTTCCAAAAGCCCGCGCTGCTTTTCTCCGGTGGCAAAGACTCCATCGTCATGGCCTGGCTGGCGCGCAAAGCCTTCCATCCATCGAGATTGCCCTTCCCGCTGCTCCATGTGGACACCGGCCACAACTTCCCCGAAGCCATCGAATACCGCGACTGGTTCGTGCAGGAGATCGGCGCCACGCTGACAGTCGGTCTCGTGCAAAAGTCCATCGACGATGGTCGTGTGCAGGAAGAAAAAGGCTACAACGCCAGCCGCAACAAGCTGCAGACCGTCACCCTGCTCGACACCATCGAGGAGAATAAGTATGACGCCTGCCTTGGTGGTGGCCGTCGCGATGAAGAAAAAGCCCGCGCCAAGGAGCGCTTCTTCAGCCACCGCGATGAATTCGGCCAGTGGGACCCCAAGAACCAGCGCCCTGAGCTGTGGAACATCTTCAATGGTCGCAAGCACTTCGGTGAGCACTTCCGCGTCTTTCCTCTGAGCAACTGGACTGAGATGGACATCTGGCAGTACATCCGCCAGGAAAACATCCCCCTGCCAAGCCTCTACTTCAGCCACCAGCGCAAGATCATCGATCGCAACGGCCAGCTCCTCGACGCCAGCACCGGCATCATCCCGTTGCACGATGATGAAAAGCCGAAGGTGAAGGAAATGACCATCCGCTTCCGCACCGTGGGCGACGTCACTTGCACCGGCGCCGTCGAATCCACCGCCAGCACCATCGACGAAATCGTCGCGGAAGTTGCGGCGGCCCGCCAGACAGAACGCGGAACGCGCGCGGACGACAAGCGTTCTGAGAACGCCATGGAGGACCGCAAAAAAGAAGGCTATTTCTGATCCCCGAAATCGTGCTATCCTCCTTGCCATGACTGCAAATCCTCCAATTACCATTGAGTCATTCTTGGAAGTCTCTGAGCAGCTTCCAATCGACGATCAGTATGAGCTGCTGAATCGTTTGTCAGATCGCCTGCATGGTGGCGGGGAGAAAGATGAAAGCGAGGTTTCGCTTTCACCAGAGTGGATGGAAGAAATCAACCGTCGCATTGCGGAAGTCGAGTCGGGAACTGCGGAACTTATACCAGCCGAACAAGTGTTGGCCGAGCTTCGAGCTCATTTGCGGACCGAATCATGAAGTTTCACTTTCACGTCGGCGCAAGACGCGACCTCAAACAAAGCTATTCCTGGTATCAAAAGCACAGTGATCGGGCCGCCTCAGAGTTCCTTGGGGAAGTATCGGCCACACTCGACAAAATCAGCAACACCCCTGGCAACTTTCATCCTGTCAATAAACAGGGCAAAGCTCGTGCCGTCCGAGTGGATCGCTACCCTTTCACCCTTATCTACCTCCCATCTGCCACAAACGTCATTATTATCGCTGTAGCCCACGACAAACGCCGCCCTGAATACTGGCAGCGCAGAATTGATTGAATTATGACCACCACCACTCTCAACCCTACCGAATCCTCTCTTCTTCGCTTCACGACCGCTGGTTCGGTCGATGATGGCAAAAGCACGCTCATCGGACGCTTGCTCTACGATTCCAAATCCATCTTCGAAGACCAGCTTCTCGCCGTCGAAGAATCCTCCAAGCGTCGTGGCGATGCGCATGTGAATCTCGCATTGCTCACCGATGGTCTGCGAGCCGAGCGCGAGCAGGGCATCACGATTGATGTGGCCTACCGCTACTTCGCCACGCCGAAGCGCAAATTCATCATCGCCGACACACCGGGGCACATTCAGTACACGCGCAACATGGTCACCGGGGCCTCCACCGCGGATCTCGCGATCATCCTGATCGATGCGCGTCTCGGTGTCATCGAGCAGACCATGCGCCACACTTATCTCGCGAGCTTGCTGCGCATCGGCCACATCGTGCTGGCGGTGAACAAGATGGACCTCGTGGACTTTGACGAGGCTGTGTATAATAAGATCGTCGCTGACTTCCAGGCCTTCGCCAAGGGCCTCGATCAACTGCCGCAGGTCACGCCGATCCCGATGAGCGCGCTCAATGGTGACAACGTGGTCGATAAGTCCGAGCACACTCCATGGTACACCGGCCCTTCGCTCCTGCAGCATCTTGAAACCGTTCAGGTGCACAGTGAAACCGCCGCTGATGAAGCGCGCTTCGCCGTGCAGTGGGTCATTCGCCCGATCTCTGACCGCGAAGACGCCAAGCTGGGCAATCTGCATGACTACCGCGGCTTCGCCGGCCGCATGGCCAGCGGTACCTTCCGCCTGGGCGATGACGTGCTCGTGTATCCGTCCGAGATGAAGTCGAAGATCACCGGCATTCACACCTTCGAAGGCCCGCAGCAGGAGGCGATCCCGCAGTTGAGCTACAGCATCACCGTGGCCGATGAGATCGACACCAGCCGTGGCGGCATGATCGTGAAGGCGAACGAGCCCACGCAGACCAGCCAGGAGTTTGACGCCATGATCTGCTGGTTTGCCGACAAGAAGACGCTCAAGCCGCGCAGCCGCTTCCATCTGCGCCACACCACCAATGATGTGCGCGCCGTCGTCACCGACGTGCTCTACAAGGTGAACATCAGCACGCTGGAAAAAACCACGGCAAGCAAAGAGTTCTCCCTCAACGACATCGGCTGCATCCGCCTTCGCTGCGCGTCCCCGATCTTCTTCGACCCCTATGGAAAGAACCGCACCACGGGCAGCTTCGTCCTCGTCGATGAACAGACCAACAACACCGTTGCCGCTGGCATGATCATCAAGTCGCTGGTGGATGCAGGTGAAGAAGATACGGAAGTGGCGATTTGATTTTTTGGACGCAAACGCAGTCGAAGCAGATGATGCTTGCCAGTTGAGACACGACTGGCTTGTATGAGCGCATGTATATCCGACAGGTGCTGTTGCTTGGGGTCATTTTCGGCAGTGTCATCACCCCGCTGGCGGCGAATGATGCCAGCATCAATCTAGGTGCCCATGGCCCTGAGCCCGTAGGAGAGTTCAAGGGCGAGGAATCGGTCGTGCGCATGGTGTCGGAGAGGATCGACATCACTTTTGGCAGGACGGAGACGCACGTGCACTGCCGCTTCGTGTTCCGCAGCAGCAAAGCAGGGGCGGATGCCGTGCAGATGCTCGGTTTCCCGGACTTCATCACCGAGGCCGACACCGGAACGATTCACTCCATGGTCAGTCGTGTGGATGGCAGGGAGGTGCCTTCCAAGAGACTGCGCGGGTGGCAGGATTTGGAATCTTCGAAATGCCACCTCGGATCGTCCGCTGAAGGAGCGGCGGCCGACTTTTACACCATCACCGTCACGTTCCCGCCGGATCGTGATGTGATCGTGGAGCGCGAGTACAAAGCCAGCAACGGCAAATCCGTGTCGGGAGACACCTACTTCTCCTACACCACCCGCACAGGAGGCAGTTGGAAAGGTTCCATCGGCAAAGCCGAGTTCCACATTACCCTGGACGGCTGGAAGCTCGAGGACCTGGCTTTGGAGGACGGCGAGCAGAAAATTGATCCGCGTGTGCAGCGGAAATATGGATCGCCAAATCTCAGCGAATGGAAAGTCGAAGCCCCCGACAAGCTGAGCCTTGAATGGAAAAATTTCGAGCCGGCCGTGCATCAGACGCGCCAGAACATCCACCTTCAGACCTGGTCCATGCAGTCAGAGAAGTGAGCAGTACTTGAGAGGAGCGCGGACACTCTTGTCCGCCTCACTAAGCCATCATCGGCGGACAAGAGTGTTCGCACTCGTTTGTGTGAGTTCAGCACATGGCC
This sequence comes from uncultured Verrucomicrobiota bacterium, assembly GCA_903838675.1. Classification (GTDB taxonomy): domain Bacteria; phylum Verrucomicrobiota; class Verrucomicrobiia; order Verrucomicrobiales; family Verrucomicrobiaceae; genus Prosthecobacter. The sequence goes on from CAILZI010000161.1 coordinate 18,730, forward strand.
GCGTTTTAAAACGGAACCATGACCTACGACGGCATCATCCTCGGCTCCGGGCACAATGCGCTGGTGCTCGCCTGCTACGCAGCACGCGCGGGCATGAAAGTGGCGGTGGTGGAGAAGAATGCGGTGGCTGGCGGTGGTCTGGCCACGGTGGAGCATCCGCACGGCTCGGGCTTCAAGCACAACACGCATTCGTTCTTCCATCGCGGCATCACCGCCATGCCCTGGTATCGCGAGCTGGAGGTCGAGCGCTACGGCGTGCGCTACATCGAGCCGGAGCTCAATGTGGCGATGCTCCTGCCTGAAGACCGCGTACTGGAGTGGTGGACGGACTTTGACAAAACCTTCGCCTCATTCGCCGCCATCTCCCCACGCGATGCGGAGCGGCTGCGCGAGTGGACGGAGCGCTTCCGCCCCATCGTGGAGCAGATCCTCATCCCCGAGGCGCAGAATGCACCGCTGCCGCCGGCGGAGCGCATCGCAACGCTGCAGCAGAGCGCCCTCGGCCGCACGCTGCTGGAGGTCCAGGCGCTGTCTCCCATCGAATTTGTGATGCGCGAGTTCGAGCATCCCGCCGTGCGCGCGGGCCTGCTCTTCTTCAATGGCCTGCGTGAGGTCGATTTGCGGCAGAAGGGTTTCGGTCACTCGATCCCCGCGCTGCTCGCAAGTCCGCGCAAAGCGCAGATGTGCATCGGCGGTTCACGCCGCCTCGCCGAGGCCCTGTGCGCAGATTTGCGGGAGCATGGCGGCGAGTTGTTCACAAACTGGCAGCCGCGTTCCATCCTCACCCGCAACGGCCGCGCCTGCGGCGTGGAATCCATGACCGGAGACCGCATCGAGGCCACACAGTTCGTCGCCAGCGGTCTCAATCCGCAGCAGACCTTCCTCGATCTGATCCCGGCAGACATCGCCCCCGCCCACCTGCGCGAACGAGCCGCAGGTTTCGAGTACAACCTTCTCGCGCCGCTGTTCGCGCTGAACCTCAACCTGCGCGAGCCGCCGCGTTACACGGCGGCGGAAAAACATCCCGAACTCAGCCAGGCCTTCATGATGATCCTCGGGCTCGATGACGTGGCACAGTTTCATGACATCGTCGCTGCCCATGAGCGTGGCGAGATTCCCCGCACGGTGATGTGGGGCACCTGCCCCACGCAGTTTGATCCCTCGCAGGCCCCCGGCGGTGGCCACACCGCCTTCATGTGGGAAAAGCTGCCCTACGCCCTGCATGGCGACGCCCGGAACTGGGACGCGCACAAAGACGCCCATGGCCGCGAGATGCTGACGCTCTGGCAACAGTACGCCCCGAATCTGCGCGAAGCCGTGCTCGACACCTTCACCCGCAGCGCCCTCGACACCGAACGCCTCCTGCCCAACATGATGCGTGGCGATCTGCTCGTTGGCTCATTCGCAAACGATCAAATCGGCTACCACCGCCCCTTCAAAGGCGCAGGTACCTACCGCACCGAAATCCCCGGCCTCTACCTCTGCGGCGGCTCCACCCACCCCGGCGGCAACGTCACCGGCCTGTGCGGGTACAATGCGGCGAAGGTGGTGCTGGCGGATTGTGGAATCGTGGGAGGGTAGGCCCAAGCTGCGCCTCGTCTGAGTCATCGAAGGGAGGCTGCGTTGATCGTCGGGAATTGAGAGTGGATTTTTTGCAGAAAATCAGGCAAGATACAGCCATGAGCACGGCCACCTTGACCCAGTCTTTGTTCTCGTTGCCGGTCGCCGAACGAGTGGCGTTGGCGGACAGGCTTTATGCCAGCGTGCCGGAGGACTGGCAGCAGACCGTCGATCAAGCCTGGCTGGAAGAGGCGAAGCGGCGCTCGGAGGAGATGGATGCCGATCCGAATTTGGAACTCTCGCATGAGGACTTCATGGCCGGGCTCAAGATCAATCGTGATCGTCGATGAAGCTTAGCTATCACCGGCGGGTTCAGGCCGAAGTCGATGAGGCAGTGGATTGGTATGAGGAGCAGAGTGCAGGACTGGGAGAAGATTTCTTCGCGAAGTTAAAGGAGGCCCTAACCCAGATAGAAGCGCGCCCAGAAGGTTTCAGTTTCTGGCTGGCTTCATCTTCCGTCCGGCGGGTGAAATTGCGGCGCTTTCCATACGACGTACTTTATGAAATCCGGCCCGGACGAGTGCGCATTCTGTGTGTCCGACATGAGAAGAGACATCCGCGTTACGGCGTCGGGAGATCTTGATTCTTCACGGACCTCGTTCCGCCGTCGCATCGGACCCCAACGGGGTCCCGTCATGCAGCCCAAGGGTGCCGAGCGATAGCGAGTGCTCCCTTGGGAATCCAACCCCACTGCCACCCACACCTTCCCGGACCGCAACGCGGTCCCGTCACGGGTGATGCGCTGCCGCAGGGACGTTCGGGTGACGGAACCTCGTTGAGGTTCCTGATCCTGCCGGGATCGTGGATGGCGCGGTTCCCAGGAGAGCACTCGCTATCGCTCGGCACTCCTGGGCTGCATGACGAAAGCCCCTTGGGCTTTGGGCTGGGGCGGATAGGATCCGTTATTTCTACCTGGGTCTCGTTTCCAGCCTACTTCCAGCACGTGATTGGGTTTCAGGGAGCTGCCTTTGCTCTCTCCAGTGGAGAAAGTGAGATTGTGAACTCACCAGTTGGACGCTGTGCTTCAAATTGTCTAACAAGCATGTTTTTCCACAATGATGAGCAGTCATAGTAGACAAGATTTGTTCCAGCATCGGTTCCTACGGACTTAGCCAAGCTTTCTGCCAAAGTGCCCGGTAGCCTTCCAAATATCGTGTCGACCAACTTTGCACCCAAGGGGAGCAACGAAAGCATTAGTTGTTTGACGTCTATTTGACGGCCGAATTTCTCTTTGATTCTGTTTGCTGTACCGACAATACGACCGAGCGATGGCTCTGATGAGTCTGTCTGTAACTTAGCATGTGAATTTTGATAAGCAGAAAACAAGTCGCTGGTGACCATTTGATGAAAATCGTCCACTTTGGAGCGCAAAATTTCTGCCTTCGGGATTGGCAAGTGGCCAGCTTTGAGTTCGAAGCTCTGATAAAAAGCTGTTATCGTCGAAACGAAACTTGGCTCAAAAACTTGACCGAGTACCGCTAGGTCTGGAGGCCCCATGAGTGATATTACACAATGCCTTTTTTCACAGGCGAAACTTAGATCTGTCAAAAAACAACTGGCTTCATAAAAAGCGATATGTTGTAGGTAGTTGTCGATTTTGACGACTTTTCGGAGCGCATCCTGCGTCGCGAAGAATTGTTTATTATAGACTTTTTCTTCTATGAGCTCCGTTCGTTGGAGAAGGTAGGTTGAGCGAAAATTGAGATTCTCTGGTGGCTCAGAGATAACTAGGCCATCTATGCCACACTGAAACAGAGACCCGATAATGGACAGCGACACCTCGGAATCGGAGGCTTGGTGAGTAACGCAATGCTTTTGGAAAATTGAATCCAAATGATGCAATTGCAGGACGCCTCGTGCGTACACAGCCCTTCGTTTAGTGATGCTCATTTGGGCTATCTTATTATGCTGAATTTGAGCTGAGCGACAAAAAAACCGGCTTCCATCATATGGAAGCCGGTTAATGCGAATAAGCCTACTGGCACGCCTCACACGTCCCGCCATTCCGCATGGCATCAATGGAGCAGGCCAGTTTCTCTTCAGCGGTGAACTGCTTGGCAGCGGCAGCCGCAGCGGCCACGCCGGCGTGGTGGGTGCCGACGACGCCGCGCTTTTCCTTCTCGACTTCGCTGGTGGCTTTTTCGATGTTGGAGGCGCTGCGGGTGCGGAGGTAATAGGTGGTCTTGAGACCCTTGCGCCAGGCGGCGCGGTACATGTGGGAGAGGGTCTGCATGGCGCTCTCGCCGCAGAAGAGGTTCACGCTCTGGGACTGATCGATCCACTTCTGACGACGCGCAGCAGCGTCGAGCAGCCAGGCCCAGTCGATGCCGAAGGCGGTGGCGTACTTGCGCTTCAGGTCCACGGGGACTTCCTCGATGCTTTCGAGTTCGCCGTCGGTGTACTTGATCTTGTTCTGGATCTCGGAGTTCCACAGGCCGCGTTTCTTGAGGTCCTTCACGAGGTAAGGATTGAGCACCATGAAGTCGCCGGAGAGATTGCTCTTGGTGTAGAAGTTGGTGAACAGGGGCTCGATGCAGGGGCTGGAGCCCATGATGTTCGAGATGGTGGCCGTCGGCGCGATGGCGATGACGTTGCTGTTGCGCATGCCGTTCTTGGCGATCTTCGCACGCAGGCCGGACCAGTCCATCTTGCCGCCACGGGGGACGTCGATGTCGAGGCCGCGTTCTTTGGCGAGGAGATCCACGGTGTCCTGCGGCAGCAGGCCACGGTCCCACTTGCTGCCTTTGTAGCTGGAGTAGGTGCCTTTTTCCGCGGCGATGTCGCTGCTGGCCTCATAGGCGTAGTAGGCCACGGCTTCCATGAACTCGTCGTTGAACTCCACGGCTTCCTTGGAGGCGAAGGGAATGCCTTTGCGATAGAGCGCACAGCCGAGGCCCATGACGCCGAGACCGATGGGGCGATGGCGGCTGTTGGCGGTCTTCGCGGATTCGGTGGGGTAGTAGTTTATGTCGATGACGTTGTCGAGCATGCGCACGGCGACGCGGATGGTCTCGCGCAGCTTGGAGTGGTCGATGTTGCCGTTGTCGTCGAGGTGGTTGTCGATGAGGACGGAGCCGAGGTTGCAGACAGCCGTTTCTTCATGGCTGGTGTTCAGCGTGATCTCGGTGCAGAGATTGGAGCTGTGGATGACGCCCACGTGGTCCTGCGGGCTGCGCACGTTGCAAGGGTCTTTGAAGGTGATCCAAGGATGACCGGTTTCGAAGATGGACTTGAGCATCTTCTTCCAGAGGTCCAGCGCTTCCATGGTGCGGCCAAAGATCAGGCCCTTGGCGGCCATCTCTTCGTATTCGGCGTAGCGTTTTTCAAAGGCGCTGCCGTGGAGCTCGTGCAGGTCCGGCGTTTCGTTGGCGCGGAAGAGCGTCCAGGTCTGGCGGTTCTCCATGCGCTTCATGAAGAGGTCGGGCACCCAGTTGGCGGTGTTCAGGTCGTGCGTGCGGCGGCGTTCGTCGCCGGTGTTCACACGGAGCTGGAGGAAGTCCTCGATGTCGTTGTGCCAGACTTCGAGGTATGCGCAGCCGGAGCCGCGACGCTTGCCACCCTGATTGACGGCGATGAGCTGGTCATTGTGCAGCTTGAGGAAGGGGATGACGCCCTGGCTTTCGCCATTGGTGCCTTTGATGTAGCCGCCGGTGCCGCGCACCGCCGTCCAGGAGCCGCCAAGACCACCCGCCCACTTGGAAAGGTAGGCGTTGTCGGCGATGCCGCGCTGCATGATGGACTCGATGCTGTCGTCCACCTTGTAGAGGTAGCAGGAGGAGAGCTGGCTGTGCATCGTGCCGCTGTTGAAAAGCGTCGGCGTGCTGGAGCAGAAACGGCGGCCTTTATAGAGGCGATAGAGGGCGATGATCTTGTCCTCGGCGTTTTCCTTTTCCTGCACGCAGAGGCCCATGGCCACACGCATCCAGAAGAGCTGCGGTGTTTCGAGGCGCTTGGAAGGCTTGGTCTTCTTGTCGACGATCAGGTAGCGGTCATACAGCGTCTGAATGCCGAGGAAGTCGAAGTCCATGTCTGCAGCCGGGTCGATGGCGTCGGCGATCTTGTCGAGGTCGTACTTGAGAAGCTGCGGGTGCAGGCGCTCGATCTCGATGCCACGGGCGAGGTTCTTGCGGAAGCCGCGGCGGTGGAAGTTGGGCAGCTGCTCGATGCCGTGATCGACGATGCTCCACCCGAGCACTTCTTCATAGATGTAGGTGAGGAGCATGCGGCCGGCGAACTTTGCGAAGTCGGCGTCCTTCTCCATCAAGGTGCGCGCATTGAGGATGATGGTGGTCTTGAGCGCTTCAACGGTGATCTCGCTGAAGATGGAGCGGCGCAGTTCCATCTCGATCTCAGCACGGCTGACGCAGAGGTCGAGGCCGAGACTGGCGAAGTCGATGCGGCGCTTCAGATCCTGCCCGTCCCAGAGGAAGGTTTCTGTGGCGGAAACACGTACAAGGATGAGCGTCTGCTGCTGGTCGGACTCCTGCTCGTCCAGGATCGCAGCGGCCTGCTCGTCGCCGACGCGCATGGTGGAGCGCAGCGCGCGGTACTGGATGTAGGCACGGGCGACTTTGAAGTAGCCCTGCTTCATGAGCTCTTCTTCCACGAGGTTCTGCACGTCTTCGATGTGCATGAACTGCTTGCCGTCATTGATGATGGCACGGCTGACGGCTTCGGCGATCAGTACGGCGGGCGAGGAATCCATCTCCATGGAGAGGAAGGCCTTGCGCACGGCGATCTCGATCTTGTTGTGGTTCCAGGGGACGAGCTGGCCGTTGCGGCGGATGACTTTGGTGGTGACCATGATGGGTTGGAGGGCGCCGGCGTCGTTGGCGTCCGAGTTGGCGAGAGTTTCAGTGCGTTTGCGGCGCTCGGCCAGGCTGCGGGCCACATCGTGGGCGTTGTGGCGTACCAGCGCCCGCTCAATGACCTGATAAATTTCCTTGGTGCTCAGCATGGGTGCCTCGCTGCCATTGTCCGCCGTGCGCTGGGCGACCTCCTCAGCCACCGCACGTGAAATGGCCTGCACCAGCTGGCGATTTGAGTCATTGAAGATTTCATTCTTCTGCTGGCGAGCCAGAAGCAGGTCGGTGATCGCATTGCCCACGGTGTCGGCGATTTCACCCACGTCGAAATCACGCTCGCTGCTGCCGATGCGCACCTTGGTGTTTCCCGTCATGGGAATGCCAGCCACGCCGACGGTCAACGCACTCCAATCAAAACTGGGTTTTTGGTTCTTGGGGGTGTTGTGGGCGACGTTTTTAAGCGCCTTGTCTTCGTGGAGCAGGTCAGTGATCATGGAGGGAGGTCCAGGTTTGAGATTAACTAGAGCAGGTGATTAACGGAAATGAGCGAATGGAGGCGATGGAAACCTCGCCGGAGAAACTCCAGCGAAAAGTCGGCCAGTAATGATAAATTAAAGATCTAAAGATATTAAAGATCGTCGTCGGAACAGGCGGCGAGCGCGGAGGACTTTTGGTAGTCAGTCACCTTGCCCTCGAAGAAATTTTGCTCCTTCTTGATGTCCATCAGCTCCGCCAGCCATGGCAGCGGATTGGTGATGCCCGGGTTCAGCGCCGGAAGACCGCAGCCGTCCAGACGACGGTCGGCGATGTAGTCGGTGTAACGCTCAAATTCTTCTGCGCTCAGGCCCACGGCGTTCACCGGCAGGCAGTCACGGATGAATTCCTTCTCCAGTGCCACGCCTTCGCGCATGATGTTCATCAGTTCCTCACGGAATTCAGCCGTCCAGATTTCAGGATTCTCCTCGATGAGGTCCATGAACAGATTGCGGAAGACTTCGATGTGGTTCGATTCATCGCGCAGCGTGTAGCGGAACATCTGGCCGATGCCGGGAAATTTGTTCTGACGGTACAGGCTCAGGATCATGCCAAACAGGCCGTAGAACTGCGTGCCTTCCATGCACTGGCCAAAGACGAAGATGTTCTTTGCCAGGAGCTGCTTGTTCTCGATCAGCGTGAGGTCGAGATCGCGACGCAGGTTGTTGGAGTGCTTGGTGACGAACTCGTTTTTCTTCACGATCGTCGGGATCTGCTCAAACATCGCCTCGCACTCATGCGGGTTGATGCCCAGGGAGGAAATCATGTACAGCAGGGAATCCGCATGGATGTTCTCCTCATGGGCATGGCGGCCCAGGACGAGCTTCAATTCGGGGGCGGTCACCAGTTCGCGCACCACATGCTGCACGTTGTCACCCACGATGCCTTCGGCGGCGCTGAAGTAGCCGATGCCCATCATGATGATCCAGCGTTCGTTCTGGGAAACATCGTTGGAACGCCATTGTTCCACATCCTTCTGCATCTGAATATCTTCAGGCTCCCAGTGGTTGGCCTTCATGATCCGGTAAAGATCATACGCCCACTGATATTTAAGCGGGAGAAGGTTAAAGGTCATGCTCTTACGACCATTGATCACCTTCTTGGCTGCGAAGGCTGCCTCAGCTTTTTCTTGATCGAGTGGGAACTCGCGATTGCCAATCTTGTAGATCTTTTCCATGACGAATTCGTTGCAGAGTGAAGGGTGTTTATTTGATTTTTCGCGAAAATGACAGAGAATTCGGATGCAGCTATAAATACTAGATATTGCGCACACCGAGGCGGATCATGCACAAGATATTGTGTTCTGGCGAGATTTTTTTCCCAGCCATTGTGCAAAAATGCGTTTCACATCGTAGATTCAAGGGTTCCACGGCGAAAAAATTTTTCAGGCGTCAAAATGCCGCCGGTGATGAGCGGAATTGAGAATCTTTGCAGCCTTGCCCGACACCCCAGGAAACACAGGTCAAGCCAAAAAATACCTACAACTCGGTGGCGACAAGGGGGCTGAATCTGATCTTGTCACGTAAACTGCTCATATTGAACCTATGAATTTCCGCCACATCGCCTGCTACACTCTTGTCGCCGCCCTCCTGAGTTCCTGCGCCGTCATCGTTCCACAGGGCACGCCGCCGGGGGTCACGGTCGATTTGATACCGAATGGCCGTTACGCCCGCCGGCAGTACCGGCCCATGCGGCCCACCTACATCACCATCCATGCCACGGAGAATTATGCGCGCGGCTGTGGGGCCTATGCCCATGCCCAGATGCTCAAAACCGGCTCGCTCAAAGGCCGGCACAATGCCATCGGTTACATCGGCTGGCATTTCACCGTGGATGACCACTCCATCTACCAAAGCATGCCCACCAATGAGCGCGGCGAACACGCCGACTATGACGGGCAGGGCAATCGCAGCTCCATCGGCATCGAAATGTGCGAAAATCGCGGCAATGACCGCGCCCGCACTTTGGACAAAACCGCGCGTCTCGCCGCCTGGCTCATGAAGGAGTACGACATTCCTCTGGACCATGTCGTCCCGCATCAGCACTGGCTCATGATCCGCCATGATGATCACCGCAATCTCGGCCACAAAAACTGCCCGCACTTTCTGATGGAACACGGTCGTCCGGGCCCGAAGTGGCAGGCATACCTTGCCAAGATCGCGGCGTACCGGCGCGCGATGTAAAATTAAATTACCTTGCCACCTCCGCCACCCCACGCAGGAGTCTGCCGCATGGCTCAAAATCTCGACGCACTTCGTCTTGCACTGCAACATTCGCCCGACAACGCGCCGCTGCTGATGCTCTTTGCGGACGCCTGCCTGGATGAAGGGCTGCTTGAAGAGGCTGAGCAGAGCTTTCAGCGTGTGCTGAAGAACGACCCCGCCCATGCAGACGCACGTCTGGGCCTTGCCCGTGTTGCCTTGTTGCAAGGCAAGACCTCTCAGGCGGCGGTGCGCGCCGAGCAGATCGTGGCCGACACCCCCACCTGTGCTGCTGCATATCTGCTCCTCGCTCGCATCCACATCACCGAGGGCGATCTGCCGAAGGCCAAGGCGATGTATGACAAGGGCATCGCCTTGAACCGCTCTCTGGCGGACCCTGGCATCGAAAAAGATCTCCACGGCATCAAGCCCTCCGGGGATGATGCCTCCGGTCGCAAACGTGCCGCCATGACGTCCAGCGGCACACTCATCGAATCGGTGAAAGAGGAGAAAGACGACGATGACGGCCATCCGCGTGGCGGTGCCGCCTTCGATCTCGGACTGGCCGAATTCGGCAAGCCTCAGCTCGATTTCTCCGGCGTCGGCGGCATGGAGGCGCTGAAGGAAGAGATCCGCATGAAGATCATCTATCCGCTGCAGCATGCGGAGCTGTTCAAGGCCTACGACAAGAAAGTAGGCGGCGGCGTGCTGCTCTACGGCCCGCCCGGCGTGGGCAAGACGCTCATCAGCAAGGCCACCGCCGGCGAGATCAAAGCGAACTTCATCGCCCTGGGCCTGCACCAGATTCTCGACATGTGGATCGGTGGCTCGGAAAAGAACATGCACGAGGTCTTTGAGCTCGCCCGCCAGAATGCCCCAAGCATTCTGTTCTTTGATGAAGTGGATGCGCTCGCTGCAGACCGTCGTGATCTGCGGCAAAGCGCCGGCCGCAATCTCATCAACGCCTTCCTCTCTGAAATGGATGGCGCGGAGTCAAACAACGACGGCGTGCTCATTCTAGGCGCCACGAATGCACCGTGGCACATTGATCCCGCCTTCCGCCGTCCGGGCCGCTTCGACCGCACCTTGTTTGTGCCACCGCCGGATGAAGCAGGTCGTGCAGCGATCATCGAAGTCATGGCGCAGAAGAAACCGATCGGTGAACTGGATTCACGCGCTCTTGCCAAGAAAACCGAAGGCTTCTCCGGCGCAGATCTCAAGGCCGTCTTTGACCTCGCCACTGAAGACGTGATGAACGAGGTCATGCGCACCGGCAAAGTCATCCCGCTGACCACCAAGGACCTCATCAAAGCGGCAGGCCGCCACAAGGCCACGACGAAGGCCTGGTTTGAGAGCGCGAAGAATTACGCGATGTATTCCAATCAAAGCGGCTTTTACGATGACGTCTTGAAGCATCTCGGCCTCATGAAGCGCTGAAACACCTGGCAGCGCATGTCTGACGAATTTCAACCCTCCCCCGATGCGGTCTTTGCCCGTGGGCGGCTGCTGCAGAGCCAGCACCGCATGCAGGATGCCATCGCCTGTTACAAGCAGGTGCTCGAGCTCGATGCGCATCACACGCTCAGCTACATCATGCTCGCGCTGTGCTGGATGCAGGAGGACGACAACGCGTCGAAGTCGATCGATGCGGCGCAGCGTGCCGTGGCGCTCGAACCGGAAAACCCCTTTGCCCGCAGCGTCCTCGCGCTCGCGTTGAATGCGAATGCCAGAGACGGCCAGACCGCTGGGATCAAAGCAGCGTTGCAGCACGCTGAGGAAGCGGTGAACCTCGATCCCGACAGCGATTTCAGCCACGCCGTGCTCGCCCGCCTGCACCTGCGCCTGCGTGATTATCCGAAAGCGGAAGCCTCCGCGCGTGCCGCGCTCTCGCTCGACACGGAGAACACCATGGCCGCCGAGGTGCTCTCCGCAGCGCTGCTGCTGCAGAAGAAGGACGGCGACAACCAGGACCTCATCAAATACCAGCTGGAGCGCAATGCCGAAGACGACAGCGCGCATACCAGCGCCGGCTGGATGGCCGTGATGAAGGGAGATCACAAAAAAGCCAACCAGCATTTCCTTGAGGCTCTGCGGCTGAACCCCATGAATGAAAATGCACGCCTGGGCCTCATCGAGTCCTTCCGTGCACGGTCTTGGCCCTACCGTCTGCAGTTGAAGTTCGCGCACTTCATGAACCAGTTCGCGCAAGGCCGGCAGACCGCCATCATGCTCGGCGGTTTCATCTGCTACAGGATTCTCAGCAGCTATCTCAAGACCGTCTCGCCCATTCTCGCCTCGGTGGTCATCGGCGCATGGCTGGTGTTTGTTCTATGGGCGCATCTGGCGCGCGGTTTCAGCTCGGCCTTCATTGTGATGGATCGTTTTGCGCGGGAGGCTCTGCGCCCGCGCGAGTACTGGGAGGGCGTGGTGGTGGGCGGGCTGATCTTCGCCTCCATTTCCAGCCTCGTACTCGGCTTTGCATGGCATCTCGGGGCCGAAGGCGGGTATGCAGCCCTGACCTGCCTCTTCGCCGCCGTGGTCAATGCCGCCGCCTTCACCAATGACCACTGGATTGGCCGCTACGTCTATGGCGTTGCGGCCGCGCTCGCCGGTGTGGGCGCGCTCTACGCCATGCTGGATATCTTTGCCGATCTGCATCTGCCCTTCGCAGGAGAATTCGGTTCTCTTGCCCTGCTTCTCGGCGTGGCAGCCACCTGGTTGCGCGGCTTCGGCGTCTTGTATCGGTGAGGCGGATCACTTCTTCATCAGATACGCAAAGAAGTCCTTCAAATCCGCGTCGCTCATTCCAGTGGTGAGGCCTTCGGGCATGAGGGAGACGGGAGAGGCGGCCATGGATTCGATGTCGGTTTGTTTGAGCGCCGTTTTGTTGTTGGCCATGTCCTTGATGACGATGCCGTTGGCGTCCTGCGCATCCATCAGGCCGGTGAGGATCTGGCCGCCCTTCGTTTTCACGATGTAAGCGCCGAAGCCCTCGCGGATTTCCATGCTGGGCATGAAAAGATTGTCGAGCCAGAAGTCGGCGTTGCTGCGGTCATAGCCGGTGAGTTCGGGGCCGATCTGGCCGCCCTCACCGAAGAGCTTGTGGCAGATGGCGCAGCGGGCCATGAACTGCACTTTGCCTTTGGCGGCATCGCCGAGGCCGGTTTTGAGCACGGATTTGATGCGCTCGGACTCCTTCTTCTTTTCCGGCGTGGGGCCGGTGGCCAGCAGGCCCTTCCAGTGCTTGTCGATGGCCGCGTCAATCTCGGAATCTTTGTGCAGGCTGAGCTGGCGCACGATGTCCACGGTGAAGTGCTTGGTGGGCACTTTCCATTCATTGACAAAGCTCACCAAAATTTTCGCCCATTCTTTGCGGCCCGCCATGACGCGCAGCGCGTCTTCACGCAGCGCCTTGTCTCCGGCGATCTGAGCTTCCCAATTCAGCAGCAGCGCTTCCGGAATGCGCTTGTCATCAAACTTGGCCGCTGCCTGGAGGATGCCGCGCTTGAGGCCCGGTGGGTTCGTGGCCTTCAAAATGTTCACCATCGGCATCACCGCATCCTGTTTGCCGAGTTCGGCCAGGGTTTTGGCGATGGCGATGCGGGCGGTGCTGCTGGCTTTTTTGTCTTCCAGAAGCTTCAGTGCGCTCTTCAGCGCATCCTTGCTGCCGCTGCGCAGGGCGAGCGTCAGATCACCACCGCTCTGCTTCGCCATGTAATCGTTGAGTGCCTTCGTGAGTGACTCCGGCAGCTTCGGCATTTCTGCACCTTCAAAAGCAGACGCGATCCCGGCGATGAATTTGCCACGCAGGGCCTCGTCGTTTGTCAGCGCCAGCAGATCGGCACAGGACTGGAAGTTCTCCTCACCCCCGGCCAAGGCATAGCGTTTCGCGAGCTTTTCAGCCAGGTTGTCGCGGAAGAGGGCGGTCTTGAGGAAAGAGGGGTCGTTCTTGAGGAAGTCGAAGACAGCGGCGCGTTCCTTCTCCGCCTTCGATTCGAGCGCCCACCATGCGAGCAGGGGCAGATGGCCGCTGATGTCTTCGGCATCGCCGCTCCAGAGCAGTGGCAGGGCGGATGCCGCTGGAAGACGTTTGGCTGAAGCGAGAATTTGAGCACGGACCTCGGGATGTTTTTCTTCACGAAGCATCGCAAGCGCACCAAGCGATCCCCAAGTAAGCGGTTGTTCGCCGATCATTTTCACAGCCCAGCGCCGGACATACGGATCTGAGCTTTGAACCGCCCCCACAATCGCAATGCCTGCATCGGCCTGGAAATGTGAATCCTCTGGGAAGTTTTCAGCGAGAACATTAAAGACCCAGAGCCTCTCCAAATCTCCCGGCACGGCGGTTTTTGAGGGCCACCCAATTTTCACATTGAGCCCGCGCCACCCGATCTCGAGCACCGCCTGCTTCCTGAACCACTCATTCGGATGGCTCAAATAGCCGAGAAGCTCCTCACCACTCGCCTTGCTCAGATCAAAGGGTTTCAACCTCGGCGCACCTGCGGCTGGCCTCACACGGTAGATGCGTCCGCTTGTTTTGTGCCAGTCGTCGATGGGGCTGACGTGGCTGAGGCGGGTGTCATACCAGTCGCACATGTAGAAGCCGCCATCGGGGCCCACACCGGCCCACACAGGGCGGAACCAGCGGTCCGGGGTGCTGAGCAGGTTTTCCTCATCCTTGGTGCGGAAGGTGGAGCCGTCCGGGATGCGCTCGCTCACATAGACGAGGTTTTGCAGCGCATTCGGGGCGATGATTTTACCCTCGTAGGCGCTGCCGAGCAGCCCGCCTTCATACACGGTGAAGGCCTGCGGGAACCGTTTGTTGTCGCCCTGGTGCTGCATGTGCTCGAACCAGCCGAAGGCATACGGATTGGTGAGCGGTCCGTGCTTGCCCCAGCCTTTGATGCCGTAGCTGCCCTGCTCGTAGTGCATGCCGCGCGAGGCACCGTTCGTGCCGGAGAACAGGCGGCCCTTGCTGTCGATGTCGAGGCTGAACGTGTTGCCGCCGCCTTCGGCGTAGATTTCAAAAATCTTCTTCTTCGGGTGAAAGCGCCAGATGCACTGGCCCTCCCATTTCACATTCTTGGTGTTGGCACTGCTGACGTTGCCGGTGGTGGTGCTGCCATTGGCACCGTAGAGCCAGCCGTCCATGCCCCATTGCAGATTCGTGGCGACGCTGTGCGTGTCTTCCAGGCCGAAGCCGCTGAGCTCCACCTCGGGCGTGTCGCTGTCGGGCTTTGCGTCAAAGTCGGCGTCGGGATAGCTGAGCAGGTACGGGGGATTCAGCACCCAGATGCGCCCCATGCCGTGCAGCGCCGCGCTGGCGATGTTCAGGCCGGTGATGACGTCCTCATGCTTGTCGAAAAAGCCGTCGCCATCAGTGTCTTCAAAGGCCGTGATCTTGTCGGCCCCCTTTTCACCCCGTGGCGGCGGCAGCGGCACCTTGTCAAATTTGGCGCGCAGATGCTGGTCGTAGCTGATGATCTTCAATCCGGCGGGGAACTGGTACTGGCGGTACTGCACCACCCACATCCGGCCTTTGGAATCCCAGCTCGCATACAGCGGCTGCTCCACGACCGGTTCAGAGGCCATGAGGTCGATGACGACATCGCTGCGTGTTTTGAATTTCTTCAACGCCTCCTCGGGAGGCGTGGGCGGCGTGTCGTCACGCATCACTCCGCGCCCGGGGCGGGTTTCCATGATTTTCTTCACCGCCTCATTGCCGGCGACATCATCGGGTTTGACTTTCGGGTCGGCGGCGAGCGCAGAACTGCCGAGCAGGAGAAAGAGAAGGCGCGTTTTCATGGGAGAGTGACTAACAAACGAAGCTGTGGCGGTTTCTTGCCGCCTTGTCACCGGTTTCGGTATTTTCGTGTGGCAGAAAAAAGTGGAGGCCGTATGTGATTTCTGCTTCAATTTAAACAACTTACCAAATATCTCCATGGCCGACTCCTATTCTGAAGTGACATCACAGGGCTGGTTCAGCCGCATTGCGAATCGATCAAAGGCATCCTGTTCGGCATCATCATTATTCCCATCACCATCGTGGTTCTCTGGTGGAATGAAGGGCGTGCCGTCACCACTGCGAACAGCCTGAAGGAAGCTGCCGCCGCCGTGGTGCATGTGGCTTCGGACAAAGTGGACCCCGCCAATGACAAAAAGCTCGTGCATATGACCGGAGATGCCAAAGCCGACGGCCCTGTAGTGGACACAGACTACGGTATCAGCGTGCCGGCACTGCGGCTGGTGCGAACGGAAGAAATCTATCAGTGGGTGGAGAACAAGAAGACCGAGAAGAAGGAAAAAGTCGGCGGTGGTGAAGAAACCACGACCACCTACACCTATGACAAAAAATGGGTGGGTGAGCCGGTGAAGTCTTCCGAGTTCAAAAAACCCGACGGCCATGCCAATGAGGGTGATCTGGTCGCTGGCAACGCGAACATCCCTGCCGAGAAGGTCACTTTGGGAGCCTTTACTGTGCCGGTTAATTTCGTGAAGGAAATGGGCAGCCCGATCAAGCGTGCGCTCACGGATGCGGATCTGGCCACGCTGCCCTCCGACCTCAAAGAAGGTACCAAAATCCAGGATGGTGCCTTCTACATTGGCCCAAACCCCAAGGAGCCCAAGATCGGTGATGTGCGCACTACTTTTGAAATCGTGAAGCCTGGCACCTTCAGCGTCCTGGCAGAGCAGCTCGACGGCACCTTTGAGCCCTACCAGACCAAGGCCGGCGACGCGATCGACTTCATCGAGGAGGGGACGGTCAGCTCGGAGAAAATGTTCAAGGACGCTGCTGCTGCGAACACGATGATCACCTGGCTGGTGCGCTTTCTGGGCTTCCTCTTCATGGCCTTCGGTTTCATGGCTATCATGAAACCCCTCAGTGTTCTGGGCAGCGTGATTCCCTTCATCGGAGACATCATTGGCATGGGCACGGGCCTGATCTCGTTTGTCCTCCCCGGCACCATCTCCTTCCTGGTGATCGCCATTGCCTGGATCTTCGTCCGTCCGCTGCTGGGCATCGTGATGCTGGCGCTGGCCATCGGCGGGTTCATCTACACGCGCAAACTGGCAGCCGCGAGCAAGCCCGCAGCCGCTTAAAAAGCGATACCTAAATATCCTCTAAGGTTTATGGTTGTTGCTCCCGTTGTCAGGTGTGTCACAGTACCTGACTGATGCGACTTACCAGCAGCCAAAGCACCGCCGCTCCTTCGGTGACACGTTCCGCGCCTCCTTTGCCGCAGGAGCTTTCCGCCATGATGCCCTTTGGGCGCTATTCGGTGCAGGCTCAGGTTGGCATCGGCGGCATGGGTACGGTGTATCGTGGCACGCAGCTCAGCCTGGGCCGGCCGGTGGCCATCAAGGTACTGCGCGTGAGCGACGGCTATGACTTTGCTTTTGAAGACCGCTTTCGCCGGGAAGCGCGGGCCATGGCCACGCTCAACCACCCGAACATCGTCGCCATCTACGACTATGGTCACATCGGCACCGACTTTCTGTTCTTCGTCATGGAGTTCGTGGACGGCACCGATCTCGGTGAAATCATGCGCACCGGACGCATGACGCGCGAACTCGCGCTGCAGCTGCTGCCGCAAATCTGCGCCGGACTCGAATACGCTCACTCCAAAGGCATCGTCCATCGTGACATCAAGCCCGCGAACATCATGCTCACCCGTCAGGGAGAGGTGAAGATCACCGACTTCGGTCTGGCCAAGGACGTCATGCGTGCCCCGTCGATGGTGACCGAAACACACATGGTCATGGGCACGCCGGAATACGCCGCGCCGGAGCAGTTCAATGCCCACCGGGACGTCGATCATCGTGCCGATATTTATGCCTTCGGCGTTCTGATGTATCAGATGCTTACGGGGGCCCTGCCGCGTGGCTCATGGCAGCCGCCTTCGACGTTGCTGCATGGCCTGGATCCCCGCTTTGACGCGGTCATCATTCGTGCGCTGATGACGGATCGTGAGCACCGCTACCAGTCCATGGGTGACATGCGCCGCGTGATCGAGGCAGCACTGGTGCCGGGGTCGCAGACTCCCAGCAGACCGCTGCCGGTCGCCAAACCCTGTGCCGGGCGCATCCTGCTGCTTGAGGACGATCTCATGGTGCGCGATTTGATGCGCCGTGCCTTGGAAAAAGCGTCCTTTGAAGTCGTCGAGACCGGGGACGGTAAAGAAACGCTGCGCCTCTATCAGGAGGCGATGCAGCAGAGACGCCCCTACGATCTCGCCATTCTCGATCTCACCATTCCCGACGGCATGTGCGGCCGGGAAACCATGCTTTACCTTCGTCGTCTCGATCCGCAAATCCTCGCCATCGTCTCCTCCGGCTACCGCGATGATGCCGTGATGAAAGACTGCGCCGCCTACGGCTTTGCCGCTGCGCTGCCAAAGCCCTATCAGGTCGAAGGTCTGCTGCACGTCGTCAACGGCGCTCTTGCCGTGGGTCGCCGCCGCATGGTGTGAGGGGTTACACCTTACACCACGCGCGCCGCCGCCTGGGACTCCATGGCCTGCCACACCGCATGCACCACCCGCATGTAGTTCATGCCTTCGCCAAAATCCGGGCGGGGCCGAGGCGCTTTGGGATCGCGCACCGCGGCGATGAAATCTCGCTCCACCGTCCAGCTTCGTTGCAGTTCAGAGGGAACTGGCAATGACTCCAGTTTACCCCCGCGTTTACCGAGCTGAAGGTCGTCCGTGACGAAGTCATAGTTCAGCGTGCCTTCGGAACCGAAGATCCACAGCTTGTCCGTCGGCGCATGCGCAGCCACACCACTGAAGAGCATCGTGGCCTCGATGCCGCTGCGAAATTTGGCCATCACGTTGACGAAATCCGGAATATCCACCTCCACACCCGCACGTTCTGGGATCACCACATTGCCGCGTGCCTCCACTTCGACGATGTGGCCGAGCCACTGCTGCAGCACCTCGGTGTAGATGCCCAGCGTGAGGATTTGAATGCCGCTCAGTTCCGACTGCTGCCGCCAGTGCGCGGGCTTCGCCGCATCCAGCCAGGCATCATTGAAGCTGTGTAGAAGCACCTGATGCGGTGTGCCGATGGCCCCTTCTGCGAGCAGCTTCTTCACCAGCTCGCCGCCGTGCATTCCGTGCGGTGCGGGGCAGATCGCGGTGACCAGCTCAGGATAACGCATGGACGCCTCCCACATCTGGTTCGCCTCCGGCAGGGAGGCCGCCATCCGTGCCTGGGTGAAGACGTGCTTGCCATGCTGCAGCGCGTAGCAGGTCATCTCCGCATGCATGTACGGGTGCGTGCCGATCCAGACGACATCCACATCTCGTGAGGAGGCCACCTCCTCCCAGCGCTCCACCGCCTGCGCTTCTGGGGCAAACTCACGGCAGAAGGCCTCGGCGCTCGCCAGCGAGCGGTTCGTCACCTGCGTGATCTGCACATTCGGAATGGCCCGCAGGCCGGGCATGTGGCGGGATTTGACGATGCCACCGGCACCGATGATGCCGATGCGGATGGGTTGCTCTGTTGCGGTCATAGAGGTATGGATGATGACATCTTGGAGCCAACATCCAAGCCCCGCATGCAAATCCTGCACATCTTCCTTTCTCCGGATCATATCTACGTCGGTCATCACGGCCTGCCGCCTGGCACTGCGCCGATGATTGAAGTGCCGGAGGCTGAATGTGTGACCGGCAAGGGCCTGCGCGGCGACCGCTATTTCGGGTGGAAGGAGGACTACAAAGGCCAGGTCACCTTCTTCGAGCACGAGCAGTATGAGCGCCTCTGCGAGCAGTTCAGCGCCATGGGGGTGCCACCTTCCGTCTTTCGCCGCAACATCATCACCAAAGGCATCGACCTCAACACGCTCATCGGCACCGAATTTGAAGTGCAGGGCGTGCGGTTTCTAGGCACGCAGGAGGCCGCACCCTGCCACTGGATGAACAAGGCCTTCGCCGAAGGCGCCGAAGCAGCGCTCAAAGGCCATGGCGGCCTGCGGGCCAAGATTTTGAGTGACGGCATCCTTCGCCAATCATGAACGCTCCCTTCGCCGCCGCATTGCTCGCGGGTGGTCGCTCCACCCGCATGAAACAGGACAAGGCTCTGCTCCACTGGCATGGGCAGGACCTCTGGCAGGCGCAGCTGCACAAACTGCAATCGCTTGGTGCTTCACGCGTTCTGCTCTCCTGCCGGAGCGAACAACCCTTGTTTGTGAGCCCCAGCGATGAAGTCGAGGTCGTGCATGATCCTGAGGGGGAGGACGGCGGCCCGCTGGGCCCCATCACCCGCTGCCTGGAACTGGTGCAAATGCCACTGCTAGTGCTGGCCGTGGACATGCCATGGATGACCGCCGCCTTTCTACGCGAGCAACTTCACAAGCATGACAGCCCGGATAAAGGCTGGTTTTTCCGCGGCCCGCATGGCGATGAGGCCCTCGCCGGTCTCTACGTTCCCTCCATGCTGCCGCTTATGCGGGAGGCGCAGTCCAACAAAGACTTCAAGCTCCAGCACGTCATCGAGGCCGCCGTCCATTCGGGTTTGGCCATCACGCATCCGCTTGGGGATGAGCAGATGCCCTTCTTCCGCAATGCGAATACCCCGGCGGATTTGAAGTAGTGATGCGGGCACTCCTGCCTGCACTCTTCAGCTCACAGCTTCTTGAGCTGGGCCGTCAGGTACTCGCCACACGGCGTTTCCTTGCCATCCTTGAAGCGGATCAAGTAGGGCTTGCCGGAGGTTCCTGAAGTGGAGGCCACTTTGGCGATGAAATCCGCCGCAGTCTTCACCTCCTTTTCATTTCGTTCCCATTTGGCCCGAAGAAACTTGGCCGCATGCGCACCACTGTAGTCGCTCCCATTCCTGATGAAGGTGGCGCCTTCCAGTCCCTGAATGTGCGTGATCAGCGTCTCGATCTTCACCTTCTCCGTCGCTGGTGAGGTCTCCTCTGCAGGCAGCTGCAGGGATGAACTCCAAAAGAAGCAGAGGAGAAGCAGGGCCTGGGTGATAAGTTTCAGTGTCATGGTGTTAGCTTATCAAACACTGTGCGGGGTGCACGGATGTTCTGATTCAACGCAGTTCATGCCCCAGGATCGCCAGGGTGGCGATGCCTGCTGTTTCCGCTCGCAGCACCAGCGGCCCCAGTGTGACCGGCACAAAGCCTGCCCCAAAGGCCAGCGCCTCTTCTTCGGCGGTGAAATCACCCTCGGGTCCGATCAGGACTGCCACGCTGTTCGGCCTGGATGAAGGTAATGCCTGCTTGAGCGTGCGGGTGTGCTCGCTCAGCGCAGGGATCAGCTTGAGCCCGGCTTGAATCTTCACACCGTAGGCCAGGGAGATGGGAGCGTGCAGTTCAGGCACAAACGGCGTGTGGCATTGCTTCGCGCTCTCGATCATGTGCCGTCTCCATTTGGCCAGCTTCTTCTCGGTCTGTGCAGCATCGAGGTGGATCACGGTGCGCTCAGTGATGATGGGCTGGATGCTCGCAGCACCAAGCTCGACCGCCTTTTCGAGCAGCCACTCAAAGGGCTCGGCCTTGATCAGCGCGGGCAGCAGATGAATCGAGGTCTGAAACGGTTCGACGCGTGATTCCGAAGTGATGCGCGCCTGAACCTCCGATTTGGAGACATGCGTGATCTCGCAGACGGCCACTCGCCCTGCACCATCAAAGATCTCGATGCTGTCACCCGGCTGCTTGCGCATCACCCGGCCACAATGCTGCGCTTCATCACTGGTGAGGGTGAGGTGCGGCATGCACCAGTCGGCGGGAGCGAGATGGAAACGCGGCAGCGACATGTCAGCGTTTCATCAGCGCTTCAATCTCCTCTGCCTCAATCGGAATGTGAGCCATGAGGTCGATGTTTTCCTTTTCGCCGATGAAGATGTTGTTTTCGAGGCGCACACCGAGTTTTTCCTCCCGGATGTAGATGCCGGGTTCGACGGTGAAGACCATGCCGGGCTGCACGGGCTTCCACATGTGGCCGACATCATGCACGTCGATGCCCAGCGGATGCGAAGTGCCGTGCGGGAAGTATTTTTTATACGCCGGCTTGTCGGGGTCCTGCTTGGCGATGTCTTCTTCTGTGATCAGACCGAGGCCGAGCAGTTCTTTCTCCATCAGCTTGCCCACCTCCTCCTGATATTCACGGATGATGAAGCCGGGGCGCAGCATCTGGCAGCACTTTTTGAAGACGCGCAGCACGGCGTCATAGACATGGCGCTGGCGCGGCGTGAACTTGCCATTCACAGGAATCGTGCGCGTGAGGTCGGCATTGTAGTTCCCGTAGTTCGCGGCCACATCGAGCAGAATCATTTCACCGTCCTGGCACTGGCAGTGGTTGGTGATGTAATGCAGCACGCAGGCATTTGCCCCGGTGGCGATGATGGGTGTGTAGGCAAAGCCGCGCGCACGCTGGCGGATGAACTCGTGGCACAGCTCGGCTTCGATCTCGAACTCGTGCACGCCGGGCTTCACAAACTTCAGCAGGCGGTCAAAGCCCTCGCCCGTGATGCGAATCGCTTCATTCAGCGCGGTGATTTCATGCGGGCTCTTGATCACGCGCAGCTCGTGCATGAGCTGCGCCAGCCGGCGGTAGTCGTGCAGCGGGTATTCCCTCTGGCAGCGCTGCGTGAAGCGCATTTCACGCGTCTCCGTGGGGATGGTGGCGCGGGTATGTTCGTTCGAGTTGAGGAAGACATGGTCCGCCTGGCACATGACGGAGCGGAACTGCGCTTCAAAATCCTCCAGCCAATGCACACGTGGGATGCCGCTGCGTTCCTTCGCCTGCTCCTTGCTGAGCTTCTCACCCTCCCACACGGCGATGTGTTCGTTCGTCTCGCGCACAAACAGCATCTCCCGCTGTTTCGGATCAGCCGCATCGGGATAGAGCACCAGAATCGTCTCTTCCTGATCCACGCCGCTCAGGTAAAACAGATCACTGTTCTGTACAAAGCTGAGGGAGCCGTCCGCATTCGTCGGCAGCACATCATTGGCGTGAACGATCACCACCGATTGCGGCGGCAGCTTGGCATAAAGATGCTGACGATTCGAAACGAACAATTCGGCGGGCAAAGGTTGGTAGCGCATAAGAGTAGGGCAAGCGTCCCGCTTGCAGCAGGAGGCGAAATTGCATGCAAGCCCGGTTCTTGCACTCCTTTATTGCGCCGGCACCGCCTTTGGCGGATGGCGGTCGTCCTTGATCCACTGCTGGGTCTCGGTCCAGAAGGCTTCCACGGGCAGGGCAAAGGTGGTCACACGGTCCACACGGGCGATGTTGATGCCGACGACCTTGCCTTCGAGCGTGGCCACGGGGCCGCCCATGTCCGTTGGGAGGAGCGGGATGTCGTGCTGCAGGACTTCGGGGAAATTGTCGCTTCTCAAGGAGATGCCGCCATTGGCGAAGTCCTCGCCCTCCCAGTTTTGCAGCACCTTGGTGCGGCTTGCCAGGCGGACGCGGCAGGATTCCTCCTTATCCTTGCGCAGGTAGCGGACGTCAATGACCTCGCCGGGCTGGCGTTTGTTCACGATGTCATGCACACGGCGAAACTCCGCCACCTTTTCACCTGCGATGTTGATGATGACGTCGTCCTCCTGCAGGCCGGCGGCTTCGGCCGGACTTTCGCTGGCAATGCCGATGATGCGCACACCTTTGCCGTCTTTGGCTGATTTTTCATCCATGCGGATGCCCAGCGCGGCGCCCGTGCCGGGAATGCGGCGGAATTTGGCGCTGACAATGCCGATGCGCGTTTCCTTGCCTGCATCGGCGACACTGCACAGCCACTGGCCGAGGGCAAGAGGGCGTGCGGCACCGAACGAAACTGCACGTAAGCCGGTGACGCCAACGGCCTGCGCCAGCACCAGGTCCAGCCGTGTCTCACGGTGCACTTCGCGCAGATCGGCCGTGCGACCGTCGCTGAACTGGATGCGCGTTTTGTGCAGTTCAGGCACTTCGCTGGCCTTGATCAAAACGTAGCCGTCTTCACCCACAATGGTGGCCGTGCAGATGGTGCGGCCTAGCGGGCTCTCGATGCGTGCGGAACAGGCGATGGTGAGCGGCTTGAGTTTCTCAACAGCGGCGAGAGTGTGCTTTCCATTGGTGCGGTCCTCCTTCGGCAGCGGTAGGCGGGAAGGATCCGCGTGGAGGCTGCTCAGAGGGGTAAGGAGGAAAAGAACTGCGGAACGACGCAGGCCAAATGCCGAAACAACCCGCGCGCGAGATGCGGCGGGTCTTTCGTCAGCGGGCATGGGGCTTTCCTTCGTCATTCGGATTTAGTCATTCCATCATCACTGTCCTTCTTCGTGCGGCTTTTGTGCCAGTTGCACGGACACGTCGCGTTCCTTGCCGTGGGTTCGCAGTTTGATCTTGAGGGTGTCACCGGCGGCACGGGCGCGCACAGTGGCGCTGAACTGCTGCTGGTCGGTCATTGGGTCACCATTCACACTGAGAATGACTTCCCCGGAGTGAATGCCCGCCTTCAGCGCTGGCGAGCCTTCGATCACATCGGCCACTTCGAGTTCCAGGCTGTCATTCATCACGGTGGCGACTCCGAGATAGCCGCCAGCACCCGTGCCCCAGGTTTTGATGACCTGCGATTTCTGCATCGCCTCCCAGGAGCGCAGGAAAGGGGTCATGGAGACATGCACGTTTTGGTCGCGGCCCTCCCAGATCTGGCTGTGAATGCCGATGACTTCGCCATTGAAATTAAAGAGCGGACCACCCGAGTCGCCGCCCATCAGCACACAGTCGGTGTGCAGGCTGTTGGCGGTTTGTTTGATGATCTTGCCCACGCGCAGCACGGGGCCGCGTGCTTTGTCAAAGCCGCCAGGGTGCCCGAGCGCAAAGCACCACTCGCCCGGCTGCGCCTTGGCCACTTCACGGCTCAGGTTCACAAAGGGCCAGGGCTTGCCGCGGTCCTTCAGTTTGGCCAGCGCGGCATCGGTCGTTGTGTCCAGCCCCAGAGATTTGGCCGTGGTGACGGTGCCGTCTTCCAAAATGACCTTCATGTCCTTGCCCGGACCATTGGGTACGTGGGCGGCGGTGAGCAGCAGACCGTCGGCGGAGATGATCACTCCGCTGGCCGTGCCGCCCCCCGTCTGGATGGCCACCAGCGCCGGGCGTACCGTGGGCAGGAGCTTCTGCACGTCTTTCTGGATCTTCAGCAGCGCGGCGATGTCGGTCTTCGGCTCGGAGGTTTTATCCTTACCGCCCGCAGCGAAGGCGAATGTGGCAATGATTCCAGACGCCACGAAGACCGTAGCGGCTCTGCGAGCCAGGAGAGTGCAGAGAGAGAACATGCGCGTGCCGGAGTTTACGTTCACCCGCCCGGCAGGTCAAACTGCGATCCTGCGGGGAATCTGCTGTTGAATACGGTGCCGGGCTGCGCTTCTCTCGGATGTCTTACCCCCCAATCACACTCTTTTCATGAACTACGACCTCATCGTCATCGGCGGCGGGCCTGCGGGCTACGTCGGAGCCATCCGCGCAGCTCAACTCGGCAAAAAAGTGGCCTGTGTCGAAAACGACCGCGCCGGGGGCACCTGCCTGAACTGGGGCTGCATACCCACCAAGGCCCTGCTGAAAAACGCCGAGCTCTACCACACCATCACCCACCGCGCTGAGGAGTTCGGCCTCAAGATCGGCAGCGTCGAGTACGACTGGTCCAAGGTCATCGGCCGCAGCCGTGGCGTCAGCGACAAGCTCAACAAGGGCATCGAGTTCCTCTTCAAGAAGAACAAGGTCGACTACCTCAAAGGCACCGCCAGCATCCCCGCCGCAGGCAAGGTCGAAGTGACCGCTGCCGACGGCACCAAGGCCACCCACGAAGCGGCCAACATCCTCATCGCCACCGGCGCGAAGACGCGCCCGATGCCCGGATTCCCCTTCAACGGCAAGACCGTCATCGGCAGCAAGGAGGCCATGACCCTCGAAAAGCAGCCGAAGAGCATCATCGTCATCGGGGCCGGCGCCATCGGCATTGAGTTCGCTTACTTCTTCAACGCCTACGGCACCAAGGTGACCGTCGTTGAAATGCTGCCAGACATCCTCCCCGTCGAGGACACCGAAGTCAGCAAGACGCTGGAAAAGAGCCTCACCAAGTCCGGCATCCGCATCCTCACCAACACCAAGGTCACCGGCACTTCCGAAGACGGCAACGGCGTGAAGATCACCGTCGAAGGCGCAGCCAACGAAACCCTTGAGGCGGACGTCTGCCTCGTCGCCATCGGCGTGGCCCCCGTGCTGCCCGGCGGCATCGAGCTCAAGCTCTCCGACCGCGGCTGGCTCCAGACCGACGAACGCTATCAGACCTCCGTCAAAGGCATCTACGGTGCCGGCGACATCATCGGGCCGCCCTGGCTCGCCCACGTGGCCAGCTACGAGGCCGTGCAGTGCATTGAAGGCCTCTTCACCAAGCACAAGCCCAAGAAAGTCGGCGTCTTCCCCGGCTGCACCTACTGCCATCCGCAGGTGGCCAGCATCGGCCTTACCGAGCGCGCGGCCAAGGAAAAGGGACTCAAGTTCAAGGTCGGCAAGTTCCCCTACGTCGCCAGCGGCAAGGCCCTCGCCGCCGCCGAGCCCGAAGGCTTCGTCAAGATTCTCTACGGCGAGCCTCACGGTGAGATCATCGGCGCACACATCATCGGCAGCGAAAGCACCGAGATGATCGCCGAGATCGGCCTCGCCATGAATCTCGAAGCCACCTGGGACGAAATCGAAGCCACCATCCACGCCCATCCGACCCTGTCCGAGATGGTCAAGGAGGCTACGGAAGTCGCCAAGGGGCATCCGATTCACGTGTGAGGAGGGGTGAAACTTTGTGACCCGCATCCTGTTTTGGAACATTCGAGGCAGGCCGCTTGAAGCACTTGTTGCTCAAGCGGCCATCGAACAGGATGCGGACATCGTGATCATCTGTGAACATGGAAGCCGCATCGCCCAAATTGAGGATGCGCTGAACAAGGCGGATCCGAACAAGCGTATGGCATATGTAAAGCCTGTCCTGAAAAGACACGCATCGCTGGCGTTGTTTTCTCGTGTGACCGTCGGGAAGCTTGCCACGGTGACTGAGCATTCCCACTGCCTAGTTCATGCTTTGCAGCGTTCAAACGGCGACGAATTGCTGATTGCCTCCGTTCACTTGTCGAGTCCGATGCATCAGTCAGAGAGAGACTTGATGTTTCTTGCTCAGGACTCTGCTGATCTCATCCGAGATCAGGAAAGTCAACGAAGGCACCGGCACACACTTGTGGTGGGCGATTTCAATATGGACCCGTATCACCCAGGCATGATCGCGAGTCATTGTTTTCACGCCGTCATGGATCGCCGTTTGGCAATGGAGGAGTCCAGAGTCATCCAAAAACAAGAACACCACTTCTTTTATAATCCCATGTGGAGCAGACTTGGGGATGATTCGCTAGGCCCGCCCGGCAGCTACTTTTATCGCAAAGCCAGTCCAGAATGCCACTTTTGGCATGCTTGGGATCAAGTGCTTGTGCGACCTGCCATTTTGGGGCATTTTAACAATACCCGGCTTTCAGTAATCACTCAAATTGGGGTCACCCAAATGCTTGACCAAAAAGGCCGACCTAATTTCAAGAAATATTCGGATCATCTGCCAATCGCATTCGAAATTTAACCTCGATTTTGCCATGTCTGCAGCCACCAAAAACCTCTGGGGTTCGATTCCCGCCGTCGCCAAAACAAAGACGCCGCTTACTGTTTTGCGAGAGCAGGGGCGCATTTTGGAGAAAGAAACCGGTGGTCGGCTTGTGGGTATAGTGACAACTAGAACTAATTCGCAAGGCGACATGGTGCACAACTTCTACATCCAGGCTCCCCTCCTGGACGACTACTCTCATCTGCTGCTTTCCGTGCTGCATGGGGCAAAAATGTTTCCGCTAACTGTTCATTTTGAAGGCAAAAAACCTTCGGTTAAAAACATGGTGGCATTTGAAAATCTGCTCGGGCTGATCCTGAAAAAACCTTCGACCAAAGAGGTGGTCAACAGCCTTCTGGCACAGTCAGGTGCACTGTACAAAGACCAGATGATAGTAAAGACCAGATGATATGGTGTTCGTGGCAAGGTAGCGCGGTTTACTGCGTATGGCATCTACCTTTCTCCATGAACCGCCGTCAGTTCCTCCACACCACCTCCGCCGCAGCTCTCACCGCATCCTCCTGCACCACGACCACCCGGCGGGCGGACAAGCTGATCATCGACACGCATCAGCATCTCTGGGGCCGTGGCTTCGTGAATCCACCCTGGGTCAAAACCGCGCCAGAAGTGCTGCAGCATGATTTCCTCACCCCCGAGTATGTCGAGGCGACCCACGGCCTGAAGGTGAAGGCCATCTACATGGAGGTCGATGTGGCTCCAAAAGATCACATCAATGAAGCCGACGCCATCGTGGCGCAAATCCGCGCCCGCAACACACCCACCGTCGCTGCCACCATCGGCGGCCGTCCCGCATCCTCGGATTTCGAGAGCTACGTGCAGCGCTACGCAGGCAACGGCATCGTCAAAGGCTTGCGCCAGGTGCTCCATGGTCCCTCCACACCCGTTGGCTACTGCCTGCGGCCCGACTTCGTGCGCGGCGTGCAGACGCTCGGCAAACACGGCCTCAACTTCGAACTCACCATGCGCCCCACCGAGCTGCACGATGCCGTGAAGCTCATCCAGCAGTGCCCGGAGACCCATTTCGTCCTCGACCACTGCGGCAACGGCGACCCCAAGGCCTTCAATCCAAAGCTCGGCCCCGACATGAAACGCAGCTGCACCGCCGACGGCTGGAAGCGCGGTATCGATGCTGTCGCCGCACAGCCCGGCGTGATGTGCAAGATCAGCGGCATCGTCGCCTTTGTGCCACCGGAAAAGTGGAGTGCCGAAGACCTCGCACCGGTGGTGAATCACTGCCTTGATGCCTTCGGCCCTGACCGCGTCTTCTTCGGCGGCGACTGGCCCGTATGCCTCCTCGGCAGCCGCGTGCGTGGCTGGGTCGAGGCCCTGAACCAGATCATGGCAGACCGCCCCTTCGCTGACCAACGCAAGCTGTGGTCGGGCAATGCGAGCAAATTTTACCGGCTGTAACGCACCTCAATCCAGCGTCTGCCGGTAGCGAAACACCCCGATGACGAGGGCGATGATCGCAAACAGTCCAATCTGCCAGAGCTGCAGCGAGATGTCGGCAAAGTCGTTTCCCTTCAGCAGTACCCCGCGCACGATGCGCAGGAAGTGCGTGAGCGGCAGCACCTCGCCGATGTTCTGCGCCCACTGCGGCATGCCGCGAAAGGGAAACATGAAGCCGGAGAGCAGCAGCGAGGGCAGGAAGAAAAAGAACGAGCCCTGCACCGCCTGCAGCTGATTGGTGGCCAGTGTCGAGAAGGTGATTCCGACCGCGAGGTTTGCAGCGATGAAGACAAACGCGGCGGCAAAAAGCAGCCCGAGGTTTCCGATCATCGGAACATGAAAGAGGAAATGCGCCGCGATCAAAATAAGCGTCACCTGAATGTAGCCGACAAACATGTACGGGATGATCTTCCCCAGCAGCACCTCAAACGGCCGCGTCGGCATCGAGAGCAGGTTCTCCATCGTTCCACGTTCCCGTTCGCGTGTGATAGCCAGCGCAGTGATCATGACCATCGTCATCGTCAGCACCACGCCCATGAGACCGGGGACGATGTTGTACTGTGTAACGGCCTCCGGGTTGTACAGCGCATGAATTCGCAGATCGATGGGAGCTTCGCTTTGCGCCAGGTAGGCGAGCGGCCCTTTGAAATCATTCATGAGCGCCGTGGTCAGCAGCGGGCGCATGATGTTGATCGCGTTGCTCGTCGCCGCAGGGTCGGTGGCGTCGGCTTCGATCAGCAGGGTGGGTTTGTCACCCCGCAGGAGATCGCGTGAGAAGTCCTGCGGGATGGTGATGACGAACTGCACCTCGCCATGCTCCAGCACCTCGCGTGCCTCGTCCTCGCTGTGCACCTGCTGCACAAACTCGTAGTAGCCGCTGTTGCGGATGGCGCTGAGCAGCGTGCGCGCCTGCGGTCCCTGGTCATTCATGAGCACCGCAGCAGGCAGGTGCTTGGGGTCCGAGTTGATGGCAAAGCCAAAAAGCAGGAGCTGCAGCAGCGGAATGCCCACCATCATGCCGAAGGTCACGCGGTCCCGCCGCATCTGGATGAACTCCTTGATGATGATCGCCAGAAAGCGGGTGATGGAGAAATAGCGGTTCATTCGGCGGCAAAGTTGTCCTTCGATTGATCCATCAGGTGAATGAACACGTCCTCAAGACCGGGGCGGATGTGCATCCATTCGTGATCGTTGCGGAAGGGTGCAATGGCCTGTTCCAAGGCCTTTTCATCACCACCGCTGACATGCAGCATGGTGCCAAATGCCACCGCCTGATGCACGCCCGGTTTTCCGCGCAGCTCCCCCGCAAGTTTCACCAAATCGCCGCCCTTCACCGACCACGTTGTGAGATGCGCGCTATCAATCACCTCCTGCACCGTGCCGCGGGTGAGCAGATTGCCATAGGCGATGTAGGCCAGCCGATGGCAGCGCTCGGCCTCATCCATGTAATGCGTCGTGATGAGAAACGTCAGCCCTTCCGCAGCGAGCTGGTGGATCTGCTCCCAAAAGTCACGGCGCGCCTTCGGGTCCACGCCCGCGGTCGGTTCGTCCAGCAGCAGCAGCTTCGGCTCATGAATCAAACAGGCCGCCAGCGCGAGCCGCTGCTTCCAGCCTCCTGACAACTGACCCGCCAGCTGCTGCTCACGTCCCGCAAGGCCAAGCCTCTTGATCGAAGCATTCACCGTTTCCTCACGTTTTTTGACGCCATACATGCGCGCCACGAAATCCAGGTTCTCGCGAATGCTCAGATCTTCGTAGAAGCTGAAGCGCTGCGTCATATAACCCACCTGCTTTTTGATCTCCTCGCTTTGCTTGATCACGTCAAAACCCAGGCACGTGCCACTGCCTTCGTCCGCCTTGAGCAGACCGCAAAGCATGCGGATGAAGGTGGTCTTGCCGCTGCCATTGGGGCCGAGAAAGCCATAGATCTCGCCCCTGCGCACCTGCAGGTCGATCTTGTTCACGACCGTGCGCGTGCCGAAGCGCTTCGTCATGCCTTTCACGTCGATGGCCAGTTCTTCGCTCATCTTCAGGGCGCGAATTCGACATCGACCGGCTGCCCCGGGTGCAGTTTTGCGGCCACGGCGTCGTCAAAGCGCAGCTCAATCATGAACACCAGCTTGCTGCGGTTCTCCTGGCTGTAAATCACCGGGGGGGTGTATTCCGCCTGAGGCGCGATGAAGCTTACTTTTGCATTCAGCGCCTCGGCGGCACCATCGAGATGAATCTTCACCGTATCTCCCACCTTCAAGGTCGTCAGCCGCGTTTCCGGCACAAAGGTGCGCACCTTGATGTTGGCCGGCGGCAGCAGCGAAACCACCGGGTGGCCCGCTTCCACCATTTCACCAGCACGATACAGCGTATCATTCACCACCGCCGCCTGTGGGGCGTTCTGCTGCTTTTGAGCGAGATCCCACGCGGCTTTTGTCAGCATCGCTTCGCGTGCTTTCACATCGCCCTCCAGGGCAGCCACCGCATCTTTGCGCATGCCCAACCCGGCTGTTTTCAAATCGGCCTCCAGTTGCTCCACACGTTTGTGGTTCTGAATGTTCATGCTGCGGGCTTGATCCGTGCTGTCCACCGCCACCGCGCCGGATTTCGTCAGCTCAAGCTGCCGCGCGAGCTCGATCTCCGCCAATGCCGACGCCTCACGCGCTTGCTTTAACTGCGCCTCCAGCGACGCAATCTCCGTCGGTCGCTTGCCCTTCTGCGCATCCTCCAGCGTGTTTTTGGCCTGCTGCAGCCGGTGGTTCGCCTCATCGCGCGCCGCTGTTTCAGCGACGTCTTCGAGTGCAAACAGCACGTCGCCTGCTTTAACCTCCACTCCACGCTGGACATTCAGCTTCGTCAGCTTGCCGCCGAGCGGAGAGGAGACATACACAAACTCACCCTCAACATAACCCTGCAGGATGTTGGATGGCGGGCGCTTGCAACCAAGCAACCCGAGGATCAGCACCAGGGCACCGACGGAATGGAACAACTGCTTCATGTGAGGTAAACCGTACAGCGGTTACCCTGTTACGAGCAGGTTGCAAGGTGCGGACGCCCTAGTTTGAACTTCAGGCACAAACTCACTTCACCACACCCAGCACTTCCAGCTCATGAATGGACCAGTAGGTCCCCTTCGCTTCGCCAAGCTGTGAAATGCGGATGAATTTGGCCTTGGCCGGTTTTGGGAAGAGATATTCGACGGCTCCGGCGTCGCCTTTGCCTTGGAGAATTGGCTTCTCCCATTCGGTGCCGTTGAGTGACAGTTCAATCTTGTACTGTCGCGGGTAGTCGTTGTGGGATTTGCCGGTGTCGATCACAAGGCCGGAGATGTCGGTGGCTTCGGGCAGGTCGATCTGGAACCACATGTCGGGGCTCTGCGAACCATGGCTGTCCCAGCGCGTGGCAATGTCGCCATCGACGGCCTTGTTGACATCCTTTGCGCCATGGCTGGCACTAAGCTTCCAGTCAGCGCGGTTTTTCAGCGGCTGTGGGTAGAGCGCCTGCAGCTCTTCGATGCTCCAGGGCGTCGTGCGCTTGGAGAGTTCTTTGCGCAGCTTTTCCACTTCCTTTTTCTGCACCAGCTTGCCATTGTTGCCAAAGGCCTTGCGGATGTAGCTCGTCACGTCGGCGATCCACTGGTCGTTGTTCGTGGACATGGGCACCATCTGCGCCTCATAGGTCTTGCCATTGATGGGTCCGCCGAGGCCGTTCATCATCACCCGCACGATGGCATCTCCCTGCACCGCCGTCTTGGAACCCGCCAGCGGTGGCGCGAGCGTAGCACCCTCACGTCCGGCGATGGGCATCCCATTGCCGTCGAAACCGTGGCAGGCGAAGCAGAGCGAGCGGAAGATCTCCTGGCCGCGCTCCAGCTGCTTCTTCTCATCCTTGGTGAAGCTGCCGCTGATCTTCGGCGCTTCCACCAGCAACTGCGCACCGATTTCCCGCACGCCGACGCTGGTCGATGTCATAAGCACGGTCTGCGCTTCGAGCTTCCAGTTCGGCCAGTTGAAGAGACGGCTGGTGTAAAGCGTCTGCAGCACCACGGTCGGGTCTTTGTCAGCACGCAGGGCCTTGATGTCGGCGATCAAAGCGGTGTCGCCTTTCTTCAGCAGCGTTTCAGCCACACGGATGGCATTGGCGCGGAGCTGTGGGTGAGCATCCTTCATCGCGGTGTGAATGATGTCGGGCGTGATGGAATCGAGGCCTTCGAGCGTCCACAGCGCATGCAATCGGGCGAGGTGATTGTCATTCTTCGCCGCCATCTCGATGAGCGCAGGCACTACGGATTTGTCGTTCTTCACCACCAGCATGCGCTGCGCGGTGTCGCGCCAGAAACCGTTCGGATGCGGGAGGTGCGTCACGAGCTGTGAGGCAGTCTCGCCGATCATCTTTGGATTCGGGCCGGGCTTGAAGTCCTTGTGCACCAGACGCCACACACGGCCGTGGCCGGTGACGTGCTGCATGCCGGTGGGCTCGATGGCTCCGCGCAGGAAGCTCCCCGGCTTGACCCAGTTGCCTTCCTGAATGATGCCGCGATACGCGTCCACGATGTAGAGGCAGCCATCAGGGCCCGTGGTCATGTTCAGCGGACGGAAGTTCGGATCACTGCTGCGGATGAATTCGTTCATCTCCGCTTCATACGGATTGGTGACGGTGGTGATGCCATCCTTCACCTCGACGATGGATCGACGGATCAGGCGGCCCACAGGCTCCGGCAGGAAGACATTGCCATACAGTTCCTTCGGCAGACGATCACCACGATAGACTGTTTGTCCGGCGCAGCCGGTGAAGTGGTTCAAACGCAGGTCTTCCGGCGAATGGAAGCGACCGGGTCCGCCCTGGAAATCGCCCAGTGCGACGATGGGCCACACCGTATCATACTTCTCGCTCTTCTGCTGCGGCACGTTGATCGCGGCGTAGAGAATGGGTGCCTGGTAGTTCCACAGGCCCTTTTCGCCACCGGCATTGCTCCACCACATCTTGCCGTAGTCATCCTGCGCCAGACCCCACTGGCCACCATTCGGCGCGGTGTTTTCTTTGAGCGGCGCATCCTTGCCGTTCCAGCGCAGGCGGTAGCCGTTGTAGGTCGTGTAAATCCAGTTGTCCAGACCCCACACGAGGCCGCTGGGCTGGTGCTCCATGTTGCCGCCACGTGGACCGCCGACGTACCACGGCGCTTGCTCATCCGCCACGCCATCACCATTCGCATCGCGGTGCAGGGTGATGTCATTCGTGTCCGTGATGCCCACCAGCACCCGGTCATCCAGCGGCAGCACCATGCGTGGCAGCAGGATGTTGTCCAGATAGACGCTGTGCTTGTCGTACACGCCATCACCTTTCGTCGACTCATGCAGCGAGATGCGGCTCCTCGGCGTCAGCTCGTCCGTGCCGTCGATGTCCTGCATGTAGGTGCGCATTTCGACGATGTACATCTTGCCGTTCCCGTCGAACGCGATCGCCGTCGGCTCCTTGATGATCGGATCGCTCAGCACCAGCTCCAGTGAGTAACCGTTCGGCAATTGTATCGTTTTAAGCTCCTCCTCGGCGGTCAGTGCCTTGACGGGAAAGGTGTAAGTCGGCTTCGTTTGAGCGAATGCGGCTGTGCCGGCGAAGGCGAGTAAGGAAAGGAGACGGAGGTGCATGACGAGCGGGGGTTGAAATATCGCCATTTACATACTTATGCAAACCCCTGTTCGTTTGGTGACAGGCTGCCAAATTTTGTTAAAATCCGGCCATGCCGCTGCCACGCCTCCAAGCCGAGTTTTTCGCCCAAATCGCCGATCCGCAGGGCGTGCGGGCCATCTTCGAGCACATGCCGGGCGTGTTCTTCTTCATGAAGGATGAACAGGGGCGGCACATCGCCGCGAACAGCGCCACGTATGAACGCTTCGGCATCAAGAGCGAGCGCGAGCTCGTCGGAGCGATGGACGAAAAGTTCTTCCCGCCGGAGGTCGCCAAGGCCTACCGGGAGGACGACCAGAAGGTCATCCGCAGTGGCAAGCCCCTCATCAATCGCCTCGAAGTCTGGTACGACGAGCAGCACAACCTGAGCTGGTTCCTCTGCAGCAAGTTGCCCGTCCTCGACAAACGCGGCAGGGTCATCGGCGTCATGGGCATCACCCGGCGCGATGAAGACCGCATGCGCCAGCACGATGTCCGCGAAGTGACCGCCGCCATCCAATACGCCCGCACGCACTGTCAGCAGGTCGTCACCACGGCCGAACTCGCCCGCGCTGCCGGAGTCTCGGAACGCCACCTGCACCGCAAGCTCCGCGCCGCCCTCGGCCTCAGCCCTTACGAACTGCTGCTCCGCGCCCGCATCCAATCCTCGGCCGAGGCCCTTGCCAAAACATCGACTCCCATCATACAAATTGCCCTCGACCACGGTTTCTGTGATCAAAGCGCCTTCACCCAGCAGTTCCGCAAACGCACCGGCATGACGCCAAAGGAGTTTCGCACCCGGCACCACGGTTGAGATGGCTCAAAGCGCCTCAGGCCTCCGAGGACGCGGCCCGTAGGAAAGCCAGCCTTTGGCGCAAGCTGTTGGCCGCAGAGGTGTCCGGCAGCACGGCATCATCAAGCGTCAGCGTTAATTCCCATCCTCCGTGGGGCTGTCTGAAATGGGCTGCACCCAAGCTGCTCCACCAGGTGAGCATCACATGGTTTTCATCGAGCACATGCCCCACGAACTGCCGGATGCCAATCGAGGACGCATGCTCCCAGATCGCAGCCAGCAGAATCGTTCCAGCGCCTTGCCCCTGAAACTCATCCGCCACCGTGAAGGAAACTTCCGCTGTGTCCGCAGCTTCGCCGGAACGCCAAAATGAGCCACCTCCCACGCCGGGAACGTCGTCGTTATTCTCGATCACGATGATCCAGCTCGCATGCTGCCCCTGATCTTCCGCACAGAGCCGGTCGATGAAGGTCGGATTGGCCCCGCGAAAGCTCGTCCAAAACCTGAAGTACGTGGATTCAGGCGAAAGCCGCCTGAAGGCCTCAATGATCCTCTCCCGATCATCCGGCAGCAGCGGACGCAGGATCACTGGAAGTTGGTCGCGAAGCTGCAGTCGATATTGATTCAGCAAAATGGGGAGGTCAGATTTGCATCCAAGTAGTGGCCAATTGGGCATCTGATCAACCCCGACAAAGCGGATGAATGGCAATCGGATTTGTGTGCCTTTGCGATCAAAGCGCCTCCACCCAGCAGTTCCGCAAACGCATCGGCATGACGCCGAAGGAATTCTGCATGCAGCATCACGGGTGAGGTTGCGCTCGTTTCAAACCCAGGTCTCCACTCCACAAGTCGGGATCTTCCGGCGGATGGGAGAGGAGCCTAAGTTCCCCAGAATATTCGATAAAGCCCATCGTAGAGTCGATTCCCTCGGCTGCGAGATGCAAATTCCAGTCATGCCTTTCCCATTTTCCAGCAAAGCCTTCGTTATCGGAATGATACTCGAAACTGTGATCCGCCCGGAGGAGGATGGTCTCGGAAAAATCCATCCAAAAGTCTCGCTCTCGCAGCCAGGTTCCGAGCACTGCCTTATCCTCACGCACGAGGGGATTCCATTCTAAGAGAGAGTTCATGATCACATCGGCAGTGATCAAGCCGATCACTATGAGTGATATGACGGCACCCATCATTTGCAGGGAACGCCGTCGAGTCCGCCAGCCAAGGACAAAACACGTCACCCCCACGAGAAAGAGTCCACCCAGGAATAGCGCAATGAACAGATAGCCAAAAGGAATCGCTGTTCTAAACATGGCGTGAAGTAGCATGTTGGCGGTGACACTGGCAATCAGATTTCCGCAGTGCTAGCCTGCTCCCATGCCAGCCCCGCGAAACACTCCTAAATCCGAAGTCCTGCGCGGACTCGTGGACCGGGTCGTGTTTCACAATGAGGACAATGGCTACTGCATCCTGAAAATCGTCCCCGAAGGCCGGCACGATGTCGTGAGCCTGATTGGCAAAGCGCCGCGCGTGGTCGCTGGCGAGGAATTTGAAGCCAAAGGCGTGTGGGAGCCAAACCGCGACTTCGGTCCGCAGTTCAAAGCAGACGCACTCAAGCTCCGACGCCCCGACTCACTCGCAGGCATCGAGCGCTACCTCGGCAGCGGCTTGATCGAAGGCATCGGGCCGAAGTATGCCAAGCGCATGGTGGAAAAGTTCGGGCCAAAGATCTTCGACATCATCGAAAACGAATCCAAGAAACTCGAAGACGTCGAAGGCGTGGGCAAAAAGCGCCGCACAGAAATCCGCGAATCCTGGATCAAGCAGAAGTCCATCCACGGCATCATGCTCTTTCTGCATCAGCACGGCATCAGTTCATCTCGTGCCCTGCGCATCTACAAGACCTACGGCGAAGAATCGCAGGCCGTGCTGAAGGAGAACCCCTATCGACTGGCGCAGGACATCCGCGGCATCGGCTTCAAAACGGCGGACGACATCGCCTATCAGCTCGGCGTGGCCGAAGACGCACCAGAGCGCATCAAGGCGGGCATTCTGCACGTGCTCGAAAGCGCCGCCGGAAACGGCCACTGCTGTGTCCCAGAGACCGAGGTGATCAAGAAAGCCATCGACCTGCTCGGCGTGGAAACCTTGATCGCACCACAAATCGAAGCCCTCATCGCGAGTGATCTTATCGAACGGCACGACACCTTTTTATACCTGCCCTACCTGCGCGCCGCAGAGCAAAGCATCGCGGCGAATGTGAAGTCACTCGCAGCTTTGCCCGCGGCTTATCCCAGCATCGACGAAGACGCTGCTCTGGCCTGGGTGATGAAAAAGACAGGAAAGGAACTGGCCGAAAGCCAGCAGCGCGCGGTACGCGAGGCTCTGCGTCATCGCCTGCTCATCATCACCGGCGGCCCCGGCGTGGGCAAGACCACCATCCTGCGCAGCATCCTTCTCATTCTGCAAAGCAAGCAGATCAAACTCGTGCTCGCCGCACCCACCGGCCGCGCTGCCAAGCGTCTCACCGAAAGCACCGGCCTGGAGGCAAAAACACTCCACCGGCTCCTCGAATACCAGGGCGAAGGCCAGTGGGGTCGCCATCGTGGCAAGCCACTCGCGGGCCATTTGTTCGTCGTGGATGAAGCGTCGATGATTGATGCCCCCCTGATGGCGCAGTTTCTCTCCGCACTGCCTGACGGCGCGCACCTGCTCATCGTGGGAGATGCCGATCAGCTTCCCTCCGTCGGTCCCGGAATGGTGCTGCATGATTTGATCGCCAGTGACAAGGTGCCCTGCGTGAAGCTCACCGAGATCTTCCGCCAGGCCGCCAGCAGCCGC
The DNA here is from genome assembly GCA_903838675.1 of uncultured Verrucomicrobiota bacterium. GTDB lineage: Bacteria > Verrucomicrobiota > Verrucomicrobiia > Verrucomicrobiales > Verrucomicrobiaceae > Prosthecobacter. Next base: position 56,271 of record CAILZI010000161.1, read on the forward strand.
ATCATCACCAGCGCACACGCGATCAATCGCGGCCAGGTGCCCGATTTGAAACCCTCACGCAGCAGCGACTTCTTTTTTCTTACCGCCAGTGAGCCAGAGGAGATCAAGCACACGCTCGTCGAGCTTGCCCACACTCGCCTCGCCGCCAAATACGGCCTCGATCCCATCCGCGACATCCAGGTGCTCACGCCGATGAATCGCAACCTCCTCGGCACCATCTCGCTCAATCAATCACTCCAGCTCGCCCTCAATCCGCCCAACGAACTCAAATTCGAGATCGAGCGTTTCGGCGTCACCTTCCGTGTCGGCGACAAAGTCATCCAGACGCACAACAACTACGACAAGGAAGTCTTCAATGGTGACATCGGTCACATCGTCACCATCGATGCCGACCCAGTGAAGATCCACGTCCGCTACGATGCCGACCGCCTCGTCGAATACGAACCCGGAGAGCTTGATGAACTCCAGCTCGCCTACGCGCTCAGCATTCACAAAAGCCAGGGCAGCGAGTTCCCCTGCGTCATCATTCCCGTCAGCACCCAGCATTACGTCCTGTTGGAGCGCAGCCTGATCTACACCGCCATCACCCGCGCCAAAAAACTGTGCGTTCTTGTTGGCGATGAGCGCGCTCTGTCACTCGCTGTGAGCAAGCAGGAAAGCCGCAAACGCTGGACGGGACTGCGCCAATTATTGTGCTCGTCATCTGGCGGATGATCGGATATGAGTTCCGGCATGACGGATCAAGCTCAGCTTTCCTCGGCCTGGTTGAGACAGGCGTGCCACACTCGGCGCAAGGTGAACACCGGCTGGTGGCTGGCTCGCGCGATGCCCCTGCTCGTGATGGGAGGAGTGCTCGGATTCATCATGATTTTTGTGCTGCGTTCGCGTGGCATGGAGCTGGCTTGGAGCCACGTCTGGCCATGGGTGGCGTCAGGCTTTGTGGCTTTGATGCTTGCAAGTTGGCTGCTGGCCCGGCGGCAGTTTGTTTCGACCTCCCAGGCCATGGTGCGCTTGGAGTCGGAACTGCAGCTGCACAATGCGCTGACGACTGCGGCGGCAGGCCATGGCGTCTGGCCGGCGTTGGTCTCCACGATAGACGACGGCTGGCGCTGGCGCTGGCAGGCCGTGGGCGGGCCCTTCGTGGCATTCGTCGGCAGTCTGGCCCTGGCCATCTGGTTGCCCGTGGCGCAGGACGTTGAAGCCAAAGGGCCGACAGTGGAGCCGCAGGCCTGGGCGCAGATGGAAGACTGGCTGGAAAAGCTGAAGGAAGAGCAGATCGTCACCGAAGAGGAAAAAGAAGAGCAACTGGCGAAAATTTCCGACCTCCGCGATCAGCCGCCGGAAAAGTGGTTCAGCCATGAGAGCCTGAACGCGGGAGACACGCTCAAAGAGCAGCTGCAGCGTGAGATCAAACAACTGGCGCAAAATCTCTCCACGGCTGAGCGCAGCCTCAATGCGCTGAAAAATTACGCCGACCAGCTCTCAGTGGAAGCCAAGGAGCAGCTGCTCAAAGACTTCGATCAGGCATTGGCGGACATGAAGTCGAGCGCTTTGGAACTTGATCCCAAACTGCTGAAGTCGATTGCGGGCATCGACCCCAAAAATCTGAAGAGCCTTTCCAAGGAGCAGATGAAACAACTCGGAGAGTCCATGAAAAAGAAGGCGGGTGCCTGCAATGGCATGTGCAAAAATCCCGGGTTTCTCGGCGATGGCGAAGGCGAGGACGACGAACTGGCAGCGGCCATGGGACAGCTGAAAAAGCAGGGCCAGGGCGAAGGCCCCGGCAAAGGCGCCATCACACGTGGGCCGGGCACGGCACCGCTGACACTGTCTGATGAAGAAAATGATTTCGGCACGAACAAAAACGAAGCGGTTTCAAACACCGACTTGTCTCGCGCCCAGGTGGGCGACATGCTGGCGCTGCAGAATGGCAAGCACGATGTGGACAAGACCGCCAAAGGCCCCCAGGCCGCCGGCACGGTGCAAAATGCCGGTCAGGGTGGCGAGCAGGTCTGGCGTGAGTCTTTGACACCAGAGGAGAAGGCGGTGCTGAAGCGCGTTTTCCGCTGAGCTGTTCTCCCTCATCTCAGCTGAGAGCGTCATTTGTGAAATGTGTGTGAAGTTCCCTTTTCAACTCGACTTCATGCGTTGGTTCTTGTTTTAGTCTGAAGAATGACAGACGCCTACGCTTCAGACTCAGAGATCCAGTCGGCATCCCTACCCCTCGATGCCCTGCGTCGAACGCTGAATGAGGTGCTGTTTGGTCAAAGTGAACTCATCGATCTGGTTCTCTGCGGCGTCATCGCACGCGGGCATGTACTGCTCGAAGGCCTGCCCGGCCTGGGAAAAACCGAGCTGGTGAAAGGACTCTCGAAGGCGCTGAATCTCACCACCCGCCGCGTGCAGTTCACGCCGGACCTGCTGCCCGGAGACATCACGGGCAATCCGGTGCTTCAGGAAGTGGATGGCAAACGCGAGTTTGTGTTTCAACCGGGACCCGTTTTCACCAACCTGCTGCTGGCGGATGAAATCAACCGCGCCTCCCCCAAGACCCAGTCCGCACTTCTCGAAGCGATGCAGGAGCGCCGCGTCACGGTGCTGGGGCAGACTCACTCTCTGCCCGATCCATTCTTTGTGCTCGCCACGCAGAACCCCATCGAACTCGAAGGCACCTATCCGCTGCCTGAGGCGCAGGTGGACCGCTTTTTGTTCAAGCTGGAGGTGCTGCGCAATTCAGCGGAGACACTGATGAAGATCGTGACCCAGCGCGAACTCGGCGTCGAGCCGCAGGTGGCGTCCGTGGTCACACGCGAGGCATTTGCGCAGATTCAGGCGACAGCACGCCGCATTTTCCTGCCTGAGATCGTGGCAGACTACATCGCACGCATTGTTGACGCCACGCACCCGGGACAGTCGCAGGCGTCGCTGGGCGTGCGCTTCGGCGCCAGTCCACGTGCGGCGCTGAGTCTGGCTGCAGCTTCAAAGGCGCGCGCGCTGATGCATGGCAGGCCGAATGCCAGCTTTGAAGACGTGCAGGCCCTGGCGCTGCCGGTGCTCAATCATCGTGTGCTGCTGGATTACACCGCGCGCATGGACGGCAAAACTAGCGCAGGCGTGGTGCGTGCCATTCTGGCGGAAGTGCCGGTGCAAAATCTCGCCACACCACGCACGCTGAAGGAGGCTGCATGAAGTCTTTCCACCGCCTGCTGCTGGTTGTGCTGCTGCTGGGGGTCTCGGCGGCGCATGCTCAGAAAAACATCGCCAATGAAGAGCTGGATCTAGCCTCCGGCACTCGTGTGCAGGTGCGCAGCGTGTTTGATCCTCTGCCTCCTTCAGGATACGCGCCCATGCGTATCGTGGCGACGAACGGCACCAGCCGGAATGCGCGCTGGGACTTTGATTTTCACTCGCAGTCCCAGCACTACCAGCAGCAAAACGAGCACGACAGCAGCTTTTCAGTGGATGTACCTTCACGCTCCACGCAGTCGGCGTTGTTCCTGGTGCCTCTGGCCGTGGACTATGATGACGGCAGCATGGGTTCCTCCGGCCACATGCTGCGTGTGGGCATTTCAGGTACAGGATTCGATGAGCCGCCCAAGTTCGACCATGAGAACCGAGTCGATGGGATTCCGGCGCTGGCGCTCAGTGAAGCATTGGCGGAGTTCAGCATCACGCAGATCAACAAGGAGCTGGAGGCAAAGCTGCGCTCAGGTCGTGGCGGCTATTACGGCGGCACCCTGAACTTTGGCAGCCGCTTTGAACCAGCCGATCTGCCAGACTCATGGCTGGGCTACAGCGGTTTTGATTTCATCCTGCTCAGCGGTGCCGACTGGCAAAAACTGAAACCTGCCGTGAAGCGTGCCCTGCTGGAATGGGTGCGGCTCGGCGGGAAGCTGCATGTCTATCTCTCGCCCGGGACCTACTCTGAATCGCTTGGACTGCCGGACATTTCCAGTGCGGGCTATCATGCGGTGTCGCTGGGAAAAATCTTCACCCTGAGCTGGGATGGCAAGACCCTGCCTGCGCGTGAGACGGTGAACCGCTACTGGGGGGAGACACAGCGCGTGAGCAGTCTCAGATCTGACCATACCATTTCAAGTGCCTGGCCTCTGCTGGGACTGCTGGGCACGCGCAGTTTTGCCTCCTGGCAGGTGATCGTGTTTCTGGTGGTCTTTGGCATGCTCGTGGGGCCGGTGAATTTGTTCGTGCTGGCACCACCGGGCAAAAGGCACAAGCTCTTCATCACCACGCCGCTGCTCTCCATCGGTGCCAGTGTGGTCATGGTGGTGCTGATTCTTCTGCAGGATGGCACCGGCGGCGTGGGGCGGCGCTTCATCGCCATCAATCTCGAACCCGGCGAAGCGGCGGCATATGTGACGCAGGAACAGGTCAGCCGCACCGGCGTTCTGCTGGGCGCTGGCTTTGAGATGAAGCAGCCTGCGCTCGTCGAACCGGTCGTGATGCCGGACACACCGTGGGTGAAGCTGAAAAAGACATCCTCCGCGCAGTCCGCGAGTCTGACGCAGGACGGACGCGAACGGCGCGGCAATTTCTTCCAAAGCCGCGCAGAACAGGGGCAGGTGCTGCGTGCAGCCGTCTCGACGCGTGCACGTCTGGAACTCAAGGCCGATGCTGCGCCTGATGCCGCACCAACACTGACCTCAGCCCTTGGTTTCACGGTGGATGAACTGTTTTACACAGATGCTGCAGGCGGTCAGTGGCGGCTCGAAAAACCGCTGAGCACCGGCCAGAGTGCGACACTGGTCAAAACGGATGCCACAACGAAAAATCAGTGGCTCGGTGCTGCCTTCGATCCAGCCGTAAACACGCTGCAAACTTCGCTTAACAGCGCCACAACGGACCGCCGCTCGTTTTTCGTCGCAAAGGCCGGGCACGCGTCTGATTTCACCCTCGACACCCTGTCCTCCATTCGCTGGGAGGACGATCGGATTGTTGTCTTCGGCCCGGTGACGCAGCCCTGAACTCCGCATCTTCGATACACATGTCATCGTCTGTTTCAAACTCCTCACCGGCTCACGAGATGGATCGCAGCCAGCCTGCGGTCGTGGTGGAGGATATTCACCGCAGCTTCGGCAGCCTGAAGGCGGTGGATGGCGTGTCCTTCAGCATTGACCACGGACGAGTGGTCGGCTTCGTCGGTGCAAACGGTGCGGGCAAAACCACCACCATGCGCATCATGGCCACGCTTGACTCTCCCGGCAGCGGCCGGGTGTGCATCGGCGGGCACAATGTCGTGCATCATCCCGCCAAGGTGCGCCGTCTGCTGGGCTGGATGCCGGACAGCTTTGGCACCTACGAGCACATGACCGTGCTCGAATACCTCGACTTTTATGCACGTGCCCTCGGCTTCAAAGGCGCTGATCGTCTGCGCCGCATTCAGGAGGTGATGGATTTCACCGATCTCACACCGCTGGCGGATCGCATGAGCAACAAGATGTCCAAAGGCCAGACTCAGCGCCTCTGTCTGGGCCGCGCGCTCCTGCACGATCCGCAGATCCTCATTCTCGATGAACCGGCCGCAGGCCTGGATCCCAAAGCGCGCGTGGAGCTGAAAAACCTCATTCGCATTCTGGCGCAGGAGGGTAAAACCATCCTCATCAGTTCCCACATTCTCAGCGAACTCGGGGAAATGTGCGACAGCCTGCTGTTCATCGACAAAGGCCGCATCGTTCATCATGGCGACGCTGAAAGCATGGTGCGCGGTACTGAGACTGCAGACGAGACACTGGTGCATGTGCAGATCGCGGGCGAACCGGTCAGGCTCATCGAATGGGCGCTCACTGCGCCGATGATCAAGATCGAAGAAGAGACAAAACGCGGCGCGCGTCTGCGCATTCAGTCGGTTGATGAAGCCACGCTGGCAGGAGTGCTCCGCCGCATGATTCAGGATGGCCTGCCCGTGCTCGACTACCACCGCGAAGAGCGCCGGCTCGAAGATGCGTTCATCGACATGCTCGGCCAGATTGACAAGAACACCTTCAAAGCACCGCCGCCGGGAGGGGTGCTGCCAAAAAACACAGAAGACGCAAAATAATGCATCAACTCTGGATCCTCATTTTTGCAGCTTTTTGCGCTTCTTTGCGGCCATCCCACTCATGAACGCCGCTCCTGCCATCATGGACTTTCCCGACAGCCTCTCACCCATGGTGGTGAAGGAGCTGCGGCAGGGCCTGCGGACGCGGTTGTTCGGCGGCGTGCTGCTGACGCTGCATCTGATGCTGGTGCTCCTCACACTCATGAGCGGCGGGGCGGAAAATGCCGCAGTGGTCAGCGGATGGTTCGACGGCATCATCACGCTCGTGCTGTGCATCATCATGCCGCTGCGCGGGTTTTCCGCCGTGGCAGATGAGTTGAAGTCCGGTACGCTGGACATGCTGGCGCTCACCCGGCTTTCAGCCGGGCGCATCATCTTCGGCAAATGGGCCGCCATCGCTTCGCAGTCGCTGCTGCTCATGCTCAGCATCCTGCCGTATGTGGTGGCACGTTTCGTGTTTGGCGGCCTGGACTTGTTCGCCGAGGTGATGGCATTGTTTTATAAATGGCTGGCGGGCGTGGTGCTTGCTGCGGTCATCGTGGCGCTCTCCACACAGCGCCAGTTCTGGCTGCGGGCCGTCATTGTGTTTTTGCCGTTGCTGATCGGTGGCTGTGGCGCCGCTTCATTCATGATGATGTCACGCATGGGCGGCGGCATGCCCCCGGGCACGCTCTTATCTTTTTTCATCAAGTCAGGTGGCGGCGGTTCCGCGCTGCTGGTGCTGGGAATTGCGGCGTGGGCGGTCTTCTACTTTCTCAGTCTGGCGGCCACGCGCATCGCCCCGACCGCTTCGCTCCTGAGCGTGGTCAAACGCTCCGTGAACTTGGTAGCGATGCTGACGTTGATGCTGGTGGGCTGGTTGTCTGGTTCCAGTGCTGCGATGGGATCGACGGCTGTGGGCGTGCTCTCATTCCTGATGATGGATGCCCTGACTGAACGCGTGAATGAAGTGCCCTCCGTGTATGCCGCATTCTACCAGCGTGGGTGGCCGGGCCGCGCCGCTCTGTGGCTGCTGGCGCCGGGCTGGGTCACGGGGCTGGTTTACTCTGCGCTGCTGGTGGCGCTGGTGTCGGTGTATGTGGGGTGGACCAGCAGCGTGGAGGGGGCGAAGCTGGTCGCCGTGCGTGCCGCCGGGACCTGGATGATCGCGGCCTTGGTTCAGTTGTTCTCCACTCGCAGGTCGAGCGATCTGCTGATGCCCTTCATTGTCTTCTGGCTGCTTGTGAATGTGCTCATCGCGCTTCTCGGCAATCTGGTGCTGATGTCCTTTGTCACCAAACACACCACGGCCCGGTTCACCTGCGCGCTGCCTCAGTTATTACCAACGGGTTATGCGACCGCTCAGGCGGCAGACAAGGCAGAGCTGCTCGATCTCGGCATGCTCAGCGCCAGCATCTGGCCTGCGCTGCTGCTGATCTTCGCAGTCTTTGCATGGCGGCAGGCACGCGGCGCGCGGCAGGAAGGCTGGCAGATGATTCACGGCCATGAAGGAGGCGTCGCCATCTGACATGAACACGACACTGCCCATGCTGCATGATTTCAGTGATCGCTTCAGCCCGATCGTCGTCAAGGAGCTGCGCCAGGGCCTGCGCACACGGTTTTTCACCTCGTCGCTCATCCTGTTCCACACCATCATCATCCTGCTTCTCGTCACGGTGACGTTTGATGCGCCGGTGGAGATGGTGAACGGCATTTTCTGGGGTGTCGCAGGTTTCATGCTGCTGGTGGTCATGCCCCTGCGCGGGTTTTCCGCCCTTCATACTGAAGCCACCGATGGAACGCTGGACATGCTGACGCTGACCTCCATCGCATCGTTTCGCATTCTTTATGGCAAATGGGTGGCCCTCTATAGCCAGGCACTGCTGGTGGCAGGTTCCATTTTGCCCTACATGGTCGCCCGCTATTTCTTTGGCGGGGTTGAAATCCTGCGTGAGATCGTGGCGCTCGTCATGCTGGCGCTCGGTTCCGGTGTCATTACAGCGGCATTGCTGGCATTCTCATCGCAGGCACCGGTGTTGCTGCGCATCTTTCTGGCACTTTGTGTGGGTGCGGGGGCGGTGCCTCTGGGTTTCTTCACCGCCTTCCTCGTTTCGGCGTCGCAGGCAGACTCGCTGGTGCGCGAATTCTTTGCGCTCGATCACTGGGAGCAGTTCAGCATCGTTGGCGGTATTCTGGCCTTGGTGGTGTATGTCGTGTATTACTTTCTGGCGCTCGGTGCCTCTCGCATCGCTCCACCGTCGGAGAATCACAGCACGCTGAAACGCCTCATCGCGTTGGCCGTGCATGGAGCTTTGATGGTGACGGGCCTGCTGCTGTGTTTTCTCAACTCCCAACCCGAGGTTGCCATGTGGGCCTACATCCCCCTGATGGTCCTGACACTCATCGTTTGCATGGATGTGCTGACGGAGGAAATGCCGCGCTACTCCACCGCTTTGGAGGTGCTGGCACGGCACGGGCGTTTTGGCCGGCTGGCAGGCAGACTGTTGTACCCCGGCTGGGCTTCAGGCGTGGTGTTCTCTGCTGTTTTGTGTGTGATGGCGTTGAGCATTATGGCCGGCATAACGTGGCGGTCCTCTTCCTGGGATTGGGATGATGGCCCGTCTCTGTACATGGTTTGCATGTTCCTTGCTGTCTTTGTGCCGGTGATCGTGCGCCTCAACCGAACAAACACTTTTGTAAACTGGTGGGTGGTGCAGCTTTGCTCAGTGATCCTCGGCATCATGATGACAATGTTTTGCCTTTCCATGAATGCGCGTGATCTGGGGGTCCTCGGCATGTTCACCCCCATCACCGCGTTGTTCGGTCTCAATTGTGTTAATTACAGCAGTCGTCAGGACATCCTGCACCTTTCCTGCATATTCAGTACAATGTGGCTGATCGCCGCCATGGTGCGTGCAGCAACGAGTTTCAGCACCTACACCACGCTCGAACACGAAGCCTTGGACCAGGCCCGTCAGGTAACCCCTCGCGCCAATGACCCTGCTTGATGACGCCGGCGCACTGCGCACGCTGCACGTCCGCGCGCGCGGCTGGGCACGCGTGCTGAAGCTGCCGTTCCGTCAGCAGCGCTGGCGTGGCCATGCGGGTGAATTCCTCGGCGGCGGCACCGGCAGCAGTCTCGACTTTCAGGACCACCGCCTCTACCTGCCCGGTGACGATCCGCGTCAGATCAACTGGCAGGCCTATGCCCGCACCGGCACCTATTCGATGAAGCTCTATCGCGAGGAGGTGCGCCCGCTCGTCGATGTGATCCTGGATGTCTCCGCCTCCATGTTTGCCTTTGCTGCCAAAGAGCAGCGGGCCTTGGAATTGTTTGCCTACACCATTGAGTCGGCGCTGCAATCAGGAGCCACGCTGCGCTGCTACGCCGTCGCCGGAGCACAGCATCAACTGCTGGAGCCCGAGGTCATTCTCAGCGGCCAGTGGCATGAGCGCGTCAGCGCCTTGATCCCCACCCAGGAAACTCCCGTGTTGAATCGTCTCCCGCTGCGTGCTGGCGCGATGCGTGTTTTCATCAGCGACCTCTTGTTTCCCACCGAGCCGGAAGCCCTGCTCGCATGCCTCAGCACGCGCAACGGTCGCGGCATCGTCTTCGCTCCGCAGTCTCAGGAGGAGGCCGATCCCGGCTGGGACGGCAACTATGAATTCATCGACCCCGAAACCGGTTTGCCGCACGAACATCGGGTCGAAGCCGCCCTGCTGCAGCGCTACGAGGCCGCCTACCGCCGCCATTTTGAACTGTGGAAGTCCGCTGCCCAGAAACACGGCATCGCGCTGGCGCGTGTGGCGGCCGAGGCAGACTTTCAAAAGGCGCTGCAACTCGAAGGCATCCCCAGTGGAGCTGTGGAAACCGCATGAACATCACGCTCGCCAACACCTGGGGCCTGTGGGCGCTGCTCGGTCTTCCGGCCGTGATTGCCATCCACTTTCTCCAGCGGCGCAATCGCAAGGTGCCGGCCACCACCCTGTTTCTGCTGCAGCAGATGAAACGCGAAAGCCGCACCGGCAGCCGCTTCGAGCGCCTGCGCACGTCCATCCCATTCTGGCTGCAATTGCTCATGGTGCTCCTGCTCACCTGGCTGCTGGTTCAGCCGCGCTGGCTTAAACATGATGCGGTGCAGCGCATCGCCATCGTGATGGACACCTCCGCGAGCATGCAGGCATTTCGCCCACCCGCCGTGCAGGCGGTGGATGAGGTGCTCGGCCTGCTCGAAGGACCCCTGGCACGGGCGGAGCTCACCCTGCTTTCTTCGGATGCCGAAGCCCCCAGCCTGTATCACGGCACTCAGGCTAGTGAGCTGCGTCAGGCGCTGGACCACTGGGAGCCGCTGCTCGGCGTGCATGATTTCACCCCCGCATTGCGCGTCGCACGCGGCCTCGTCGGATCGCAAGGCGTCGTGGTGCTCATCACCGATCATCCTCTGTCAGTGCCCCCGCTCTTTGGCGCACAGGTGGTTTCCGTGGGTCAGGAAACCGACAACGTTGGTTGGGCTGGCGTGACCGTGGAGGAAAAAGACGGCCAGTGGCTGTGGCATGCCCTGGTTAAAAACTACAGCCGCACCACGCAGGAGCGGCAATGGCGTGCGCAGGCAGGTGCGGCGGAGTCTCCATGGAAACCGCTCAAGCTCGGCCCCGGAGAAACCCAGACGCTCTCCGGTCCATTCCCCACCGGGGAAATTCAGCAGATCGCGCTGCACCTCAGCGACGATGCGCTGTCACTCGACAACGATCTGCCACTCGTGCGTCCTCAGCCCAAGGTGCTCTCACTCTGTCCGCTCGAAGGCAAAGTGCCGCTGCTCGCCGAGCTGTTCAGCCGCTACGCGCATCTGCGCATGGTCGCTGTGCCGGGTGAGTCAGATCTCGTCGCCGCAGTGATGACACCAAGCTTCGCTCTGCCAGAACAGCGCCACGGCTGCTTTTTTCAAGCACCGGCAGATGAAACCGCGCCTTACCTCAAAGGCAGCATCGTTGCCGAGCCTCATGCGTTGGTCGAAGGACTGAACTGGCAGGGCCTGTTGGTGCGCGAGTCCAAAGCCATGCCGCGTCAGTCGCAGGATCGCGTACTGCTATGGCAGGGTGAGCGCCCGTTGATCGTCCTGCGCATGATGCCCGCAGGCGGGCGGCAGCTGATCTGCCAGTTCGATCTGGAAACTTCCAATGCGCGCAAACTGCCAGCCTTCGTCGTACTGCTGCATCGTTTTCTTGAAGAGTTGCGCACCGACAAACTCGCGCCCGAAGCCGCCAATTTCGATGTGCGTCAGCATCTCGTCGTGGCCCATCGTCAGGATGCAGGCGCGGCTCCCTTGAAGCTGGGAGATCAGGAAATCCCTCTCGCACAGGCGCGGCTGCTACGTGCCCCCGCACGGCCCGGACACTTCACCGTGCGCCAGGGTGAAATGCTGCTGCTCACCGCGGCAGCACATTTTGCCGACACCCGCGAGGCCGACCTCACTCAGGCAAAGCCCTTCAATGAACTCGACAAGATCAAAGCTGTGCAGATCGAGACCCTGCACGAGGCCGATCCCAACTGGCGGCTCTGGCTTCTCATCCTGCTGCTCCTGCTGCTGGGCAGCTGGTGGTTCACCAATTCCAAGCGCGAAGCTCAGGAGGTCGCACGGCCATGATGTTCCGCCATCCAGAATGGTTCGCCCTGCTGCCCGTGCTGCTGCTGGCTGGCTGGCAGCTGCCACGGCTCTCACTAGGGCGTCCTGTGCGGCTGCTGCTGGTGGTGCTGATCACCGTGACGCTGGCGCAGCCGCAATGGCGGCGTCTCGCGGACGGCGTGGATCTCTGGGTCCTGCTGGACTCTTCCACCTCCGCCGAGCAGCCGATGGCCAAGGGCATGCAGGAATGGGAGAAGCTGCTCGAAAAAAGCCGGGGCGGTGAAGACCGCATCTTTTACCTCAATTATGCGGCGGAGGTGATGAAGCGCGGTGCCGAAGGCGCGGAGATGTATGCGCGCAATCAAACGCAGACGCGCACAGCCCAGGCGGTCACGCAGGCGCTCGCCTTTGCCCAGCGTGAAGGCCGCGGCAGACCGGCGCGCATCCTTGCCATCACCGATGGCTATTCCACCGAGCCACTCACAGGTCTCGCATCCAAACTCACGCAGCAAGGTGTGGAGCTGGACTACCGTCTCGCCCGTGAAACCGAGACCACCGACTTCCGTATCTCCGCGATGAAGCTGCCTGCGCGCGCCCAGCTCGGTGAGCCGTTTCTGATCGAGATCGAACTGCGCGGCACGACCGATGGCAAGGTGCCGCTCACACTGCTGCGCAACGGGCGTGAGATCAAAACGAGCGAGGTGGCCGTGCAACTCGGCAGTGGCATGATCCGCTTCACCGATCGCCTTCCTGCGGCCGGCGTGGCTCATTACGAGGCCATCATTCAGCCCGGCAAGGACGCGCATTCAGGCAATAACCGCCATGAAGCCATGATCGAGATCGCCGGCGGTCCTCGGGTTCTGCTGCTCACAAAGTACACTGATGATCCTGTCTCAGCCACGCTGCAGCGGCAGGGCTTCACCGTCGAGACCGTCACCGAATTGCGCTCACTGCGCCCAGGCCAGCTCGCCGGCGTGAAGTGCGTCATCTTCAACAATGTCCCCGCATTCGAGCTGCCCTCTGAGTTTCTACCGGCCATGGATTTTTATGTGCGCGAGCAGGGCGGCAGCATCCTGATGGCGGGTGGCAGGCAGAGCTATGCGGCAGGCGGCTACTTTGAGTCTCCACTCGATCCGCTGCTGCCGGTGTCCCTCGAAATGAAGCAGGAGCATCGCAAGCTCATGGTGGCCATGGCCATCGTGATGGACCGCAGCGGCTCCATGGGCATGACCGTGCAGAACGGCTTCACCAAAATGCAGCTCGCAGATGAGGGCGCGGCAAACGCCATCCGCTTCCTCGGGCCGCAGGATCTGCTGGCAGTTTATGCCGTGGACAGCGAGGCCCATGAAATGGTGCCGCTCCAACAGGTGGGACCGAACCGCGAAAAAATGGAGAGTGCCGTGCGCCGCATCGAAAGCACAGGCGGTGGCATCTATGTCTACAACGGCCTTAAAGCCGCGTGGGATCAGCTCAAATCCGCACCCGCAGGCCAGCGGCACATCATTCTCTTTTCCGACGCCGCAGACTCAGAGCAGCCCGATGCCTATCAGAGCCTGATCGATGACATCACCAAGAACGGCGGCACCGTCAGTGTCATCGCTCTTGGCAAGCGCAGTGATCCCGACGCATGGCTGCTCGATGACATCGCCAAGCTTGGCAAAGGCCGTATCTTTTACACCGACAAAGCGGAGGAACTGCCGAGCATCTTCAGCCAGGAAACCGTCGCCGTGGCACGCAGCGCTTTCATTGAAGAACCCGTCGGCACCAACGCGGCTGGCGGCTGGTTCGAGATCAGCAATCAGACCTTCGAGTGGCCCAAGGAAGTGGATGGTTTCAATCTCAGCTACCTGCGCGACTGGGCCAGCCAGGCGCTCATCACGCAGGATGAATACGCCGCACCGCTCGTCGCCTTCGGTCCGCGTAGCACTGGTCGCACGGCGGCAGTGAGTTTCCCTCTCGGCGGAGAGCACTCCCAGCGCGTGCGGGCCTGGCCCAAATACGGCGACTTTTTGCAGACACAGGTCCGCTGGCTCATGGGCGAGACCGTGCCGCCGGGCATCGGCGTGCGGCATCGTATCGAGGGCAATACCCTCACTTTGGATCTTCTCTACGATGAGGAATGGGAGCCCAAATTGCGCACCAAAGCTCCACGTGTGGTGCTGGCCCATGGCTTGCGGGCTGAGGGTTCGCATGAGCTCGCCTGGGAGCGCGTCGCACCCGGCCATTTCCAGACCAGCACCGAACTCCCCGAAGGTGAAATGGTGCGCGGAGCCGTGCAGGTTGGTGGTCAGGCCATCAGCTTCGGTCCCGCCATCGTTGGCACCAGCACCGAGTGGGCCTTTGATGAAGCACGCGTGGAGGAGCTGCGCCGCGTGTCACAGACCAGCGGCGGTCGCGAGCTGCTGGAAATGAGCCAGGCCTGGCGCAGCCCCATCACACCCCGCTTCACGGATCTGGGCCTTTATCTGCTCATCGTCACGCTGCTGCTCCTGCTCTTCGAAGCCTTCGTGACACGCACCGGCTGGAAGCTGCCGCAGTGGGCGCGTGCCGGGGCTAGGCAGCGTCCCAAAATCGTCAAACCCACCCGCGAGGCCGTTCAGCATCAGCAGCGGCTGCAGCTGCAGCTGCAGCTGCAGCAAACGCCCAACGTGGAGGCCCCAAAAGCGGCGGCAGGGGTGGAGACCAAGCAGCCTGCACCCATTGCAGATGCCGAGCGACAGAGCCGTTTTCAGCGAGCGAAGAAGCGCTGAAGTTCTGTGGAAGGGCCGGATGAAAGCTTGCGTTGCTTTGATCCCGACTCTTTTCCAACGGCTCATGGTACTAAACTGCCGTTCTTTGTCTTTCGAGACAAAGCATCCGGCGTAGCAGCGTACGTGGGAGACACTCCAATCCGCCGTCGCTCACCATGCCCACCTCCCGCCGCTCATTCCTGAAAAATTCCACCCTCGCCTCTGCCGCTGTCGCCTTTCCAGCCTTCGTGCGTGGGCAGAATCTCAACAGCAAGCTCCAGGTCGCCTGCGTCGGCGTCAATGGCATGGGCTACAGCGATCTGCACAACGTGGGATCCCATGCTTCAGTGAAGTTTGTCGGCTTCTGCGATGTGGATGCGAATCGCTTCGACAAAGCGGACGCGGAATTTCCAGGTGTGAAGCATTTCTCCGACTATCGCGAGATGTTCAGCACGCTGGGCGACGGCTTTGATGCAGTGACCGTGGGCATCCCCGATCACATGCATGCGCCAGTGGCCGTGGCTGCCATGCAGAAGGGCAAGCACATCTATTGCCAGAAGCCCCTGGCTCACACCGTCTGGGAGGCACGGCAGATGAAGCTCTGGGCTGAAAAGAAGAATCTCACCACGCAGATGGGCAATCAGATCCACTCGTCCATCGAATACCGCATGGGCACCCGTCTCATCAAGGAAGGTGCGATCGGCAAAATCAAAGAAGTCTATTCATGGGTCGGTGTGACGGGCAATGAGCGTACCCGCATGTTCCAGCCGCCGCCTGCGGCTCAGGCACCTGCCAATTTGAACTGGGATCTGTGGATCGGTGCCGCACCCATGCGCGACTACGCACCCGCCTACCATCCCTTCATCTGGCGCGACTGGCAGGACTTCGGCGGCGGTGGCCTCGGCGACTTCGGCTGCCACATCATGGACCCCGTCTTCACCGCGCTCGATCTCACCGCACCCATCAGCGTTCAGGCCAAAAACAGCGGCATCAACAATCAGATCTGGCCCACGCATGAGACCATCAACTACGTCTTCCCCGGCACGGCCTACACAGCAGGCAAGACAATGAAGCTGACATGGATGGACGGTGGCCTCAAACCGAGCCATAAGCTCGCGCAGATGCCGGGAGACATCGATCTGCCCGCCAGCGGTTCCATCTTCATCGGCGAAGGCGGCACCATGGTGCTCGCACACGTGGCCGGTCCCCGCCTGTATCCCCTCGACAAGTTCACCGGTTTCAAATATCCAAAAGAGGAAGGCCGCAGCCACTGGCACACCTGGGTGGATGCCTGTCTCGCCGCCAAAAAGACCAGCGACGGCTTCCACTACGCCGGCCCGCTGGCAGAGACCGTGCAGCTTGGCAACGTGGCCACACGTCTGGCCATTCCGAAGATCGACCCGATCACGGGCCGCATGGAGGAGGCCAACAAGGTCCTGGAGTGGGATGCCGCCAATCTGAAATTCCCGAACGCCCCCGAGGCTGACAAGCTGCTCACGAAAATCTACCGCAAGGGATTCGAAGTGGCGGCGGCATAAAGTGTCCGGCAGTCCTGATTTCACGAATGCGCGCTGGCTCTGACAAGCCAGCGCGCATTTTTTTCTGTTCCTAATCGAGCGGCTGGCGTAGTTATTGCGTCAGACATCGATATGAATTCGGAACACACAAACGAATCATCGTCTTCCCTCAGTGGAAGCCTCCTGCTCGCCTCACCGGCCATGCGCGACTCAAACTTTGCCCGCTCCGTGGTCTTCATGGCGGCGCACAACGCGAAAGACGGTGCGTTTGGCTATATCCTGAACAGGCCGCTGGAGCAATCCGTGGCCGATCTGCTGCCAGACCAGGATCTGGGCGCGCTCGGTGAGGTGCCCGTGTTCATGGGCGGACCCGTTTCGACGGACAAGCTTGCCTTTGCCGCGCTGCATTGGAACAAACGTCGCCGCACCCTGCGCTGCCAGACTCACCTTTCGGTTGCAGACGCCCTGCATGCGCTCAGCCTCGGTCATGACGTACGCGGCTTCGTCGGTTACTCCGGCTGGAGCGGCGGGCAGTTGGAAAGCGAGCTCGAAGTGCGCTCGTGGATCACCGCAGACGCACGTCCGCTGGTGCTCACGGTCGAAAAACCAGGGCAGATGTGGTCAGCTATTCTCAAAGACATGGGCCCGGTCTATCAGGTGATGGCCGGCGTGCCCGAGGATGTGGGGCTGAACTAGAGCCTACTTCGAAAACTCCTTGTCGATAGCATCCAGATACTTCGAGATCGGATCGGTGCGCGGCGGGAGCTCTTTCTTGATGGTGGCGGGCAGATTGAGGAAGTCGTCAAACTTGCCGGAGAGCCGGCCGCTTTCGCTGGCTTCGAACCAGTCGAGATAGTCGCGCACCGCGATGGTCTTCTGATACGCGATGATGGCAAACTCATGCAAAGCAGCGAGGCGCTTGTCCATGTCCTTGGTCCTCCCGGCTTCAATGTCGTGCACCGCGACCATATAACCTCTGATCACAGGACGGAACAGAATGCTGACACGCAGCTCCAGCGCACGCAGTGCGGCGGTGTTGTAGGCCAGTATTTTGGCGCGATCCGGGTGATTGAGGATGTGCTGGTATTCTTCCAGCGGCAAACTCACCTGCACGAGAGCGGGCCCGGCGTCTGCCGCAGCCGGAGTTGTTGCAGGGGCGGCTTTGATCTGCTCAATCGTGGCGGGTTTGGCGTTCGGATTCGTGGTGTGCGGTTTGTCCGCTGGAGTGGCCGATGATTTGGAGGCCGGTTTGGAATTGGGATTGGTCGTGTGCGGCTTGCTGCTTTTCTTCACGGGAGGTCTGTCCTCCTCAGCAGGCTTCTTCGTGCCTTTTTGGGGAGATTCGGCTTCTTTTGCGGCTGCCTTTTCCGCTTCTTCGGCCTTACGCTTGCGGTAATCAAACAGCGGCGGCGGCTCCTTTTCTAGGGTTGGACGTGCGGCGGCAGGTGCCAGCAGCTGCCATGCGTCTGCCAGCACCGGCGAAATCAGCCGCGCGACATCCAAGGCGGCGGGTGGTGTGATAAATGTCTGCTTCTCCTTGGTGCTTTTGTCCTCCTTCTTCTCCTCGCCTGCTTTCTTGTCGCCACGAAACCAGTTCATGGGATTGAGTTTGGTGGGCTTTTTCTCTTCCTTAGGCTCCTCCTTGGCGGCTGGTTCTTTTTTATCGGTAACTTTGGGTTTCTCGATGGCGGCTGCTTTTTCTTTCTCTTTGTCGGACGCCTTTTTGTCAGCCGGCTTCTTATCCTCACTGTCGGCACCAAAGAGACGGCCTATAATGCCGGGCTTCTTTTCCTCTTCCGCATTCTTCTCTTGTTCGACAACTGCGGGCGGGGCCGCCGGTTTTTCAACGACCTTGGCCTTTCCTTCTTTGACGCTTGGCTCATCCGACGTCTTTTTCTCGTCGCTGCCGGCACCAAAGAGGCGGCCCATGAAGCCGGGCTTCTTTCCTTCTTCCGCATTCTTCTCTTTTTCGACAACTGCGGGAGGAGCCGCCGGTTTTTCAACGACCTTGGTTTTGCCTTCTTTGACGCTCGGCTCTTCCGACGCCTTTTTCTCGTCGTTGCCGGCACCAAAGAGGCGGCCCATGAAGCCGGGCTTCTTTTCTTCCTCTGGCTGCTTCTTTTCTTCGTCGGCGGTCTTGGCTGGTTTGTCACCTGCCTTCGCTTCACCTTCTTTTTCGCGGGGATCTCCAAGGAAGAGAAGACGGCGGAGGAGGCTGCGTTTCACCTTGGTTTCACTCTCCGCTGGTTCATCTCCGGCTTCCGCAGCGGTGTCTTTTGTCTTGGGCTTGGCCGGCTCATCCTTGGCGTGGCTTTCGCTCGCCGCAATCACTGGCAGCGGTGCCGGGAGAACAAACGGGTGCAGCTTCACATTCTTCGGTACCGCGGCAGGAAGTGCCTCGTAGTGAATGGTGATGGCTTCCTCTATGGCCTTGAGACTTTCGGCAGGAGTGAAAGGTTCGGCGACTCCGGGCTTGGCCAGTTGGGCCAGCTGCAACGACCACCATTTGTTCAGGCTTGAGGCCGACGCGGCAAAGTTTGGAAAGGTGGCGCTGAGCAGTTCACGTTCAGATCGCGGGTCGCTCGCGAGGGAATTAAGAAACTTGTTCAGGTTCTGCGGTCCGTTGGGCTGGTCGACGAGCGCCAGTACCAGAGCGCAGCAGGAGGTCTCGTAAATGGTGCGTGACAGGTTGTCCATCTCGACCGGAGAGGCTTCGATGATCTCCTCGATGCCATAGATTTTGCCGCTGCGAAACAGCGTGGCAAACAAGGCGCTTGGTGTTGGGCTGGCACGGAAGTCCAGCGCCTGCAGCACTCCGGTCATGATCCAGTCTGGCAGCAGCAGGCGTCCTTCCGGCGTCTCGATCTTATGATGATTGCGCAGGATGCGTTCGGCGAGCAGTGCCCGGATGACTTCCTTGCGCAAATCCGCTGCTTTGAGGCCGGGGCGTTCATTAACCGTGACTTGAAGGTGAAAGCCCCCAAAGTTAAGCTCCGAAATAGTGGTCGAGATAGCCGGACCTTTCGACTTAGCCGCCTCTTCACCCGTGTTTAATACCACGACGACCGGCAGCACAAAGGGCTCCTTGTCATTGAGCACCTTGCGCAACTCCTGGGAAATCTCCTCACAGCGCGTGGACATGGCGCTGCGAGTTTCAAACACCTTCCCGTGCACAATGAACTGCCGGCTGGTGCTGGTTGAACTGGTGACTGGCAGCTTGTCCGAAGGGGCCGACACACGCGGAACTTCCGTGACCGTGGGTTTCTGGGTCACGGCTTCCAGCACCTGCATTTTGCTGGCGGAGTTGGCAGCTGGTGCTGAAGGGGGGGCGGGTGGTTGCGCCACCGCAGGCTTTGCCGGGGCTCCATTCTGCAGTTGGCCGGGCAGGGGTGGTGGCACGGCAGTCTTCGGCGCGTCAATGGCCGCCGCAGCTTCCTTTTGCTCTTGAGTGAGGGGCGGTATCGGCGGCGCGGTTGTCTGTCCCAGCGCAACCAAGGTGGCGCAGAGAAACGAAAGCACGCCCGCTTGGGCGGTTGGAAAACGGCGGTTCATGCGGATGGGAAACTGGGGTCGAGCACGAGCTTGTCCTTGGCGATGGTGATCTGCGTCATCTGGAACAGCGCCCGAATTTCTGGATCAAGTGCTCCAGCCAAAGCCTCCAAGGATGGATAAATCGGCCGCATCATGCCACGTGGCATTTGCAGGTGGCCATAAGCACCTCTCAGCACAACAACATGGAAGTCTTTGTCGTCACGACTGATGGCGAAATCGACACTCGCCGTACGCGTGTACCCTTTGATCTTCCAGATGAGGATCAAGCGTGCGTTGTTTGGCTCCAGATCAATGCGCGCGCCTTCAAACGCGACCCAGCCACCGAGTGCCCCCGGGATTTTTCCAGCAAGTGTCGTGGCGAGGTGGCGGTTGATCTCAGCCTCGCTGATCTCCATCACCGCCGCTCGTTTGATGATCGTCTGACGCATCATGTCGAGCAGGTCATCGGCTTTGCCTGCACTAGGCGCGGCAGCCTTGGGCAGATCGGCCGGTCGGTGTGCCACCCAGGCGGCTCCAGCCAGCAGGCTGATCCCAAGCAGCCGCAATGTCTGGAGCAGGTGGCGAATCACGGCGGCAGAGGGGGGATTGGATGCGGACTCAGACCTAGGTACCAGATGTCTTGGCTGGTGCTGATGGGCTCGCGGCGGGTGCCGGGCTTGCCGCCGCTGGTGTCGAACTCGAGGCGGCTGAAGCGCTTTCAGAATCCTTCTTGGCCGCCGCTTTGTACGAATCACTGCGGTAATCCGTGATGTAGAAACCGTTGCCCTTGAAGATGAAACCTGCTCCCAGTCCTATCTTGCGCTTCACCGGACCCGGGCAGCCCTCTACCGGGCAGTCCGTGAGATGCGGATCTTTCATCGACTGTTTGGCCTCAAACTTGTGGCCACACGTCTGGCATTCGTAATCGTAAGTGGGCATGATGGTGTTGGAAAATGCGTGCGCGGGGGTAATCGGGGTGCGCAGCAGGGGACTAAGTATGCCGCTTGGCACCCTCTGCTGCAAAAGGATTTTCCCCTCCATGCGGGCCTGGGCGCAATTCAATGCTCGACACCCGGGTGCCGGTGAATGTATTATCCGGCCATGGCTACGTTGTTCCAGGAAACCGTTTTCATGACGAATCTTTATGCCACGCCGGCCGACTGGCAGCGTGATTTGTTTTATTCCGTGGTACGCGCGGGCCATTTGAAGGCGGGCTACGAGCACCGCATTGAGCGTGAAACCTACCCGGGTCACGAGTTGATCCTCTGCCTCAAAGGCTGCGGCTGGGTCCAGATCGCAGGCAAACGACATGCCGTCGGGCCCGGTGCGCTGCTCTGGGTGAACTGCCATCACCCGCATCTTTACGGCGCCGCAAAAAAAGATCCATGGGAGCTGTACTGGATGCGCATTGAGGGCAGGTCACTTGACCGCATCGCCGAACTCCTTCAGGTGCGCTCTCAACCCGTGCTCGAAGGCATCAACGAGCAGGCGGTGAAGCAGGAGTTTGAGCACGCCTTTCAGCACATGAGCGGCACTCGCCCGAGCGATGCCGCACTCGCAAGTGCTGCTGTCGCCGCCATCATCGGCCTGGCTTTCCATGTGCGTCTCTCGGAGCCAGGACTGGTTCAGCCAGAGCTTCCCTCCGCCGTGGCCAAGGCGCTCGAGCGCATGCGCCTCTACTTCCATCTGCCCATGCGAGTCATCGAACTCGCCCAGCTCAGCGGCATGAGCGAAAGCCACTTCAGCCGCCAGTTCAAAGCCGCCATCGGCACCAGCCCCATCGACTGGCTGCGGCGCGAGCGCATCAATCAGGCAAAGCGCCGTCTCATTGAATCCGACGACCCCGTCAAAGAAATCGCCCGCCAGGTCGGCTATCACGATCAGTTCTTCTTTTCCAAGGACTTCAAGAAAATGACCAAGCTCACACCCACTCAGTTTCGTGAGCAGGAAAAGCAGCCGTAGCCACGCTTTGAGGCACTAGCTCGTCAGCGCCTTCTGCTTCATCCGCTGCTCCAGCCATGCATGCGTGCGGCGAAAAATAAAATCCAGCATCAGCGCCAGCAACGCGCCTGCGAATGCTCCGCCGATGCCGCCATAAACGGCGATCATCCAGCTCTCATCCACGTGCTCAAGCAACGTCCGGCCCACCCAGGCAGTGACGGCTCCCGCTGGAATGCCCGCAAGGATGTCGCATTGCAGCAGCAGTGCCCTCACTGCAGTCGCCGGCCGTTTGGTGAAAAATCCCAGCGCCACCGAGCTCGACACCACACCCAGCATGCCCAGCGCCGCTGCGATCATGCAGGCAAACAGTCCGATGCCAATGCCGACGCCGATCAGCACAACCATGACAAGCATCGCAATAAGGCCGGGGATTCCCATGGCACCAGCATCAAACCCAAATCTTGAATTTCAAATGCTCATTTCATCGCCACTGTGGCACCTATGAGCATCACCCCCGCACCCCAGGGCCTCCTCGGCATGAAGCCGGAGGAAATCTCTGCCGTGTTCGCGGAGCTGGGTCAGCCCGCCTTCCGTGCCAAACAACTCGTCGAGTGGGTCTTCGCCAAACGGGCCGCCACCTTTGAGGAGATGAGCAATCTGCCCAAAGCGACCCGCGAAGCCCTCGCCACCCGTTTCGTCACGCGCACGATGACCATTGCCAAAGTCGCCGGCTCCAGCGATACGACGCGCAAATTCCTCCTCAAACTGCACGACGGCCGCTACGTCGAGACCGTTCTCATTCCGGCCAATCCCTCTCTCTACGGCGGTACGTCAGACCGCCGCACTCTCTGCGTTTCCAGCCAGGTCGGCTGTGCTTATGACTGCAAATTCTGCGCCAGCGGTCTTGCCGGCTTTGCACGCAATCTCACGGCGGCCGAAATCGTCGAGCAGATCGTGCAGGTGGAAGCCTATGCCGGGGAGCGTGTGGACAACCTCGTCTTCATGGGCATGGGAGAGCCCCTCGCCAATTATTCGAACGTCACCAAGGCCATCGAGATCTTGAATGCAGAGTGGGGCATCGGCATTGGCGCACGTCACATGACGGTCAGCACCAGCGGTCTGGCACCACAGATCAAAAAACTCGCCGACTTCCCGCTGCAAATCCGCCTCGCCATCTCACTGCATGGCGCCACCGACGAAGTGCGTGAAAAAATCATGCCGGTGAACCGCAAGCACAACCTCGGCGAGCTCTTTGAAGCGCTCGACTACTGGAACCAGAAGCGGAAGCAGTTCCTCACCTTCGAGTTCATCCTCATCGCCGATGTGAACGACAGCCTCCAGCAGGCGCATGCCCTGGCCAAACGCGCCCGCAGCGCCAACGCCAAGGTCAATTTGATCCCCTACAACACCGTCGATGGTCTGGAGTGGGTGCGCCCGAGTGAAGCCAGCCAGGACGCCTTCCTCGCCGTCCTCACCAATGCTGGCGTCACCGCCACTCTGCGCCGTGAAAAAGGCCACGACATCGCCGCCGCCTGCGGTCAGCTCCGCTTGAAGCAGGAAACCGAACTCGGCATCATCGAATCACCCATTCCCGCCAAACGCATCACGATTGGCGGCGGCGTGGCCTGACCTTCACAGCCGGGCCGACGATGGGAAATATCCACGGAGTGTCGCGAAGGCGCCAACAAAGTGGTCCGCACACTCCGCGTGCGGCGTCTGGGCCGTCGTGCACGCTAAAAACCGCACAGAGGACCATGCGGCTCACTATTTGCACCAGCTTGCCTTACCGCGCCCGTGCCGGTTTTCTCACCGCCGCAGCAGGCGCACGTTTCACCGGTGGCCGTTTGAGTTTGGGTGCAGACGCCGGTTTGGCAGCAGCGACTGGCTTCTCGGCGGCTTTCGCTTCTCGCAGCTCGCGCAGTTCTTTTTCGACCTCGGCCAGTCGGCGCGATGTGGCCTCCAGCTTGCGCACCACGAGTCGGGCCACGAATTCGTACAGCGCGGCGTGGAAATCCGGGTCTTCCTCACGCGGATGGATGTCCTGCAGGAATTTCTGGTCCACGGCAAGGCACACCGCCTTGGTGGAGGCGATGACGGAAGCCAGACGCTTGTCATGGTTCACGAGCGCCAGCTCGCCGAAGACTTCCCCGATGCGGGTGATGGCAGCAACTTTCTTGCTGCCGACCCGCACCTCAAGCTCACCGCTGAGCAGGACGTAGATGCGGGAGTCGATGCTGCCCTCCTTGATGATGTGATCGCCCGGCTCGCATTGCAGCAGGCTGCTGGAGTTCAACACATCATCAAGCTGGTCATCGCTAAAACTGGCGAGGGCAGGCACCGCGCGCAAAGGCGACGGGCTGTTCTTCTCGTCATGGATGTAAGCAAACTCTTTCATGGAATTCGCAGGGATTCTGTCAGTAGGATGGCTGCGGGGTAAAGACAAATTTTGGTCATTTTGTAGCGCCCTTCACTGCCGCGTCATAGGCAGGCCAGAAACTGGCCGGTGGCATCAGGTCCTTGCCGCCATCGTCAAAGCGCGTGCCAATCTCCTGCAATGGCAGCGATTTCGCCACCTCAATGCCCGCCGTGATGTTCGCCGGCGTGAAGACCAGACGCGTGAGCTTCATGCCCTTCAACGGTGTCAAATCTGTCACCGGCGTCTCGGCAATGTGCAGGCGCTGCAGGGCCGTGCCGGTCAGCGGGGAGAGATCCTTCACCTTGGTGCGGTGCAGTGTCACGCTCACCAACGGCACCGTTTTCAGCGCGCTGATGTTCTCCACCGGGCAGTCCGTCAGCCACAGCATCTGGATCGGGCATTTGGCGATGCCAGAAATGTCTCCAATCGGGCAGCCCACCGCGTTCAGCTCCACCAGCGGCATGTTTTCCAGTGCCGCCAGATTTTCGACCGGCGTGCGGCTCAGGTAGAGCTTTTCCAGGGGCATGCCACGGATCGGCGAAAGGTCCCGCACTTTCGTGTCTTCAAGATACAGCTCCACCAGCTTTTTGCCCTGCATCGGTCTCAGGTCCGTGATCGGCGTCTCGCTCAGATCCAGCGCCATCGGCTCGATGTGCTGCAAAAACTTCACATTCTCAATCTTCGCCCCTCGCAGGCTCACCGCGACCACGTTCCCGCCCTCAATGTTGAACTGCCCGTCACCCAGGTACCCCGGATTGTGGAACTTGATCTCCGTGTGCAGCATCTCCTGTGTCCAATACACCTTCTTCGGTGCATCCTGGGTCGGCGCCGCAGCAGCGGGCACAGCAGGCTTTTCCACCACAGGCTTCGCCGCAGACGCGGGTTTCTTGGCCTCATCACCACACTGAGTCAGCAGAAGAGGAAGTAGAAGGAGCAGGTTGGGCTTCATGCCATGGGCATGCCGGATTTCCCTGCGCGATGCAAGCCGGAAGTGCAACAAGGGGTGCAAAGCCAAAAAAGAAATAGGCAGCCTCGCCGCGTTTCTGGCAGGATGAGTTTTACCATGCTGCGCTCGCTCACTTTTTTCCTGCTATGCTCCCTCGCTCACGCGGACGAGTTCGACTCACTGCGTGCCGTAGTGTCCAAGGCCGTGGCCAAAGGGAACCCGGCAGGTGCCGTGCTCTGGTTTGAAAGCGGAGACAAGAAGTTGACCATGGTCGAGGGACAGCGCGCACTCGTGCCCGCCAAGGAGGCCATGACCGAGGACACCGTGTTTGATGCAGCATCGCTCACCAAAGTGGTGGCCACGCTGCCAAGTGTCTTGCTCCTGATGGAGCAGGGGAAGATCGAACTGCAGGCCGAGGTGCGGCGCTACATCCCTGAGTTTCGCGCTGGCATCACCGTGCGCCATCTGCTGACGCACACCTCCGGTTTCAAGCCAGGCATTCCCAAGGAACCAGAGTGGACGGGTTATACAGCGGGCATCGAACGTGCCGTCGCATCCGAACCCGACGGCCCGCCCGATCGCTTTTTCCGCTACTCGGACATCAACTTCATTCTGCTCGGCGAAATCGTTCGTCGCGTGAGCGGCATCGGTTTGAATGAGTTCGCCGCGAAGCACGTGTTCGAGCCGCTGCACATGGATTCCACACGCTTCCTGCCGCCGGAGGATTGGAAGCCACGCATCGCACCCACGGAGAAAGATGAGAACGGCGTCATGCTGCGCGGCGTGGTGCATGACCCCACCTCCCGCAAGATGGGCGGTGTCACCGGCCATGCAGGCCTCTTCACCACCGCCGGCGATCTCGCGAAGTACGCGCACATGATTCTCGCGGGGGGAGCCGGTGTGCTGAAGCCGGAGACGGTAAAGCTCATGACTTCACCGCAGACCCTTGCGACAGTCTTCGAGCGGCGTGGTCTCGGCTGGGACATCGACTCGGCCTTCAGCCGGCCGCGTGGGAAAGTGTTTCCTCTAGGTTCCTTTGGTCAAACGGGCTTCACCGGCACAAGTCTGTGGATCGAGCCCGCATCAAAGACCTTCGTCATCTTCATGAGTTCTCGCCTGCACCCCAATGGCAAAGGCAGCGTGCGCAACTTGTATGAAGAGATCGGCACAGAGGCGGCCAAGTGCGTGAAACTCATTCCAGCCAATGCTTCGCCATGGCCGCGTGCCGAGACCGAGGTGCCGACGGTCTTGAACGGCATCGACGTGCTGGCGCGTCGAAAGTTCGCCGACTTGCAGGGTCTGCGCATCGGCCTCATCACCAATCAAACCGGCATCGATGCGCAGCGTCACAGCACCATCGATCTGCTGGCCAATGCGACCGGCGTAAAATTAATAAAACTCTTCAGCCCCGAGCACGGCATCCGTGGTGAACTGGATCAGGAGAAGATCAGCAACTCCACCGACAAAAAGACCGGCCTGCCCGTGCTGAGCTTGTTCGGCGAGCAGCGTGCACCGACTACGGAACAACTCGCAGACGTCGATGCCCTGGTCTTCGACATCCAGGACATCGGCTGCCGCTTCTACACCTACATCGGCACCATGCGGCTGTGCATGGAGGCGGCGGCTAAAGCAAAGAAAGCATTCTACGTGCTGGATCGCGTGAACCCCATCGGCGGCATCCAGGTGGAAGGCCCCGCCGTCATCGATGCCGAAAAGCCCACCGCCACTCATGCCATCCCATTGCGTCACGGCATGACCGCCGGCGAACTCGCCGCCATGATGAACTCCGAGCGCAGAATGGGCTGTGATTTGAAAGTAATTCCAGTCGAAGGCTGGCAGCGCGGCCTGCTCTTCGATCATACCGGTCTGCCTTGGATCAATCCCTCCCCAAACATGCGCTCATTGAACGCTGCATTGCTCTATCCGGGCATCGGCCTTCTCGAGTTCAGCATCACTGTGGGGCGTGGCACCGACACCCCGTTTGAAGTTCTGGGCGCACCCTATGTGGATGACCTGCGGCTGTCGCATGAGCTCAACAAGCTGGGCCTTTCCGGCATACAGTTCACACCCACACGCTTCACTCCCACCGCCAGCATCTTCAAGGGAGAGGCCTGCGGCGGCGTTCGCATGGCGATCACAGATCGCGCCGCCTTGAATGCGGTCGATGTTGGCATCGCCATCGCTTGCACCCTGCAGCGGCTTTATACAAAGGAGTTCAAGCTCGCCCTGGTGGACACCCTTCTCAATCGTGCAGCCAGTGTGAAGTCGGTACGCAGTGGCGATGCGTGGAAAAAAGTCGTGGCCGACTGGGCCACGGAGACGCAGGCATTTGAGGCCAGAAGGCGCTCCTTCCTCCGCTATTGAGACTTGCACGCCGTCTATGCTACCATGCAGACAATGAAACTCCGCCACATCCTTCAGGCCTCCATCCTCCTGCTAGCCGCCTGCGGCAAGTCTTCGGATGAACAGGCAGCCTCCAAAGGCACCATCGCGGTGTCCTTGCTCTCATTGCAGAACCCATTCTTCAAAGTGATCGGCGACAGCATCATCGCCGAGGCGAAGAAGCATGGCTATGACACCCTGGTGGTGAGCGCAGATGGTGACGTGGCGCGCCAGAGCAACCAGATCAAAGACTTCATCGTGAAGGATGTTGCCGCCATCGTGCTGAGCCCCACGGACTCCAAGGCGATCGTGACCGTAATCCAGGAGGCAAACGCCGCCGCGATTCCCGTCTTCACCGTGGATGTGCCCTGCAACGAGCCCGGCGTGAAGATAGCGACCCAGGTGGCCACGGACAACTTCGGCGGTGGCAAAATGGCCGCAGAGGCCATGATCGAGGCGCTGCAAGGGCAGGGTGGGAAGATCGGTGTGCTCGACATGAAGCAGGTGGAGTCCTGCATCCTGCGTGTGAAAGGCTTCAAGGAAGTGCTCGCCACCTACAATGCCACGGCGGCGAGGAAGATCGAGATCGTGAGCGAGCTCGACTGCCACGGTGCCAACGACAAAGGCTACAAAGCCACCGAAGACATGCTGCAGGCCCAGCCAGATCTCGTCGGCATCTTTGCCATCAATGACCCCGGCGCACTCGGCGCACGTGGCGCGGTGGAGAAAGCAGGCAGGGTCGGCAAGGTCGTCATCATCGGCTTCGATGGCCAGCCCGAAGGCAAGCAGGCCATCAAGGAAGGCAAGATCTACGCCGACCCGATTCAGTTCCCGGACAAGATGGGCGCGGAAGTCGTGCGCGCCTACATGCGTTACTCGAAGGGCGAGAAACTCCCCCCGCAGATGCTCATTCCGACCAGTCTCTATCGCAAAGCCGACGGCGCTGCAGATGCCTCACTGAAATAATTTGAGGCTCCATCTCATGAACTCACTCACCTTCCTCACCCTGCTGTCGTTTGGCATCGCATCTGTCTCCGCCGCAGATCCAAAACCCGAGTCTGAATTCACCACCACCGATCCCAAGAAGGTCAAAATCCTCGAAGACTCTTCACGCGAGAAAGATCCCCAGATCGATCACTTCAAGCATCTCTGCCCCGGTCTGGGCGGCTATCAGGTCATCCATGAAGGCGGCGATTCACGGAGCTGGATCAATCTGATCTACGACGGAGGCAAGACCGACCTCATGAACGCTACGCTCATCGCCTGCCCCGGCCAGTTTCCGGCCAAGGCCAACGATGTCGTGCAATGGCGCGGCTTCCGCCAGGGCGGCTCCTTTGTTCCTTACGCCATCATCTACCGCATGATGTCGAACGCCGATGACGCGAAGCAGACGCGGCTGGAAACTCTCGTGATCATCAAGCTCGACAAGGAGAAGTCGAGTGTCGTCGGCCATGTGCTAGCGAAGGAAGGAAACGAAAAAGCCGAGATGCTCGCAGACAAGCTTTGCCGCCCATGAGCAAGAGACACATGAAAGCCGTTTCATTCATTCAAGGGTCCCGGCGCACGCTGCTGCTGGCAGCTCTCGCCGCCTGCTGCTGGCAGGTGAATGCCGCAGACGAGGCGCCTCACGTGCGCATCCTCTTTCTCGGCAACAGCTACACCGCGTTCAATCGCCTTCCGGCCATGGTCGGCGAGCTCATGCTCTCCTCCCAGATGCTGTCCCCGCACATCGGCAGCAATCTGGAGGGCAACTACACCCTCGAGCGGCACACCACCAATCCCGAGGGCCTCGCCCTGCTGAAACAAGGCGCTGACGACGGCAAGCCCTGGGATGTCGTCGTGGTGCAGGAGCATAGCGTTGTGTCTGCAGCGGCGGCGGTGGATGCAGATGCCAGACTGCTGATGGAAAACGGCCTCTCCAAACTCGTCAACTATGCGCACGAGGCGAATCCAAAAGCACTGGTCATCGATTTCCAGGTGTGGGCGCGGCACGAAAAGCTCTGGAAGGAAAACTCCACCGATGCCCTCGCCACAGGCAAAGATCCTGCACAGGCCCACGCCCGCATCCACCTCGCGAATGCGAACGCTGTGAAGACGGCGGCAGAAAAAAATCCGGGCACACAGATTCTCGTCAGCCCGGTGGGAGATTTCTGGTGGCTGGTGCATGACGTCTATCCCGCTCTCTCGCTCTATGCCGAGGATGGCACGCATCCCGACATGCTGGGCACCCTGCTCAGCGCCTATGTCATTGCAGGCAGCATCGGCGGCCGTGAAGTGGTTGAACGATCAACGTGGATGCCTCCAGACTGTCCTGCGGTGCAGGTGGCACGCGTGAAAAAAATGGTGCTGGATCACCCCGAGGTGTTCAAAGCGGCGGGGCAGTAGCCCACCTCACTTGGGCCGCCAGGAGGTGACGTCATCACCCGTGCGCGGAATCAGGTCTTTGCCGCTGCTGTAAACAGCCACCTTCGTGACGAGGTGCGCCGCCTGGTTCGTCGAAATCTTCGGGTCGGAATTGCTGGCATCAGGATTCTTCACCTGATTGTCACCATTCGTGTCGAGCAGGATGTGATAAGGCTGGCCATACATGTCCGCGAGCTTGTAAGGGCGTGCTGCCCCGACAAGTCCATGGCGGCCGTTGCTCGCCGGGGGAAACGCTGCATACGGCGTACGCTTCGGATTCAGATCCGCCGCGCCGCTCGATGCGGGTGGTATGCCCATCAAAGCATCCACCAGGGAATTGCTCCCATCGGTCAGCACTTCGGGTGCGTCCTCGCCATTGGCTCCTGTCACATTGGAGTCGATGGGAAAGCGGTTGTAGTCCGTCTGGTACTGTTCAATGCCAGACTTGAGTTCATTCAACACCGTCCGCACTTTCAGACGATTGGCTTGTTCGTTGACATAGGTGATTCCCGCCGCCGTCATGCTGGCGAGAATCGCGATGATGGTGATCGTAATGAGCAGTTCGATCAAGGTGAACGCTCTCGTAGCAGGTTGCCGGTGCGTTTTCATAATCGGATTTTACCTGAAAGGGCCTTTGCAGGTCAATCCTGCTTTTTCACCCTTGATCCCACTGCCGAAACAGCGCACGGCTTCCCTCCCCGTGAACAAACAAGCCGTCCTCGATCAAATCCTCTCCGCGCTGAATGGCGAACTCGCCGCGCTTACCCGCGCCGCTCAGGGAGCCTTCGCTGCCGCCACGGACCCGGACAGCAAAGCGGAAAACAAGTACGACACGCGCACGCTGGAAGCCTCCTACGTCGCACGCGGTCAGGCCCAGCGTGTGGCCGAGCTGCAGGAGGCCGTGCGCGCTTTCGGCGCTTTGTCGGGAAACACCCTCCAGGCAGGCGCACCCATCACTCTGGGAGCTTTGATCAGCTTGCAGATACCCGGCGAACAAACCCACTATTTCCTCGGCCCCTTCGCGGGTGGCACAGAGATTGTGCATGAAGGACAGGATGTCGTCGTCATCACACCGGCCTCCGCCTTGGGGCAAAAACTCATCGGCAAGCGGGCAGGGGATTCAATCGCGCTCCGCCCCGGTCTAGTCGCGAAAGTGATCGCGGTGCAGTGATTCACACACGCGCTCACCCCGCACGACGCATCTCCGAGATCCACTCCGGCGGAATGCCCTGCCCGGGCACTGAGCTGTCCGGCTGCCGCTTCAGCCCCACCGTGTGCTCAAGCAGCCACTCCAGACCTTCCCAGAAATGCAGCGCATCCAGCACCGGATTCAGCGCATTCGTCACCGGGCAGTAATGCACCTCCTTCGGATTCGTGTGGTGCACCGTGTGGTGCTGCGGCGTTTGCAGAATTCTCAGGTCCTGCAGCATCGAAATGAAGCGGCCATTTTCACGCCGGGTTCGGTGCGACCACTTGTGCACCTCGTTCGCATTTCCACCCACCAGCGCAAAGAGCCACACATGCCACGTCAGGCAGCCCAGCCACGCCGCCGCGATGATCAGCACTCCCATCGTCACCAGCAGCTCCTTGTTGCTCTCCCACCACGTGTTCCGCGTCATTCGTCGCGGCAGGTGATGATGCACAATGTTCGGCCGCCCGATCCAGGCACCCAGCACCGGCGTATCTTCACGGATGTAAGCATCCTCCATCCAGTGGACGAGGCCGGCGGCAAAATCAGCAGCAAGCACCACGCCTGCCGCCTGTAGGGAGAGTGAAATGAGGTCGTTCATGACCCCTCATCACTTGCCCACAAACAAACACCTCAGGACATTGATAGTCTTGAAGCTTCGATTGAGGGGATCAATGGCCCGAGTCTAGTCCGCATTCGGACCCACTTGCCAGCGTTGCCTCGGCGGCCACGACATCGTGATGCCAAATTCTTGCGCACCCACATCGGGCCGGTCCTGGCGCAGACCACTAAAAACATCCTCCTTCACCTCACTCGCTATGGAGGCATTGATGGCAGGACTCCCAGCCGTCAGCACACTCAGAGTCCAGCCATTCAAACTGGCCGTCACCAGCAGCGGATCCTTCTTCGTCAGCGGCTTCTCGGTCCCATAGCTGCCCGGCGCTGTCGCCCAGGCGATGTTGCCCGCGTACGTGCAGGTCGTGTCGCTCTCGCTATCGGCACTCATTCGAAACAGCACATGCGCCTTCCCCACGAGCAAATTGTTGGCAATCACGCAGTTCTGCGGCGGCAGCGAATAGTTCAGCCCGACTCCGATGCCATACTCGCAATTCACGATCGTATTGTGGGCGATCAAGACACCCCGTGGGCGCTGATGGTTGTTGCCCGTCGTCTCATCGGTGTCACCAGAATCCAGCACGATGGGCAGCCGGTGTTTGGAAGTCCTCCCACCCGTCAGGTTCTCGAAGTGGTTGTTGTAAATCTTGTGGTCCGTCCCGTACACCACCACGCCCGAAGACTCGTAATTGGCATGGGCCACGTAGGCCGCATCGCTGAAATCAGTCACCACATCACCCGTGAAAACGTTGCCATTCACTTCTGACCCATGACCAAACCGGATGTGCACACTGCCCATGCAGTTGCGGACGATGTTGCGGCTGAAAGTATTTTTCGAAGTCTTGAACGAAACGATTTCATCCTCGCCATCACAGTCCTCGAACACATTGTCTTCTATGAGGTGATGGGTCTCAATGTTTTGGGAAGCCCCCTCACCAAAGATGATCGCCTCACGATCCGAGTCCCCTGAAAAAGGATTGCCCGGACGCCCTCTTTTTTCGTCCAGTTGCGGAGCCACATTGGCAAAGCAGTTGTCGTGAATCCAAAGCCGCTTCGCCACATCCGTCCCATCAAACCACGTCTTGATGTAGCTGCCCGCCCATTTGCCAGCAGCCACATGATGGTTGAATTCGTTAAAGCCGATCTCGATGTCATGAATCGAGCCACCACTGGTGTAGATCCCGTTCGCCGCCCCGATCCCCGTGAAGTCGAACAAATTGTGTGTCAGAATCAGATGCTTGCTGGCGACGATCTTCACCGCATTCCCGGCAAACCCCGCGATCTTGAATCCTTCCACCGCAACATGCTGACAATCCTTGATCGTGATCGTCTTCGTCGTTCGTCCCAGCTGTCGATCCGCCATGATCCTGATGAACTTCCCCGGAGCCCCGCTCTTACCCCGGATGTCCATGCCATCCGCATCAAAAGCCACAATGATTGTATCTCCCTCCACAGCCGCCGCCACAGCCGCCTTGAACTCCCCCTGATCCTTGGCCGTGAAAAACTTCTCCGATGCGGTGCCCTGCCCCAAAAGCCCCGACGTGAAGCCAAGGATGCCGAGAAGTAAAAGCCAATTCGAGCAGCGGGTCATCGCACACAGTGGGGCATAGATCCTGACCGGCAACCTTTAGCCGGGCTTGTTCGTGTGATTAGGGCTGATGCTGAATTTGCATCGACTCGGTAGCCGACTTCGAACTTCGCCTCCAATGGCGGCGAAGCCGAAGTTCCGATATTCAATCCCAGACATACTTCTCATCCCACTCAATGCCATGCGCCTTGAGAAACCGGCGGTATTCATCTTGGAACGTGATCTTCTTATGGTGCTCCTCCTGCTTCGCAATGTAGGCACGCACCTCATCCGCTTTCGATTCACTGACAGAGAAGGTGCCGTAGCCCGACTGCCAGTGAAATTGGGCCAGCATCGGATCGCTCTGTACCTGCTCAATGAGCCAGACCGTCGAGGCGCGTTTCATCTCCTTCACCCAGTCCGCCAGCGTGATCGTGCGGGCGAGCCGCATGAGAATATGAACATGATCCGCCACCCCTCCGACAATCATCGTCGGACAATCCAGCCGCGCCGAAATGCCGCCGAGGTAGCAGTGAAGTTCATCGCGCAGCGTTTTGTCCGTGAGGAATGAAACCCGTTCCTTCGTGGACCAAACCGCATGGATCAGGACATTGGAGAGCGATTGCGGCATGGCGCGAACCGTAAAGGAAACAGCCAGTCACCGTCAACGGTCAAGTTGGTTCGGACCACAACGTGGTCCCGTCATGCAGCCCAAGGGTGCCGAGCCTTTGGCGAGTGCTCCCTTGGGAATCACGCACCCCATCACCCCCATCCCGTTCCCGGACCGCAACGCGGTCCCGTCACGCGCATTGCGGCATCGCAGGGCCATTCAGATGACGGAACCTCGTTGATCGCCTTGGAGGTAAACCAGTCGCACCCCCCATCGTCCCCATCACATTCCCGGACCACAACGTGGTCCCGTCATGCAGCCCAAGGGTGCCGAGCCTTTGGCGAGTGCTCCCTTGGGAACCGCCCACCCCATCACCCCCTCCCGTTCCCGGACCGCAACGCGGTCCCGTCACGTGCATTGCGCTTCCGCGTGGCCGCTCGGCTGACGGAACCTCGTTGAAGTTCATGATCCTGCGAAGATCGTGCGTGGCGCGGTTCCCAGGAGAGCACTCGCTATCGCTCGGCACTCCTGGGCTGCATGGCGAAAGCCCTTTGGGCTTTGTTGTCGGTAGGGAGTATTAGACATAAGCAACTGCTCAGGTATGGAGTCGCCATGCTGTCCCCAAACAACTTCGACAATGACAAACTAGCTCTGAAACCATTCTGCGAGAAGCTTGAGCAGTTTGTGACAATTGATCACGATTTTGCAGAAGGAGGTTTGGTCATTGGCCTCACATCACCCTTCGGAACCGGAAAATCGTCGTTCTTGAGGATGTGGAAGAGCGATCTCGATAGAAGACGAATAGTGCAGGAAAGCTTGCCACAAGCAGTAATTCTGAACGCGTGGGAGTTGGACTATTGTGATGATCCTCTGTTTGCGATCTTGGCGAAGCTTGCTCAAGCAGTACCAGTCACGGATCAAAGTAAGATGACTGCTGTGCGCGAGGCAGCATCAGACTTTGGATACTTTACTTTGTCTCTTGCTAACGACTTCGCTT
The DNA here is from genome assembly GCA_903838675.1 of uncultured Verrucomicrobiota bacterium. GTDB lineage: Bacteria > Verrucomicrobiota > Verrucomicrobiia > Verrucomicrobiales > Verrucomicrobiaceae > Prosthecobacter. Next base: position 90,772 of record CAILZI010000161.1, read on the forward strand.
CCAAAGCAACTGGGCTAGATGCCATCAAAGCGGGTGAGATGCGAAGAAAAAAAAGCAGGAACGAGCTGCCAAGCCTGACTTTCTGAAGATGTACGAGGATCGCGCTGATGCATTCGACAGACTGAAGACTGCGCTAAGAGATGCGTTTGGCGGCGACTCCCCGAGTGCTTTTATATTCGTTGATGAACTGGATAGATGCAGGCCTGACTACGCTGTCAGTTACCTCGAAACGATCAAGCATGTTTTTGATATTCACGGTCTTGTTTTCGTATTAGCTATTGACTACTCCCACTTGGAATCCTCCTCCAAATCACTGTTCGGAGCAGGTCTGGTTTTCCCAGAGTATTTCAGGAAATTTGTCCAAAGAACGTTTGAACTGCCGAAGATTGAAGAGATCGGCTATCAAAAACTGGCGGAAGCATGCGTTGACCACTTTCTCGACATAATTGGCAAGCGGTCTTGCGCGATGGAAATTAAAGGCATAGCTGCTCGCTCAAAAGAGCTTATAGCAGGCTTCAAAATGACGCCGCGACAGATTCAGGAGGTGTTTCGCATTATCGGACATGCTCTCTCCGGCCCGGAAGAGAAGAGAGGAAAGCTTGCTTGGTCTGCTGGTGCTGCCACCATACTTATGGGGGTTTTAAAAATTGCCTCTCCAAATCTTTACAAATCGATAGGGCTTGGCTCTCGAGAGCATGCGACTGTAGGACGGGAAATTCAAAAAGCCGTCCAAGAACATCACCATGCTTACTGGTGGTTTAGAATTTATTTGTCTGGAGCGCTTGGAAGACAAAGTAGTAACGATGAGGCTGAGAAGGCTCTTAAGGAGCTCGGCTTTCTCAAAGCAAACGCAATATTTGATGACCAAGAGCTTCTTGGAGAGTTTGATAGGAATTGGGGATGGTTCGGCCATACTGAAAGCACACGCTTAAAAGCTGTTTACAACTTTATTGAGACTGCGACTAGACTCGAGATCAGTATCAACTAAACCGTCACTTCACCAGCAGCCCCTTGCTCTCGACACTCTCGCTGATCCTGCCACACTATGCACGATTATCGGCGGACATTCCAGCCGCGCGGGAATGCCGTCGAGGTAACAGTGAAGTTCGTCGCGCAGCGGATGAGCAGTAAGAAATTTCCGACTGATAGATGAATCAGGGCGAGGTATTATTATCAACTGTGGGCGAAAAAGTTTGCTCATTGAACAAGTCGAATTCTTGAAGACGCTTGTGATTCACAAGGCTTAAATGATCAACAGTGCTCAAAAAAGCATCAATCAAGTGGTCTGAGAATTGGCTCCTGGCTATGGGATTGAGATTTTTCCACTCTGCTTGCGACATCGAGCGCGTGTAAGGACATGCGGCTTGATTGAGCAATGCCTTATTATCTTGAAAACGCTGGGTTTGCGCTGCCAAGCTGCATATGAAGTTGTCGAAAAAGATGCGCGATTCCATCCAACTTGTAATCCTATCATAGGATACAATCTGGATATTGCCTGCATGCATGCGAGACCAAATTTTATTCTGAACTTGTTGCGACTCAGTTCTTCTGCCTATGACGATTGTATAGGTAAAGGTCGGCTCGACACCGCAGTCCCAGCGTTTTGAAGGGAAAATTTTCCGGGCTTGAGACCTATGCTCTGTAATCCAGCGCCGCCATTCGAGCACTTGATCAATCGCGTTTGACAAGCGAGCTGAAGTCTTGCCATTCTGGTTATACATGGGCGAATTTGGGCACTCAAACTCAATTAACTCATAGGCCGTGCCTGCGCTAAATCCCTCAGTTGCTCGAACGAAATCAATTTTGTAATCTGATCCCAGAAATACTTCGGATAACACAATTGGTGTATCTGGCGGTTTTGCCAAAAACAATCCCGCATTCTCTCGCAAGAATTTGGTGCATAATTGTTCCGTTGTATTTTCACAATTTAGGAGGGCATTCCAAGAGGCAACTATGGATCTTATATGGCTTGCGCCTTTGCCATGAAGGCAGCGCCAGTCTCGAAGTTTCCACGCTGTAGTCGTTATCATGCTGTGTTGTAAAACTCACTTCACCAGCCTCACCATCAAATCCTTGCTCTCCACACTCTCACTGATCTTCACGCAGATCTCACTGACAGTCCCCGCACTCGGCGACGAAACCGCAGCAAACATCTTCATCGCCTCCAGCGTCAGCAGGGTCTCCCCCTCCTTCACCTTCTGCCCCACGCTCACCGCAATGCTCGCCACCATCCCCGGCATCGGTGCACCCACCTGAGTGGAATCCGCCGGATCAGCCTTCGTCTTGGTAACCGCGTTCTTCGCCAGCGACTTGTTCGTGACGGTCGTGTGGCGTGGGTAGCCGTTGAGTTCAAAGATGGCCGTCTGCTGCCCGGTGGCATCCGCCTCGGTCATGTTGAGCAGGCGCACGAAGAGGGTCTTGCCTTCTTCGAGGCTGATGTGGATCTCCTCCTTGTCCTGCAGACCGTAGTAATACGCAGGCGTTGGCAGCGCAGCCACGTCACCATAGGTCTTGCGGAAGTCGGCAAACTTCAGGAACACATCCGGATACATGAGGTAGCTCCACACATCATCTTCCGTGGGCTTCTTCTTCAGCTTGCCTTCCAGCTCAGCGCGCACATCTTCCAGCTTGATCTTAGCAGCGTGGGTGCCCGGGCGGCCTTTGATGCGCTTGCCGCCTTTGCCGACGATGGCGTCAGCCAGCGCATTCCACTTCTTGCGTGAATCAGCCGCCTTGGCGGGCTCCATGCCGTAGAAAGGTTCGCCAAGCCAGCCTTCAAACATGCTGGTCACGTCCTTGCTCCACTTGGTGCCTTGCAGGTTGATGATGTCCGTGGGTTTCACACCACGGGCCACACACTCAATGGCGAGGTCGCCGACGACCTTGCTCGATGGCGTCACTTTGACGATGTCACCGCACAGCTGGTTCACCTCCGCATACGCGTGGGCGATCTCCGGCCAGCGTGGGCCGAGACCCATGCCGATGGCCTGCTCCTTGAGATTCGTGTACTGTCCGCCGGGCATCTCGTGCAGATAAACTTCCGCAGTGCCGTAGGGCTCGGAGGTGTCGAAAGGCTTGTAGAAACCGCGCACTGCAGCCCAGTAGTCGCTGAACTCCTGCAGCGCTTCGACATCGAGTCCGGTGTCACGCGGCGTGTGCTGCATGGCCGCCACGATGGAGTTCAGGTTCGGTTGCGAAGTGCCGCCAGACATGGAGGCGATCGCCGCATCCACCACATCGACACCCGCCGTGGCGGCTTCGATGATGCTCGCGGCGTTCAGCCCGCTGGTGTCATGCGTGTGGAAGTGGATCGGAATGCCCACTTCATCCTTGAGCGCCTTCACCAGTTTCTTCGCCGCAAACGGGCGCACGAGGCCGGCCATGTCCTTGATGCAAAGCATGTGCGCGCCCATCTTTTCCAGCTCCTTGGCCAGGCCGACGTAGTACTTGAGGTCGTACTTGTCGCGCTTCGGATCCATGATGTCGCCCGTGTAGCAGAGCGTGCCTTCACAGATGGAGTTCGTGTCTTCACGCACCGCATCCATCGCCGCCTTGAGGTTGGGCAGGTAGTTGAGCGAATCAAAGATGCGGAAGATGTCCATGCCGTTTTCGGCGGCATGTTTGATGAAGCCCTTCACCACGTTGTCCGGGTAGTTCGTGTACCCCACGGCGTTCGAGCCGCGGAACAGCATCTGCAGCAGGATGTTCGGCACCTTGGCGCGGATGGAGCGCAGGCGCTCCCACGGGTCTTCGCGCAGGAAGCGCATGGTCACGTCAAAGGTCGCACCGCCCCACATTTCCAGGGAGAACAGGTTCGGCGTGCGGCGTGCCACGCTGTCCGCCACGGCCAGCATGTCAAAGGTGCGCATGCGCGTCGCCAGCAGCGACTGGTGCGCATCACGCATCGTCGTGTCGGTGATCAGCAGCTTCTTCTGCTTCGCAATCCAGTCATTGCAGAACTTGTCCGGCCCCATCTCAGTGAGGAGCTGCTTCGTGCCTTTGGCCGGCGCGATGCGGTGGTCGTATTTCGGCACCGGCGGTGCGGTGAATGCCTTGTTGAGCGTGTGCCCCTTGGCAAACGGATTGCCATTCACGATGGTGTCCGCCAGGTAGCTCAGCAGCTTCGAGGCACGGTCCTTGCGCGCCACAAACTTGAGCAGGTCCGGATTGTTGTCGATGAAGCGCGTCGTGGCCTGCCCCGCCATGAATTCCGGGTGATGCACCACGTTCATGAGGAACGGGATGTTCGTCTTCACACCACGGATGCGGAACTCGCGCAGGCCGCGGTCCATGCGGTCCAGCGCCTGCTGGTACGTGCGGGCAAAGACGGTCATCTTCACCAGCATCGAGTCATAGTAAGGCGTGATGACCGCATTCGTGGCGCCCAGCGCGCCATCCAGTCGGATCCCAAAGCCACCCGCGCTGCGGTAGGTCAAAATTTTGCCAAAGTCCGGCGTGAAGCCGTTTTCCGGGTCTTCCGTCGTGATGCGGCACTGAATCGCGTAGCCGCTCTTCTCGATCTTGTCCTGCGGCGGCAGGGCCAGCGGCTCCTGATGAATCTGGTAGCCCTGCGCGATGAGGATCTGGCTGCGCACGAT
>CAILZI010000162.1 GCA_903838675.1 uncultured Verrucomicrobiota bacterium
GCTGGATGACAGCCTCGCCAAACTCTAACCGATTCCATTCCAGCCTCACCCCAAAAGGGTGATCTAACTTTGACCCGAGCGGCCCTGATTTCAGGGCCGTTCTTTTTTGTGCGTGAGGCAATTATCACAGAGTCGTTACGAGGAGAGACGCACTTTGGCACGCGGGATGCTATCCATAAATGAACCTTTAGATGGAACCAACCCGCATCATTCCGATTTCATCAGCCCGCACCTCTGTGAGCGCGCAACCCAGCAACATCGTTCGTATGGAACCCGATCCTGGTCTCATCAAAATGGAATCCTCCCAAGGGCGCGAATTTTTGTCAGGGGGGGACACCGAGTCTGCCCAGCGTTTCGCCGGAGAAGTGAAATATGTCGGCTACTTCGCAGACAAGCTGGCTGAAACGCTCGGCATGCGTCGTTTGGAAATCGCCATCGTGGAAGATAAAGATGGCCAGACCTCCATCAGCACGGGTGAGAAGGCTGGCAACTGGCACGGGATGATCAGCAGCAACCGGCGTTCAATCAAACAGGTGCGCGAGTCGCTGACACGCTGATCTCGATTTCCTCATGAGTTTGAATTCTGTGATCACCTCCGCAGCCTCCCTGCAGCGCCTTGACGGCGTGGCAGGCGTGATGCTCTTCAAAGGCCGCAACACCATTCACCGCCAGATGCCATTCTCCGACATGCGTGCGGAGAACCTGCGTGAAATCATCATTCAGATGCTCGATGGCTACCGTCAGGTGCGCAGAAGCATGCGCCAGGTCTTCCTGGAGTTTGACGGCGGCTCCCTGCTCATTGTGACGCAGGATGATGTGGTGATGCTGTTCTTCCTCACCTCACGTGCGGATTCAGACCTCGCAGCCAGCGCCGCGTCGGTCATGCTGAATGATCACGCCAAAGTGCTGAACCAGGCCTCAACGGAATTCCAAGCTGTCGCTCCTATGGCAGCCAATGCGGTCGAGGAGCTCGTCGTCACCAGCCCGCGCGCCTTGCAGCAGATCACCGAAAAAGCAGAGCTGATCAGCGGCACCAACAGCAATTGGTGGGCGTTGCGCAGGCACATCGAGGGCATCCTCGGCAAGGTCATGGGCCGTGCTCAACTAACGATGATGATCGACCGCGTGCTGGCCAAGCGCGGCACCCCGGATCCCTACCGCCTCTCACCCGCCGACACGCGCAAGCTCGCCATTGAACTCATCGAACAGGTCCCCAACACCACCAAACGCCAGGCACTCATGAGCGAACTCGAAGCCGTGCTGGCAGATCACAAACTCTGATTTCATGAAACAAACGCTCCTATTCATCACTCTGGCAGTCCTGCAGGCCGCACCCCTGGTTCAAGCGCAGGTGGCACAGCCAGCGCCGCCCACCGCGCCTGCTGCACCTGCCATGGAGGGTAAGCTCGACAGCATCATCGACAAGATCGAATATAACGAGCGGCTGGACACAAAACTCGATGGTATCATCACTCGGCTGGACTCTGGAGACCGTGTGTCCAACAAGCTTGACAACATTTTGTCAGCCCTCAAGGAGCATGACCAGAAGCTCGAAAAGCTGGCCACCGCGCCTGCGCTGCCCGCAGCCGCCGCCGTGACTGCGGCCCCATCTCCCGCAGCCGCAGCTGTTGTCGCGCCTGCGGCCCCGGCACCTGCAGCGACAGGAGACGTCGGTGTGATTCAATTAAACGTGAACGACATCTGGATCGTCGTGACCGCCGCCATGGTATTCTTCATGCAGGCGGGATTCGTCATGCTGGAAATCGGTGCGTGCCGTGCCAAAAACACGATCAACATCGTCATGAAGTCGTTCCTCGATTTCTGCATCTGCGCCATCGTCTTTCTGCTCGTTGGCTTTGCTTTCATGTTTGGAAAATCCTGGCATGGCGTCATTGGCACGGACACCTTCTGGCTCTCCAGTTTCCCCGGGGATCACAGGGTCTGGGTGTTCTGGTTCTTCCAGGTGGGATTCGCCGGTGTGTCCTGCACGATCATGTCGGGTGCCGTGGCTGAGCGCACCAAGTTCCTGGGCTATCTCATGTATTGCGCTCTGTTCACCGCCTTGATCTATCCCGTCATCGGCCACTGGGCCTGGGGCAGCTTCGGCGGTCCATTTGGCGTGGGTGATGGAACCAAAGGCTGGTTGGAGGCCATGGGCTTTGTAGACTACGCTGGCTCTTCTGTCGTTCATGCCTGTGGCGGCTCTTGCGCGCTGGCGGGCATCCTGTCGGTCGGTCCCCGAGCTGGCCGTTTCGGTCCGGATGGTTCACCGCGATTGATCGCAGGTCACAACATCCCGCTCGTCACTCTGGGAGTCTTTTTGCTGTGGTTCGGCTGGTTCGGGTTCAACGCCGGTTCTTCTCTTTCCGGCACTTCTGTCATTGGTCGTCTGGTCGTCAACACCACCATCAGCCCCTCAGCTGCAGGCATCGCGGCCATGATCTCCATGTGGTTTATCCAGGGCAAACCGGATGTGAACATCGCCATGAATGGCGCGCTCGGCGGCGCGGTGGCCATCACCGCCTGCTGCGGCAATGTCACTCCAGGGGCGGCCATCATCATTGGGGCCTTTGGTGGCATCATTACCACGGTCGCAACGATCGCCTTGGAACGCTGGAAAATTGACGACGCCGTGGGTGCCGTGCCGGTGCATCTGGCCTGCGGCTGGTGGGGCACGCTATGTGTGGCCTTGTTTGATGAAAAGGGCTTCAGCATCGAACGCTTCGGTGTTCAGGCTCTGGGCACCTTGAGCATCAGTGTCTATTCATTCGTCGTCTGCATGGCTGTCTTCGCCTTCATCAAGTTCTGCGTCCGCATCCGTGCCACGGAAGAGGAGCAGATCAACGGCCTCGACTTCACCGAACACGCCGCGAACGCATATCCCGACTTCCAGACCACTGAGCAGGCCTGAGGCAACCTTGGTCACGCATTGCGCAAGATCGGCGGCGCGACTCGGACGCGGCTGTGCGTTGATTCCAGGTCATGATCAATCTTACCCGTCTTTACTGTGATGTCGCCCAGCCCATGGACCACCTGCGCTATGGGCGCGGACACGGCTCGCCGACTTCCGCCGCTGAACGCCGCCCCATTGTCGTCTGGAACATTACCCGCCGTTGCAACCTGAAATGCGTCCATTGCTATCAGGATTCCGATTCGAAATTCTACCCCGGTGAACTCGACTGGGAGCAGTGCAAAGCAGTCATCGATGATCTCGCCGAATACAAGGTGCCCGCGCTGTTGCTCTCCGGCGGCGAACCGACAATCCACCCACACTTCTTTGAACTGGCCGAATACGCCACCGGCAAGGGGCTTCGCCTCACCCTTTCCACCAACGGCACGATGATCAATCCCGAGTGGGCTCAGCGCATCAAGGACATCGGCTTCTCTTACGTGGGCATCTCGCTCGATGGCATGGGAGCCACGCACGATCATTTCCGCGGCAAGACGGGGGCTTTCGACAAAGCGGTGGCCGCGTTTCGCAACTGCAAAGCGGTGGGCCAGAAAGTGGGCCTGCGCCTCACTCTTTCCCGCCACAACATCGCTGATCTCGATTCCATTCTCGACTTCATCGAAAAAGAAGACATCGAGCGCGTCTGCTTCTACCACCTCGTCTACAGCGGACGTGGTGCCGATCTGATGGAAGTTCCGCATGAGGAGACACGCGGCGCAATCGACAAAATCCTCGACCGCACCGCCCAATGGGCCGCGAGTGGCAAGCCGCGTGAAGTTTTGACCGTTGATCAACCCGTGGACGGCCCTTACCTCTACATGCGTCTGAAACGGGAGAACCCTGAACGCGCCGCACGTGCGATGGAACTGCTCACCTGGAATGGTGGCGGCGCAAACAGCAGCGGCACCGGCATCAGCAACATCGACACCCAAGGCAATGTGCACCCCGACCAGTTCTGGCATGAACTCACTCTGGGCAACGTGAAGGAGCGCAAGTTCAGCGACATCTGGAGCAATCGAGACAACGCCACGCTCAATGCTTTGCGGGATCGCAAACAACACCTGACTGGCAAATGCTCACAATGCACTTTCCTCGATGTCTGCGGTGGCGGATTCCGTGTTCGCGCTTTGCAAATGACCGGCGATCTCTGGGCACCTGATCCATCTTGCTATCTCAATGAACAGGAGATTGGTCTCGCTCAAGCAGCTTAAAAATTACACAGTTTAGCTGGTATGGTAATTCAGTTAATTGCACCGTGATCGCAGAATATTACGTGTCTGAATTCTTGCCCTCGCGCCATACTCCTGCCAGCATCTTCAGACATCTTGTGGAGTCGTGCCTCCGCATCAACGTCATAACCTTCATTCCCTCAAACTCATGAAAGCTCCACGTTGTCCCGCTGCCGTTGCAGCACGCATCCTGATCCTGCTGACTGCGACGGTCCTTCTGGTCCAATGCTCCATGCCACCGCAACAGGCCTGGCAGAGTATTCAGACGAAAGGACTGTTGACCTATCTGAGCTCATCTAGACAGTCCCCCCCCTTCAGAACCGGAAGTGCCTACTCCCAGCGTTACGCCTCCAGTCAGGCCTATCAGCGCAGATCCACGCCTGCCTCCAGCTGGTATTCCAATTGGATTTACGGAAGACCGAGCAGCAGCTACTATAGTGCCACGAAGCCCTCTGGCTATGCACCAAACAGCTACTTCAGTTCCGCTGCCTCCAGCTCAGGCAGTTCAAGATACGTCCCGCACTCAAGGCCGCGTCATTCATCTGGCGGCAGCATCCCTGATGTGAAAATCCCTGTGGAGGAGCCCGAACACACTCTGCAGATCGCCAACAATCCGACACCTGTGAGTCCGACGACTAAAACCGAGGTCAATGTTGCCACACCATCGGCTGACAGCCTTCCCTATGGCAGTGCAGTCCCGGGCCGCATGAACATGGTGAACAGTCCCTTCGCTGGAAAAACCCAGCTGGTCGACGTTTCAGGCATGAGTGCCGGCCAAACCGTGAAATGCCCCTACACCGGCAAATTGTTCAAAGTTCCGCCGACCCAGCAGGCCACAAACCAAGTGGCGCCGCGTCTGGAATCCAAGATAGAGGCTCCAAAGCTCAGTGAGGAGCCCAAGAACGGGGATAAAAAGCCCTGAAAACCGCTTTAAACCGAGTTTCGACACTCCCCACCCCCGGGAAACCGGGGGCGGACTGCATTTGGTCTTGATTCGACCTTGATCAGTGGAACTCTTGCCGCCCTCAAAACCGTAAACGACAACCGATCATCCATCATGGGTCAACAACTAAACAAAGTCATCAAACGCCGCCGCCGTAAGCTTTATCTTGCCCGCAAGAAAGCTCTGGCCAAGGCTGGCGTCTCCCGCAAAGCACGCGCCGTCAAATCCGAAGCCAAAACCGCCAAGAAGGCTCCTGCCAAGAAAGTCGCCGCCAAGAAGGCCCCGACCAAGCCCAAGGCTGCTGAAGTCGCCGCCGAAGCCACTCCTGCTCTCGAAGTTGCTGAGACCGCCGCTCCTGCTGTGGAAGCCGCTGCTCCTGAGGCTGCTACCCAGGAATAAGCGCTGCGACGCACCGTCATTTCAAAACAAGACCACCGTCATGGCCTGCCATGACGGTGTTTTTTTATCGTTCTGCTCAACGGAACCACGAACTGCCACCTGCGTCTGAAGCGTTGCCGGAGGAGCTTGAATTGTAGCCGTCGTAGTAGCCGCGTTCAAAGCTGGAGCGATAGCGTGGATCATAGCGTCCGACCTGTGCCGCCGGATCTGCCGCCCGCCCGCCAGTGCGGTCACGCAGGCCGTAATCGTAACCTTGGTTGTAGGTCGGATCGCGCGGCAGCGACTGTTGCGCCGCCCCCTGCTGCTGTGCCAGTCCCTGATTGGGGGAGCCGCCGAATTCACCGCGGCTGTTGATCGTCTGGCTGTAACGCTGGTTGTACCCGTCACGATAAGCCATCTCCGTGTTGCGATCGTAGCGCGATGGATGGCGCTGGTAATTTTGACTTTGTTGCTGCTGTGCATCGGCCAGTCCGTCCTGCTGACCACGCTCAAACGCCATGCCGTTCATCTGCGAACCCTGGTCACGCATGTCCTGGCGGTAAGGATTTGCATACGGATCCGCGCCGTTCGGTCCGAAAGTGTCAACGCATTGCGTGAGCAGCAGCGGCACAAACAGGGAGATGCAGAGTGAGGATTTCATTCGTCATATCGTAAAAGACACCGCGCCACGTGGCAAGGCCGCAATCTCCGACGCCACCTCAGCGTGTTGTGTGTTGTGTTCAGTCTGAAGCTGCCAGTGCGGAAGTGAAACCACTCATGGGGGAGTCATTCTGGGCTGCTTGTCATGCCACAGCCTAGTCCTGAGGCCGGGAAACACCCGCAGTGCATTCTCACGCATGATTTGTCTTCCAATGTGCTCCGCGTCCTGCAGACGCAGATCGCCACGGCTCACACGCTCTGCCAAAACCTCCGCCAACACACGGCGCGTAAGCTCCGTGGCACCGTAGATTCCCTCAGCATGATTGCAGTCCGCGCCCCAGAGGATGCGGCTGCTCGGCATGGCGTCGAGCCATTCATGCAGAGCACGCTTCGCCATCGTCTGGCTTAACGTCGGCAGCCACACTGAGTCGAGGCACACGTTCGGCATTCGTGCCGCGATGGCACCCGATTCGCTCACCCACGGATAACCGCCGTGAAACAGGATGAATGTCGTTTTCGGATTCGCCTCAATCACATTCAGCAGCAGCATCGGATTCGATCCCTCAATGCGGCCATGTCCCGTGTGAATCTGCAGCGGCAGCGCATGCTTCGCACTCAGTCCGGACAGATGCCACATCATGAAATCCTCGAACGCCCTCACTTGCTCCTTCTTCAAGTCTTTCCGCTCATGCCCAAAGGCCTCTGCCGCACGCTCCTTCGTCACCCTCTCGAAACTGAGCGGGCGTTGATACGCCAGGGAGTGCTTTAAACCCACGATCCCCGCTTCCTTCGCCAGTACAAACACACGCTCCACGAATGCCAGGTAATCATCGAAGCTCGTTATCTCAATTCCCTTGGCCCGTGCAAAATCATACGGATTCTCTTTTCGCCCGCCCTTCGTCACCACAAACTCCGACGGGTGAAACCCGCGAAACAACGGGTTCAACCTCAACACGTTCGCCACAAAACCGTAATGCGGTGCAAAGTCGAACGGCTCCCAGTAGGGGTCGTTCAGCACCACCTCAATGTTCGCCCGCTCGGTGATCACCTCATACAGCCAGCGCTGGTCATGATAGTTTCCCATGATGCGCTCATTCAGAGCCATGATCTGTTCATCTCCCGCCGCCTCAAAGTCCACGCTGTACAAATTCTGCAGCGCCGGGAGCGTGTAGCGGTAAACACTCATCGCCCGTACATCTGCAAAGCCCGGCTTCGCACGCTGCCACCAGTCCGCAAACTTGTCTCGCGGCTGCCATGCCGGCAGCACCTGAAAGGCACTCAGATAACTGTTCTGCCATATGGATGCCAGATTCATCGCTCGCTTCCCGTCCTCCACCTCACGCCATCCCGGCAGTTCCTCCCACCGCCACAGATGATCATGCGTGTCGATGGCTGGAATCTTGTCGAGGAAGGATTTGATCCGCGGATAGACCACGTGGGAAGACGCTGATAAGCCTGGCGGATGTGCCTTCCCAGTCTCGGGGTCTTTGAGCAGATAAGCCGAAGCCTCTTTCTTCTGACTGGCCCCGATGAAGCCAAACACTTTGGTGTCCTTAGCAGTTGTAAAACATCCGAGATAGGTGCCTTCGACGGCATCTTCCCAGTGCCATCCTTTATTTCGCAGCATCATCCGGCGGGCATCCACTTCAAGCCAGCCTCCATTCATGTCCACCAGCAGGTACGCCCCGGATCGCAGCAGGTACAGATTCGCCAGAGAATCAGAACCCGTATCCTTGTAGAGCTGCTCTGCGGCAATCTCCACTCCGTCACGTTTGAGAACGAGAAACCGGTCAAATTCGGCCAGAAAAGGATGAGCGGACTTTCTCTCAACGGCAATCGAAAGGCGCGACTCAGGGACCGGATAATCCTGTCCCTGAACGCAGACAATCCAAGTGAGAAACGCCAGAAGAAAAAACCCGGTCTTCATGCCCTGAAGCTATCAGGGCAGGTCATTCCATGTCCATTCCTACTTCTTCCCCTTCTGCGCCGCCGCCGTGAACCAGTCGCCGCCACCACCGCCGCCAAAGGGATTGCCCATGCCGCCGCCGGAGCTGCGCTGGCCGCCGCCACCACTGGAAAAGCTGCGCTGACCACCGGCAGGTCCGCCCGCCGGGCGCGGCCCTGCGGCCCCCTGCTTCTTCTCAAAGTCAGGCTTCGACTTCATGCTCAGCGCGATGCGCTTGCGCGGAATGTCCACTTCCGTCACCGTCACCTGCACACGCTGCGCCACCTTCACGATCTCCGCCGCATCCTTCACAAACGTGTCGCTGAGCTGGCTCACATGCACCAGACCATCCTGATGCACGCCGATGTCCACAAAGGCGCCAAAGGCCGTCACGTTCGTCACGATGCCCGGCAGCTTCATGCCCACGGTGAGATCCTTCATGTCATTCACGCCTTCCGCGAAACTGAAGACCTCGAACTGCTTTCGAGGATCGCGCCCTGGCTTCGCAAGTTCGTTCATGATGTCCTGCAACGTTGGCAGTCCAACATCCTGGCTCACATACTTCTTGAGGTCGATCTTCTGGCGCAGGTCAGCGCGCTGCATGAGCTCCGGCACTGTGCAGCCGATGTCTGCCGCCATCTTTTCAACGAGAGCGTAGCGCTCAGGATGCACCGCGCTAGCATCCAGCGGATGTGAGGCATCGCGAATGCGCAGGAAGCCAGCGGCCTGCTCGAAGGCCTTGTCGCCGAGCCGTGGCACCTTCATGAGATCCTTGCGGCTCTTGAACGGGCCGTTCTCATTGCGGAAGGCCACGATGTTGGCCGCATGCGCGCTGTTCAATCCGGAAACGTAGCTGAGCAGTTGCTTGCTCGCCGTGTTCAGCTCCACACCCACTCCGTTCACCACGCTGATCACGACGTGGTCGAGGCTCGTCTTGAGCTGGTTCTGATCTACGTCGTGCTGATATTGACCGACGCCGATGGATTTCGGGTCAAGCTTTACCAGCTCCGCCAGGGGATCCATGAGACGGCGCGCGATGGAAACGGAACCACGTACCGTGACATCGTGATTCGGGAACTCCTCACGGGCAACTTCGCTGGCGCTGTAAATGGAGGCACCGCTTTCATTCACCATGATCACCGGAATCGAAGCCGGCACGCCGATCTTCTTCACAAACATCTCCGTCTCACGGCTGGCGGTGCCATTGCCAATTGCGATGGCCTGAATCTTGAATCGATCCACCAGATTGAGCAGCAAATTTTTCGCATGCAGCAGACCGCCACCCTCGCCGAGCAGATAGATCACATCATTGTAAAGCAGCTGCCCCTGCGCATCGAGGACGACCACCTTGCAGCCTGTGCGGAAGCCGGGGTCGATGCCGAGAACTCGCTTCTGTCCCAGCGGCGCCGCCAGCAGCAGCTCCCGCAAGTTGTCTGCAAACACACGCACCGCCTCCGTGTCCGCCTTCTTCTTGGATTCAAGACGCGCTTCGGTCTCCATGCTGGAGCTCAGCAGCCGCTTGTAACTGTCAGCACAGGCCAGCTTCATCTGGTCAGAGCACAAATTGCCCCCCTTGACGAAGAGGTTCTCGAGCATCTTGATCGCCGTGTCTTCCCCTGGCTGGATGCGCATGAGCAGGAAACCCTCTTTTTCTCCGCGGCGAATGGCCAGCATGCGGTGGGAGGGAATCGCTTTCAGCGGCTCGCTCCAGTCAAAGTAGTCGCGAAACTTCTGCGCCTCTTCGTCCTTCTCTTTCCCGAACATGACCTTGGAAACGACCGTTGACTGCTCTGCGAAAAATTTGCGGAGTGTCGCACGTGCATCTGCATGATCGCTGATACGCTCGGCAATGATGTCGCGCGCACCACTCAGAGCATCCGCAGCATCTTTGACACGCAGCTCTTCGTTTTCGTGGTCCGGATTTACAAACTTCGCCACTTCGCCAGTCAGATCGACGCCATGCGTCATCAGATTGGCCTCAATGAAATCCGCCAGCGGCTCCAAACCTTTTTCCTTCGCAATCGTGGCGCGCGTGCGGCGCTTCGGACGGAACGGCGCAAAGATGTCCTCCAGCGAGTTCAATGTCTCTGCTTTCTCAATCTTGGCCCGCAGGACGTCCGTCATCAGCTTGCGTTCTTCGAGCGATTTCACAATCGCCGTGCGGCGGTCATCCAGCGCCACAAGCTGAATCATGCGCTCCTGGATGTTTTGAATCTGCACTTCATCCAGAGACCCCGTTGCCTCCTTTCGGTAACGGGCGATGAACGGCACCGTGGCTCCATCAGCAAAGAGTTTGGCCGTTGCGCCGACCTGAATGGCCCGCAGGCCCAGCTCCTTGGCGACACGCTCGACATGGGTGACATTGATATTGAGTTCGTTAGCAGCAGACATGGTTGGAAAAATGAAAAGTTAACGCTGAAAATCGGTTGGGATGAGTGGAGTTAGCGAGACCATCACGGGCAGCAACCATTCAACATCACATGTGAAAAACTTTTGTCGGAGCCATGGCTTGACATCGTGTTGCGAAATTTCCATGGCTGCATCGTATTGAAGCCACATGAAGAAATATTTCGTGGCTTTTCTGGTTTCAACCTGTGCATTCGCCGCAGAAGACTGGCCGCGCTGGCGTGGGCCAAATTCGGATGGAGGCTGGAATCCACAGGACATCCCCGCAGACTTTGCCAGGAAAGCGCCCGAACAGCTTTGGAAAAAGGAGATCAGCGCCGGATTCGGCGGAGTCACCGTAAGCGGCGGACGTGTGTATGTGATGGACCGGCTCAAGACACCAAAAGAAGTCGAGCATATCCTGTGCTTCGACGCGGAAAGCGGCAGGAATGTCTGGCAGCACACCTGGGAGGTCAGCTACGGCAGCATGGATTACGGGAACGGGCCGCGTTCATCGGTGAACATTTCCGATGGCAAGGCCTACGCCTTGGGTGCGACGGGCGTGGCACTATGTCTCGATGCTGTGACGGGCCAGGTGCTGTGGCAGGTGGACACAGTCAAAACCTTCGGGGCAAAGATTCCCACGTGGGGTTTTGCCGCGTCGCCGGTGATCGATGGAGATCGAGTCCTGCTGCATGCCGGCGCGAATGCCGGCTCAGTAATCGCTTTGGACAAAAGTTCCGGCAAAGAAGTCTGGCGTGGCGGCCCTGATCCAGCGGGTTACTGCACACCCGAGATCATCTGGCTTGCGGGCAAGCGGCAGCTCATCGCATGGGGGCCGGAGCATGTGCAGAGCCTCAACCCAGACAGCGGTTTGGTGAACTGGCTGTTTCCATACAAGATCACCTATGGCGTCAGCATCGCTCAACCGCTTTATCATGACGGCATACTTATCGTCTCCGGCTACTGGCACGGCGCAAAGGCCCTGCAACTCGGCAAGAGTCCCGAGCTGTTGTGGGAAAATAAAACAGAGATCTGTGGTCTCATGTCGGCTCCATTTTACAAAGACGGCGTCGTTTACATGCTCGACAAGACTCGCGGCCTCCAGGCATTCGAGCTCAAGACCGGCAGAATTCTCTGGAGCGATGACAACTCGCTGACGCCGAAGGAGAGCAACCCGCAGATGAGCCTCGTGTGGATGCAGGAATCGACCAACCTTGCCGCCTTGCTCAACTCCAACGGTGAACTCGTCTACGTCACACTGAAACCCGAGAAGCGCGTGGAACTGGCCAGGTGGCAGATCATCGGCAAAACCTGGGCGCATCCGGCATTCGCAGGAAACAGGGTGTTTGCGCGCAGCGATAAAGAATTGTCAGCCTGGCGGCTTTGGTAAGTCATCACGAGATCAACAGTGCCGCCCCAGGAGCATCACTTTGCCGCGCGCATTTTTTCGATCCTGCGCCGGGACCAGGCAGCCTCCTCCTTGATGCCGTTCGCTTCATAAAATTTGAGCAGCGCCTCTTCACGCTTCAACAGATCAAACCCCGCGCCAAGCTGAAGCTTGCGCAGGCACACGGGGCACAGGTGAATTGGCTGCGAGTCAGACTCCTTCAAATGATTTGAGCCGTTCATGAGACACTCGAAGAATACGCAGTGCATCAGGCCGAACATGTGTCCGGTTTCATGGGCAAGCACCTTGCAGCTTCGGAGCAGGATGAGTGCACTCGTCTGGTCATTGCTCTTTTCACCGTAAAACGCCGGATCGTAGCGCGCGAAACTGAAGACACCCGCACCGCCGTGCAGCGTCGCCTCGCCATACACAAAGTTCCACGCCTCGTCAGGATAGAGATCCTCCATTGTCACCGCGATGATCGAGTAGGCGTCGCGTGATTTTTTGCCGGGCAGCCATTGCAGAATGTCCGTGGTGCAGAGTTGCAGCTTGCGCGATGTCCCAAAGATTCGCCGCTTGGCGGGCACCTTTTCCAATGGAACCGCCCCCAGGAGCCGTGTGTCCATGCCAAAGAAGGCCGCGCTGAATTCACGCAGCTTGGCGAGCGACGGCGCGACTCCGGATCGAAACTGGCCGAGCGGCAGGATGTAGAGCGCCTTCTGCTCCGGTGACGGCTTCAAAGCCGATAACGCTAGGCGATACTCTTCCACAATCTGGCCCACTTCATCTTGCTCGGCCAGCCAGTCTCCAGAATCAGGTTTTCGAATTGGCTTGAAAAAAGCCGCATCCTCCTCAAAAGCCGCACGTTCGAGCGGTGTTTCCTGGGTGAGATCGCCGATGGCTTGTTCTCGTGTAGGAAGAGGTCCGCTCCGAACAATGCCACCGAAGATGGCCGGAACAATGAAACATCCCAGGAACGTCACTGCGCAGAGGTACATCGGAAGCCGCACACTGAATTTCATGTGTGAATTCTTCCGGTTTTAAACTGCGGAGGCAAGGAAAGAAACATGGCCAGCAATGCTTACCCTTCCTTCATGAAGCTCTGGCTGCCCATCCTCCTCGCCGTGTTCGTCATCGCCGCCGTTCCCGCACCTGAACAGCCCGCCTGGAAGGCTGGCTCAGCCTCCGCCAAGATCACTCCCGAAAAACCAATGTGGATGGCAGGTTACGCAGCTCGCACCAAGCCCTCCGAAGGCGTGGAACTCGATCTCTATGCAAAAGCATTCGTACTCACAGATCAAGCGGGCGGACGCTTCGCTCTGATCACAATGGATTTGATCGGCGTGCCGCGGAATCTTCGCCTCGAAGTCGCTGAACGTGTAAAAAAAGAATACGGCATCGAACCCTCGAACCTCGCCATCAACGCCTCCCACACGCACAGCGGACCGGAACTGCGCACGAGCAAAATTCATGGAGCAGATGATCTGGCAATGCGTGAGAAAGAAGCGACTGAATACACCTCATGGTTGGAAGACACGCTGGTGCGCCTGGTCGGCGAAGCCCTGCAGAAGTCGGCACCAGCGCATCTGGATTACAGCACCGCCCGCTGCGGTGTCTCGATGAACCGCCGCACCCCGGATGGCAAAGGCGGCTGGAGCAATTTCCCGAATCCGCAAGGCCCCGTCGATCAAACCGTCCCCGTTCTCAAAGCCAGCAACGCTGAGGGCAAGGACATCGCGATCATCTTTGGCTACTCCTGCCACTGCACCACGCTCGGCCACCAGAAATTCAGCGGCGACTATGCGGGCTATGCCCAGCAGGAGATTGAGAAGGCTCACCCCGATGCCGTGGCAATGTTTGCCAATGGCTGCAGCGGCGATCAGAACCCCTACCCGCGAAATAAAACAGAACTCGCGCAGACTCACGGCAAATCGCTCGCCACCTCCGTGCAGGCCGCGCTGGAAACTCACATGCAGCGCCTCAAAGGCCCCATCCGCGCCGCTTACCGCGAGATCCCTCTGGCCTATGACACCCTGCCAACTCGGGAGCAGCTTCTCGAAGAGCAGAAATCCACCAACAAATATCTCGTCGCGCACGGCACACGCATCTTGCAGCGCATCGCCGATGAGGGCCAGCTACCCACCACTTATCCCTATCCCGTGCAGGTGCTTCGCCTCGGCAGCGATCTCACCTGGGTGACCCTAGGAGGAGAGGTCGTCGTGGACTATTCACTCCGCCTCAAGCAGGACCTCAAAGCCCCTATCGTGTGGGTGAGCGGATACACCAACGACGTCATGGCCTACATACCCAGCCTCCGTATCTGGCAGGAAGGCGGCTACGAAGGCGGCGGCGCCATGATCTACGGCTCGCATCCCACACGCTGGAGCGACAAGACGGAGGAAAATATTATCAGCGCGGTGATGGAACTGCGAAAGGCCGTGGAGTGAAAATGAAACGGCCCGGGAGGTGATCCCGGGAGGTGATCCCGGGCCGTGACAGATGACTTTGAATGGATATCGCTCAGCGCCTCACTTGCTGTTCTCAGCGAACTGCGCGTCGAAGATGATCTTGCTCGGCGGGAAGTCGATTTTCTTCACGAAGGCAGCGGATTCGGCGGCGCCGAACTCGCGGTCCATCGCACCATCTTCCCACTCCACGCTCAGCGGACCACCGTACTCGATGTCGTTGAGGGCGCGGATGATGCGCTCGAAGTTGATGTTGCCACGGCCGACGGACTTGAAGTCCCAGTAGCGGCTCGGCTTGTGGAAATCGACGTGGCCACCGAAGACGCCGGCGGTGCCGTCACCGATTCCCCAGGCCACGTCCTTCATGTGGACGTGGAAAATGCGGTCGCTGAACTTGTAGAGGAACTTCACATAATCGACGCCCTGGTAGCCGAAGTGGCTGGGGTCGTAGTTGAAGCCGAAGGCGGGATGGTAATCAACAGCCTGCAGCGCACGCTCGGCGCTGGCGATGTCAAAGGCGATCTCAGTGGGATGCACTTCGAGGGCGTAGCGGATGCCGAGCTTCTGATACTCGTCAAAGATCGGGGTGAAGCGCTTGGCGAAGTCCTTGTAGCCGGCGTCGATCTGGCCGGGGAGGTTTGGCGGGAAGGAATAGACGAGGTGCCAGATGCTGCTGCCGGTGAAGCCGTTGACGACATTGACGCCGAAACGCTTGGCCGCATGCGCGGTCTTGATGAGTTCTTCAGCAGCGCGCTGGCGGACGCCTTCCGGATTGCCGTCGCCATAGATGTGGCCGGGGAGAATCTGGGCGTGGCGTGGGTCGATGTTGTCGCACACGGCCTGGCCGACGAGATGGGTGGAGATGGCGTGGCACTGCATGCCGGCAGCCTTCAGCTTGGCGCGCTTGGCATCGCAGTAGGCCTGGTCGGCTTTGTCCACTTCGAAGTGGTCGCCCCAGCAGGCAAGTTCGACACCGTCATAGCCGAAGGCCTTGGCCTTCTGGATCATGGTATCAACGGAAAGATCGGCCCACTGGCCGGTGAAGAGTGTGACTGGGCGTGGCATGTCGTGTATGAGGTTGAGTTGAGGCGGGGAAGAAGGAGAAAGATTGGGGAAAGTCGACTGTGAAAGACGATTTTTTGCAGAGAACGGCTTATTTGCGCTCGACCGCCAGGGTGCGGACCAAGGTGAAGGGGTAATCGTAATTGAGCAGGATCTTTTCGCGTTTCGGTCCCGCAGCCTGTGCCGAGGCGAGAAACTGGCCCGAGGCCTTGGTCTCCACATCGAGCATGTCCGACAGCCGACGAACGACGGTGGCGGCGAAAGTGACCGTCATACGAGCATTGAGGCTCATGGGGCGCTCCATGTGAAATTTACCCTCAATGGCGAAGGTGGCATATGGCCCATCGGGCTTGACCTCCAATGAGACGAAGGTGGTTTCGAGGCTGTCGGGGATGATCTGGCCGTGGTCCTTTCCTCCGGAAGACGGCATCTCGATTTTCCAGTTCTCCCCCGGTTTGTGCATTCCTGAGCCGATGCTGAGCGGCAGGATTTCGAGGAGATCAGCGGCAAAGGCGAGGTCAGCCAAAGATTGCACCTCCTCGGGTGTCGACCGGCCTTGATGCAGATTGTAGTCCCAATGGCCGCCCTTCTTCCGGGCACGCAGCGTCCTGCCGAGCAAGGCCACGGTTTCATTGGGAGCAGGAGCCTGGCCGGTGAAATTCACGGATTCCTTCAAATATTCCCGGACCTGGAGCTCTTCGGAATCAGCGTTCAAAAGACGGCGCACCAGATTCACCCGCTGCACAAAGCGCGTGGTCACCGTGATGACGTTGGCTCCGGTTTCCTGTTTGGTGCTGCCTGCATCCACCCGCACTTCACGCTTTTCCCGAAGCGTGGTGCCGCTTCGCGTGGTGGCCGGATTCCCCACTTCCACCCTTTCTGCGGGACGGTCGGCCGCATGAAGCCTTCCCGTCGCAACAGTCAGCCAAATCAGGGCGGCAAAGTTTTGCATGATCTTCATGCCACCAGAATACCCGGTGCGCATGGTGCCACACAATCACAACCTTGTGCATTTCATGCTTGGCGAATCCAGTCCGTTCATTCCATGATGCGGGCATGCTTCGAGCTTTTGCATGCCTCCTCGCCCTCACGTCCGCGCATGCCCAGTGGACGACCTCTCGCATTCACGGCTCGCCGGAGGCACCCAAGCCATTCCTCGCAGAGAAAGTCTTCCCTCAGGTCTCCATGTCGAATGGGCTGGAGATGATCGCCATCCCCGGCGCCCACCGCTTTGTCGCCGTGGAGCGACAGGGCAAAGTGTGGAGCTTTTCGGATGATCCCGACACAGCAAAGAACACGCTCGTCATCGACCTGAAAGCAGCGCACCCACAGATGCAAAGCGCCTACGGCATCGCCTTTCATCCGAAATGGAAAGCGAATGGCCTCGTCTTCCTCTGCTATGCCTATGGCGAGAATGTGGCGGATGGCACGAAGCTCTCGCGCTTCAAACTCACGCAGCAGGACCCGCCGGTGCTTGATCCCAAATCGGAAACCGTGCTGCTCACCTGGCGCAGCGGCGGCCACAATGGCGCCTCCCTGCAGTTCGGCCCTGATGGCATGCTCTACATCTCCACCGGTGACTCCGAGGTCCCCTCCCCGCCAGACCCGCTGAACACCGGGCAGGACATCCGCGACCTGCTGTCCTCCATCCTGCGCATCGATGTGGATCATGAAGAAAACGGCAAGGCGTACGCCATTCCACCCGACAATCCGTTTTTGAAAACACCCAAGGCCAGGCCGGAAATCTGGGCCTTCGGCTTTCGAAATCCTTGGAAGATCAGCTTCGATGCGCAGGGCCGCCTGTGGTGCGGCGATGTCGGCTGGGAACTGTGGGAAATGATCCATCTCGTGCAGCGCGGCGGCAATCATGGCTGGAGCGCGTATGAAGCGAGCCAGCCGATCAAACCCGAAACCCAGCGCCCCGAACCCATCATCCCGCCTGTGGCTGCGCATCCACACACCGAGGCTGCGAGCATTACCGGCGGATATGTCTATCGCGGCAATCGCCTGCCTGAACTGCGTGATGCCTACATCTACGGCGACTACGAAACCGGCAAAATCTGGGCGCTGTGGCATGACGGCAAACAAGTCACCCGCCGAGAGGAGCTCGCCGACACACCGCATAAAATCGTGACCTTTGGCCAAAGCGATGACGGCGAGATCTACTGGATGAACTGGGAAAATGAAACACACATCTACCGCCTGGCTCCCAACCCTTCCGTCGGCAAACCAAGCCAATTCCCGCGTAAACTAAGCGAAACCGGCCTCTTCAAAGACACCGCCGCGCAAACACCCGCCGCAGGCGTGCTGCCCTTCGAGATCGCCGAACCGATGTGGCAGGACGGTGCCACGGCAACGCGGTTTGTGGCTCTGCCTGAAGGGAAATCGATCAAGGTGGACAAAAACATCGTCGTCTGGCCCACCGATTCAGCACTCGCCCGCACCATCACTTGGCCCGCGACAAAACAACCCATCGAAACCCAGGTCCTCCACTTCGACGGCGACTCTTGGAACGGCTATTCCTACCGCTGGAATGACCAGGGAACTGATGCCGAACTCGTCGCCGCAGATGGCGCCGAGTTCACCGTGCAAAAGCAGCCCTGGCGCATCCACGGCCGCGCCGAATGCGCTCGCTGCCACAACAACTGGAGCGGATTCGCCCTGGGATTTCAACCGGACCAACTCGTCAGTATCGGCGGCAACAAACCAGCCGAAGCGCCTGGTTTGTACGACCGCTTCTTTCTTGAACGGCTGAAGAACCACCTGGTGTCTAGTCACGATGCCAAGGCCGCGCTCGAAACCCGCACACGCTCCTGGCTGCACGCGAACTGCGCCCATTGCCACCGCCGCCACGGTGGAGGCAGCGTGCCGCTGATGCTTAACGCGGATCTGCCCACGGCTGAGACGATGATGAATTCCGAAAAGCCCTCACGCGGTGATTTTGCGCTGACAGACGGCCTCGTCATTTCACCAGGAAAGCCCGAAAACAGCGTGCTGCTCGCGCGCATAGCACGAAGCGGCAACGGCCACATGCCAATGATCGGTGCCCGTGAAGTCGATCCGCATGGTTTTCAGCTTCTATGGGACTGGATTGCCCGGGGAGACCCCACTTCGCCCTCTCACAATCCGCCGACAAGCCCCAGCGAGGCCCTCCTCTTGGCAAACTTGATCGCACGCAACGAAACCAAGTTTGATCCTGCCTTTGCCAAAAGTCCCGATCCTGCCATCGCCTGCTATTTCGAGCGCTTTCTGCCGCCAGACCAGCGGGTGAAGACCCTCGGCATGAATTTCGACGCGAAAAAACTCCTTGGTGTCCGTGGCGATGCGAAACGCGGCGCGGCACTCGTCAGCACGACCGGCAAACTGGCCGCCTGCTTTGCCTGCCACATCATCAACGGCATTGGCCGCGATTTCGGCCCGGATTTGAGCAAGGTGGGGGTGCGTCTGACACGTGAACAACTCCTCGAAAGCCTGCACCAGCCTTCGAAGGCCGTAGCCAAGGGCTACGAGGCATGGATCGTCACTTTAAAAGATGGCAGTTTGCAAAGCGGTTTCCTCATCCATTCCGCAGATGCTGACATCACCCTCAAACTCCCCAGTGGTCAGGCACGGATGATTGCGCGTGATCAAATTCAAAGCCAGCAACCGCTGCCAGTGTCACTGATGCCCGAAGGCCTTTTACAAAGCATGACAGAGCAGGAAGCAGCAGACATCATCTCTTATTTGGCCGGGTTAAAATAAGCGCACGCTCTTTTCACCTGGCTGGGCATTTGTGCCGCCGGATCCGTTTTTCTCTCTGCAAACGACGAGAAAGCTAAATACACAGGCACTCAATGGTGCGTTTCGTTTCAATTGATGCAAACCACACCCGTCACCTGCCCGAGCTGTTTTCAGGAATTTGAGGTTCCTGCGCCCTCTTATAATGAAGTACCGTGTGATGTGGACTACGACTGTGAAATCTGCTGCCGTCCGCTGCGCATCCTGTTCACCGAAGACGACGGCGAAGTTTGGGGTACAGCCTACGGGTTGGGGGAGAGCGGACCGTATGGCTGATCCTGATCCAACCATAACCTGACATTATGGTAGTCCCAAGTATCCCCTTTCTTATGCCTCCCCTGCGAGTTTTCGCAGAGAATGCATTTGGCTGTTTGCAAAAACAGAAGTTGTCGTTAATCTCGAAAAATCCCGCTGCCAGGAGTCTGGTGGATGGGAAGCTTAACAAACAGGTTAACACCCACACACACATGAAAATCGCTATCCTCACCCTCATCGCGGCTTCCGCCGTCCTCTCCGCCTGCCAGCAGCCTGCTCCTCCTCCGCCGCCACCAGTGCACACCGGCAAGTAAGCAGTCGGCCGCCTAGTGCGGCTGGTTGTAAAACTTACGGGTGATCATTTCATGATCCGTCTTGCCACTGTTCTGTCGCTGCGTCCGTGATGCTTCATGCATCCTGTTCCAGCTAAGAAGGCATGTGCGAAGTGCAACGCCAAAGCGAAGGCCGACTGCAAAGACGGTCAGA
>CAILZI010000163.1 GCA_903838675.1 uncultured Verrucomicrobiota bacterium
GAGGCGCAATACATCGCGGTGATTGCGCACGGCACGGGCTGGACCGAAGACTACATCCGATGGCATCTGCCGCTCTCGCGCGGCCGTGCCTATGTCCATGCGTTTCGCCTGATGGAAGGCGAGGCGATGATGTGGCCGGACCACAGGCTGTCGGAGACGGGGCGCTGGTGGGAGCGGGTCAGACGCACCAAGTGGCGGAATCATGCCCCACCCAACTGATGCTCAATTTGTGTCATGACTGCGGCTGCCTCGACAACCATCGAAGCCTCCAAGTCCACAGTATCAAGCAACTTCTGGATAGCGTCGGTGGTGGCATATCCCGATTTAATGATTGCCACAATTGCAGAGATGTCTTTTGATCCCCGATCTGTCGAGCTCCTACCGAGCCGCTTCAAGAGCCGGGAATGTGCGGTGGCCATCAGTTTTGTCACCGCCGCGTCGACAGGTGCAAGAGCGAAGACATTCTTGAATTTTGAAAAAGGCACCAGCCTCTCCATCCAACCCGTTGGAAAGTTTTCACTCAACCGCAGATCCACAAAATCAGCGTAGTAGCCAGTCTCGCGGTGATAGGTGTGATCTTCGCCGAAAAGTTTATCCAAAGACATCCGAATCTCAGCGTCGTCTGGATCAAGAAACAAATCCGTGTCGAGAGTCATCTCAATTCCAAGTGCTGCTGCCACTTCATCAGGAACAGAGGCCAGCAGTGAAGTAGAGCCGAAAATAATTATTCTGCGGAATGGCTCCTTCTCACGAACCAAACGGATGATATTGGTCAATGACTTGATGTCCATGCAATCATCTCCAGTTCATCCTCGGACAGCACTCCTGGGAATGGATGGAAAGCCTTCCATTGCAGAGCTTCAGCAGAATCATCACGAAGGAGGCAAAGCAGTGCATTGAGCTCCTTGGGGGCCGCTTGTGCGCCTCGAATCATTCGACGCCACCCATTCAAGCGCGTGACACTTGAATGTCCACGTGCCAACCATCGCTCAATATTCGCCAGGCCTAGTTCGAGCAGTCCCGGGTCTGCTTCGATCTTGGATGCAATCAACCAAAACCTGCGTCTCGAAGTATCTTCCGCAGATTGCACAATCTCGCTGGCTGCGTCGATAGGGCTAGGTTCTACTTGTGGCATAACATTCGTAGAATGCCATTTCCCATGCAGGATGCCAAGGAAATTGCATCACATTGACATCCCGTGCTGCCTGCGATGGCAGCACCTAAAGTCGAACTAGGCTGGGATAACAGCGACCTGCAGGCGGGAGCCGCAAAGGCTCAGGGCATCCTGTCAGGGTTCGCAACGCGTGCGCGTGGCACGCTGGGCAGGGCGATGAGCGTGGATGTGGTGGGCGGCTTTGGCCAGCTTACGGCGGCTGTTGGCTCGCTCGCGGGCATCAAGTCCGTCATCGACGGGTTCGACCGCCTCAACGATCTCTCCATACAGCTCGACACCAGCGTGGAGAGTTTGCAGCGCCTCGGCGGTGTGGCCAAAATGTCCGGCACCGATCTGGAAGCACTGGTCAAGGGCGTGGGCAAGCTCACGCTCGCTCTCGCCCAGGCGGAGGAAAGCGACAAGGTGGCCGGCGCCTTGCAGAAGCTCGGCATCAGCGCCTCGCAACTGCGCTCCCTGTCGGTGGAAGATCAGATCTTTGCGCTTTCTGATGCGTTCATCGCCGCGCGTGATCGTGGCGAAGGTTTTACTGAAGTGTTCGATCTCATGGGCCGCA
>CAILZI010000164.1 GCA_903838675.1 uncultured Verrucomicrobiota bacterium
CCAGAGTTCTTCACTGCCGCCTTCGCTGTCATCTCTGCTGAAGGCCGCGTTCTGCACGGCAGCCATCCCCAGGAATGGAAACAGACTTGGGTCCGTTTTTGGGAAGTCAACGAAGATTGATGCGAAAAGATAAATCTCCAGGCGGGGCGGTGCTGAATGGCGCACCCAGGCCGCCGCTGTCACGGCCAGAGGGACATACTTCACTGCAAAAAAGGAGTGACTCATGGACGTGAATCCTCTAAAAAGGCCCCACGGATTTATTCTGTTCCAGAGACGTGTCTTTGTTCATTCGGATCATGAAAACCCCTTTGGTTGTAATGCTTGCAGGCTTGTTTTGCACGGCTGTGCCACTCCTTGCCAAAAGCCTGGAGGAGACGCGTGCGGCGGCAGAGCAGGGGAACACCGAGGCGCAGCATGCCATGGGGCTGCGCTGCGCCCAGGGGGGACGGCGTTCCCAAAGACGAGGCTGCGGCGGTGGAGTGGTTTCGCAAGGCGATCACCAAGGGCCATGTGGACGCGCAGCGGCGGCTGGGCATGTGCTACCTGCTGGGCTCCGGGGTGCCGCAGGATGCGGCGGAGGCGGTGAAGTGGCTGCGCCTGGCGGCGGCGCAGAATCATGTGGCCGCCATGAAGCAGCTCGGCGTCTGCTACAGCCTGGGCTCCGGCGTGACGAAGGACATGGCCGAGGGCTTGAAGTGGTATCGCCAGGCGGCGGAGCGCGGCGATGCCGATTCGCAGCTGGAGCTGGGGACGGCCTACTTTGACGGCGAAGGCGTGGAGCAAAACGCGGCTGAGGCGGTGAAGTGGTTTCGCAAAGCCGCCGATCAGGGCGATCTCAATGCGCAGAAACTCCTCGGCACCACCTACGCCGAGGGCACGCGGCTGCCGCAGGATCTCCGCGAAGCGGCGAAGTGGTTTCGCAAAGCGGCGGAGAAGGACGATCCTGAAGCCCAGATGCATCTGGGTCTGGCCTGCCTCGTGGGCGCGGGAGTCCCCCTGGATGTGAAACAAGGGATCGACCTGCTCAGGAGATCGGCGGCGCAAGAGTACGCCCCGGCGCAGTTTGAGCTGGGCGAGTGCTACATGCTTGGCTCTGGAGTGGAGAAGGACCCTGCCGAGGCCGTGGCCTGGTACCGCAAGGCGGCAGACCAGGGCGAAGCCATCGCCCAGACAAAGCTGGCAGTGTCATACTTTGAGGGCACGGGCGTGGCGCAAAATGTCGTTGATGCCGCCGAATGGTTCCGCAAAGCGGCGGAGCAAAATTTTCCCCTGGCCCAGGTCGGGCTGGGTGGCTGCCTGCTCGGCGGCAAAGGCGTGACCAAAGATGAGGCGCAGGCTATGAAGTGGTTTCGCGCTGCGGCAGATCGCGGCAATGCCGACGGGCAGTTTGCTCTGTGCCTGATGTACGAAAAAGGCGAGGGCGTGGAAAAGCACCTGGTGGAAGCCCTGAAGTGGTGCCGTCTGGCGTCCAAGCAAGGTCATGACATCGCCGAGCTCCATCAGGCCACGCTGGAGGCCTCCCTGACGCGCGAACAAATCATCGAGGCTGTCAGGCTGGAGCGCGAGTGGAAGCCGGCAAAGTGAGGCCGGCATGGCGTCGCTTCATTGAATGGAGCTGCACCGCCCGTCCGCCCATCTTTCCATGAATCGGAAATTTCAGGCGCATGTGAACGTTTATGCGAAGAGTTCATAGGCGAAGCTCGGTGCGGCATCACATCCCGCCATCGCCTTATGGGCCCAACCAGCCACCGCGTACTGCCATGAGTGATGATCCCGACGAGCTCAGCAAAGACGGACTCCCAACGCACATCCCTGCTTCCGAGCAGCCCGCCGCCAGCGGGTCGTTTGGAGCGGTGCTTTCCGTCCTCGCAGCGATTTTTCTGGCGTACATTCTGCGGCTCGCGGTGCCGCAGGAGGACAACGCCATCGAGCTCGGCATCCTGCTCATCGCCGTGGGCTTCGCGCAGATCTGGCTGATCTTCAATTTCCTGAAGGCCTTTAGGAAATAACGACGCATGCGCAGGTTTGAAATGAAAGGGCGCACGGCTGCGGCGTAGTCCTCGCGCATGATAGTTTCACCACGCATTCTCTCGCCGGTGCTGGGCCTCGCGCTCGCGGGCTTTGTCTCTGCCAAAGAACCCTTCAAGCCCAACCTCGGCCCTGATCTGCCGCGCATCACCGTCACCTGCGGCGATGTGACGCTGCTGCTGCGCCAGGCCACGCAGTGGACGCCGGGGCGCATTGATTTTCGTGGCAAGGCCATGACGACGGAGAGCAGCGCCTACGGCACCGTGTTCTCGTTTCCCGATGTGGGCTTCATCGGCACCGCGCATCTGGAAAACGAACCCGAGAAACTGCAGTCGCTCGACTTTTTCCTCGATGACAAACGAGTCGAAGCACCCACGGCAGAACTCAAGAGCGGCAGCTTTCGGCTGGAGCGCAAATCACGCATCCGCACTTTTGAGCTGACCAACGTCACCGAGCTCAAAGAGCACCGTTTGTACGAAACCACCACCGTGCACACCGCCGAGGCCGTGCCGCTGAAGCTGGTGTACCACTTCATGCATGCGTGGCGGCCCACGGTGAACGCCTTCCTCGCAGGCAGCGATGCCCTACCAGACAATGCCATCTCCGGCACGCTGCGCGATGACGCGGAAGTGGCGAAGAAATTCTACCTCAATGAGCGCGTGGACTGGATGGCCGTGTATGAGCCGCAGAGCGGGCAGTATGCCGTGAGCCGCCTGCTGCAGGCACCGGAGCTGGGGGAGCACATCGCCACGATCTGGAACGTGCCCGGCACCTACCGGAAGTTTTACCTCAAGTGCTTCAACAGCGCCACCGTGCCGGCAGGATTCACCGGCACGTGGCGCATGGTCACCGCCTTTGGCATCAGCCCGCCGGAAACGTGGGAGGCGCAGGCACGCAGCCTCGCGGCCACGCTGGGTGATGCGCGATGAGCAGATATTCCACCGCGCATGTGTGCTTCCGTTTGAAAGCCATGCACGCGCAGACGAAGCCTTGAAGCCCAGCCAGCCAAGCCCATGACCTCCCTTCGCTATTTCCTATTCTGCTTCGTCGCGATCATGAGTCAGGCTGCGGAGCCGGAGAAGCTCATGCTCGCGCATTACATGCCCTGGTATGGCACCAAGGAAGTGAGCGGTCAATGGGGCTGGCACTGGACGATGAACCACTTCAACCCCGATCAGTTGAAGCAGGATGGTCAGCGGGACGCCGCATCGCACGACTACCCGCTCATCGGCCTGTATGACTCGGGCGATGACCACGCGCTGGAGTGCCAGGTGCTGCTGATGAAGCTTGCGGGTCTCGATGGCGTGATCATCGACTGGTATGGCACAAGCGCGGCCAACGACTACGCCGTGATCCACGCGAACACGCGCAAGCTCATCCCCTGGCTGAAGAAGGCGGGCCTGCGCTTTGCCCTCTGCTATGAGGACCAGGCCATTGGGCAGATGAAGCTGAAAGCCGGCGAAGATGTGAAGCAGGGCCTGCTGGATCTGCAATGGGCCGAGCAGCATTGGTTCAGCGATGAATCCTACGTGAAGCAGAACGACCGGCCGGTACTGCTCGTCTTCGGGCCGCAGCATTTCAAACGCGCGCAGTGGGACCAGCTTCGTGCGGCGCTGCCCTCCAGGCCCATGTTCTTCGGCCTGCCGCATCTCGCCAAAGACCACGGCATGGACGGCTGCTACGGCTGGCCGCCGGTGAGCGGAGGCAAGACGATCCCGCCGGAGCAATGGCACCAGGAACTCGATGCCCTCTATGCACGTGGCAAGGCGGGTGAAGCGGTGATCGCCAGCGTTTTCCCCGGCTTTGAAGACATCTACAAACAGGCTGGCGTGCATGACAGCTACGGCAGCATCGCGCCGCGCTCCGGGCAGACCTTTACCGAATCGCTCGACATGGCCATGCAGAGCAGCGCCACGCTGATCCAGATCGCCACATGGAACGACTACGGCGAAGGCACCGTCATCGAGCCCACACGCAACCATGGCTACCGCTACCTGGAGATGCTGCAGCAGCGCAAGACCGCGCTGAAGTTCCGCGTGGCCGATCTGCGGCTGCCCGTGATGCTCTACCAGCTCCGCAAACGCAGCGCGGGAGATGCGGAACTCGCCAGGGAGCTGGACCGCGCCGCCACGCTGCTGTTTGACGGGAAATGCATCGAAGCCGAGGCCGTGCTGGCGGCGAAGCTTCAGACCAAGTAATCTGCCCCTTCCATGACCTCCCTGCTCCGCCATGCCTTGCTCTTAGTTACCTTCGTCCATGTGACCCATGCGGCGGATGACTCGGTCCTGACTCACATCCCGTATAAAACCGGCGACTCTCTCAGCAGCTATGAAAAGCAGCGCTGCCTGCTGGACGTTTACCTGCCCAAGGAAGGCAAAGGCTTTGCCACGCTGGTGTGGTTTCATGGCGGTGGTCTCACCGGCGGGAACAAGGATGCCGACAGCACCAAGAAAGTGGCGCAGGGGCTCGCGCAGGCGGGCGTGGCGGTGGTGGTGCCAAACTACCGGCTCAGCCCGCAGGCGAAATATCCGGCCTACATCGAGGATGCCACGGCGGCGGTGGCCTGGACGCTGCAAAACATCGCGCAGCATGGCGGCGACACGAAGCGTGTGTTTGTCAGCGGGCACTCGGCGGGTGGTTATCTAGCGCTCATGATCGGCATGGACGCGCATTACCTCTCTGCGTTTGGTTTGAAACCGCAGAACCTTGCCGGAATCATTCCTGTGAGCGGTCAGGTGATGACGCACTACACCGTGCGGCAGGAGCGCGGCATTTCGAAATTCAGCGTCACCGCCGATGAGGCCGCGCCCGTGCGCTATGCAGACGTGAAGAACCTTCCGCCCATGCTCGTGCTGTGTGCCGACAAAGACATGCCTGCGCGTGCCGAGGAGAACGTCTATCTCGTGGCCTTGATGAAGGGTGCGGGAAACAAGCGCGTGACCTTGCAGGTCATTGCAGACCGCAATCACGGCAGCGTGGGCAACAACATCGCCAATGAGGGCGATCCGGCGCGGGACGCGATTTTGAAGTTCATGGAAGCGAACAAGGCGGCGCAGTGAGGGAGAGATGCGCGCATTCGTGGCGTATTCCCTGAATGCGCACAAACCCCACTCCCCTGACACGCCGGCGAATGCTGCAAACCACCACGGGGGCTTTGCTCGCGGGTGCCGTGGCACAGGCGGCGCCCGTGAAGAAAAAGGTCATCGTCATCGGCGGTGGCATCGGCGGTTTGAGCTGTGCGTTTGATCTGATGGAGCGGGGGCATGACGTGACTGTTCTTGAAGCCTCACGCCGCACCGGCGGGCATGTGAAGACGATCTACGATCCGCTGCCGGACGGACTGTATGCGGATGTCGGCGCCGAGCAGTTCACCAATCCCGGCTACGACACCTATCGCGAGTGGGTGCGGAAGTTTGACCTGCCTGTGCTCGCCTATGAACGGCGGCGGAAGATGTATGCGAATGTGCGCGGCCAGTGGCGCACCGAGGAGGAGCTGGCGGATGCGAAGACGCAGCGCGAGTTCGGCTTCAACGAGCGCGAAGTGGCCTACCTGCAGGAGCACGGGTGGAAGAACTTCCCGCGTCTCTACTTCGGCCCCATGGCGGAGAAATTTAAAGACGAGTATCAGCCCTTCGGCATCGGCCTGGATGAGCTCGACCACGTTCTGGTTGGCGACTGGCTCGTGGAACAGGGCGCGTCTGAAACCGCGCGCGGCTACTGCGGCGGCTCACGCCTCACCAGCAAGGAGAAGCCTGCCACAGCGAGCGATGTCTCCGCGCTCTATCGCATCTGGCAGGAGTCCATTGTGCAGATGCGCGGGCTGCCCGTGTTCAAGCGCGAGGTGTTTCGTCTCAAAGGCGGCAACCAGCTCCTGCCGGACACCTTTGCCAAGCATCTCGGCGATCGCGTGCGCAAGAACTGCCTCGTCACCGTGCTGGAGCACGATGCGAATGGAGTCACAGTCACCTTCACGGAAGGCCCGGACAAGAAGGAGCAGACACTCAAGGCGGAATACGCCGTGATGTGCGTTTCACCCATGGTGATCGCCGGCATCAAGGTCTCGCCGGGCTGGCCGGAGACCAAGAAGTTCGCGCTGGAACACACGCCCATGGGCATGCAGTCGCGCATCTTGCTGCAGGCGAAGACCCGCTTCTGGGAGGGCGACAACCTACCGAGCATCAATCTGGAAACTGGCAACAGCACCATGGGCCTTGTCTATGAATGTGCGCATGAGGTGGCAGGAGACAGTTGCGTGCTCATGGGCAGCGGCCCGCCCGCACTGGCCCCTGCGGAGGCGCTCGCGGCCTTCCGCAAATTTTACCCCGGCAAGAACAAGGACACCATTGAGCAGGTCATCGTGCATGAGTGGTGGAAGGAGGAGCCGCTGGCCCTCGGCTGCGAGCGGCATGCCTTCGCCCTCGGCAAGCTCGCGCAGGTGTGGCCGCACCTCATCCAGCCCGTGGGCCGTGTGCACTTTGCCGGTGCTGCGTATGACAATCTCCCCTGGGGCCAGGACGCTGCCACGCGCTCGGCACGGCGTGTGACGCTGGCGATTGATGCGGCGTGATGGTGGAAGTACGATGGGCACTCTTGCCCGTCGATCAGCGCTCACGAAAGCTGCACCGTAATCGAAGCGCCAAAGGGGGGAATCTTTGACGCGTCGGTTGAGGATGGAAGGGAACGAGGGGGATAGCGGTAACGCTGATCGACAGGCAGGAGTGCCTATCGTACTTCCGGGCAACCATTTCACTTCTTCTCCAGCGACATCAGCTCGATCTTCCGAAACCACACCGGCTGCCCTTCGGCCTGCAGCGCGATGTGGCCGTAGCCGAGCATCACATCGCCACCGGCCTCCACGATGTCGATTGCCGGAGCGATCTTGCAGGCTGCGTCGAGTTGCGGGCGCTGGTAGCGCAGGACTTCGACGCCGTTGATGCGGTGGATGATCTCGTCGTTGCCACGCACTTCGACTTCGGCACGCACCCATTCCTCCGCAGGAAAAGTCGGCGCACTGGATTTGACAATGTGCTTGGTGATCAGCTCTCCGCCCATCTCCACATGCGTGCCGGGCGTGCAGAGATTCGCCGTGGAGCGCGGTCCTTTGCCCTCATCCGCCAGAAACTGCATCTCCAGGCTGGAAGGGAAGCCTTGATCAAAGCGCATGCTCTGCGGCGGCTGCGCATGCAGCATCACACCGCTGTTCAGGTTCACATAATTCGGCGCATCGGCCATCATCTTGCCGGTGAAGCGGTACTCCATGCGCAGGATGTAGTGCGAGTAGGCCAGGTTGGTGAAGAGGTGCCCATACTGCTGGTCGAATTTGTCGTAGCCGTCGTAGCTCACCTTGAGGATGCCGTCCTCGACCTGAAACGTCTTCGCGAAGTTTTCACCCAGCGGATGCTTGGCGATCTTGATCGTCCAGCCCGTGAGATCCTTGCCGTTGAAGAGCGGGATCCACTTCGGTTCATCGGCCATCGCCACGGCGGTCAGACATGTCAGAGCGAGCAGGAAGGTCGGGAGGGGGCGGAACATGCCGTTCATCTTGGCGGTGGCAGCGCTGTTTCCAATCAGAACCTTTCACGGCACGTCGCACCCACGACGGAAAAATTTTCACTCAAAACGCACGCTTCATTCGACGCCTCGCGAAGTGCCGCTAGGGTCGGCGGATGGACAAACAATGGAACGACAAGATCGTCATCGTCACCGGCGGTGGCGGCGGCATGGGACAGAGCGCAGCGAAGCGATTTGCGGACGCTGGCGCGAAAACTTTCATCTTTGGCAGAACGCTGGAGTCACTGCAGGCCACAGCGGCGCTCTCCCCGCGCATCACCTCCATCGTGTGTGACGTCGCTGACTCCGCCAGCGTGGCGGCCGCACTCGCGCAGGTGCTGCAGCACGGCCCGATTGCCGCCTTGATCCACACCGCCGGCATCAACACGCCGGACCGCTTCATGGCGCATGCGGACTCCAGCAAACTCGCCAGCGAAGCCAGCTGGCGCAGCGTGCTGGACGTGAATGTGATGGGCGTGGTGAACATGATCCAGGCCGTTTCCAAACCCATGGCGGAAAGTGGCGGCGGCAGGATCGTCGTCGTCTCCTCCACCGCTGGGCATGGCTTTGACTCGTTTGCCGGCGTGCCCTACACCGCCAGCAAGTGGGCCGTGCATGGCCTGCTCTTCACGGCACGCATGCAGCTCAGCGCGCATGGCATCGTGCTTTCCGAATACGCCCCTGGTGAAGCCCTCACACCCCTCGTGGAAAAGCGCCCCGTGAAGCCCACGGCTGAACACCGCAGCGCCATGATCCAGACGGAAGACTGCGCCGAGACGCTTTTCTTCATCGCATCTCAAGCGCACTGCATGAGCGTCCTGCAACTCCCTGCGTATCAGCCTTTCGGCGGCATGCCGCCGCAGATCACGGCACCGTGGCTGGCAGGGTTGGATATCGGGCCGAAGAAATAGTTGCTTTTATCCTCCTCTTCCTCCCCCAGAAAAGATCCGAGCCAAGGGAGGAAGAGTAAGAGGAGGAAGAACAAGATGGTGAAAAGACGCCGCCACGCTTGCGTTCACACCGCACTCATGATCCGTGCCCTGCTCCTCGTCTTCGCTGCAACAACCTTCACGGTCACAGCCGCCGACCTCTCCGTCGCCGCCTATCCCTCCATTCAGGAGGCGCTGAATGCGAATCCGAACCGCATGCTCTTTGTGCCGGCGGGGGATTACGTGATCACCGCGAAGATCCGCATCCGTGGCGAGCGCAGCGGGTTGTTTGGTCCCGGGCGCATCATTCAGCAGAGCGCGGATCAGCCGATTATCGAGATCGAGAATGCGAACGGCGCAGAGATTCGTGATCTGACACTCACGCGGCCTGAGGGCAAGATGGATTCCCGCAACGAAGGCGTGCTGGCCATCAAGTGCCGCGACCTCGTGCTCGACAACGTACGTGTCATCGACAACCGCAGCCCTGCCGGAGCCATCAGCGTGCGCGAGAGCAAGGACACACGCATCAGCCGCTGCCTCGTGCGCAACTACATGCGCGTGAGCATTGACGACCGCACGGCCAACAAGGAGCTGGGCTACGCCTTCAACTGCACCGACGGCACCGGCATCAGCGTGAGCTACAGCACCGGCACGCTGATCGAAGGCAACCGCGTGATCGAAGACAACTTCGTTCCCACCCCGGAGATCAAGGCGAAGCACAAGCTCGGCGACTTCGTGAAGAAGAACGCCGAGAAAGGAGCCATCATCAATCAGCAGATGTGGGATGCGAACTACACCGACGCCTGGCAGCAGGGCTCAGGCATCATCGTCACCGCGCCGGAGGTGAGCGATCTTACGCGGGTGATCGGCAATCACATTGAGAACGCCGCGCAGGGTTTGGACATCCATGCGGATCACGTCATCGTTTCACAGAACCTCATCACGAATGCCTTCATCGGCATGAAGGCCATGCACGGCTCGCGCAATGTCCTCATCACCGGCAATCAGTTCGTGCGCAACTCGCTATGGGCCATCGGTCTCATGCCCGGCGCTGCGGCGCATCCCGCCACCGATGGCAAACCGGAGAATACCGATGGTGGCTCCATCATCAGCAACAACATCATCTCCGACTTTGGCCATGGCGATGCTCACTGGATCTGGGGCGATGAACGCTCCCCCATCAAATTTGACACCGGCCAGCAGCCCGATGATCCGCCCCTTACCGACGTCATCATTAGCGGCAACTTCATCTACTGCTCCGGCAAACCCCGCTACAAATACGCCGTCATCATCCCCGGCGGCCCGAATGCGCCAAGGGGCCTGCATTTCTCGAACAATCTGTTTCATCCCGGCACGCAGGGCCTGTGCAATGGGGAGCTGCCGGAGTGAGCCGGAAGGGAGCGCGGAGACTCTTCTCCGCCTCATTCAGTGGCGGCAAAGCCGCGAAAATAAAAGCGGACAAGAGTGTCCGCGCTCCTCTCTAGCCTCTACCGCCGAAACTCACTGAACCTCACCTTCAGCTTGTCCTCCAGCTGCGTGATCTGCCATTTTTCCTTGGCATTGATCAGCGCGAGTGACATGCCTTTCTTCCCGGCGCGGGCGGTTCGGCCGCTGCGGTGGGTGTAGTATTCGAGCTGATCGGGAAGCTGGTGATGGATGACGAAGGACAGGTCTGCCACATCGATGCCGCGTGCGGCCACATCCGTGGCGACGACGAACTGGACGCGCTGCTTCTTGAAAGCGCGCATGACTTTGTCACGCTCCTTTTGCATGAGATCACCCTGCAGCACATCCACGGGCAGGCCGAGGTCGGCGAGCTCCTGATACAGCTCCATGGCACCGGCCTTGGTGCGGCAGAAGATGATGCCGCGGCGGTCCTTTTGGCGCTGGAGGAAGTCGAAGATGTAGGCGGTTTTTCCGTCCCCTTTGCAGATGGCAAAGCGGTGGTCGATGTCGCGATTGACCACATTCGCCTGATCAATCTGGATCGAGTGCGCATTGGCGGACATGCAGCCTTTGATGAGGTCCTGGATGCCCGGTGGAAAGGTCGCTGAAAAGAGCCAGGTGCTGCGCCGCATGGCCGCGAGCTTGAGGATTTCCGAGAGCTGCTTTTTGAAGCCCATGCTCAGCATTTCATCCGCCTCGTCTAGCACCACATAGCGGACGAATTCCAGCGTCAGCGCATCGCGCTCGATCAAATCAAGCAATCGGCCCGGCGTGGCGACGACGATGTGCGTGGGACGTTTCAGCGCGTCTGTCTGACGGTCGATGTTGTCGCCGCCGCTGACGACTTCGATGAAAATTTTGTCCGTGTACTTGGTGAAGCGGAAGAGCTGCTTGCCGATCTGCTTTGCCAATTCGCGTGTCGGTGCGAGCACCAGCCCCTGAATGTCCCGGTGCTTGGGGTTCATCTTCGTCAGCAGCGGCAGGCCAAAGGCCGCCGTCTTGCCGGTGCCGGTCTGCGCCTGCGCGATGAGATCGCTGCCGTCTTTCAGCAGAAAGGGGATCACCTTGGACTGCACCTCCGTGGGCGTGACGATGCCCAGCTCCTCCAGACCACGGATCATCTCCGGTGGAATTCCGAGGGCGGCAAAAGGATGGGGGTCGGTTTCTGACATCCTGTGTCTTCCATCACGATGGCCCGGAATGCCAGCGGAATGAAACATGGACAAATCCGCAGGGAGAAGCGCGTTGCTTCAGGCCTCCACCTGCCATGAAGTCTTTGACTCTGATTTTCCCGCTCCTGCTGCTCCTCAGCCATTCATCGCTCTCGGCCGCGGAGAAGCCCATCGTGCTGTGGCCGGCGGGAGCTCCGGGGGCTCTGGGCACGGCACCGAAGGACATCCCGACGCTCACTCCTTACTTACCAGAGAAGGCCAGCGGCGCTGCGATGCTGCTCATTCCGGGCGGCAGCTACTCGGGCATCTATGAGGGGCAGGCGGAACCCTTTGCGCGCTGGCTCAATGAGCAGGGCATCACAGCCTTCGTGCTGCGCTACCGGCTTGGCACTGCGGGCTATCGCTATCCGGCGCAGCTGCAGGATGCGGTGGAGTCCATGCGGCAGATCCGCGCCGGTGCTGAACGCTGGAAGATCGACTCCGCACGCATCGGCGTGATGGGATTCTCCGCCGGAGGACATCTCGTCTCCACCTTGATCAACCGCCCTGAAGACGGCGAGATCGACGGCCGCACGCCCGGCGTGAGTCCGCGGCCGGATCTTGCCATCCTCTGCTATCCCGTGATCAGCATGATCACCAAGCCGCATGCGACCTCGCGCAAGATGCTCATTGGGGACAAGCCCAGCGACGAACTCGTCCGCCAGACCTCCAGCGAGCTGCAGGTGCGCCCCGGCCTGCCGCCCTGCTTCCTCTGGCACACCAGCGAGGACAAACTGGTGCCCGTGGAGCATGCGCAGCTCTATGCCGCCGCGCTGCATCAAAACGGCATTCCCCACGAACTCCATCTCTACCAGCATGGCGATCACGGCACCGGCCTCATCGGCACGCCGCACCCGTGGTTCGCGGATCTGGTGTTCTGGCTGAAGGCGCAAAAATGGATCTCTGAACCTTGAGTTCAACTCACTGACACAAACCCGCTCCACCAGCGTTCAGAACTGACCATGAATTTCGTCCCGGCCAGCCTGGCCTGTTCCATCCTTTGCGCTTCGCTGCTCCTGTCCTCCGCACAGGGAGCCGTCAGGCCAAACATCCTCTTTCTTTTTGCCGACGATCAGCGCTATGACACGCAGAGCTGCGCGGGGCATCCCATCGTGCAGACACCCACGGTGGACAGTCTCGCTGCACAGGGCGTTCGTTTCAGCAACGCCCACGTCACCACGCCGGTGTGCTGGGTCAGCCGCGCCGTGGTGCTGACAGGCCAGTGGGCGCGCTCCCATGCGCAGCGCGATGCCATCCCCACCGTGAAGCCGGAGGCGCTGGCCACCATGTATCCCGTGCTGCTGCGCGCGGCAGGCTACCGCACCGGTCACATTGGCAAATGGCACATGATCTCGCCGCAGGGCTTCAAGCCGGAGCAGCAGTATGACATCTACGAGGCCATCGGCCGCAATCCCTATTTCAAAGCCATGCCGGACGGCACCAAGCGCCACGAGACCGACCTCGTGTGCGACAAGGGCATCGAGTTCATCAAATCCCAGCCAAAGGACAAACCCTTCGCGCTGAATCTCTGGTTCAATGCCGCGCATGCCGAGGACAATGACCACCGCCCCGGCATCGGGCTCTACCCCTGGCCGCAGTCGGTCGAGGGCATGTATGAGGACCGTTCCATCCCGCCCGCACGTCTGGGAGATCCCGCCATCTACGAGGCGCATCCGCAGTTCCTCAAAGACTCCATCAATCGCGAGCGCTGGTTCTGGGGCTACGACACGCCGGAGAAATTCGAGATCAACCTGCGCGCCTACTACCGCATGATCAGCGGCATCGACAAAGCCATCGCGCGCGTCATCGCCGCGTTGAAAGAGGCGGGACTCGCGGACAACACCATCATCGTCTATTCCGGCGACAACGGCTACTACCTCGGAGATCGCGGCTTTCAGGGCAAGTGGTCGCACTATGAGGAATCGCTGCGCGTGCCTATGATCATCTACGATCCTCGCCTTCCCAAAGAACAGCGCGGACGCGTGGTGGATGATCTCGTGCTCAACGTCGATCTGCCCGCCACCTTCATTGACTGGGCCGGAGTGAAGCGCCCAGACGCCTACGAAGGCCGCAGCCTTTCAACGCTCATCGAAGGCAAAGGCAGCGACAAGCCCTGGCGCGACCACTTCTTCTGCGAGCACCTTGATCTCGCCCCCACGCTCACCTGGGAGGGCATTCGCGGCCAGCGCTACGTCTATGCGCGCTACTTTGATCAGAAGCCCGCTTATGAGTTTCTGCATGATCTGGAAACCGACCGCGATGAACTCAAAAATTTCGCCAGTGATCCTGCTCACGCCGAGGCCCTGCAGAAAATGCGCGCGCTGTGCGATGCCGAGATGAACGCACGCGGCGGACCGCTGCTGCCCATGGACCAGCGCGGTGCCCGCAAAGCCGTGGCCAAGAAAGGCGCAGGGAAAAAGGCCAAGGCCGATAACTGACCCCCATGCAACGCCTCCTCATTTTCCTGGCCTTGTGCCTCGCCGTGCCCTGCTCCTTTGCAGTGTCACCGAATGTGATCGTCATCATGGCGGATGATCTGGGCAGCGTGGACCTCGGCTGCTATGGCTCCAAAGATCTGCACACACCGCATGCGGATTCGCTGGCGCGGCAGGGCCTGCGCTTCACGCAGTTTTATGCCGGTGCGCCGGTGTGCTCGCCATCGCGTGCCTGCCTGCTGACGGGCCGCTACCCGGTGCGCGCAGGCGTGCCGGGAAATGCAGGCACCCAGCACGGGCAGAAGGCGGGCCTGCCACCCTCGGAGGTGACGCTTGCGGAGATGTTCAAGAGCGCTGGCTACGCCACGGCGCACATCGGCAAATGGCATCTCGGCTACAACGAGGAGATGATGCCAAACGCACAGGGCTTTGATCACAGCTTCGGCCACATGGGCGGCTGCATCGACAACTACTCGCATTTCTTCTACTGGAGCGGTCCCAACATCCACGACCTGCATCGCAACGGTGTGGAGGTCTTTGAAGACGGCCGCTATTTCCCCGACCTGATGGTGCAGGAAGCATCAGGCTTCATGGAGAAGCACCGCACCGATCCCTTCTTCATCTACTTCGCCATCAACATGCCTCACTACCCTTATCAAGGTGAGGCCAAATGGCTGGAGCACTTCAAGGACCTGCCGCTGCCGCGCCGTCTCTACGCCGCCTTTGTGGCCAGCCTGGACGAGCGCATCGGCAAGCTCGTCGCCAAGGTCGATGAGCTCGGCCTGCGCGAGCGCACGATCATCGTCTTTCAAAGCGACAACGGCCACTCCACCGAGGAGCGCGCGCATTTCGGCGGCGGCAGCGCCGGGCCGTACCGTGGCGCGAAGTTCAGCCTCTTTGAGGGAGGCATCCGCCTGCCCGCGATGATTTCCTGGCCGGGCCAACTGCCGCAGAATGAAGTGCGCGGTCAGATGGCCCACGCAGCCGACTGGATGCCCACGCTGGCTGAACTGTGCGGGGTGAAAACGCCCGCCGTGAAGCTCGACGGACATAGCCTCGTGCCCGTGCTGAAATCTGCCGACGCCCCCGGCCCGCATGACGCCCTGCACTGGCAGATGGGCGACTCCTGGGCCGTGCGCGAAGGCGACTGGAAGCTCATCATCAACGCCCGCGACACCACGAAGGGCGACACCGGCAAGGAACGTTTCCCCATCTTCCTCAGCAATCTCACTACCGACCCCGGAGAGAAAACCAACTTCGCCGACCAGCAGCCCGACCTCATCAAACATCTGCGCCAGCTGCACGACACCCTTTATACTCAACCATGAAAGCCCTCGTCCTCATCCTTTCGTCATTCTGCCTTCTGGCTTCGTCTTTTGCAGCTCCTGCGAAGCGCCCCAACATCCTCTTCATCGTTGTGGATGACCAGTCACCCTTCGATTTCAAGTTCTACAATCCGAAGTCGCCGCTGCAGTCGCCGAACATCGACAAGCTCGCGGCGGAGGGCATGGTGTTTGATTCCGCGCGGCACATGGGTTCCTTCAGCGGCGCGGTGTGCACGCCGTCACGGCACATGATCATGAGCGGGCGCACCGTGTGGCATCTGCCCATCGGCCCCGGTGCGAAGGAGCACTGCCCGCCGAATCTGGAGCTGAACACGCTGGCCGCTGTGTTCAATCGTGCCGGTTACAAAACCATGCGCACCTGCAAACAGGGCAACTCGTATGAGGGTGCCAACAAGCAGTTCACCGTGCGCCATGACGCCACCAAGCGCGGCGGCACCGATGATACCGGCAGCACCTGGCATGGCGACCGAGTGATGGACTACCTGAACGAGCGCGAGGCAAAGAAGGACACCGATCCCTTCCTCATCAACTTCGGCTTCTCCCATCCGCATGACACCCGCGACGGCCGGCCCGAGCTGCTGGCGAAATACGGCGCCACCAACCACGAAGACCCCAACACGCTGCCGGCATTGAACCCCAAGCAGCCCGCGCTTCCCGCCAACTACCTGCCCGCCCATCCGTTCAACAACGGCGATGCCAACGTGCGCGATGAAGTGGAAGTGAGCGGCGTGTGGAAGAACCGCGATGAAGCCACCATCCGCAACGAGATCGGCCGCGAGTACGCCTGCAATGAAAACATCGACATCCAGATCGGCCGTGTGCTGGAAAAGCTCAAGGCCATGGGTGAGCTCGACAACACCTACATCGTTTACACCGCCGACCACGGCATCGCCATTGGCCGCCATGGCTTGCAGGGAAAACAAAACCTGTACGAGCACACCTGGCGCGTGCCCTTCATCGTCAAAGGTCCCGGCATCAAGCCCGGCTCCCGCGCGCCGGGAAACATCTACCTGCTCGACATCGTGGCAACGCTTTGCGACATCGCCGGCATCCCCGCGCCGGAGAGCAATGAAGGCCTCAGCTTCAAGCCCGTGCTCGAAGGCAAACAAGCGGCCATGCGCGATGTGATGTACGGCGTCTACTGCGGAGGCACCAAGCCCGGCATGCGCTGCGTGCAGCAGGGCGAGTGGAAGCTCATCAAATACGACGCCATGAACGGAGCCGTGCATGAGACGCAGCTCTTCAATCTCGCAGCCAATCCTGATGAACTCATCAACGAACACGGCAGCAAAGACCCCTTGAAGACCAACCTCGCCAGCAACCCCGAATACGCCACCAAGCTTGCTGAAATGGAAGCCCTGCTCCTCTCCGAAATGCGCCGCCTCGATGATCCCTACCGTCTTTGGAATCAGCCCGATGATGGACTGACCCCGCCGCCGGAGCCTGCTCCGAGGGCAAAAAAGAAGCAAAAATAGCGGAGTGATGACAGCAGACTGGCCATTCACAGACGCGCCGAATACCGCGACCTTCGTTACTCGTCACATCTTCAACGGCGATTTGATCAGTCATGTCTATCATGATTGGGATGACGGCGCGTGGCAGTTTTTACCAAACCGCATCACAGAGTCGGCCGGCATCATGATTGTGGCGCTGGATGAGGTGCTCAAGCTCGATCCATCCGTTGGAGACCTGCATGATCTTCCCTTGGGTTGGAAAGCCGAACGAACCGCAATCAATGCCCCATGGCTTCGGTCACGAAATCATCCATCCGCTGAATGACACATAGTTCCATAGTCGACGTTCTCATCCATCCATGAATTTTATCCGTTATTGTCTGTTCCTCTTCACGTTCACCTCGGCGCTTGCTGCCGA
This sequence comes from uncultured Verrucomicrobiota bacterium, assembly GCA_903838675.1. Classification (GTDB taxonomy): domain Bacteria; phylum Verrucomicrobiota; class Verrucomicrobiia; order Verrucomicrobiales; family Verrucomicrobiaceae; genus Prosthecobacter. The sequence continues at coordinate 16,818 of CAILZI010000164.1, forward strand.
TGCGTCGCGCCCCAACTTCCTCATCATCTACGCCGACGACCTCGGCTATGGCGATGTCTCCACCTACCATCCGTCGGACTGCCACACGCCGAACATCGACAAGCTCGCTGCGGAGGGCATGCTCTTCCAAAACATGCGCGCCAACTGCACGGTGTGCTCGCCTTCGCGGGCTGCGCTGCTCACGGGGCGCTTTCCAGATCGCGTGGGCGTTCCGGGAGTTATTCGCACGAATGCGGATGACTCATGGGGTTACCTCGCGCCGGGCATTCCGACGATTGGCAATGAGCTGAAGAAGGTCGGCTACCACACGGCGGTGATCGGCAAATGGCATCTCGGTCTCGACTCTCCGAACACGCCGAATGAGCGCGGCTTCGATCTCTTCCACGGCTTCCTCGGCGACATGATGGACAGCTACACCACGCATCTGCGCCAGGGGCACAACTACATGCGCCGCAATGCGGAGGTCATCGACCCGCAGGGCCATGCCACGGACATCTTCGCCGGCTGGGCGGCGGATTATTTCCGTGAGCGCGCCAAGGAGAAGCAGCCCTTCTTCCTCTACCTCGCCTTCAATGCACCGCACTTCCCCATCGAGCCGCCGGAGGAATGGGTGGCCAAGGTGAAAGCGCGTGCACCACAGCTCGATGACAAGCGCGCACACAATGCCGCACTCGTGGAACATCTGGATGATCGCATCGGCCAGCTGCTGGCCGTGTTAAAAGAAACCGGTCTCGATCAAAACACCGTCGTCGCCTTCGGTTCTGACAACGGCGGCTCCCTTCCGCACTCGCAGAACAACGACCCCTGGCGCGATGGCAAGACCAGCCACTACGATGGCGGCCTGCGCGTGCCCTTCATGGTGCGCTGGCCCGGCCACATCAAGGCAGGCTCAAGCAGCGATTACGCTGGCCTGAACTTCGACCTCTTCCCCACCTTCCTCGAACTCGCAGGTGCCAAGCCTTCATCCGAAATCGATGCCATCAGCCTCGTCCCCATTCTCAATGGCGGTACCATCGATAAACCGCGAGATCTCTACTTCGTCCGCCGCGAAGGCGGCGCAGCCTACGGCGGCAAGAGCTACGAGGCGCTCATCCGTGGCGACTGGAAGCTCATGCAAAACTCTCCTTACAGCCCGCTGGAACTCTACAACCTCAAGAACGATCCGCAGGAGAAGACCAACCTCGTGGGCAAGGCACCGAAGGTCTTCAAAGAGCTGTCCGATGCCCTGCGCACCCACGTGCAGATTGGCGGCGCCACACCCTGGCAGAAACCTGAAGAGCACGCGCCATGAGCCAAGGATAAAGCGTAGAAGAAGAGCTACAAGAAGCGAGGCAGGAAAAAGCAGCCCTCATTGTGTTTCGAGGCCGGAAAAAGTATTTTTCAGAGTCTTTGCAGAGTTGGATCACTTTTCGGTAATCCATACACAACGAACCACCACTGCTATGAAACACTCCATTCTTGCCACCCTCCTCTTCGCCTGCCTGCTCTGTTCCGTAACTCAGGGCCAGCCTGCGCCGTCAGACCCCGGCGCCAAAGCGGCTCCTGAAATTCAGCTCACAGGCACACTTGAACAACGCATGTCCATCGGCGGTGAAACCACCGGCTGGGCATTGCGCACCGGCGAAAAAAAGCGCGTGGAAGTGCTCCTGCCGCCGGAGGCGTTCGCATGGATCCAAGACGGCATGGCCGTGTCCGTGAGCGGCGCCTATGGCACGAAGCATTTTCTGGAGCGCGGCGATGTGCCGGTCTTCATCGTGAAGAAAATCAGCCAGGTGGTGAAATGATCCACCTGAGGTATGTTTGAATCTGCTGCTGCGTGTGTCGCAGCCCTCTTCTGAACCTCACCCCGCCGCACCCGATGTCCTCGAAGAAATGGCAGATCAAGTGCCCGAAGTGCCAGCGCTCCACGCTGCTTCATGCAGACGAACTCGGTGCGCGGCACATGCTCGCCACCATGTCCGCGCTGAAGGATCCGGCCAATGCGCGGCGCACGCTGGAAGATTACACCATCGCCTGTCCGCGCTGCGAGGCTCTGATACCCTTTGAGCCCCGCAGCAACTACCGCCGGCGCAAGGCGCTCGCAGTCAGCCGGCGCATCGAACGGCTGGTTTCGGAGCTGGCAAGCCTCACGGGCAGCGAGCGCGAACTTCAAGCGATGGCCGGCCAGCTGGCCGCGGCTGTCCTGGAGATGCTCGAGACGGACATGCCGCTCGAAACGCTCTTCGACAGCGAAGACAAGGTGCTCTCGGTTTTTGCCGATGAAGTCCGCAAAACCAACGCCGAGCCGAAGCGGCACCGCGCGTGGCGCTGGCTGCAGGAGACTCTTGCCATCGCCTGCTCCGGCATCGGCGAGCGCGATGATCTGCCAGCAGCGCCAGTCGATGAAGTGGAGGAAAAGCGGGAGGCCCTGCTGCGCTCTCTCAATGAGCTTCAAAAGGAGCAGCGCCCGCAGGCAGCTGCGGCCGCTGCTCGGCCAGCTCCTGCTCCCGAACGCTCCGCACCTGCGGCAAAGGCACAGGCCAGCCTGCGCTTTCAATTCAAACAGGCGCATGACAACAGTGTGGAAGCCGTGGCGATCTCACGTGATGGCCGCATCGGGCTCTCCGTGGGTTGGAACCCTTTAGTGCGCGTCTGGAATCTGGAGACCGGCAAGGAAATGCTGCGCTTGAAAGCGGGAGGCAATTTTCTCACCTCCGTGATTTTCCTGGGCGTTGAAACACGCGTGGCCGCTGCGGGCAGCGGTGGTGAGGTGTGGATTTGGGACCTCGCCAGCGGCCGCGTGGTGCATTGCCTGCGCAAGCATTCCTTCACCGTCCACAGCCTCGCGGCATCGGCTGACGGACGACTGTTGATCTCCGGCAGCGGCGACGGCACCGCCCGGCTGTGGGACACAGTCAAAGGATCGCAGGTGCGGAAGTTCGGCGGCTTCTTTGGCGGCACACACAATGGGCCTGTGATGGCGGTGGCGCTGTCCCCTGATGGCGCGTGGGCGCTCACGGGTGGCGGAGATCATGCAGACACGGTCAACGTCTGGGATAACAGCAATGGGCAGATGGCCAAAACGGCCCACTTTCCAGCACGGGCGATCTTGTCCGTCGCCTTTATGTCCGAGCGCTGGAAGGCCCTCGTGCAGTCGGGATCCAAGCTGCACGTTTTGGATGTCACGGAAGGCAAGATCTTCGGCAGCGTGGCCGACGCCGACGGGGATTACTTCAACCTGTTTCATCTCGCTGCAGGCGGAACTGGCGCGGAAGTTTGTGTCATCGAAGTAGGTGCCGATGCCAGACACTGCATCCGCCAGCGGCTGCGCGGCCACGAGCAGGGCCAGTCGGTCAAAGCCTGCGCCATCACACCCTCCGGGAGACGTGTCATCAGCGGAGGATATGACTGCTCCGTGGTGGTTTGGGACACCGGTCTTTGATGGCCTCAATGGCCCGGCATGCCCAGTGCGGCCACACCCAGGCTGCCGGACAGATGGCCGCATGACGCAAATGGACAAAGGGCCACTTGATGCTAAAAACTGTCATCGCATCGAGTACTGATTTTCACGGCGGCCCAAAAGCAAGCCTCGTCCAAACCCTTCACTGAGATAACCATGGCCAACTCAATTCTGGAAAAGTCAGAGGAGTTCATCCGCGGTGTGGAGGAACGATTTCGGGAGCTCAACCGTGCCCTCACCGAGCAAGGGCTGGGAACGCTGATTGAACGGAACGGCAGGCCCATCACGAGTCTTCGCCCGTCGGAGCTGCTGGCCTTTCACACGCTGACGGCCCAGATGGCCCAGCAGAAAGACAAGCCAACTTACGATATCGCGATCGAACTGGAGGAGGACGCGCGGAAAAGCGTCTTTATCTTCTTTGTGCTGCTGCCGATTTTTCGCGCGATCACCAGCGGCAGCATGATCTACGTCGCCGTGGATGACATGCACGGACCCAAGCTGGAGTGCATGAATTATTTCATTCGGGATCAGGTGGAGTTCGTCGAGCTGCTCACCCTTACCCGGGCCGTCGATCTCGCCCGGGTGCAGGCTATGTTCAAGGGACACGTCTTGCTGGTGGATACGCAGACCGACTTTGCCATCCCGAAGCCCGGCGATCCCAACATCGACTACTCTTATTTTGAGGACAAAAGGTCCAAGCTGATGTGGACGTTCAACGGCATCCTCGGAAGGAGCGGCTACCACAAGATCGTCATCTTTCAAAAAGGGACCAAGAGCCTGGTCCCGTATCCGATGCAGTTTCCCAAGCCTTCCAACTGCTTCATCGCCACGGCCGCATGTGCGACGCCGGACGCCTGGGAGGTCGGCGCATTGCGTGCTTTTCGCGATGAGACTCTGCTTCGGTCCTTGTGGGGGCGGCTGTTCAACCGCTGCTACTGTCATCTCTCCCCGCCGCTGGCCCGTTGGATTGAGAATTCGCGGAGCAGGCAGCAGCTCGTCCGGCGTTGCTTTGTGACGCCTCTGGCACGTGCCATCGCCAGGCTTCGACGCTAGGCCGTTCGAGCGTCCATGCCGCGAAGGCAAGGGTTCATGCCCAGGGCATGCCGGTTCTGTTGCTTGGAATGTTATGACATATTAGAACATAATAGGCGTGGGGCAGGATCTTGCCTGGCTTGAGCTTGAGGCACACGTTGTTGGGTTCGCTTGTGGGATCAGAATGCCCTGACGGCGGCGCTTTTCCGTACCGTTTCCGGTGAATAGGAACACGGCGCGAAAAAAATATTACGGTCTCACGCAGAGTTGGGGCGCGGATGGGTAAACCAGTAGCAGAGAGGCAAATCTGCCGATCAAACTTAACCAACAATAGACAAACAACATCCGCATCCCATGAAAACGAAACTCATCAAAACCGTCCTCTTCCTGATCGCCGTCACCTCCATCACCGGAGCCCGGGCTGACGAATCGCTGGCCCAACGCATCAAGGAGGTCTTCCAAGAACCCCGCAACACCCATGCGCCAACCTCCGTGGCCGCCGTCCGTGGCTGATCGGCTTCTCCCCATGACGCAATTCAAACTCACCCAATAAATCACAAACAACATCCGCATCCCATGAAAACGAAACTTATCAAAACCGTCCTCTTCCTTGTCGCCGTCACCTCCATCACCGGGGCCCGCGCCGATGAATCCATCGTCGAACGCATCAAGGACGTCTTCAAAGAACCCCACGTTGCAAGACCCACCGCAGTCGCCGCTGTGCGTGGCTAACACCCCTCACATCCATCCACCCTTCACCCAATCCATCCCATGAAAACATCACTTCTTCATCTCTGCCTCATCGCCACGGCCTTTGCAGGCGCCCATGCAGATACGCTGCGCACGCTGCCCGTCTGCCCGCCCGATCTTCCTGACATGCCCCGGCCCATCCGTCCCTGCACCCCGCTGCCACCGACAGCGGACCCCTGGGACCAGGTCGTCTTCAACGACCGCGATGACGGCTGTTTCAGGCACCATCATCACCACCACTGCCACCGGTGGTGTGACCTTACCGTCAACGGTCAGGACGACGGCTGCGTCAGGCAGCCGGGGAAACCCACCCGCCCGTCTCCCACCAGCACCACCCTGCTTCCGGCCTGAACCACCCCCACATCTCTTCCCATCATGAAAACATCCTTCCATCTCGCGCTTCTCCTGCTCGCCACCCTGAACGCTCCGCTCTCAGCAGCGGGTTCCGATGACAAGCTTGATGCCGCCCAAAAACTGGTCGAGCGCATCAGCGAAGCGCAGCCTCCTCGCGAAACCGGCAGCGGGCGCACGCCGGAGCAGGCCATCAAGGAATACAAGGAGTCCGGCAGAGCGTCCGGCTACCACCTTGAGATCCACCCGGTGCCGCCGCCTGCTTTCTGAGAGGCCGCGTCAAACACAACGGCAAGCCCGGTTCCATGCGGGCTTGCCGTTTTCGTTTTGCCTCGTAGCCTGCCGGGCATGAGCAACGACGGCGAGATGTTTCCGCAAACGCGCTGGTCGCAGCTGGCGCGGCTGAAGGACGGTGATGAAACCACCAAGAGCGAAGTGCTCGGCACGCTCTACCAGCTCTATCGCAAGCCGGTGCTGGCCTACCTCGCACGGCGCGGCTTCGGCCACGAAAAAGCCGAGGACCTGGTGCAGGATTTCTTCCTTCACTCCATGCAGCATCAGTTGTTTGAGAAGGCTGAAACCTCGCGCGGGCGCTTTCGCGGCCTGATGCTCTCCGCACTCCAGCACTACGCCGCCAATGCCCACCGGCATGATCAGGCGCAGCAGCGGAGACCTGCAGGTGGATTCATTTCAGCCGATGAGGTTCTGGAAGAAGGCGGCAGCGCTGCAGTGCTGGGCGTGGACCACAAGACTCCTGAAGATGCCTTCACCCAAACATGGGCCCGCATGCTGCTGGCACGCGTGGTGGACGCCCTGGACCGCGAATGCCAGGCCACCGGCAAGCAGACGCACTTCAACATTTTCAAACGCTTCATGCTCCTGCCCATTCTTGAAGGCGTCGCAGCACCTTCGCAGCGTGAGATGGCCGCCGAACTCGGACTCACCGAAAAAGAAGTGGCCAACCGCCTCGTCACCGCACGGCGTGCCTACCAGCGGCTGCTGCGCGAAGAGATCGCCCAGTATGCCACGGACAGTGCCGAAGTGGACGCCGAGATCCGCGATCTCTTCGCCACGCTCTGCCGGCCCGCTTAAATTCACCATGCCACCCGATGCCAATTCTCGCAGCTTGCGCGATCTGCTCTCCGCTCTGAAGCGCGGACTGATCGATTCGCATGCGGCACGTTCAGCGGTGAAAGCGGACGGTTCAGTGATCGCACGCCTGGAGCGCGGCGATCCACTGGAAGCCGGCGGACTGGCGGACTTGCTCGGGCTGGACAGCGCCCGGCAGAGCGAGGCCGAGCTGCTGCAGCAGCTCCAGCGCGAGTGCCGCTTTTTGGAAGAGGTGCCCTTTCAGCCCGGAGCCCGCATCGGTGGGAATTATGAGGTGCTCAAAATTCTCCATGGCGGTTTTGGTCTGGTGTACCTCTGCCGCAGCCACGGGCCGGAAACCTATCAGCGTGGAGATACGCTTGCCGCATTGAAGAGCCCGCTGCCGCAGCATCTGACCGATCCGGATCTGTGCGAGCAGTTCGTGGCAGAAGCCGTGAACTCCGTCGCGCTGACGCCGCATCCCAATCTCGTACTCGCTTACGGCGTGGAAATGCACAATCGCATTCCCTTCCTCGTGATGGAGCACATCACCGGCGGACGCACACTGGTGGAGGAAATCGCCCAGGGCCGCACCGACTGGCGCAGCACTCTGCGTCATGGCCTCGGCATGGCGCGCGGACTCGCGCATGCCTTCAAAGAAGAGCAGCTGGTGCATGGTGATCTGAAACCTGCCAATGTCCTGATCACTGGAGATGGTACGGCGAAAGTCAGCGACTTCGGGCTCTCGCTCACCGGGGGCGATACCGGTCCTGCGGGACTCATCGCCGGAACGGACGGCTTCATGGCCCCTGAGATGATGGCACGGCGCTCCGGCCGCAGCACGGTGGCGGATGTGTATGCCTATGGCGTCACGCTGCTGTGCGCGGTGCTCGGTCACTTTCCGCAGGCGCCACGCCCTGCAGAGCTCTGCACCGCCGCCCGCATGCCGGAGCCGCTGGCCGCGCTGCTGCGCGAATGCCTCGCCATTGATCCCGCTGCACGGCCCGCGAATTTCCAAGTCATCGCCTCACGCCTGGAGGCCATGTTCACTTCCCTGCTCGGAGCCACGCCACCACGCACGCTGGCACCCGACTCGCCGCTGCAGGCGGATGCCCTGGTGAATGCCGTGCAGACCTGGCTCAATCTCGGCCAGCCGCGCAAAGCCCATGCCGAGGCCGAGCGCGCGCTGCACCTGAATCCCGCCAACTGGAAGGCGCATCAGATTCAATGCTGCATCCACATGGAGCGGCGTGAATTCGAAGCCGCCATTCGCAGTGCGGCGAAAGCCCGCCAGCTCGCTCCGGATGAACCCGGCCCTTTGGCCAATCTCGCGCAGGCCGCCATGGGTCTTGGCCACCGCGATGATGCTTTGACCTGGCTGGATCAGGCGCTTGAGCTCGCCTATGAATCCAACCGCATGGGAGAGCTGGATGGCACCTCGCTGCTTTTCGTCGAACTCCTGCCCGCAGAGCAGGCCTGCAGCGTGCTGGATGCCATCGTGGCCGCGCAGCCCGGCGCAGCGATCACCTGGAACAATCGCGCCATCCTCATGCGGCGCATGAAGCAGCCCGAGGAGGCGCTGGCCAGTGCCGACCGCGCCATCGCTCTCAATGCCGCTTATGCCAAGGCCTGGGTGAACCGCGCCAACTCGCTCATTGAACTGCACCGGTTTGCAGAAGCGCAGACCTCCGCGTCCAAGGCGCTCGACCTCGATCCCTGCCTGCCCGGTGCCTACTGCGCCAAAGCCACCGCACTGGCCCAGCTCAATCAGCTTGCGGAAGCCCGCGCCGTGATCCGCAGCGGGCAGTCCATCCTCCCTGCCGACCCGCTGCTCCAGAAAGCGGCGCAGGTGTTTGCACGCTGAGCTCTCCGACAGCGCGGCGGCATGGCTCTTCAATTTGCCGAAGGAACCTCTCATGCGCGTCGTTCCCTCGCCATGCGCCAACCAGCAGCCCTCATCCTTTCGTCCTTTTTAGTTTTGGTTTCGTCATTCGCGGCGGAGCCGCCTCCCAACATCCTCTTCGCCATTGCCGATGACTGGGGTCCGCATGCGAGCGCCTACGGCACGCCATGGGTGAAGACGCCGAACTTTGACCGCGTGGCCAAGGAAGGCATGCTCTTCAGCAACGCCTACACCCCAAATGCCAAGTGCGCACCCTCACGCGCCTGCATTCTCACCGGGCGCAATTCGTGGCAGCTCAAAGAAGCGGCGAATCACATCTGCTACTTCCCGCCGGAGTTCAAAGGCTGGGGCGAAGCACTCGCGGAGAAAGGCTGGAACGTGGGCTACACCACCAAAGGCTGGGGCCCCGGCGTGGCGAACGACGCGAACGGCAAACCACGCCAGATGACGGGCACGCCCTACAACAAGCGCAAAGCAGAGCCCCCCACGCCTGAGATCCTAAACTGCGACTACGCGGCGAACTTCAGCGACTTCCTCAATGCCGCACCTGCCGGCAAACCTTGGTGCTTCTGGTATGGCAGCGTGGAGCCGCATCGCGGTTATGAATTCGGCAGCGGTGTCGCCAAAGGCGGCAAGAAGCTCACCGACATCGATCACGTGCCTGCCTACTGGCCGGACAACGAGGTGATCCGCAATGACATGCTCGACTACGCCTTTGAGGTGGAACATTTCGACCGCCATCTCGGGCGCATGATCGCCGATCTCGAAAAACGCGGCCTGCTGGACAACACGCTCGTCATCGTCACCGCCGACCACGGCATGCCCTTCCCGCGCAGCAAAGGCAACGCCAACGTGCAGGCCAATCATGTGTCGCTCGCCATGATGTGGAAGAAGGGCATTCTGCAGCCCGGACGCACGATCAGCGATTTCGTCAGCTTCATCGATCTCGCGCCCACGCTCGTCGAAGTCGCTGGTTTGAAATGGGGCGACACCGGCATGGCGGAGTCACCGGGCCGCAGCCTGACGGATCTCTTTGCCAACAAGCCCGCGCATGTACGCGATCACGTGCTCATCGGCAAGGAGCGCACCGATGTGGGCCGCCCGCATGACTGGGGCTACCCCATCCGCGCCATCGTGACAAAGGACAGCGTCTTCGTTGAGAACTTCGAGCCCACGCGCTGGCCCGCCGGCAATCCCGAGACCGGCTACATGGACTGCGATGCCGGAGCCACAAAGAGCTTCATCCTCGACGCGCACCGGAAGAACCCCGCCGATCCCTTCTGGCAGCTCTGCTTCGGCCTGCGCCCAGGCACCGAATTCTACGATCTCAAAGCCGACCCTGATTTCGTGAAGAACACACCGACCGATCCACGCGTCACTGCGTTGCAAAATCAGCTCCACACCGAGCTCAAGCAGCAGGGCGATCCGCGCATGTTTGGCCAGGGCGACATCTTCGACAAATACGAGCACGCCACCAAAGCCAACGTTGGCTTCTACGAGAAGTTCATGAGCGGCAAGCCATTGAAAGCCGGATGGATCAACCCCAGCGACATCGAAACCACCAAGCCCCTGCCATGAGATTTTCTTTTCTGCTCATCCTCGTTTCGTTGTTCTTCAGTCTGGATTCATCCTATTCGGCTCCGCCGAACATTCTCTTCGTCCTCTCGGACGACCATAGCTACCCCTTCATCCACTGCTACGGGCGGGAGGAGATGAAGACCCCGAACCTCGACCGCTTCGCCGCCGAGGGAATCATGTGCCGCCGCATGTTCACCGGTGCACCGCAGTGCGTGCCCTCACGAGCCACCATCATGACGGGCCGCTCGCCGGTGGCCTGCCGCATCACGCGGTTTTCATCGCCGCTGCCACGCGATGAAATCACCTTCCCGGAGATCTTGCGAAAAGATGCGGGCTACTTCGTCGGCTGCTGCGGCCGCACTTACCATCTCGATGGTTCCGGACGCGGACCTGAGGCCTCGGCGCAGGTGTTTGATGAACATCACCTCGTCACCTTCAAGGACCGCTTCAACTACGTCGATGCGAGCGGTCAGGACAATGTGCCGGCGAAGATGAATGAGTTCTTTGACCAGCGGCCGAAGGACAAGCCCTACTTCCTGTGGGTTGGCTTCAGCGATCCGCATCATGCCTGGAACACCGGCAAGAACCCGCCCGACCCCGCGAAGCTCAAGGTGCCTGGCTTCCTGCCGGACCTGCCCGGCGTGCGCGGTGATCTCTCCGCCTATGAAGGCGAGATCGAGCACTGCGACGGCGACTTCCAGCGCGTGCTCGACATCGTCAAAGAACGCGCCGGATTGGAGAACACCCTCATCATCTTCATGGGTGACAACGGCATGGCCTTTCCCAGCGGCAAAGGCTCGCTGCATGATCCCGGATTGAATGTGCCCCTGCTCGCATGGTGGCCCGGTGTTATCAAACCCGGTGGCGACTCCAGCGCGCTGATCTCAGGTGAAGACATCGCGCCCACCTGTCTCGAAGCCGCCGGATTCCCGGTGCCCGAGCGCATCAGCGGCGTGAGCTTCCTGCCGCTGCTCAAAGGCGCGAAGTTTGACAAGGAGCGCCAGCACATCTTTGCCGAACGCGGCCCGCACGGCAGCGCCACCTTCAATGAAAGCACCACCGCCAGCGGCGTGGACTACAGCCGCTGCGTGCGCAGCGCCCGCTACAAGCTCATCTACAACGTCACGCCAAACCTGCGCTACACGCCTGTGGACAGCGGAAACGATCCGAGCTGGCAGGACATCGTCAAAGCGCACGAAGACAAGGCGCTCGCCACCGAATTTGAAACCCTCTGGTTCACCAGTCCGCGCCCGGTCTATGAACTCTACGATCTCAAGGAAGATCCCAACGAGCTGCACAACCTCTACGGCCAGAAAGGTCTGGAAGAAGCCACGCTGGAACTGAAGACCGCACTGCAAAAGAAGATGATCCTCGACTTCGACTACCTGCCGTTGCCTATCGCCGGAGATGCCAAACCCAAGGGCAAGGCCCAGGCCAAGAAAAATCTCAATCGCGCCGAGCAGTTCAAGAAGCTCGACACTGATCACGATGGCAGACTCAGCCGTGAGGAGTTCAGCGCCAAACGTGATCCCGCCGATGCCGCCGCCTGGTTCAAAGCCCGCGACGTGGATGGCAATGGCTCCATCGACGAAGCTGAATACACCGCGAGCACCGTGCCCAATCCGCCCAAACGTTGATGCTCATGAAACACTTTTTCCTATTCCTCACTCTCAGCCTCACTCTCCGCGCCGACACGCCCATCCTGCTCTTCACCGACGACTTCTCCCGCGATGAAGCCACCCTGGGCAAAGAGGACATCGGCAACGGCTGGACCAGCAACAGCGCCTGGCGCGCCAAAGGGCATCAGCAGGTCGATCTCATCGACGGCCACATGCACGTCACCAAGCATGCCGAGGCGGATCACGGCGTGGCCATCTTCCACAACGTGGAGTTTCAGGACGGCATCGTGGAGCTGAAATTCAAACTCGGTGAAGGCGATGACCTCGGTGTCGATTTCGTCGATCGTGAACTTAAGACCGTGCACGCCGGCCATCTCTGCATCGCACGCGTCACCAACAAGGCCGTCACGCTCACCGATTCCAAGACCGGCGGCATGAACAACGAAATCCGTGAACGCCGCGAAAAAGGCGACAAGTCCCCCGAGCTCGCCGCGCTGCTCAAGACGAAAACCAAATCCTTCAAGCTCGACCTCAAGCCCAATGAGTGGCACACGATGAACATCAAGATCGTCGGCGATCAGATGACCGTCCGCATCGACGATCTGGAAACCGTTTCCTTCAGCAGCGAAGGCATCGCGCATCCGACGAAACGCATGATTACGCTGGCCGTGAACAAGTCGGCGGATGTGGATGATGTGAAGGTTTCCAAGGTGAAGTGAGTATTTCACTCCTTCCATGCGCTTCATCCTCTTCTTCGGTCTCCTCGCCACGGCGTCTTTGGCGCAATCTCAGCATGAGGTCGTTCCCAGCTGGCCGCAGTTGCCGGAGGACCATGTGCTTGGCCTTTGTGCCGGGGTCGGTGTCGATGCGCAGAACCGCGTGTTCGTCTTTCATCGCAGCGGCCGGGTGTGGTCAAAGCCCTTTCCGAAAGAGCCTATCGCAGCGCCAACCGTGAGCGTTTTCGATGGCGCGACGGGCCGGCTCCTCAGCACTTGGGGAGCGAACCGCTTCATCATGCCGCATGGGCTGACGGTGGATCACGCGGGCAATCTCTGGCTCACCGATGTGGGCCTGCATCAGGTCTTCAAGTGTTCGCCGGCAGGTGAGGTGCTGCTCACGCTGGGCGAGGCGGGTGTCCCCGGCAGTGATGACAAACACTTCAATCTGCCCACGGATGTGGCCGTGCTGGCAGACGGCTCCTTTTACGTGAGCGACGGCTATAAGAACACGCGCGTGATGAAATTCACCGCCGCCGGCCGCTTTGAATTTGAATGGGGCACGAAAGGCCATGGGCCAGGCCAACTCAATCTGCCGCACGGTATCACCGTGGATGCACAGGGACGCGTCATCGTCTGTGATCGCGAGAATGAAAGGCTGCAGGTCTTCGATGCCAGGGGTGCCTTCCTGCATGAATGGAAAGGTCCGCAGCTCGGCAAACCGTATGGCATCGATACCGGTCCCGACGGCCATCTCTTCGTCATTGATGGCGGTTCCCCCTCCTTGCAGCCGCAGCTGCGGGGCAAGGCGGTGGAGCTCGATCCCTCAGGGCAGGTGCTCGACACCTTTGGCAGCCACGGCAAAGCCGCCGGTCAGTTCCAGCTCGGGCATGACATCGCGGTTGGCCCGGACGGTGCGGTTTATGTCGCTGAAGGAACCGGCGCACGGGTGCAGAAGTTTGTGCGCAAGAAAGCTGCGGAGTGAAAGTATAAGCACACCATGAAACACCTGCTTGCGGCATCCTTGGTTTTACTCGGTGCGAACACGTCGTTCGCAGCAGTCCCCGGCGCTGAATCACTCGCCAAGCTTATCACCCATGAGTTTGACACCAACGCGGACGGCATCCTCGATCAGGGCGAATGGCAGAATGGCATCGCTGGCAGTTTTGACCAGATGGACACGAATCACGATGGCTCGATCAAGCCTGAGGAAGTGGATGCCATGAGCGATGACATATCGGCGGAGGCTGGAGACATCGGCGGCGTGATCCTGGTGGGACTCATCAAGCAGGCGCTGCTCGCGCTCGATCAGGACGGCGACAAGGCCGTCAACCGCAAGGAGTTCAACACGCTGACCGACGGCCTCTTCACCAAGCTCGATGCCGACAAGAACGCCAGCCTCACGCTCGCCGAACTGTCCGAACTGCCGGTGAAGATGGTGTCGAAGTAGCAGCGTTGACTTGTTGCTTTGCGGCCACCCATCTCCCGCTGGTCCGGTGTTCGGACCAAAGGTTTGCTGCGAAAGCAAAAGGAGCGGTCGCGTAATCTCCAGCACCATGACCAACCGCCGCCGCTTTCTTGCCACCACCGCCCTCGCCTTTCCTTTCATCGCACGTGGGGCCTCACCGGCGGCGAAGATCATTGAGACCAAGGTGATCTCCCAGCAGCCGGAGTTCTACCATGGCTGGCCCACCGTCGCGCGCAGGCAGAATGGCGAGCTGTGGGTCTCCTGGTCCGGCGGCCGTGAATCGCACGTGTGCCCCTTTGGGCAGGTGCATGCCATGACCTCGCGTGACAACGGTACCACCTGGACCTGGCCGCGCGTGCTGCTGGACACCGCCACCGATGACCGCGACTCCGGCGTGCTGGAAACCGCCAAGGGCACGCTCATCGTCACCACCTTCACCTCGCTGGCCTACGAAGATCATTTCAAGAAGGCCAGCACCTTTGCCGAGCACACGGACAAAGGCTGGATCTCGAAATCCATGCCACAGGAGCAGTTTGTGAAATGGAAGGCCGCGCACGAGCGTCTCAATGATGAAGAGCGCAAAGCCGAGCTCGGCGAATGGGCGATCCGCTCCACCGACGGCGGCAAGTCCTGGTCCACTCGCATCCCCACCATCGTGAACAGCCCACACGGCCCCATTCAGCTCAAGGACGGCCGCCTGCTTTATGCGGGCAAGCAGCTCTGGACTGCCGACAAGAAAGTCGGCGTGGCAGAGTCGAAGGACGACGGCCAGACCTGGCAGTGGCTCGCGGAAATCCCCACGCGCAAAGGTGACAAGGCTGCGAGCGCCTACCACGAACTGCATGCCGTCGAGGCTGCAGACGGCACGCTCATCGCGCAGATCCGCAATCACAATGAAGCCAACAAGGGCGAGACCCTGCAGACCGAATCCAAGGACGGCGGCAAGACCTGGAGCGAGCCGCACAGCATCGGCGTGTGGGGCCTGCCCTCCCACCTGCTGCGCCTGCGCGACGGCCGTCTCCTCATGACCTACGGCCACCGCCGCAAGCCCTATGGCAATCAAGCCCGCATCAGCAGCGACAACGGCCAGACCTGGAGCGAGCCCATGATCCTCTCCGGCGACGGCATCGGCGGCGATCTTGGCTACCCTAGTACCGTCGAGCTGGCCGATGGGACGCTGCTGAGCGTGTGGTATGAGACGATGAAGGAGGCAAAGCTGGCGGTGCTGCGCCAGGCCACGTGGCGTGTGGAGTGAGGGCGGCTCAAGGAGGAGAGCGCGGAATGAATTCCGTGCTCCTTGTGCAGCATCGAGGCCCTGCGCTACATTGCGATCCTGCCATGAAATGTTTTCTGCTCTTGTCTGCCTTCCTCCTCGCGCTGTGCAAGCTGCATGCGCAGACCCCACGACCCGAAGCCGCGCCTGCCCGGCTCAAACTCAACGCACCGCTCGATTACCAGGTCTTTCAACGCAGGGATGCTCACAAAGGGAACATCACGATCTCCGGCGTGTTCGCACAGATGCCCAACGAGGTCTTGGTACGATTCGTGGTGAATGGACAAACCAGTGACTGGATACCGCTCACGGTGGCGATCCATGACTTGTCATTCAGCATAGGATATGAACTGCCCGCAGGTGGCTGGCACCGGCTCGAACTTCGCACCAAACTGAATGGCAAGGTGATCGAAGAAGCGACGGTCGAACACGTCGGCATCGGTGAGATTTTCATTGTCGCCGGTCAGTCAAACTCGGCGAACCACGGTGAAGAAAAGCAATCCACGCAGACAGGTCGTGTCTCCGTTTGTGATGGCAGGCGCTGGCAGCTCGCGAACGATCCGCAGCCCGGTGCCAGCGGCCAGGGCGGCAGCTTCATGCCGCCGCTCGGCGATGCACTGGTGAAGAAATTCAATGTGCCGGTCGCCTTCATCCCCTGTGGCATCGGGGCGACCAGTGTGCGGGAATGGCTGCCGAAAGGCGTGCCGTTTCCGCAACCTCCCACGATCGAATCCCGTGTGCAGAAGCTCCCCGGCGGTGAGTGGGAAAGCAACGGCACGGCCTACGCCAGGCTGCTTCAGCTCATGCAGGACGCCGGCCCCCATGGCTTTCGCGCTGTGCTCTGGCATCAGGGCGAGAGTGATGCGAACCAGAGGGACGCAAACCGCACACTGCCAGGAAAGCTGTATCGCGAGTATCTGGAAAACATCATCACCAGCTCCCGCCGCGACATCGGCTGGAAGGCCCCGTGGTTTGTCGCACAGGCCAGCTACCATGTGCCAGGAGATGAAGGCTCCCCCGAAATCCGCTCGGCACAGGCATCCCTGTGGCGCGACGGCATCGCACTCGCAGGACCGGACAGCGATGCCCTCAAGGGCGAACTTCGCGAGCGACACGGCAAGGGCGTGCACTTCAGCGGCGCAGGCCTGCGTGAGCATGGCAGCCGTTGGGCCGCTCAAATCATCCCGTGGTTGGAGCAGGAATTAAAATGAAGTGTGCCGCGCGAAAGACTCGCCTCCATCAACCGCTTCTTATTCCCATGCTGCTTCGCCCTCTCCTGCTCTCTGCTCTTCTCATCACGCCCTGCCTTGCGGAATCGAACTGGCCGCAGTTTCGTGGCGAAGGTGGACTCGGCCTCGGCACGGGCAAACCACCGGTTGAGTTCGGTGCGGATAAAAATCTGAAATGGCAGGTGGAGGTGCCGTTTGGGCATTCGTCTCCCTGCATCTGGCAGGACAAGATCGCTCTCACCGGTCTCGATGCCGGCAAGCTGGTCACGCTTTGCCTGAGCCGGAAGGATGGCCACGAGCTTTGGCGTGCGGCGGCTCCAGCGGAGAAGGTCGAAGGCGCGCACCGCATCGGCAGTCCGGCCACACCGACCTGCTGCACGGATGGCACGCGTTTGATCGCCTACTTCGGTTCCTACGGCGTTCTGGCCTATGACTGGAACGGCAAGGTGCTGTGGCAGAAGCCGCTGCCACCGCCGATCGTGGAATTTGGCACCAGCGCCTCGCCCATCATTGCGGATGGCAAGGTCATCATCGTGGCCGACCAGGACGTGGGCAGCTACATGATCGCGCTGGATGTGAAGACAGGCGAGCCTGTGTGGCGTGTGGACCGCAGCGAATTCCGCCGCAGCTTTTCCACCCCGTTCATCTGGCGGCATGATGGCCTCGAGGAACTCATTGTGAGCGGATCGCTCCGGACGCGCAGCTACGATCTCAAGGACGGCAAACTGCGCTGGTCTGCCAGTGGCATGGCACGTGTGTCCAACACCAGCCCCATTTCCGTGGGCGATGTGCTGATCGTCTGCGGCTGGAACGCAGGCGGAGATCCAGACGACCGCGTGGAGATGGAACCGCATGACGCCTTCCTCGCCGCGCATGATGCCGACAAAAACGGCCTGCTCAGCGAGAAGGAGTTTCCCGAGGGACCCCTGCGCGACCGCTTCACCATCATCGACGCGGACAAGAACGGCACGGTCAACCAGGCCGAGTATGACGCCATGCGCGCGATCTTCGCCAATGCGGCGAACCAGCTCTTCGCCATCAAGGCCGGTGGCAGCGGCGACATCACGGACACGCACGTGATCTGGCGCCAGACGAAGCACCTGCCCTATGTGTTCTCGCCTGTCATTGCCAACGGCCGCCTCTTCACCGTGAAAGGCGGCGGCCTCGCGTCTGCGTATGATGCGAAAAGCGGCAGCCCCATTTTCCAGGCGGAGCGCCTCGATGCTTCCGGTGAGTACTATGCTTCTGCGGTGACGGCTGATGGCCGCGTGTATGTCACTTCGCAGCGCGGTGTGATTTCCGTACTGGATGCGGCGAGTGACACGCTGAAGGTGCTGGCGAAGAATGATCTCAAAGCGCCTGTGTTCGCCTCACCTGCGATTGTGGATGGCGTGATCTACGTGCGCACGAACAAGCATTTGTGCGCGTTTGGTCACTAACAGATGCGTTCATTTCGAATCAACAGCCAGAACACGGCGGCCAGGATGTAAAGTGCGCCAAAGCCGGCCAGCACGGCATTCCAACCCCCGGCGTGGGCGAGCAGCCAGGGCACAAGGATCGGGAACGCTGCCGCACCCAGATTGCCGCACATGTTGGTCGTCGCGCTGAGCGTGGCCACGTGGGGCCCGCCGATGTTCATCACGGTGGCGCCGAGGCAGGGATTGGCCGTGGCGGCGCAGAACATGCCCGCGCTGATCACCAGCACGGCGATCACCGGATTCGCGACAAACCACGCGCAGAAAATCAATCCGGCACACAGCAGCAGGGCGGTGGCGGTCAGTCCCTGCCGGGCGAGACGCTGGCTGCCCGTCCGGCGCAGCAGCACATCTGACAAAACGCCGCCGGCCATGCAGCCCGTCACATCCGCCAGCAGCGGCAGCGTGGTGAGCCAGCCGGAACCGAGGATGGTCACACCGCGTTCCTCCTGCAGGTAGGTGGCAAACCAGCTGGCAAAGAAAATGTACCCTGCCGCACGGCAGATCTGCTGGATGCACAGGCACCACAGCGAGGGACTCCGCAGCAGCAGCCCCCAAGGCACGTGCGGAGTTTCTGCGGGATCATGGGGAGCGTCCTGCTCGATCTGCGCACGCTCTGCGGCATTCACCGCCGGATGCTCCGCTGGCCGGTTCCGGTACCAAACCGCGAACCACGCCGCCCACAGCACACCGGGCACGGCATACCACACGAACATCCAGCGCCAGCCGATGCTCACCACAAGCCAGGCCGTCAACGGCGCGGCGATGATGCTGCCCACGGACATGCAGCCGCTGAACGCGCCGGAGGCCGAGGCCTGGGCCGTGCGTGGAAACCAGCGCCCCATTACCGTGGTGCCCACCGGCACCAGTCCCGCCTGCGCCATGCCCATGAAAGCGCGTGCACCCGTCATCACGGCCAGATTTCCCCATGCCAGACACGCCGTGGCCAATGACCACAGCACGCCATACAGCGACAACGACCAACGCGATCCCAGCCGCTGCGCCAGCATGGCCGCAGGGATCTGACACAGCGCATACGGCCAGAAGAACGAGCTCATGAGCATGCCCGACTGCTCCTTGGTGATGCCGAGTTCCGCACGGATCGTGCTCTCCGCCGGTCCAACGCCGTTGCGCGTGAAATACGCCAGCGCCGCCCCCACAGAAATGCCTGCGAGGACGATGAAGCGGGTCCGGGTGGGTTTCATGACATGGCTGCGAGTTTCAGTTAAGCAGCATGATCGGTGTAAAGCTGCCACTTGTCACCGGCACGAACGAAAAACTGTCTAGACAGAGGTTTGTCCGCCATTTCGAGCATTCGGGATGTCTGCTTTCGCATTTCAGAAAGTCCCTCCACATCATCCTCTCCGGTAAAGAAGATCAGATCACGTGCAGGAATGACCGCCACGACACGTCCGTGAACCATGGAGGCCACAAAATCCCACACATGTGGCAACAAAAGAAGTGTTGCTTCAAAGTTTCCCCCAGCGGTGATCATGTGAAACAGCCCATTTTGATGTGCCCGAATCTCCAGATTCAACGAATTAAGGTTATGGATCGCAAGCTGATGCAATGCCTCCGATGACATTCCAAGATTTTTGAGTTCCAAATTGGAGATGATCTCAAAATGAGAGTCCATGTCATAGGCATACCAGATCAGCACATCGGCTCCGAGACTTGCCTCTACCGGCGAATCATCATGAGATAATGTGATGTCAGCCGAGCCCGATTTAGGCAGAGCCACGTATATGCGGGGGAAAATGAATTCCGGCTTTTTTCTTTCGGCTGGCTTCTCAAACGTCATGGTTTCGGTATAGACGATTACATCACCAATCAGCCACACCCCCATCAGGGCTGAACTCTCGCAGCACGATCTCCTGCTGGAAGGGATGCTTCTTCACCTCCGCTTCGTTGATCGTGATGCCGAGCCCGGGCTTGGTGTTTGGGCGGACGATGCGGCCCTGCTTTTCGATGATGAACCCTTCTTCCACCACGTCCTGCCGCCATGGCACATCGTTGTGCACGGTTTCGCAGATGATGTAGCTCGGCTGTGAGAAGCCGAACTCCAGCGATGCGGCGGTGCTGACGGGTCCCTGCGGATTGTGCGGCGCGAGGGAGATGCGATGCGCCTCGGCCAGCGCGGCGATGCGTTTGGCGGCGCTCAGCCCGCCGCAGTGGGTGATGTCGAGCTGGCAGATCTCGACCGCGCGTTTCTCAAACATGTCCTTGAAGGCCTCCAGGTTCGTCACGCGCTCGCCACTGGCCACGGGGGTGGTGAGTGCTGCATTGATGCGGGCGAGTCCGTCTACGCATTCGGGCCAGCAGGGCTCTTCGAAGAAGTAGAGGCCGAAGTCATCCAGGGCTTTGCCAAACTTCAGCCCCATCGCGGGCGAGGGCCGCGCATGGCAGTCCACCATGATGTCGATGTCAGGCCCCACGGCCTCTCGCATGGCGGCCACGGCGGCTGCGGCGGCGCGCACGGGCTTCTGGCCTTCGATGGGCATCGTGCTGGGCACCGCCATGCTTTTGAAGGCGGTGTAGCCATCCGCCACAGCAGCCTGCCCCAGTTCGGCGAAGCGTTTGGCGTTGTCGGCAGGTGTTTGATAAAAGTCCTCCATCTTGCCACCGCCGAGGTGGCAGTAGGTGCGCACAAAATCACGCACCGGACCGCCGAAGACCTTGGAGAGCGGCATGTTCGCCACCTTGCCCACGATGTCCCACAGCGCGAGATCGATGCCTGCGATGGCCGTGGCCCGCACGATGCCGTGCCCATGCCAGAAGTGCTGGCGATACATCACCTGCCACAGGTACTCCACCCGCGTGGGGTCTTCGCCGATGAGGAGATGCGACATGTCTTCGATCGCGCCGACGATGCTGCGCGTGTGCCACTCCAGTGTCGCCTCGCCCCAGCCGATGAGACCGGGCTGGTCCGTCACGACTTTGACGAAGATCCAGTTTCGCATCCGCGCGTGGCAGACGAGGGTTTCGATGGCGGTGATTTTCATGAGGTGATGTGGTTGGAAAGGGATTCGATCAATTTTTCCAGACTGCCCGACGCAACGACGGCGATGGTTTCCTGGTAGATGCCGGTGTCGTAAAGCTCACGCGGTGGCAGGTAGGAGGCGCCCCAGTCGGCGGCGATGGTGGCCACGAGGATGACTTTATCCGGGAAGCGGCGGCGGAGCTCGGTTTGCAGGAGGCTGTAGCTCTCTCCCTGCACACCCACCCACACCGCATCGCCCATGTGCCAGACGACGACTTGCAGCGGATAGCGATCTCCCGACGGCAGCTGGTGGAGACGATGCAGCAGGCGGGTTTTGCGTTCGGCCATCGCGCGGCAGTCGGCCGCGCGGGGCCCATCGCCCGCGGCGCGGGCGGTGGCTTCGTCGGCTTTGAATTGATCGAGCTCGGCCTGCACCTGCGCTGCGGTGGGCTGGCCCGGGCGGTAGTGCAGCAGTTCATGCCAGCGCTGCAGCTTCCACCCGGCTTTGGTCTCCAGATCCATCTTCTCGTGCTTCCACGCGCCGAGGGTCGCGCCGGAGACGACGGGGCCTTGATAAACGAAGGTCGTGCCTGCGGCTGGCAATGCGGTGAGGGCCGAGAGCGCGGCGTAACCCAGCTCGCGACCATTGCGATCCGCGACGGCGGTGTCGCCGACGAAGCCCTCGCGCGGGCCGAGCTCACCGCTGGCACCTTGCAGAAACAGGCAGGGTGCCGAGGTCTCGCGTTCCACGAGTTCGCGCATCGCGCCGATGTAGTCGGGGCTGATGAGCGTGTTCTCCCACGCAAGCGTGGTGGGATGGCAGGCGTAGTTCACGATGCTGGCGAGCATCCGCCCGTCATCCGCCGTCACTCGCGCCACGATCACGCTGTCATCCGCTGGCGCGCCGGGATTGTGGCCGCAGATGAACTGGCTGCCGTCCCAGAAGTCACGCTGAGTGGCCAGGCTGCAGCGGCCACGGCCATAAACGATGCCCGCTGGTTGCAATGACGCCATGCATTGCCTCACCAGCCGACCTGCTTTCTCGCCCAGCGCATGCAGGTAGGGCGGGATCAGATCGCCCCCAGGCAGCGCGGCGCGGTCCAGCCCCATGAGGCCCGCGCCATGAGTGTGGGAGAAGACCACAAGCACCTCCTCCTGCGCCACGCCGCCAATCGCTGCGGCCTGTGCGACGAGCTGCGCATGCTCGGTGGCCCCCATCACGCAATGATCCAGCGCGAGGAGGATCTGCCGCTCTTTTCCTTCCATGGCCGCAAACACCGCCACCGTGGCCCGCAGCGGCCGGTGCACCCCGGTGGCGCGCTCATGCTTCGCCGCGCCCCACATGCGGTGGTAGATGTCCGCCGGAGGCGTGATGTCACACCACGCGAGCGCAAAGCGGCACCGGCTTTGGGGCGAGGGGTCTTCGGTGCGGGAGGGCTGGCGCATGAGACTTGGTAGAATGATGAAGGGTAAAATGATGAAAAGGCCCGAATCCTTCAAAACATCATTTTACCCGCCATTATTTTACCGCCGGCTGCTTCGTTCTGCCGTGAAGCTGTCTGCCAGTCCTTCTGGTCTGTTTGTCATACCAGAGATTATTTGACTGTCTGGCGGCGTAGTTCTGACATGAAGCTGATTCTCGCCTCCTGCCTGGTTCTTTGCTCCTTCTCTGCATTTGCTGCCGACGCCATCGACATCGGCTCCCGACGCGAGCTGTTTGTGGATGATTTGCTCATCGACAAACTCAGCGGCAAGGCGGAGCAGCGCCTGCATCAGCCGCAGATTCAGGAGATCGTGCTGGTGCATGACCTGCCGTGGGAGGGCAGCGGCAGCGGCTATCACAGCGTCTTCAAAGATGGCGACAAGTATCGCATGTACTACAAGAGCTGGCAGCTCACCGTGACACCGGGCAAGGTAAACACCGGCGAGCATCCTCTCTTCACCTGCTACGCGGAGAGCGATGATGGCATCCACTGGCGCAAGCCTGAGCTGGGCCTGCATGATTTCAAGGGCTCGAAGGCCAACAACATCGTCATTCCAAATGGCATGATGGGCAAGGTGAACCCCGATGGCGGTCATCCTGCGGTCTTCAAAGACGAGAATCCCGCCGCGTCTGAGGATGCGAAGTACAAGGCCATCGTGCGCTCGAATTCGCCCAAGGGATTGCTCGCGCTGAAATCGCCCGACGGCCTGCGCTGGTCGCCCATGGCAGATGCGCCTGTCATCACCGATGGTGCCTTTGATTCGCAGAACCTCGCGTTTTGGGATGCGCACAGCGGCCAGTATCGCGCCTACTGGCGCTACTTCACCGGCGGCACCACCGATGAAAAAAACTGGAAGCCCACGGGGGATCGCGCCATCCGCACCGCGACCTCGAAGGACTTCATCCACTGGGAAAACCAGCACGATCTGAGCTACGTCGATTCACCCAGCGAGCAGCTCTATACCAACCAGGTGAAGCCCTACGACCGCGCGCCGCACCTGCTCATCGGGTTTCCCACGCGATACACCGAGCGCGGCTGGTCAGACAGCATGCGTGCGCTGCCCGAACGCGAGCATCGCGAATGGCGCTCCAAGGCCAGCGACCGCTACGGCATGGCCATCACCGAAGGTTTGTTCATGAGCAGCCGCGACGGTGTGAAATTCAAACGATGGAACGACGCCTTCCTGCCGCCTGGCATCGAACGCCCCGGTACCTGGAACTACGGCCATCAGTACATCGCATGGCATCCCGTCGAAACGAAGTCTGCGCTCGAAGGCGCACCCAATGAGCTCAGCTTCTACGCCACCGAAAGCTACTGGACCGGCAAGAGCAGCCAGCTCCGCCGCTACACCCTCCGCCTCGACGGCTTCGTCTCGATCCGCGCTCCGATGAGTGGTGGCGAGCTGATCACGAAGCCCCTCACCTTCACCGGCAAGGCGCTCACGATGAACTTCGCCAGCTCCGCTGCGGGTGGCATTCAGGTGGAGATTCAGGATGTTGGGGGCAAACCCATTTCTGGATTCGCGCTTGCCGATGCGCAGCCCGTCTTTGGTGACTCTGTCAACCGCACCGTGACTTGGAAAAACGGTGGTGATGTGGGCGCCCTCGCGGGTAAGGCAGTGCGTCTGCGCTTTGTGCTGAACGACGCAGATTTGTACTCGATCAAGTTTGAGTAGAGCGGCTCACCAAAACCTGCCTTGGGTCATGATTTCTTGAGAGAATAGCGCCCCGTTTTCTTGCCGCCGATCTTCTCTACCATGCCAGCCTTCAGCAATGGGCGTAGTAGATCCATGGCTCCCTGTCTTGAAACGCCGAGTGCCTCCCACAACGCCGCTGGTGTCATGCTGCCGTGGTCGGACAGCAGCTTCAACAACTGCTCTTGTCGAGGTCGCAACACCACCTTTTCGGGTGATTGACGGCTAAAGGTTTGCACACGCAGCCAGGTGCGCTCCAGCGTCTGGTGCAGACCTATGGCACTGTACTCCAACCAGCCGGACACGTCCTCTCCGGCCAGCCTCACCTTATCTAGGGCGCGGTAGTAGCCCGGGCGGTCTTCCCAGTAATATTCGTCCACGCTGAAAATGTGATGGCTGTCGAAACCGCGCCGATACAGCTCCCACAATCCCAGCGCACGGCCCGTTCTTCCGTTGCCATCTGCAAATGGATGGATGTGCTCAAACTGATAATGCAGGATGGCGGAGCTGAGCACCGGAGACAGCTCAGTGGCCTTGGTGTTCCACCATTCGAGCAGTTCAAACATCAGTGCGGAAACATCCGCCGCCGGGGGAGGAACATGACGGCCCACACGAACAGCGATGGTGCGGTAGCGGCCCGCCTCGCCTTGATCCATGACGGTGTCGGCGAGCAGCCGATGCAGCTCAAAGATGTCCTCATGCCGGATTTTCTTCTTTCGGGCATTTTTTTCAACATAGCGCAGCCCCGCGAAGTAATTCAGCACCTCGCGGCTGGAACGCCGGTCCGCGGCTGTCAGCTCCCGCCCTTCCTCCAACGCACGCACCTGCTCCAAGGTCAGCGGATTGCCTTCGATGGCCGTGGAGGCATGGCCGTTGCGCGTGCGCGTATCCTTCTGCAACGCTGGAATCCACGACAAAGCCACCGCCGCCCCCTGGATGCGCTCCCGCAGCATGGCGATGCCCTCCACCAAAGAAAGCAGGCGGTTGCTGATGGTGAACTGCGGTTCGTAGGCCATGCAGATAAGTCAAGCATGAGTCAAGTTGTGAGTCAAGCAGGACCGAATGCGCGATCCTCACGCACTTCCGCAAGGTACGCATGGGCAACCTCCGCCGAAAGGCCCTGACCTGAGTCAAAGAGTTGTTGGAGCAAAGCCACGGGGTCCGGCCTGACTGCGGATATCTCGGTTTTCGTAGCTGCCAACGCCACCTCATGCATCCCCAACGGCTTCTCAGCTTCTGAGAGCAACTGGATCGAAGGCGGAGTGTCTTCAAAGGGCGTTCGCATATCGAGATAGTATCAAATTCGATTTGTTACAACCACCTGAAATTCCGAAGCCGAATCAGTGTTTGGAGGAAAAGCCCATGCCACTGCTATGTTGCCCAGCATGAGGAACAATCATGTAGAGCTGTTGGTTGAACCAACAGACTTGAAAAGCAACATCTCCCTGTTTCGATACATGCAACTGAGCACGCTGTTGCTCCTTCTTGAGGGCAGAGCGTTTTTCCCATCGGTAGCTAATTTGAACAAGGGCGATCCTTTTGAAGGAAATTTGTTTTGTGAACCAGCGTGGTTAATCAATCGATTTGTTCAACCGATGGCAGATGAGGATCTCCAACATTGGCTGATCGGGAAGTCTAAAAAATGGGAAAAGGAACGTCTCGAGTCACAGGCAACGGACTCAAGTTTCAGATCTCAAATCATGGCTAACATTTATACCCGCGAGCTCAGAGAACGCAGAGCAGCGTGGTGTTGGTTTCAGTCTGATTTGGAATCCGCCGGCATGTGGTCCATTTATGGGCATAAAGGAATTGCAGTTCGAACCAGCCTAGAAAAACTTCAATCAGCGTTGCCAGACAGCCGTTCATTTCAAATAGCACGGATGCGTTACGTTGATCGTCGCCCGTGTGCCGAAAAGGCGTTTGATGCTGAAGGGAAAGACAGCCAACTCATCCTTAAACTGCATCTATTAAAAGCTGTCGAATATGAGCATGAACACGAATTCAGGGTAGTAACTGAATGCCCAGAGAAGAGCGGCGGTGTTCTAGTCGAAAACCTAGATTGGAAGGCTCTTATAGAAGAGATCATCATCTCACCACTTTTACCTCCACAAGAGGTCAGCACGATTCAGACAATGCTCAATAAAACTTGGGAGGCAGAAATCAGTAAGCCTTCCAGGCTCCTGCCAGATTCAAGCATGGACACTAACGGCGACTTTGTTGAGGCTATCCGGAACGACAACGGCGGACACTATGAGCAGGGCCTTCCTGCTCACATTGCAAAGCTCTAGTCGGTTCTTACACCTTCGCCAAAATCGCATTAAACGTCGCACTTGGCCTCAGCGCCGCATCGGCCTTCGCGAGGTCAGGCTTGTAGTAGCCACCGACTTCCACAGGGTTGCCCTGCACGGCGAGGAGTTCGGCGACGATCTTGGTTTCGTTGGCGGTGAGCTCTTCGGCGATGGGCTTGAAGTGGGCCTGCAGTTCGGCGTCGGCGGTCTGGGCGGCCAGGGCCTGCGCCCAGTAGAGGGCGAGGTAGAAGTGGCTGCCGCGGTTGTCGATGGTGCCGAGTTTGCGGCCGGGGCTGCGGTCGTTTTCGAGGAACTTGCCGGTGGCGGCGTCGAGGGCGTCTGCCAGCACCTTCGCCTTGGGCAGGCTGAAGTTTTCGGCGATGTGCTCGAAGCTCGGGGCGAGTGCGAAGAATTCGCCGAGGCTGTCCCAGCGGAGGTAGTTTTCTTCGAGGAACTGCTGCACGTGCTTCGGCGCGGAGCCGCCGGCGCCGGTTTCAAACAGGCCGCCACCGTTCATGAGGGGGACGATGGAGAGCATCTTGGCGCTGGTGCCGACTTCAAGGATCGGGAAGAGGTCGGTGTTGTAGTCGCGCAGCACGTTGCCGGTGACGGAGATGGTGTCTTCACCTTTGACGATGCGCTC
>CAILZI010000165.1 GCA_903838675.1 uncultured Verrucomicrobiota bacterium
ACCACCCGTTCCCATTCCGAACACGGAAGTGAAACGCTGTTGCGCCGATGATAGTATGGCGAAAGGCTATGCGAAAGTAGGACGTTGCCAGATTAAACATCACCCCGCATCTCGTAAGAGATGCGGGGTTTTTTGTGCCCAAATCCCACCGGACAAAACCAAACCGCGCAGCCCTGTGCTGTGTTTTACTGGTCGCAACCATCCACGTCAGCCATGCGCCTTCTTCTTTCTCTCCAGTTCATCCTCGTCCTGCTGATCTGTCATTTCACTCACACGCTTGCAGTCGGTGCAGACAGCTTTCCAGCCAAAGAAAAGCGCCGCCTTGTGCTGTGCAACGACGGCGGCTCGCTCGGCGCACCCGACATGGAGGCACCCATCGGCATTGAAGGACTCGTGCGTGAGGCCATTGACCCGCTGCGAGACACGATGGTGGACACGCTCTACTGGCAGATCGGTGTGGACCCCTGGATGGGCACAGACACGCACCGCCTGAGCGACTGGTACCTGCACCGCACGAAAGTCGGTACTCTCTGGGGCTCTGACCGCGACAAGTTCAAGACCGCCTCCGAATGGCGCATCTACGAAAATGCGCATCAGCTCATGGAGCAGGGGACCGATCCCGTCGCGGTCGTCATCGAGCACGGGCACAAGGCCGGGCTGGACGTGTTTGTTTCATTCCGCATCAACGACGGCCATGACTCGCGCCTCAAGGACGGCAGCAAAGACACCAACCTCGTGCCCATGCGCCGCGATCGTCCCGAGTGGCTGATCAATGAAGACGGCTTCGCTAAATTCGAATACAACTTCGTCGTCCCCGAAGTTCGGTCTTACACGCTCGCGCTCCTCACTGAAGCCATCGCCAACTACGATCTCGACGGCTTTGATCTCGATTTCTGCCGCCAGCCCAAGCTCTTCAAAAAAGGCGAAGGCGAAAAGAACATCGCGCTCATCACCGACATGGTGCGCGCCATCCGCACTGCGCTGGATGCTCGCGGCAAGGTGCTCGGCCGCAAACTTTACCTCTCCATGCGCGTGCGGCCCGAGTTGGACAAAATGCTGGGCCAGGGCATGGACGTCGCTGCATGGATCAAGGACAAGCTCGCGGACATCGTCATCGTCGGCGATCCCTCGGGCTGGAACTACCGCCTGCCCATTGAGCAGTTCAAAGAGCTGGCCAAAGGCACCGGCTGCAAAATCCTCGCGCAAAATCTCTGCGCCTTCAAAGAAGACCGCGGGCGCTCCGCCAGCGTGCTGTTTGGCGAGCGCGATTACTACAACACCGCGCAGTTCCGCGCCGTGGCCGCGCTGCACTTGCAGGCCGGGGCGGACGGCATGTACCTGTGGAACCAGCACTGGATCAAGCACTACCGCGACGACACCTTTGACCGCCAGTCATGGAAGGAAATCGGCGATCCCGCCGTGCTCGCGCAGAAGGACAAGCACTACATCGTCGGCCCGCAGGGGCGCGGAGGCCCGCTGCCGCTGGATCTCGCGAAGGCGGGAGATACCGTGGAACTTAACGTCGAGATCGCCGACGATCCCACCGCCACGCAGGCCCACGCCACTCTGCGCGTCATGATCGAGCAGCTCACCACCCTCGATCCCCTCGACCTCCGCCTCAATGGCACCGCCCTCGACCTCGCCTCCGTCAAAAAGCGCCTCAACTACAACGACTGCTGGCTCGATTTCGACGTCACCAAACTCATGCATAAAGGTGGCAACGCGCTTGTGATCAAGTGCACCGCTCGCAACCCTCACGTGCTTGCTCCGTTGACCCTGCGGCGTGTGGAGGTGCTGGTGAGTGGATTGGAGAAGTGATGAGGAAAGTTAGAGACTTTTTGGGCTGGTAATGAAGCTTGGGCTGCCAGAGTTGCGTCTTTCACCCACCCTGGCGAAATCATCAGCACCTGACCTCCAGCTTGACGCCGTGCGTGCGTAGCCGCATGTTCCTTCCTGCCCCGGGCAGTCGTATGACTTCCCGGCGCATTGTTTTCCATCCCCATGCTTTCCTCGTATGCTCTGACCTCGTCGTCCCTGCTCAGCCGGTTTCTGGCGGCGGGTTTTGGGATGCTAGCCCTATTCGGCCCGCAGGTGCAGGCCCAGGTGGTGCTGAAGGCGCAGCCGGTGGAATCAGTGGAAGACGAGGCGAAAAAGGTGAAGCCTGCCGTGCCGGAAAAGCAGGATCTCAATGCCTCCTGGGCGACGCAGAAGGAGGCGCGTGCCATGACCCTGAGCGTGCCCGCGCCACGCGGACAGATCGTGGACCGCCATGGCATCCCCTTTGCGCAGAACCGCGCCGCCAATTACCTCGCGCTGGTCATGCCTTACATGGATGGCGCCAGCGATGCGCAGATCACTGCCTTTGCACGCACCACCATCGCCAAGGTGAATGCCGCGCTTGGCAGGAGCTGGTCTCTCTCAGATGACCGGGTGCTGCTGCACTACAAGCACCGCCGCTGGCTGCCGCTGGTCTTTTCCGTGGAAGAAGGGCTCAATGTGGAGATCACCCCGGACATGGAGCAAAAGCTCAAACCCCTCCTCGGTGGCAGTCTCGTCATCCAGGCGGCTTATCTGCGGCATTATCCGCAGGGGGCCACCGCCTGCCACATCATCGGTTACACAGGCAAGACCCGCCCGCTGCCCACGGGACCGATCGTCGATGGCGATCCGGTGTTCGAGGAGATGGAAGGCCGTGAAGGCATCGAAACCGCATTCGACAGCGATCTCAAAGGCCAGTCAGGCATCGTCAATGTGCTTTTCAGTCCAGATGGCAAGCGCCTCTCCGAAGACGTGCGGCGTGCGCCCAGCCCGGGCCACAACGTGGTGCTTTCCATCGACTACAACTTTCAAAAGTACGCCGAAAACGCCCTTAAAAAGCACACCACCGGCGGTGCCATGGTCATCATGGACGTCACCAATGGCGACATCCTCGCCATGGCCTCCAATCCCGGCTTTGATCTCAATGAATTCGTGCCCGGCATCCGGCAGAAGCGCTATGAAGAGCTGACGAAAGACCCGCATCTGCCGCTCTACCCGCGCTCGTTCCGTGGCGAATATCCCCCGGCTTCCACCTTCAAGATCGTCACCGCATTGGGCGCGCTGGACAGCGGCAAAGTGGATGCCAAAACGCAGTTTGACTGCCCCAATGCGCTGGAGATCGGCGACCGTGTGTTCAAGAACTGGAACAAGGATGGAGAGGGCTCCATGAACGTGGTCAGCGCAATCAAGCGCTCCTGCAACACCTGGTTCTACCGTGCCGCACTCGAGTCGGGTGCCGATTTCATCACCAACATGGCTCTGCGCCTCGGCTTTGGCGAGCGCACCGGCATTCCGCTCAAGGCCGAAGGGGAGGGCTTTGTGCCCACCAACAGCTATCTCCTCCAGCATCGCGGTCACAAGATGCTGCCGGGGGATCTGGCAAACATAGCCATCGGTCAGGGCATGGTGCTGGCCACGCCGCTCCAGGTCTGCCAGTGCATGGCCGGACTGGGAGACGGCACGCGCATCCCCCAGCCGCGTCTGGTGCTGCAAGTACAGGACATGGGAGACCGCGTGGTGATGGCCTATGAGCCCAAGGACCGCAGACGCATCGACCTCAATCCCGACCAGCGGGCGACAGTCATCAGCGGCATGGTGGCCGTGGTCAATGGTGGCGGCGGCACCGGGCACGCCGCTGCGATCAAGCAGGCCGAGATCGCGGGCAAGACCGGCACAGCCCAGTGGCGCATCAGCAAAGATCAAAATCTCGCCTGGTTCACCGGCTTTCTGCCTGCAGGCAAGCCGATGTTTGCCTTCGCCGTCGTCTATGAAGGCGAGCCCGGTGAGGACATCAGCGGTGGCAAAAAAGCCGCACCCATCGTGAACGAGGTCTTCACCAACATCTTCGAAAAAGCCCCGGCGGACGATCCCATGCTGCAGGCCATGAAGGAGGTGCCCAAGGCCACCATGGTGGATGAAGCGACCTCCAGTACAAAAAGCGAAGAAGTGCAGACCGCCCGGCCTGCCGCCCCCCCTCCACCGCCACCGAAAAAGGGCATCGGCGGCTTCTTCAGCCGGCTCTTTGGTCGTTAATCAACCCCACTTTCAATTTGAACATCCAGCTCGCCATCGTCTGTGACTTTGCCGCCGACTATCAGGGCAAGCTCTGCATCCAGGGCGCATTTGACACGCTCTGTGCCCAGACCTTTCCAGTCGTCCATCCGCAGTGCTCCATCGCCGTGCGGGCGGTTTTTCAGGCGGAAGATGCAGGCAAACATGAATTTGTGATTCGCTGCGTTGATCCGGACGGCAAGGAATGCCTGCCGCCCATGCCCGCGCAGCTGGATGTGACCTTCCCTTCGTCCTTCATCCCGTTTGTCTCGCGCAACATCGTCTACACTCTGCAGCGCCTAAAGTTTGAGCGGCAGGGCATGTACCGCTGGCTGGTCCAGCACCACGACGACACCCTGGCCAGCATCCCCCTGCGAGTGACTTTGTTCGACGAGCGCCGCTCCGCCACCGGCCCTGCAGGCTAGCCGCCCATGATCACCTCCAAACCCAAGACCCAGTCCGAGACCGGCACTCCGGCAGGGAGTCCTGTCAAACAGTTGTCCGTCTTCCTGCACAACCGAGTTGGCGCCCTCATGTCTCTGGTGAAGCTGCTCACGGAGCACCGCATCGAGGTGCTGGGCCTCTCCCTGCAGGACACCACCGAACTCGCCCTCGTGCGCCTCATTCCAAGCGACCCTGAAACCACCGAAATGCTTTTCATTGAGAAAGGCATCCCTCATGTGGTCTTTCCCGTCACAGTTGTCGAGCTTCGTGAGACGGACCACTCTCTCGTCCATGCGCTTTCCGCTTTGCTCTCCGCCGAGATCAACATCGACTTCACCTACGCCCTGTACGTTCGCCCCGCCCAGCATCCCGTTTTCGTGCTCCACCTCGACTCCCCCGAAGTCGGTGCCGAAGTGCTCAGCGCTTCCGGCTTCAAGGTGCTGACGCAGGAGGATTTGAGCCGGTAGGGCAGGGGGTGCCTCTTCAAGGTGCTGTTCCAGAAGCCTGCGCGCCTTTGAGCCAGTCCTCTTTCGTCAGCATGAAGGTGGGGGCCAGCCGCGCCAGAAACTCCTTTGCATCCTCCGCTGCACCGAGTTCCTGCATCGGGTCCTCCTGTCCCACACGCTGCTCCGGCAGCGGCACGTAGATGGATGCCATCGCCCAGCGGTGCTGGATGTTGCGGAACACCGCATCGTAGTAGGAGAGGAAGATGTGCTCGTAGTGGTCCGCGCAAGAGGTGCCGTCGGAGCCGATGTACCAGTAGAAGTTGATCGCCCGAGTGCGGACCTTCACGCCGGGCTTGGGCTCCGCATCGCGAAAGACGCGCATCATCATGATGGAGATTTCACGACCATCTGCCATGTGCAGCGGGATCTGAGTGCGGTCAGTCACCGTCCAGCCCTGGTTGGGCAGGCACACCTCCGGGCGGTGCAGGCTGCGCTTTTCAAATCCGCTCAGGATCACGGTGGCCATGATCTGCCTGCCCGTGGCTGAGGCATACACATTGCGCGCCAGCCGCACACCTTCATCCAGCAGGTTTTTCTCGTCTGCCGTCATGTCATATTCACGCCCCTGGTAGTCGCCCAGGGACAGCGGCAGGAAGGGCAGTCGTGAGTCATCGGACCTGAGTTTCACCCCCGGTGCCGCGACATGAAAGCCGATGTCTGTGCACATGCACATCCCCAGCAGCAGCAGAGGCAGTATTAAGGCCGCCAGGAGCCGGGCCAGAGTCCGGCGTGGCTCAGGAATCTCGCAGATTTCACCCGCAGCCGGAGGCCTGCCATGCCGCTTCAGATTCGCCTTCATCTCACGTCCTTCAAACAGCCAGCAAAGGGCAAACATGCCCGCCAGGGCGATGCCAAAGACCGCAAAGCCCGCAAACGTGTGGTAGGGCGACATTTCCTGATGCTCGCCAATGTGCCTGCCCACGGCAAAATCGACGCCAAACTGCTTCGTCCCTGCCACCAGCAGCAGCAGCCGCACCACATTGCCCGCCACGGCCAGGGGCACAGCGCACACGAATAAAATGAAGCGCGATCGCGGCCGCTTAAGCGCCAGATAACCCAGCAGCGCCGAGATCATCATCAGCGCAAAGAGTGAATTGATCCCACTGCACTTCGCATCCACGTCCAGACTGAACGCATCACCGATCTGCAGTCCGTGTTCAGCATCCGGGGCGGACTGCAGCGCCGAGCCCTCATTCACCGCCGGGACTCCCACCGTGTTCAACACTGCAGCAGCCATGGCAGCTGTTCGCGGGCGCAGCGGGGATGCCACGGAGTCTTCCAGCGGTTGCATCGGCCAGGTGAAAAGCAAAAACAGCCAGGCAAAGAACAGAGTTCGCATCCACGAAGCCCCAGCCACCAGCAGAATGAAGCCCGCCAGCACAAACTGAACTGCCAGAAAGCCCGGGTAGCCCGTGTTTGCCTTGTAGCCCACCCAATATAAGAACAGACCCAGCCCCAGGGGCAGCAGGCCCCGCCAGGTGCCCTGCCAAGGCAGACGGCAGAGCTCGTCACGCCGCAGCCACACAAGCCAGCCCACCAGCCCAGGCACCAAAAGGCAGAACTGCCAGTCCGCACGCTTGCTCACCCAGCGAGCCCAGCCTATCAGGATGCTCTCACGCTTGTCATAGTCCCATTGCTGGTAGGGCCAGAATAGGAACAGCAGCAAAAGTACCGCAGGCAACCCCCACAGCACCGCCCGCCGCAGCATTTTCGGCTGCTCATAGAAGGGTGTGGTCGAAGGAGTGAAGGTGGACACATTGGGGGTCCGGGTGGATTCTGTTACCATGACATGGGTTGACGGACAAACGCTGGCCTTGTTTGTTGATTCTGGCAACCTTCATCGCGTAACGTCACCGACGCATCTTTCTTCATGTCCGATCCGCTTCCCCCCACCTCATCTGCCGCCACCGACGACGAAGACGCCGCCGAGGATGCTTTGCTCTTCGCTCGTTGCAATCCGGCATCGGCAGATGATGTCGCGCCGAAAGACGCCAAGACTGGTAGCACCACAGCCACGGACAAGAAAAAATCCGGTGCCTCCGGCCCGCACAAGGACGATGTCCTGGACCATCCCGTCCATCCGCCGAATCTCCGGCGCTCCCACCTGACCTACCGCCATCTGGTCATCTCACTCAGCACCTCCATCCTCATTGGTCTGGTGCTCTTGTTTGTCGGCCGGTGGTTCTACCTTGAAAAGATCGAACCCCGGCTTTCCTCCACTGCTGCCGTTGCTTCTGCGGCAACTCCTTCCCCCGCTGCAGTGTCAGCTTCTGCGGCCCCTTCAGCATCTGCTCCGTCCGAAGCTGCGCTCAAGGATGAGCTCGCCAAATCTGCCGAACAATTGACCGCGCTTCAGAAACTGGTGGATGTCATGCGCCGCGAGCAGTTGCTCTTGCAGCAGAACACCCGCGAATCCCTCGAAAACATCTCCACAGCGCTGAAAAATCCTCAGCTCGTGCCTGCCCCCGTTGCCCCCGTGACCAGCCAGCCTGGCCAGTCCCGCATGGCAGACATGAAGACCGAGGTTTCGCCCACCCAGCAGGAGTTCATCCAGCTCAAAGAGCGCAACCGCCTCACTCAGTATGCGGACGAGGCCATCGCCACCGGCATGCGCCGCCCGCTTGAAGTGCTCATCGAATACATGCGTGATCCGCAGGTGCCGCACCTGCATGATGCCGCCAAGGCTGAGTTTATGCGTGCCGTGCGCGCCATCCAGCTCCTGCAACGCGAAGACCCGGGCTTTCGCCTTCCCGTCGCGGAACTCTTCAAGGACAGCAGCATCCGCGATGAGGCCGATGTGAAGCCCGAGGCCCTGCTCAAGCTGCTGGCAGACTACAAGCTCTCCTGGGAGGTGCGTGTGCGTGTTTGCTTCCTCCTGCTTAGCAGTCCGCTGCCTGAAACCAATGAGCAGCTAATCAAAGCCATCAAGGATGACCCCTCCCTCGATGTTGCCAAGCATGCCCAGCTTGCCCTGGAGCAGCGTGTCAAAAAACGCTTCCGCATCTTCGACATTCTCGCTATCGAGGAGTGGTTCAAATCGCAGGGAAAATAACCCCCCACACGCGGACAGACCCCATTCCTTTTTCGCCTTCTTCCGACAGCCACCCGGCGCACCCAGCCAGCCACCATGAAAGCTCTCTTCCTCACCAACGAATTTCCTCCCCACATCTACGGCGGTGCCGGCGTCCACGTGGAATACCTCACCCGGGAGCTCGCCAAGCTCATGGAGATCGATGTCCGCTGCTTTGGCGACCAGTCCAGCCATGAGGGCAATCTCCACGTCCAGGGCTTTGGCCTCGACACCACCGGCTGGGACAGCCCGCTCAATCTGAAGTCCGTCTTCGGCGCTCTCCAGCGCTGCCTCGACTTCAACACCCATGGCATCGATGCCAGCCTCGTCCATCTCCACACTTGGTATGCGCACTTCGGCGGCATCCTCGCCAAGCTCAACTATGGCGTGCCCATGGTGCTCACCGTCCATTCTCTGGAGCCTCTGCGCCCCTGGAAGCGCGAGCAGCTCGGCCACGGCTACGACTTCACCGTCTGGCTGGAAAGCACCGCGCTGAAAATGGCGGATGCCATCATCGCCGTCTCCGAAGGCACCAAGGCCGACATCCTCCAGCACTTCGACGTCGATCCGCACAAGGTCCATGTCATCTACAACGGCATCGACCTCGCCGAATACCGCCGCACCGAAGGCCCCGACATCCTCCGCAAACACGGCGTGGATCCAGACAAACCCTACGTTCTCTTCGTCGGCCGCATCGCCCGGCAGAAGGGCATCGTCCACCTCGTCCGCGCCATCCAGCATCTTGATCCCGGCTTCCAGGTCGTCCTTTGCGCCGGCGCGCCCGACACCATCGAGATCAAAGAAGAGATGGAAGCTGCCGTCGCCGAGGCCAGCAAGGTGCGCCCCGGCTTCATCTGGGTGCAGGCCATGGTCCCGCTGCAGGAAAAGATCGTCCTCTACTCCCACGCCGACGTCTTCTGCTGCCCGTCCATCTATGAGCCCTTCGGCATCATCAACCTCGAAGCCATGGCCTGCGAGACCGCCGTCGTCGCCAGCGCCGTGGGTGGCATCAAGGAAGTCGTCGTCGATGGCGAGACGGGCATCCTCGTCCCACTGGAGCAGCAGACTGAGAGCCCTTTTGAAGCTCTGCACCCCGAGAAATTCGCGCGCGACCTCGCCGCAGGAGTCAACAAGCTCATGGCCGACCCTACTCTGCGCAACCGCATGGCCCAGGCCGGCCGCCAGCGCGCTGAGGATCATTTCAGCTGGAAGAGCATCGCGCGGAAGACGCTGGCGCTTTACAAGACCCTGGCGGTGTAAGGGGAGACGAAATCAGAATGGCGAATGATGGGGGGCTTCCTCGATCATTGAGAGTGGATTGCAAAGTGTGGATGAGTACTGACGCAGGCTGATCGAACACGCCTGCCAGCAGCGTCTGCAAAGGGCTCAGCCCTCATTCATGCAGGGGAGAACTCAAGCTGCGCTCTGCGCCACACACCCGCCTTCCAAAGGCTTTCGCCATGCTTATATTGCTCTAAGAAAAAGTAAGCGTGCATTTATTTGCTGAAGCTTCTGAACTGCGCGTGATTTCCCCGGGTTCTGCCACTTTGGCGGGGCCATGCAGTGGCCGACGAGGATGACGGTTCCACCTCAAACGTACCTCGGAATCCACTCTTTGATGAAACAAAATAAGCGTAACACCTCTCTCCAGATTCGGCTGGCAAGCCTCACGATTCTGGGGCTGTTGATTATTCTGGCAACAGCGGCTTTCTTCAGCGGGCGGCAGGTGGAGAGTGAAAGTGACTTGATCGCGGAGGATGCAGTGCCCGGCACCATCCAAGCGCACTACATGCGACTGGCCATGTCCCGCAGCATTCGCTGGGTGTTGGTGGCGGCCTCCGCACAGACAGCGGAGTTTCGGGACTCGAGTCTGAAAAAAATGCATGAGGCCGATGCCATCTTTGCCGCTGCGCTCAAGAATTATGAGAAGAACCTTCGCCTGAATCCGGAGAAGGACCTGGCGCTGCTGGAGAGGGTGAAAATCGACTTTGCGGCATTTCGAACCCGGAGGGCGGCCTATGAAGCCTTGATCATGGCCGGAAACCGTGAGGCCAGCGCTGCCTACTTGGAACATGAACTGGTTCCGGCTCTTCTTCCGGTCACACAGTCCGTCGAAGAGCTGCTCAAATACAATCATGATGACAGCATCTCTCTGGCAAATTCGATCAGCCGCAGGGTCCATCAGCAGCACTGGGTGGTGGGAGTCGTGATCGTGCTGGCCTTCGCCAGCGCATTGGTTCTGATTTTCAATCTGACCATCCGCCGCCAGGAGCTGGCGGAGGTGCAGGAGAATGACGAGAAGTACTCCAAGGCCTTCCAGGCCAATCCCAGCGGCATCGCCATCACCGAAATCGCAACCGGGCGCTACCTGGAGGTTAATGAGAGCTTCTGCAGGATTCTGGGCTTTGCACCGCAGGAGGTGATCGGCCGCACGTCGTTGGAACTGGGCATCTGGGAGAGCGCAGAGGACCGTGGGCGAATGATTGAGCCGCTCTTTGCCGGCAAGCCCCTGCGCGACATGGAGATGTATGCGCTGACCCGAGATGGCAGCCGCAGGGCCGTGAACGTTAACGCTGAGATGGTCGAACTCGACGGTCGGAAATGCGTGGTGTCTTTGATCGCCGACATCACAGAGCGCAAGGAGCTTCTGCGCAAGCAGGTGGAACTCGCGGCCATCGTCGAATCCTCCGAGGACGCGATCATCGGCAAGACTTTGCAGGGCATGGTCACCAGCTGGAACCGTGGCGCGGAGAAAGTCTTTGGCTACACGGCGGCGGAGGCCATCGGACAGAAACTGCTGATCCTTTTCCCACCGGAGCGCCAGGATGAAGAGGCTGAAGTCCTGGCCAGGATTTCCCGCGGCGAGACGGTCCAGCATTTCGAGACGGTACGTGTGCGCAAGGACGGGCGGCAGATCTTTATTTCTGCGACCATCTCTCCGCTCAAAGACAGCCATGGAAAAGTCGTCGGTGCCTCCAAGATTGTCCGAGACATCACCGCGCAGAAGCAGGCGGATGAAGCCCTGAGGGAAAGTGAAGAGCGCATCCGCATCCTGGGAGACAATCTGCCCAGCGGCATGATGTACCAGCTGGACATGGGCGCAGACGGGCATGACCGGCGCTTCACCTACATCAGCGCTGGCGTGGCCAGGCTGCACGAAGTCGCCGCTGAAGCAGCCATGCATGATGCAATGGTGCTCTACAGGCAGGTGGTGGAGGCGGACCGGCCGCTCGTGGCCACGCGTGAGGCCGAGGCGCTCGCCGAAATGAAGCCCTTTGGGGCCGAGGTGCGCATCCAGCTTCCATCCGGAGGCGTGCGCTGGAGCCTTGTGGCCTCTGCACCACGCCGTGCCGCCAACGGGCGAGTGCTGTGGGACGGCATCGAGCTCGATATCAGCGCGCAGAAACAGGCGGGCGAGGCTCTGCGGGAGAAGCAGTCCCAGCTCGTTCTTGCCATGGGCATCGCGAAGCTCGCCCACTGGGAGTTTGACGTGGAGACAAACACCGTCACCGCGGATGCGCACCTTTTCCACCTGCTTGGCAGCGCTGCAGAGCAGGAAGGCGGGCTGTCCATGTCTCCGGAGGATTACATCCGGAAATTCGTCCACCCGGAGGATGCCGGGTTTGTGGCCGGCGAAGTGGCCCTCGGGATCGCGACGGCAGATCCAAACTTTGCGCGGCAGTTTGAGCACCGCATCATCCGCCAGGACGGAGCGGAGCGCGTCATGCTGGTGCGCTGCCGGATCCATCTGGATGCGAAAGGCCGGACGCGCAAATTCCTCGGCACGAACCAGGACATCACGGAACAGAAGCAGGCCGAGCTGCGCATCCGCCACCTGAACCGCGTCTATGAGGTGCTCAGCGACATCAACAAGACCATCGTGCGTGAGAAAGACCCGAAGACGATGCTGCAGGAGGCCTGCCGCGTGGTGGTGGAGAAGGGCGGTTTCCGCATGGCCTGGGTGGGCATGTTTGACGCCGCCGCCCACAAGCTGGAAGCGGCGGCCTCAGCGGGCGTGGTGGATGGGTTCACGGATCTCATCAACATGGATCTGCATGACAAGGAGCACGGCGGCGGCCCCTCGGGCCAGTGCTTCCGCTCCGGCGGGCTCGTCACCTTCAGCGACATCGAACATGCCCCGTTCCCAGCGCTGCTGCGTGTAGAGGCCCTGAAGCGCGGCTACCGCTCTTCCGCCTGTTTCCCCCTCAGGGTGGAAGGCCGGGTCAGAGGTGTTTTCTCACTCTATGCAGGCAAGGCGGCATTCTTTGATGAGGAGGAGCTGCGGCTGCTGGATGAACTGGCGCAGGACATCGGCTTTGCCCTGGAAGTGAGCGAAGGAGAGGCAAAGCGCCGGCAGGCTGAGCAGGAACTGCGCTGGCGCACGGCCTTCTTTGAAGCGCAGGTGCATTCCGCCATTGATGGCATCCTGGTGGTGGACAATGCGGGGAAGAAACTGCTGCAGAACCGCCGCATGACCGAGCTGTGGAAAATCCCCCAGCCCCTGGCCGATGATTCAGATGATTCTCCGCAGCTCCAGTACGTGCTCGGCCGGGTCAGGGAGCCGGAGGTTTTTAGCCAAAAGATCACCTACCTCAATGCCCACCCGGATGAATCCAGCACGGACGTCATCGAGCAGGTGGACGGCACCATCTTGGAACGCCACTCCGCGCCCGTGCGCGGCAGTGATGGCACCTACTACGGCCGCGTGTGGACCTTTCACGACCTCACCGAGCGCAGGAAGCTCGAGGCGCAGTTCCTGCGCGCGCAGCGCATGGAGAGCATCGGCACCCTCGCCAGCGGTGTGGCGCATGATTTGAACAACATCCTCACGCCCATCATGATGTCCGTGTCCGTGCTGCGCATGAAGATTCCGGAGCCCATGCGTGACAGTCTCTTTGAAACCATTGAGTCCAGCGCGGAGCGCGGCGCGCAGATCGTCAAGCAGGTGCTCACCTTTGGCCGTGGCGTGGAAGGGGAGAGGCATCCTTTGCAGGTCGGGCTGCTGCTCCAGGAGATGGAGCAGATGATCCGCAGCACCTTTCCGAAGAACATCGCGGTTGAAGCCGTGAACGAACCGAACCTGTGGCCGTTGCTTGGAGATGCAACGCAGCTGCACCAGGTGCTGCTGAACCTCTGTGTGAATGCGCGCGATGCCATGCCGGATGGCGGCAGGCTGCGACTGAGCGCAGCCAATCTCGACATCGACACCAGCTACGCCAGCATGCTGCCGGAGATTTCACCCGGCCCGCATGTGCTGCTGGAAGTGCAAGATAACGGCAGCGGCATCCCGCCGGAAATCGTGGACCGCATCTTTGATCCCTTCTTCACCACCAAGGGCGTGGGCAAAGGCACCGGCCTCGGCCTCTCGACCGTGCATGGCATCGTCAAGGGCCACGGCGGCCTGCTCAAGGTGACGAGTGCTCCGGGGCATGGAACGACCTTCCAGATTTATCTGCCCGCCGTCCCGGATCAGGAGGCCGTGGCGGGCGCCGATACACTCACACCGCCACCCGCCGGCCATGGTGAGCTGGTGCTCGTGGTTGACGATGAGCCCGCCATCACCAACGCCGCACGCACGGTGCTGGAGGCCAATGGCTACCGCGTCCTGCTGGCCCATGATGGGGCCGCGGCCCTAGCCGAGATCTCACTGCACATGCACGACATCGCCGTCATGCTCACGGATGTCATGATGCCGGTCATGGATGGCGCGCTGCTGGTCCGCACCCTGCGAAAGATGCCCGTGAGCATCCCGGTGATCGGCTCCACCGGCCTGGCCGAGAAGGCGCATCTGGATGAACTGAGGGCGTTGAACACCGAAGCCATCCTGCGCAAGCCCTACAACGCCGGAATGCTGCTGCGCACTCTGGACGGAGTACTGCACCCGAAGGCATCGGAGTCGAAGCCATTGCCTTGATGTGCCACGCCCACACCTTGGTCCCTGGAAAAGGACGCTCTGCGAAGCTTGGCAAGTCGTTCTCGTATTGCTCACGGGTTGGCAGAGTGCTGGGGGCAGGCTTCATCTGGCCGGCAGCGATGAGGCGATCCTCCTCGGCGGTGCGGTCGTGGCATTTGACGATGGATTCTTCGCCAAAGAGCACGGCGCAGCCACTGCCCTGTGCCTGCTTCACAAACGGCGCGATGTCGAAGTCGAAACCACCGTGCCCGTACTGGCCCACTACGAGGTAGTCGAGCATGCCGTCCTTCAGACAGGTGTCGATGTCGCAGCCCCAGGTGGAGCACTTCTGCCAGTCGACTCCTATGGGCGAGTCAGTCAGCATGTCGGTCATGCAATGCTGTGGGCTCCGACGGCGGCGGCTTGGGGACAAGCCGCCCTACCACGCGCTGGGCTCGCAAATGGCCGAAGCGATCACGACGCGTTAGGTAGGGCGCGCATTCCGAGAGCGCCGCCGAATGTCTCCACGCTTGCGTGCTCCTGCGCCCCCCTCACGACGCCGAGCGCAGAAACGCGATGATGCTGGCCACCTGCTCCGGCTTCAGCGCATCGCCGAGTCCGGCGGGCATGAGGGAGACGTTGCGCAGCGTGCGGATCTCAGCGCGCTTGCGCAGCACGGTGCGCTCTGTGCCCCCGGGGAGTTTCAAGGTCACGCTGGTGGGCGAGTCGGACACGGCGATGCCAAGGAGCGTTTCGCCCCACTGTGTTTTCACCCGCAGAGTTTCATAGCCCGGGCGCGCGGCCTCGCTGGGGAAGAGCACGTCCCGCAGGATGACTTCCGGCGCGCGCTGAAATTCCGCATCCAGATCCGGCCCCACGCTGACGCCGATGCCGTGAGACTTGTGGCAGGCACCGCAGATGCTTTGAAACAGAACGCGTCCTTCTTCGAGATTCGGCTTCTCCTTCAGCGCGGCCAGCACGCCGGGCACGCGCTTTTCCCACACGGCATTCTGCTCGGCGCTGGGGGCGGTAGGTACTGGGATCTCGGCCTGCTGGGGCAGCGGCTTGGTTTCTTCCAGGCCAAGCCGCAGGATGTCGCCGGCCTTGCCTGTGGTGATGACAGCGAGGCAGGCGGAGATCTCCTTCGCATTGCCACGGCTGGCGATGATGCCGGCGAGGTTGTTCATCACCGGCTCGCTCTTGCCAGGTTCAGCAGCAAGCGCCAGCAGGATGTCCTTTTCCAAATGAAAGGCGGAGCTCGCGATGGCCGCATCCATCCAACGTAGCTGACCATGGTTCCGCGCCAGCGCGATGAGCGCTTCTTTGTCGGCACCAGCGCTCAGTGCGAGCTGCAAAGCGAGATTCGGTTCCAGTTCATTTTTGAGGCAGAGAGCACGCATTGCGGCATCCAACGGCTTGTCATCATCCATTCGAAGCTGCAGCACCAAAGCCTCCTTGGCGCTGAGTTTTGGTTCCTTGTACTCCTCCTTCGCTTCCAGGATCCAGATGCGGCCGCGGTCATGCCCGTTCATCACCCCATACTGCTGCTGCAGGTGGCGCGGGATGGCGGAGTAGTCCTCGATGATCTCGCGGTAGAAGTCGCAGATGGCCATGCCGCCCTGCGGCGTGTGCGCGAGGCTCATGGGATGAAACCAGGAATCCCGCGAGGCGAGAAACTCGCTCTGCTCCTCGCCCTTCACGCGCTCCAGCCGCAGCCGCGTGCCGTCCCGCACGATGTCCGCGCGGTGCACCAGATTCTGCGCGGGCTCGCACACGAAGTACTGGCCGCGCCACACCAGCGGACCGCACGCGGAGGTGAAGTAGCCGGACGCCGCGGCATCGCTGAGACTGATCTTGCGGT
Source organism: uncultured Verrucomicrobiota bacterium (assembly GCA_903838675.1). Classification (GTDB taxonomy): domain Bacteria; phylum Verrucomicrobiota; class Verrucomicrobiia; order Verrucomicrobiales; family Verrucomicrobiaceae; genus Prosthecobacter. The sequence goes on from CAILZI010000165.1 coordinate 15,864, forward strand.
AGAAGGCGAAGTACTCCGCATGCTGCTCGCGCTTGGTGCGCCACGGGTGCGGTTTGGAGATGGGATAGACGCGCGTGTCATCGCTGGCAGGTGCGTCCAGCAGCGGCGCGGCGGCGTCCGGATTGCGCATGAGGTAGCGCCATGGGATGGGCGTGACGTACAGTCCGGGATGCGTCGTGGTGCAGACAAAGCGCTCACCACTTGGCGTGAAGGCCATGCCCATTGTCTTGGTGCTGCCGCTCACGGGCTCGATGGCGCTGCCATCCGCGCGGATGCGGAAGTCCGTGGCGGGCAGCGTCACCGGCTTGGCCAGATGCGGCCCCGTGATCTCGCCCCCGGCCCAGCCACGCCCCAAGTAGTACCAGCCATCCGGCCCCAGCGTGGGCGCATTGATGCCGCGCTCCAGATTGCCCGTGCCAAAACCGCTGAAGAGCTTCTCATTCACATCGGCCTGGTCATCGCCATCGCTGTCCTTCAAAAAAACAATGTGCGGCGCGCAGGCCACGAGGATCCCGCCATTCGCTGCGGCGATGCCATAGCACGGCGGCAGTCGGTCCGCCCACACGGTGGCCTGGTCCATCACGCCATCGCCATCGGTGTCACGCAGCAGCTTCACCGTGCCGTAGGTTTCCGCCTCCGCCTTCTTCTTCGCCGCCTCGCTCGCCTGGATGCGCCGCACCTCGAGATCCAGCTGCCCCGACTTGTTGAGTTCGTCAATGTCGTACTGCCCTTCCACATTGTAGCCATGCAGCTCGCACACAAAGCAGCGCCCCTTGTCATCCCAGCAGATGCCCGAGGGCTCATGGATCAGCGGCTCGCTTGCCAGCAGCCGGATCTGATAACCCGCCGGCACCTGAAACAACTTCGCACTCTCCGCCGGAGACAGCGCCCGCGGCGCATCCTCCGGTTTGGGGATCTCTCCTCGGATGTTGGAACACACGATCAGCGTCAGGGCCGCACGGCGGAGACTCAAATAATCCATCAGACAAGAAAGGCTGGGCAACATTCAGAAGCTACGTGATTTGATTCATCAATCTTCAACTTGCCCTGCCAAACTCGGCTTATGGGCAGGTGTCACGACGTAGTGCTTTCAAAGTTGGTTGCATGAGGCGGACCTCCTTTGATGATGGGAACCATGAGATTTTCATCCACCAAGGTCATGCCGATGCACTGGGTGCTTTGCATCCTGGGTCCTGCAATCGCCATGCTCGCCGCGTTCCTGGCGACCGTGGTGTTTCAAATCAAAGCGGCAGAGCCTGACAAGCCACAGACGCCCACCACCACTCCGGCGGTTAGCGCACCGTCTTTACGCAAGCCAGGTTTTGTCTTCATGGAACTGGCCACCCAGCGAGTGGAGGACTACACGGATTTTTTTGGCAGTGTGGCGGACTTCAAGGTCACGTGGCGGAAGCCGGGGTACGTGCAGGCCCAGTCAGGGCTGGCAGAGCTCACCTTCATCGATCCCAAGCACTGGGGCCCGGGCCATCCCTTTCATGGCAAGGTCACGGGCAATGGCATGGGGGTGGGAATCGAGATCGGCATCGTCGTGGCGGATCTGGACAAGGCCTACGCCGCCGCTCTCAAGTTCAAAGACAAAGGCTGGCCCGTGACCACCGGCATTGTCATGCGCCCCTGGGGCGTGCGGGATTTTCGCGTGACGGCGCCGGATGGGTATTATCTGAGGTTTACGGAGGGAAGGTGAGGAGGGCGAGAAGCCTGCGCTGCATCGAAGGCCACAACGTGCGTATTGTAGTCCCTGCTTTAGCAGGTCTGGGCGCGTCATTCAGAGCCTGCTAAAGCAGGTGCTACATTACGTGCGCTGGGTATGAGGGGGCAGTTGAGGAAGAGTGCCGTGAACATCGCACAAAAAAGGCGGGCCGTTGCGGGCCCGCCTTCGTGAATTGTCTGGCTTTGCTGTGCTTACTTCGCCTCCGGCGTCTTCGCGCCTTCCTTGAAGCAGTAGAGGTGCGTGTGGGTGGTCACGTAGAGGGCACCGTTGGCGGCGACGACGCTGCTGAGCAGCGGGGAGGGGAACTCGATGGTGGTAATCTCCTTGAGCACCTTGCCTTCGGCGAGGACGAAGAGCTCGCCTTCTTCATTGCCGATCCACACCTTGCCGTCGGCGACGAGGGGGCTGGCCCAGATGTGGCCCTTGGTGTCGAATTTCCAGTATTCCTTGCCGGTCTTGGCGTCCAGGCAGAAGACACGGCCGGTGTAGTCGGCGGCGTAAACGAGGCCGTCCTTCACCGCCGGGGTGGAGATGGTGCGCTCGATGCCTTTGAAGGTCCACAGTGCCTTGCCCGTGAGGTCGCCCTTGCCTTTGGGGTCGATGCAGCTCAGGCAGCCGACGCCTTCGCCGTGCTCAGGGTCCTGGCCGATGTTCACATACACCAGGCCATCAGCGATGGTTGGGGTGGCAATGATTTCGCTCGGGCCGTCGTATTCCACGTACTTGATCGGCTCACCAGCGGAGTTCTTGCGATACTCCGGTGGGTTGGCGTCATAGCGCCAGAATTCATTGAGGATGTCCAGGCCTTCAGCGTCCTTGTGGGTCTCAGGGGCCATCGAGTACACCCAGCCGTCACCGGCGGCGAAGACGATCTGCTTCTTGCCGTTCACGTCCACCGAGTTCGGGGAGGACCAGGAGCAGTGCAGCACGCGCTCGGAAGCGACGTGATCCATTTCACCGAGGAGCGTGCCGTTTTCGGCGTCCAGCATGATGAAGCTGGGGGAGTTCGGGGAAGGGATGTTCGTGTGGGTCCAGTCCACACCGTTGCAGGTGGGGACGAAGACCTTGCCATCGATCACCAGCGGATAACCGGCGGTCGCATTGTGCTGGAAGACGCCGAGTTCTTTGTACATGTCATACACCCAGAGGATGTCGGCATCGGTGTCGCCGGGGGTAAGTGGAGCGGTAGGTTTGCCGTCTTTGTCGAGAGGGGCCATGAAGGCACCTTCGTCCTGCATGCCCTGGTTGCCATTGGACATGCCCTTGACGTCAAGGCACACGATCTGGCAGCGATTGCTCGGCACGTAGGCCTTCTCGCCGACGATGGTGGGGCTGGCGCAGATGCCGAGGTATTCCCAGTCATTCACTTTGCCGCTGCCCATCTTTGGGGAAACCATCTGCCACTTGAACTGGCCGGTGTACTCATCAAACACCATCATGATGCCGCGGTCACCGATGTCCTGCGGATTACGTGGCGATTCATTGTTCGTGCCCACATACACCTGACCATTCGCGATCATCGGCGTGCCGTAGGTCTGGGAGCCCAGCTTGGCCACCCAGAGGCAGTTCTTGGTGGTGCTCATGTCGATGTCTTCCGCGCCGGGGGCCTTGTTGGCGTCCTGCGCGTTGGGGCGGAGGCGTCCGGCTTCTTTCGGTGCGGCTTTGGGGCCGTACTTCTTGCCGGGATTGAAATCGATCGGCAGGCCCTTTTCGTCAGACACCATGTTGCGGGTGTTGCCGCCACCCCACTGGGTGTAGTCGGCGGCATTCAGCGAGGCCGCGGCCACCAGGGCTGCGGCGAGGATGTGAGAAAGTTTCGTGGTCATGTGGGTTTAAAACAAAGTTTCGTGGCGCGTTCCGTGGAGGGATTACTTGTTGGGGGTGACGCTCAGGTTGTCCAGATAGACGCGCTTCTGGTTCAGCGGGGTGAAACCAAAGATGCCGGGGGAGCCGTTCGTGTGCGCGCGGGGGACTTTGACCTCGATGGTCCAGGCGGCAGGCTCGGGCTGGGCTTTGTCCCAGATTTTCGCAAGCACCACACCGCTGCCATCCTTGGCCACGTCCACACGGGTCTTGAGGGTGTACCAGGTGTTGGCGATCACCTTGAAAACGACTTCCTGCTTCAGGCGCTCCGGGTTGGAACTGACCTCGAGCTTGCCGGCGTTGCCACGCAGGCAGATCAGGTAGCGCTGGTTGATCAGGCCGATGTCCGACTTCGCACGGGCGCTGCCGTCCGTCATCACGTCGGCCTGCATGGTGTAGTTGGAGAGGTGGGAAGGGGCCACAAACACCGTGCCGCGCTGGAAGAGCAGGCGGTCAAAGGTCTTGGCCAGCACCTTGTTGCCGGGGGCTCCAGCGACTTCACGGACGTCGAATTTGAAGCGTGCACCGATCCATGGCAGCGGTGGGTAGGCAAATTTGATGTGCTCGGTGGGCTGCTCGTCCTTGAGGTCGAATTCTTCGAAGTTGTCCACCAGAGGGAGATTGCGCAGACCACGGCCACGGATCGTGCCGAAGAGGCCTTCAGGCGAAGTGGCCTTGAAGGCACCGGCACTGGACTTGGCATCTGCAGCGACGACGAGTTCGCCTGCATCGTTGAACTTGGCATCCATGGTGGCCTTCACCTTGGCGGTTGGCGGGATGAAGGTTTCCCATTTGACGCCTTCGACCTTGGGGCTGACGAGGAAGCCATTGGCATCCACGCTGCGGACGCGGAAGGCCTGCTTGTTGCCGGTCATGATGACGGTTTCAGCAGGAATGATCTGCAAGGCCACGGCTTTGCCGGCCTTGGGCATTTCCACCTTCGGTGCGGCATCCACTTTGATGCCCTTGTTTGGAATCTTGAAGGCGTGGAATTTTTCGGTGGTAGTCACGTAGAGCATGCCATCGCAAACCGTCGGTGCGCCGAGGCACTGGATGTTTTCGCCGAGCTTGATCTCCTGGACCACTTCACCGGACTTCTCGCCGGGCTTCACCACCACCAGCTTGCCGTCCAGCATCGGGCAGTAGAGCAAACCGTCCACATAGAGCGGGGAGGAGTGCAGGTTGGCATTGCTCAGCTTGAGCTTCCAGATGTCGGTGCCAGTGTTGGCGTCGATGGCGTAGAGTTCAGCGCCGTCGGTGAGCTGATAGATCACATCGCCCACCAGTACGGGGGAGCTGCTCGTCGCGCCGATGGGGTTGCGCCAGACTTCGACGCCGGCCTCCAGCGTGGTGGCTTCCAGGGCGGGGGGCACCGGGGCGGCCAGCTTCTCCGGCAGCTTGATGCAGACCATGCGGCCCTTCTCGGAGTTGTCGATGTTTTCATCCCCATGGATGGCGATGAGGTTGCCCTTGTGCAGCACCACGGAAGGGTTCACGCCGTTTTTGCAGATGGGCAGCTTCCAGTAAGGTTTGCCGTTGTGAGTGTTCACGCAGACGATGTGGCCGCAGCCGGTGGTGAAGTAGGCCACGCGCTTGCCGTCACGGGTTTCCAGCACGGGTGTGGAGAAGGAGCTGTCCACAGGCGGGCTGACGCCGGGCAGTGTCCACCAGGCGAGTTCGCCGGTCTTTTTGTCAAAGCCGTACACGCGGTCTGCCGCAGGGCCGTCGGCGCCCCAGTTGGAAAAGATGAAGTGGACGATGACGAACTCACCTTCGATCACCGGGCTGCCCACGCGGGAGTTCGGGAAGGTCATGCGGCCAAACTCCTCCATCATCGGGATCTCAAACACCTTCTTGCCGTCCAGCTCATAGCAGAGGAACGTGCCGGCGTTGCTCGTCAGATAGATGCGCTTGGTTTCAGGATCGACGGTGGGCGCACCAATGGAGTAACGATTGTAGATGGAGTCGCTCAGGAAATCCGGGATCTCGTGCTGCCACAGAATCTTGCCCGTCTTCGCATCCATGCAGGTGAGGAGCTCGATGAGGTCCGAGGTCTCACCTTTGTAGCCCCAGAGGATCACCTTGCCGTCCACCACCACCGGCGTGCCGCGGCTGCGGATGGGTGCGGTCCACGCGGGTTTTTCGTCCAGTTTGCCGGCCTTGGTGTAATGCTCCAGGCTCACGCCGTTTTGCAGCGGGCCGCGCCAGTTTGTCCAGTCATTCGCCTGGGTGATTCCGGTCAGAGCCAGAGTGGCGGCAAACAAACAGCCGAAGGAGGGTCGGGGACGGTGGTGCATGGATTGGGATGGGAGGATGGAAACGAAACATCGTGAGCACGCGCCGCGCTTCAATGCGATTTCTCTAACCATTCGCACAGGAGACGGCACTAGCTGTCATTGGGGGGGACTAGGCCAACGCACCATACGTCCGCCATCTTGCAGTCGGACGTCACCCGTTGAGCACGAAAAACACAGGCCCATGTTTGCGCCATCGGGCAAATACTGCTGCTGCTTCAGGCTTCTCCCCCCAGAGCTCGGGAGCCCGGCAGGCTCTGGAGAGAGACTTCTGTCCACAGCACTCCTCAGACAAACGCAGCGTCGGAGCTTTCCCGTCATTCTCTCCAAGGTCAATGCTCCGAGCACCCGCGCTACTCCGCACCCAAAAGTTCGCTTACCATGTCGTCCGCCCCAGTGAAACCTTTAGGGCGACGCTGCGCACATGGCTTCGCGGGTGCAGTGGCTGGGCTTTTATAATTTGGATACGGCAGGTTCAAGGGGGTGGGTGCCTTCCAACGCCTTCAGTGCTAAAGTATCAGAAAAGTCTTCTCATCCATCGTTGATGCTTTAGACTGTTTTTTTAATGATGTGTTCAAGTCAGGCCACATGGGCAAGATTTTCATTTCATATCGACGTCATGGCGAAGGCGACATCGCTCTTCTCCTCGCGAAGGCGTTGAAAGCGGCGTTTGGAGAGTGGCGGGTCATCATGGACATCAGCCACATAAAGGCAGGCACCGATTTTTGGAAGAGCCTCGCTGATGCTCTCAACGATACCGAACTGGTGGTGGTGGTTTTAGGCCCGGGCTGGTTGAATACGGTTCGAGAAAACGAGCGCTTAGGGCAGACCGATTACATGCGCTCTGAGATCACTCAAGCGCTCGCCATGACCCATGTAAAGGTTGTGCCGGTCTATGTGCATGATGCGAGCATGCTTTTGGAGAAGGATCTGCCTGACGATTTGAAGCAGCTCGCGAAAAACGAGTCGCTGCAGATTCATGAAGGAAAGAACAAGGAGTCTGATCTGAAAATGGTGGTCAATGAACTGGGCAGAAGCCTGGAGCCGGAAGAGATTATAATTCCGGTACGCTTACCACACCATCAAGAAGACCCTTCTCGTCGTAGGGGGCGGTCCGCCCTTTTTGCAGCCATTTTTGCATGGCTGGCCTTGGTGGCCTGGCGGGAGTGGCTGCCACCTCGGCCCATCGACAAAGTGGCGCTGCACCACCTGCTTTACGACAACTGCTGGGTGACTTACGATCCTTCAGGGAAGACTCTCGATTCCTCTCGGCTCCCAGTCTATCCGCCACTTTCAGAAATGGAGACCGATCTCCAGCGAATCAAGGCGGCGGGCTTCAGCGGAATCCTCACCACCAGCAGTCATTTAGTAATGGCAGATGTCCCCCGAATGGCCAGGAATCTCGGCCTTAATGTGATCATGGGAGTCTGGGATCCTGCGGACCGAGCAGAACTGGAACGCGCCATCAGGCAGGCTCCATATGTTGATGCGTATTGCATTGGCGACGCCCAGGCACAGCAGGGCCTGCCGGTGGAGATTCTGGAGCAGGCGGTGTGGCTGGTAAAGAAGCGGACCGGCAAACCGGTGGCGGTCTCCGATCTCGTCAAAAAATATGATGATCGCCTCGCACGGTCGGGGGACTGGCTCTTTCCCGATGCACATCTCACCCTTGCAGACAATCCCGACATCAGCCGTGATGTTGAATTGCTTATGCAGTCGACAAAGACCATGGCCAAACTCGCGCAGGCATTGGATTGTCCCCTTATTTTTAAAAACGTGGCGTATCCTCACCGAGGGCTCAAGAATTTCTCGGATGAACTTCAGCGTGATTACTTCCGGCAGCTGCTGATCAAGCTGAATGATGCCCAAGATGGCCACGTCACCAGAACCTCGATTGTGGCTCAGGAGGCGTTTGATGCGCCTTGGAAAGTAGGTGGGTCATTCCTTCCCTGGGATCCTTTCACCGGACTGCTGGAATTGGACCCAGTGAACGGCCATGTGCGGGCAAAGCCGGCTGTCGAAGAAATTCTGCGTTGGTATCCACACCTGAAACTGCGTCTCCCCCCGGAATGAAGACTCCGATCCTGAAAGCAGCATGGCTGGTGCTCACCCCTGCAGTTTTGGTGGCCGCCGTTATTACCACGTTGGTCGCGCCATGGTTCAGACATCGGCCCGATCTTGGCGCTGCTGTATTAGTTGTGTCGATTATCACCACGAGCATTTGGATGCTGCTGATCTGGCTGGCGCTGCACCGGCTAGTATTTCAGCTGGCCGCGCTCTGGCCGCCCCCCTCCAGCAGCCTGAGCAAGCCGGAGGCTGTCAAAAGCGTGCCGCGGTTTGGCGTCTTTTACACCACCTGCGATGACTTTGTGTCCGAGTCTTTACTGTCATGCATCCGGCAAGACTACCCTGAGGATGCATTCAAGGTAATCGTGTGCGATGACAGCCGTGAGCCTGGGAACCGAGCTTCAATTGATGCACTTTGCAGCGGTCAAGAGCGTGTGACGGTTGTGCGTCGTAGCGAACGGTCAGGATTCAAAGCCGGCAATCTGAACCACTCCTTCAAGCTGTTACAAGCGGATGCTTTTGACTGGATTGTAGTTGTGGATGCCGACCAAATTCTCTCCTCGGAATTTCTGAGCCGACTTGCAGGTGATGCCGCTGCGGCTCCCGAGCATGCGGCTTGTATCCAGGCGGTCCCAAAATGGCAGGAGAAGTCCATGCTTCCTCCTTCTGGACCGTTTCAGCAAACCATGGATGAAGATGCGTGCCTGGTTTTGAACCGAGATCTGCCGTGGCGATCCCACGCCGGCTTTTACCCATGTCTGGGCCGTGTCGCGGCCGTCCGCGCTTCCGCGTGGAATGCTGTTGGTGGTTTTCCCGAGTGCGTCTCGGAGGATTATGCTTTTTCCATGGCGGCTCGCAGCAAAGGGTGGGTCTGCATCCCTGCCGGATCCGCGAGCCTGTGTGATCGCGGACCCAGAGATTTTGCAGCCTTCGTCATTCAGCTCTCAAAATATGCCTCAGGAACTTCGGAACTGATTCGTTATGGCTATTTCGAATTTTTAAGAGGTCCTGCACATTGGGTGGAAAAACTAGACGTCTCGCTCTGGCTTGCCGGCTATGCATCCATGCCGCTGGTTTTGCTGAACCTCCCCCTGAGTGCATGGCTGGCCCATGTCGTGTGGCAGCAGCAGCTAAGTCTGCTGCCGCCAGGACTTGCAAGCATCTTCGTCGGGATGACTCTGCTCAGCTTCCCAGTGCTCGTTTCGGTGACAGATACGATTGGTGGGGCCATGCACCGCTTTTTCTGGACCTTTGCCATCTATAACGCTGCATTGCCGGGTGCTGCAGTCAGTTTTGTCCGGCATTTTTGGAAGCGCCCAGTTTTTCGCCGCACACCCAAAGGGAACCATCCTGCCTCGAGTGTTCGAACCGAGAGTTGCATCACCGTTTTGGTCGGCATGACATTCACTGGAATTGCGTTTGGCTGGCATTCACCTTTCAGCCTGCTCATCGGATCGGTTGCTGCAGCGCAGTTGTTGTTTCCTTTGTTCCAACACCTCCACGCAAGCAGTGGAACCGGAGCGGTTGCGCGAACACTCGTGTGGCTTCCGGGCATCATGTTTCTCACCGGAGTTCTCGACATATGGTTGCGTGGATCTTGCTAAATCCAGTAACCACACCACCGGCTCACTTGCCAGCACCGGCCTGACGAAGTTCGGCATCGCCGACTGGTAGGGGGCCGGACTGTTTCTGCCAGCGGCGCATCAGCTTGATGAATTTGATCGTGTCGCGAACGGGACGGATCTTGGTTTTTTCGGCACCGTAGATGGTGCTTACCGGCACGCTTTGGATGCTGAAGCCGGCGCGGCTGGCCAGCAGCAGCATCTCGGTTTCGAAATCAAAGTGTTCACTGCTGCCCATGATGTACGTCACCAGGCTGGAGCGCACCAGGCGGAAGCCGCACTGAGTGTCCGGGATGCGCACGCCGCAGGCGTTGCTGATGATGCGGGACATGAGGCTGTTCACCATCCGGCGCACGATCGGCATGCCCTTGACGTTTTCAAAACGATTGCCCACCACCACATAGGCGGAGCCATTGCGTGCTGGAGCGGTGAAGCGCGGGATCTCCTCCGGGGCGTGCTGGCCATCCCCGTCGAGCAGCAAAATGTAATCAAACCCGCGCTCTGTGAGGGTCTTCATGCCGGTCTTCATGGCCGCGCCCTTGCCTTGGTTGACGGTGTGTACGATAACTTCGGCTCCAGCCTTCCTGGCAAGCTCGGCCGTGTCATCAGGCGAGCCGTCGTCCACCACCAGCACCAGGTCCACATGCGGGGTCGTCCGGTTGACCACATCGGCAATGGCCATCGCTTCTCGATAGGCCGGAATGAGTGCAGCGATTTTGCACGATGGGTTAGGAGTCTGGCTGGCGGCCTGCATGAATAAAATGGGTTGGCAATCTTCCACGGTTTCCGTCAAGCTGTCCAACCAGAATAATTGGTGACGAATAATTATCGTGACATTTTTTTTCATCTCGCACGCTGAAAGAAGCCGGGTATGGAAAGCCTCCCGTCCCTCCCCCCCCTCCTTTTTCCCAGACCAACCACCCGATGCCTGCCGCCTTCACGCTTTCACCCAAGGATCGCGTGCTGGTTTTTGCCCCTCATCCGGATGACGAGGCGCTGGGCTGCGGCGGACTGATCCAGCAGGCGGTGGTGCTGGGCGCGCGGGTGCGGGTCGTTTTCCAGACCGACGGCGACAACAATCCCTGGCCGCAGAGGTACGTGGAGCAGCGCTGGACCATCGACGCCTCCTGCCGCCAGCGCTGGGGCGCACGGCGGCGGCTTGAGGCCGTCCGTTCCTTGCAGACGCTCGGTCTGCAGGCGGAGGATGCCGCCTTTTTCGGCCTGCCCGACCAGGGGCTGACCGGGCTCTGGCAGCAGAAAGACTCCCAGACGCTGGGCTTGCATGTGTCTGAGTTGCAAACCTTCCGCCCCACCCTGCTCGTGGTGCCCTCTGAGGATGACAATCATCCAGACCACGATGCCTCCTGGTCCCTCATTCAGGAGGCGCAGCGCCTTGCAGGGATGAATCTTCCGCAGTGGGCCTATCTCATCCACCGCCGCTGGTTGTGCCCGGAGGCGTCGGGGCTCACCCTGAATCTGACGCTGCACCAAAAGGCCCGCAAGCTGGCGGCGATTGAGTGCCACGAAACGCAACTTATCCTTAGCAGCAGCCGCTTTTGCGCGTATGCACGCGATTCAGAGATTTTCATTCCATCCAACCCAGCCTGATGTCCACTCGTTCCCAATTCCTCACGCTCCTTGCCATTTGTACGGTCATGTTCTGGTGGCGTCTCGGACATCTGCCTCTGATCGATCCTGACGAGCCCTTCTACGCGCAGACCACCACGGAAATGGTGAAGGGGAACGAATGGCTGACCCCGACGATCTTTGGCGAGCGCCAGTTTGAAAAGCCCATCTTCTTCTACTGGCAGGCCATGATCGCGCAGAAGCTCTTTGGCGACAACCCCTTTGCCTGCCGTGCACCCTCCGCCGCCGCCGCCACGCTGCTGGTCTTTCTCACCTGGTGGTTTGGTAGGCGCATGTTCTCGCCACGCGCCGGTTTCTGCGCCGCCGTGGTGCTCGCCACCGGGGTGGAGTATGTGCTCATGTCTCGGCTGATGCTTACAGACATCTGTCTGGCGCTGTGCATCAGCGCCTCCGTATTCTGCTTCTGGCTGGCCACGGAGGAGGAAGACAAACGCGACCGCTGGATGATCCTGCACTTTGTTGCCTCGGCGTTTGCCATGCTGACGAAGGGGCCTGTCGGCCTGCTGGTGCCCACCATCGGGTCCATGGCTTACATCTGGCTCAGCGGCAAGCGCTCCCCCTGGCGCGGAAAGGGTCTGTGGATTGGCATTCTGGCCTGGCTGGCGATCGCCGGGCCGTGGTATGCGGTCATGTTTCAGAAGTATGGCATGGAGTACTGGCACCGCTTCTTCGTGCATGAAAACTGGGAGCGCCTCACCAGCGCGGAGCACAAGCACAGCAACCACTGGTACTACTACCTCATGATCCTCGTGGCGGGTTCGCTGCCCTGGATTCCCCTGCTCATCGCCGCGGTGGTGCGCACGGTGAAAGGGCTCAAAACGGACAACCGCATGCTGTTCATGGCGTGCTGGTTTGTGCCCAACCTGATCTTCTTCACCATCTGCAACAGCAAGCTGCCGACCTACACGTTCTTCTTTTTTGTGACCATCGCGCTGCTGATGGGCCACACGATGGATCAATGGATCAGCAACGGTTTCCGTAGCAAAGGGGAGCGCATTCTGGCCTCCTCCCTGGCGGTGCTGCAGACGGTTCTGGTGCTGGGCGCGGCTGCTGTGGTGTCCTTGATCCTGCCGCCGAAGGAGAGCAATGTTTTCATCAAAGACCTCGTGCCAGTCATCTACACGCTGGCCGCTTTCATCAGCATCCCGATGGTGCTCCTGCTGATGCGCCGCACGGTCGCGTGGGCGGGCTCCACCGTCCTGGTGACTGCGGTCATTGTGATTGTGATGCAGTACGGTGTGGATGACAAGATCCCGATCTACACCTCCACCCGGGACATCGCCGCCGAATCGGTGAAAGTGCGCCAGCCCGGCGAGCCGCTCGTCACTTCGAGCTTCATCGCCCGTGCGGTGACCTACTACACCGGCAAGATGCCTGATGGCGTCATCTTCTTCCCGTCAGGCCCGGAGCATGTGCAGCCCTACTTCACCCCGCATCCTCCGCTCAAAATGGTGCGCGGCACCGAAGGTCTGAACGAACTGGCCGGCAAGCAGCACAGCGTGCTTTGCATCCTGCTCTCCCACGATCTGGCTCATCTGGAGATTCCCACCTCCCCGCTCGCTGGCCGCATTGAGAAACTGCACACGCAAGGCTCGCGGATTTTGGTGCGGATCAAGGGAGGGATTTGATGGGGCGGTCAGGCTGCCGGGGCTGAAATGCAGTCTTCAGGCCGGTCGTTTAAGGCCGGTCGTCGGAGGAGCATGAAACGCATAGGCGCTGGACCCATGGGCTGTGGCTGCCAGTGCCACAGCTCCGCATTTCCCCACTTCACAACTCGACAAGCAGGCGCGGTTGCGGTGTAATTCTGCTTCCCCAACCTCCTGCATGCAGTCCAAGTCACGCACAGCGCCAGACATCCGCGATCATGAGACCCTTCGTCTTATCGGTCACGGGGCCTTTGGTGAGGTCTGGCTGGCACGCAGCGTCACCGGGGTGCTGCGGGCGGTGAAGGTGGTGTGGCGGGAAGACTACGACCGGCCCGAATCCTTTGAGCGTGAGTTTGAAGCGATCAAAAAGTTTGAACCCATTTCACGCCGGCATGAGGCGCTGGTGCCGATCCTGCAGGTGGGGCGCAACGATCTTGAGGGCTTCTATTATTACGTGATGGAGCTGGCCGATGATCTGGAGCACGGGCGTGACATCAAGGCGGAGACCTACAAGCCCCACACGCTGGGCCTGCAGATGAAGCGGGACAAGTGTGTGCCCGCTGAGGAGTGCATCAAGCTGGGGGCGACCATCGCCGAGGGGCTGGACTACCTGCACCGCAATCAGTTGATTCACCGCGACGTCAAACCTTCGAATCTCATCTTCATCGACGGCATCTGCCGGCTGGCGGACATCGGGCTCGTTGCCTTGCTGGGGCAGCGCAGTTTTGTGGGCACGGAGGGCTTTGTGGCCCCGGAGGGACCTGGCACGGCAGCCTCCGACATTTTTTCCCTGGGCATGGTGCTGTATGAGGCGAGCACAGGAAAAGACCGGCTGGATTTCCCAGACCTGCCGTCCTGCTCGGAGACGGGGGCAAACATGGAGGTCTGGCGCAGGCTGCAGGATGTGGTGTGCACCGCCTGTGCGCCCAAGGCGAAGGGTCGTTTTGTCAATGCACGTGAGATGGCGCTGGCGCTGCGCGGTGAACCCCTGCCTTCCTCCCGCCGTCTCATGTGGTCGTGGATCGCCGCAGGCTCGGTGGCGCTACTGCTGGCGGTGGGCTTTGGCATGTGGCTGGCCCAGAGTCATCGGGCACGCACGCTGGTGGCCATGAACAACACCGTGCCGCGGCTGAAGATCGTGACCACACCTCCGGGTGCGGTGGTGTTTGCCGGGGAAGAAAAGCTCGGCGTGACTCCAATTGAATTGAATCCCGCTGAAGGCGTGCCGGTGATTTATCAACTTCGGCTTCCAGGCTACAAGCAGATCGAAATCGATCACATCGCACAGGATGAAAAACCGGCCATGTTTGACCTGAAACTGGAGGCTTCAAAGCTGCCGCAAAAAGGCGAACGCTGGGTGAACAATCTGGGCATGGTGTTCAAGCCCGGCCCCGGCGGGCACATCAGTGCGGAGCCGGTGGAGATGAAATTCTTCAAACGCTTTCTGGAGGCCACCGGCAGATCGTTTGAGGGCAAGGTGGTGCGGTATCAGCGCGGCAAAGATCAGGACTCCGCCTACTTGGTGGTGGTGCCAGACAATGATGCGGAAGCCTTTCGTTACTGGCTGACGGACCGTGACCGCAGCGAGGCCTTTCTTAGCCAGGAGCACCGCTACGAAGTGGAGCCGTTCTATTTTGTGGAGAGCGGGCAGGCCGCCACCGATGACATGCCCGACAACCGGGAGACCGACAAAGGGGAGCAGGGTGAGGACAAGAACTGGCGGGCGTTTCACCTGCGTGTGGAACGACAGACCTACGGCAGCGTCGTCGTGAACAGCCAGCCGGACAAGGTGCGGGTGTTTCAGCACGATCAGTTTTTGGGAGAGACGCCGCTGGAGCTGCCTCGCGTGCGCACCGGGCCGGTGGAGTTTGAACTGCGTGAGGAGGGTTTTGCTGACGTGGTGCTGGAAGGCGAGGTGCGGGAAGGGGAGCAGGCGGAGCTGTTCACCGACATGCAGACGCGCAAGGCGGTCACCTTTGGCCGCCAGTGGAAGGCGAACAGCCTCGGGATGAATCTGATGCCCCTTGGGGACGTGATGTTCTCCGCCTGGGAAACCCGCCATCGCGATTACCTGGAGTTTTGCAAGGCCACCCAGGCGCGCCGTCCTGCGCGGCTGGATGGAGCCAGCAAGGGCGGGGGAACCGTGCCGGTGGTGGGTGTGGACCGCACGGAGGCGCGGGCATTCTGCGCCTGGCTGACCGAGCGCGAGCGCAACGCCGGGCTCATCGGACCGAAGGATTTGTACCGACTTCCCACCGATGAAGAATGGAGCCGAGCCGTGGGCCTGCCGCTGGAGCGTGGCTCGACCCCCGAAGAGCGCAACGGACGCATCCGTGGCATCTATCCCTGGGGTTTTGAATGGCCACCGCCTGAGGACGTGGACAATCTCGCCGACATCAGCGGCGCACGCAAAGCCAGCCTCGAAAGCGCCATTCCGGGCTACGATGACAAATTTCCATTCCTCGCACCCGTGACGGCTCTGCGGCCCAATGACCGCGGCATCACCGGTCTGGCGGGCAATGTCTCCGAATGGGTGGAGACAGACTTCTCACCGGTGCCGGCAGCCAAGCCGGATGAGCCGGCGAAACCCGTACTTGGTACAACTCGGGGCGGCAACTGGCGCTCTGCCTCCCAGGATGAACTGCTGGCCTCTGCGCGCATGCCCGTGCCGCCAGATACTCGGCGGAACACCATCGGCTTCCGCGTGGTGCTGGCGCATGGGAAGTAGAGGGGGCGGAATGCGGCGCCCGGTCTTAGGTTGGGTGTGTTTGGCGACGAAGGCGTTGCGGTGCTCCAAGTCTTGCTCAGCCAAACCGCCCGACTGCGAGGGCGTTCGCAGGCCGTGGTGCTTGCCGCATGCTGATGGACGGGCGGGCTGCCGCCACACTCATCCTACGATCATCCATGCCCGTGCCGAGTTTGATCTCAAGGCACCCGCCAGCGAGCCTGTCGCTTTTCGCGCGACTGCGTGAAAAATCTCCCCTTTGCCTCGCTTCGCGCATATTTTGCTCGTAGAACTTCCTGCGGCAGTCGTTATTTATCATTACCCCCCATCATGCAAACTGCGCTCGAAACTCCCCTTCCGGAGAAAAAGGTCGAACAGACCGAGGCTGGAAACTACTTCGTCTCCAATTACCCGCCCTTCTCCTTCTGGAAGCCGGACCAGGTGCCCGCCGTGGAGGCCATCCTGCAGCAGCCTGCCCCGGCGAACATCCCGCTGGGCGTGTACTTCCACATCCCGTTCTGCCGCAAGCGCTGCCACTTCTGCTACTTCAAGGTCTACACCGACAAGAACGCGCAGGAGGTGAAGGCCTACATCGACGCCGGCATGCGCGAGATGGAGCACCTGACCAACCAGCCTTACCTCAAGGGTCGCAAGGCGCACTTCGTGTACTTCGGCGGCGGCACCCCCAGCTACCTCTCCGTGCCGCAGCTCAAGGACCTGACCAACCGCATGAAGGCCATGATCCCCTGGGACGAGGCGGCGGAGGTCGCCTTTGAGGCCGAGCCCGGCACGCTCAATGAGGTGAAGCTCACCGGCATTCGCGACATCGGCGTCACGCGCCTGAGTCTCGGTGTGGAAAATTTTGAGGATCACATCCTCGAAACGAACGGCCGTGCGCATCGCAGCGGCGAGATCGAAAAGGCCTACCGCTTCGCCCGCACGCTCGGCTTTGAGCACATCAACATCGACCTCATCGCCGGGATGATGAACGAGACCTGGGAGAACTGGAAGGACACCGTCAGGAAAGCCATCGCCCTGCAGCCGGATGCCGTGACCATCTACCAGATGGAGGTGCCCTACAACACGACCATGTACCAGCAGATGAAGGCCGAGGGAAAGGTTACCGCCCCGGTGGCCGACTGGCAGACCAAGCGCGACTGGGTCAGCTACGCCTTCGACGAATTTCAAAAAGACGGCTACACTGTCACCAGCGCCTACACCGTGGTCAAAGATCCGCAGCGCATCAAGTTCGTCTATCGCGACTCCCTCTGGGAAGGCGCGGATCTCCTTAGCTGCGGCGTGGCCTCCTTCGGCCATCTCGGCGGCGTGCATTATCAAAATCAGGCCGATGTGGGGCCCTACATGCAGGCGGTGGATGCCGGCAAGCTGCCCATCTTCCGCGCCTACCAGACCACGCCGGAGGACCGCTTCGTGCGCGAGTTCATTCTCAAGCTCAAGCTCGGCCGCAGCGAGTTCGACTACTACGTGAAAAAGTTCGGCGAAGATCCGCGCCAGCACTTCGGCCCGCAGCTCGACTACCTGGCCAAGGAAGGCTTTGCCACGCTGGATGAGAAAGGCGTCACGCTCTCGCGCGATGGCCTGCTGCAGGTGGACCGCCTGCTGCATGACTTCTTCCTGCCCCAGCACCGCCAGTACGCCCGCTACACCTGAAGCCCATCACCGACGCAACTCAACGAGACGACGACGGCGATGAACGAGGCACCCCGGCAGGACGAGGACATCCTGGCACCCCTGATCTTCTTTTACGGCATCGGCAGCGTGCGCCCGCGCGTCACCTTTGTGCAGCCCCAGGACCTCGCCGAGCAGGAGCGCGCCCTGCTCGTGCATGACAAGGACATGACCCCGCGCCTGCGCGAGTTCCACGCCAGCGAGATCGACCTCGACGTGGCCGCCCGTGCCCGCATCGGCAACTACCTCGTGCGTGCCTCCGTGCTGCACCGTCGCAACGACGGCATGCCCGTCGAGTTCGGCGCCATCGGCATCCACCTCGACATCCTGCCCGAAGAAGCGCAAAAGCTCGTGCTCGAAGGCCTCGTCCCCTTTGGCGCTATTTTGGAACGCTACCAAGTTCCCCATTCCAGCCACCCTCGCGGTTACTTCCGCATCTCCGTGGACCAGCGCCTTGCCGATCTGCTGGGAGCGACGAGCGGGCAGATTTTATTCGGACGCTGCAACGAGCTGAGGCATGGCAGCGGGAGAGTGCTCGCGGATGTGGTCGAGGTGCTGCCGCGCCTGATTTAGCAAAATGTCATTGCGCCGAGTGAGGGGATTTGCTTAGATCTTAAGGATGGCAATGACCCTGCAAATCAACTGTCCCAATTGCCAAAACCCCCTGTCGATTGAACAGCGCTTTGTGGGCGGGCAAATGCAGTGTCCCATTTGCCAGCAGATCTTCGCAGTGGCTCCGCCACCGGTGGTGCCGGTGGTTCAGGCGCGGCAGGTGCCGCAGGCTGCACCACGGAGTCCTGGTCCACCAAATCCTGTCCGACCCCAGCCACCGGGACCTCGGCCCCCTGTCAAATCAGTGCCGAAGGCAGCCGATGATGGCAGTGGCATGGCCATGGTCATGATTGGCGGACTGATTGTCGTGGGGGTGGGCCTTCTGGTTGGCGGGTTTTATTTTGTGAACGGGATGCTGAAGAAACGCCAGCAGGAGGAGCAAGGCCTTGGCAGTGAAATCAACAGCCAGCTCGAGGCCAAGCGTGCGGCGGATGCCAAAGTGAAGCAGGAGGAGGCTGAGCAAAAAACGGCCATGCTGGCCTCTTTGCGGAAACTGCTGGCCACGCAGCTCTGTGAGGGCAATGAAAAGGTGGCCGGCGAAATCATGCGTGAAGTGGAGGCCTCGGTGGCTGAGGCGGACAAGCTCTATGCCGATGCCGATGCGAACAATGATCCGCAGGACATGAGCGCCTTTCTCGCCGAACGCATGGAGCCGCGCCTGAGGGCCAATCCCATCATCTTCAACTGGCTGGGCGGCAGGGTCTCGCCCAAGAAATTCTGTGGGCTGCTGTTTGGTCTGGAGCAGGAAAAAAGGCGGGAGCAGGGCAGGGTGGCGGACTTTATGATGGCGGGCAATTATTCCGGCACCGGCACGGGCTTCTACATTTCCAGCGGCGGCTGGCTGCTGACCAATGAACATGTGGTGCATGAAGCGACCTCAGTGGATGTGCGCGGCGCGGACGGCATCATTCGCCGTGCGGAAGTGGTGAAAGCGGATGTGGCCGGCGACGTGGCCGTTTTAAGAGTGCAAGCTTCTCCGGCCAAATGGCTGCCGCTGGCACCGCAGGAAGGCACCATGGGCGCGGCTGTTTTTACCATCGGTTTTCCCGACACCGACGTCCAAGGCGTGGAGCCCAAATTCACCGATGGCCGCATCAGCAGCTTGAGCGGCATTCGCGATGATCGGGATCACTACCAGATCACCGTTCCCGCTCAGCCCGGAAACTCAGGCGGACCCTTGGTGGATGTCAAAACGGGAACCGTCGTTGGCATTGTGGCCGCCATTTTGAGAGGCCGGGAAAACGTGACCTACGCCATCAAAACACGGGTGGCCACGCAGTTGATGAACAGCCTTCCAGGCTTCTCCGCTCCAACCACACCGCCCACGCCCGCAGGTGCCGACATGGAAACCCTGGCCTCCGAAGTGCGCGCCGCCACGGTGCTGGTGATGGTGAGGAGATAACGGGGTGGGTGGTGCTGCCGTTTAATTCAACGCGCCTCGCACGGAGAAATTGAGGCCTTTCAAAGCATGTTTATCCAAAGCATTTACCCAGATGAGATAGCGCTCAGCGTTGGCGGCATCGGGATCATTTTCTATTCGCCTCAAAGTGTGAGGCACATCGCTGAAGGGTCTGACTATTGCACGAATTCCTATTCAACCGAGGCCGATGTTCAGGCGCATGTCCAGGCCGGGACGCTTCTTGGTTTTGCCGTGGGAGCATCGGGTGAATATGTGTTGAAATTCAGAGGCGGATACCCTGATGACGACACTTTAAACCAGGCGGACTTCAAGTATCGACTGGCCGTCAAAGTTACGGATAACAAATTGGTGTTTCGTGATATGTATGATTTGTCCTACTGGCGGTCCCAGTATGACGAATCACAGGTGCTTCATCTGGGGGATGGCATTTATCATGTCACGCTGTTCACTTCGATTCCGCAGTCTGGAATCATCGGGGATCATCAAGACATCTGGGTCTTTTTCCAAAAACTTGAAGCAATGCCTGCTCTTTCCAAAGTGGGGATGCCCTACTTGTGCCCCGCGTCATAATGAGGTGTCGCGCTGGCCGGGTTCTCGCCGATGTGGTGGAGGTGCGGCTGAGCCTAATCTAGTGTTTCAGCGTTCACGCACGCACCCAACGCGAGAAGGTAGGGTGGGCTGTCCCCAGCCCTCCGCCGGGAGGGAGCTGAACATGCGAATGACGACTGGCAGCAGCGGAGCCGGGAGTGACCTGCCCGCGTGCATGCAACGCGTTGGGCAGCGGCGGCTTGGGGACAAGCCGCCCTGCCTGCGCTGGGCCTGCCTCCTGACACGGCCGCCTTGTTTCCCGTTTCCACCCTAGAGGGGTAAAAATGGAAACGAAGGAAACGGGAATCTCCCACTCCTGCCGACGGTGCAAATTGTTGCAAAATGCGTTTGCGTTGTGAATAGGCCTGGTGATTATCACCCGCCTGCCTGACCGGCCTTGATTCAAGGCTGAAAGGTGGGTTGGCGCGGTGTTTCGCGTGGCTTTGCGTGCAAGACGCAGGGCCGCAGAGATGCGGTGCCACGCGGCTCCCATGGCCTGCCAGATGATCCCCCGCCCGCCGGTTCTGCGGAACCTGCAGCCGGAGGGGGGTGACCGGGCTGGTCAGGGGGCGGAAAACCTGTGCGCCTGCAGGGCGGTGTTCTCCGCCACACTGCTTTTAAGGATACCACATTCTATCTCCTACTACCATGTAATGACATACGCCGTGCCTGTTGTTGTTTCCGTCGCCGCCGCGACTGGCGGCCGCCTGCGCCCCGGGGTGCAGGCCGAGCCTGCCAGCCATCCCATGAACCACCCATGAAAACCACCCTCGAGCGTGCCAGCGCCTATCTGGCCAAAATGCCCGTGGCCGTGTCCGGCCAGGGCGGGGACTGTGCCACCTTTGGTGCCGCAAAGGCGCTGGTGCGGGGCTTCAGCCTCAGTGTGGAGGAGGCGCTGCCGCTGCTGCTGACGTGGAACCAGGGCTGTCAGCCGCCGTGGTCGGAGGCTGAGCTGCGGAGCAAGCTGCGCAGCGCTGCGAGCAGCTCCGGCAAGGCAGAGGGGTATCTGCTGGCAGATCGCCTCATGGCCTCCAAGGCGCACACGGCCCCTGGCATGGAGAACGAAGCGGAGCGCAGGGCCTGGCAGCGCCGCCACTGGCCGGAACTGCGCCGCGTTAGCCAGGAGGAGATGCTTGCCATCGCGCGGCTACGCGGCATCCCGTGGGAGGGTTTGTACATCGCTCATTGTTATGGCCTGCTCAAGGCCTGCGAGCTGGATGGCCACGACTGCTATGTGATTCACGAGGGCCGCTTTGCGCAGGTGCGTCGGATGGATGGCCAGATGCTGACGAATGCGGAGGGCAAGCCCATCAAGGCCAAAAACCTGCCTGGCAGCGAAGGGGCCTTCGTGGGGCGCAGCCTGCTGTTTGAGGCACCGCATGTGCTGCTGGTGGAGGGGGCCGTGGGTCTGCTGGAGGCGCTCACGGCCTATGCCCTGGTGGACATGGAGCCGTCCTGGACGGTGCTGGCGGCCACCAGCGCGTCTTCTCGCCTGGAGCGCGATCACACCCTGCTCAAGGCTCTCTCTGGCCGCCACGTCCGCATCGTGCCCGATCTGGATACCACGGGCATGAATGCCGCCGCCTCCTGGCTCAGAGACCTGCGGGAGGCCGGTGCCCGGGTGGAGATCCAGGAGCTGCCCAAGGGCTGCAAGGACATCGGCGCGCTGCTTGCCGCAGAAGCCGTCAACCAGGACGAGCTCAACCAAATTTTTAGATAAACAGATACCACCAAGGAATACGAACAACCACACACTGCCACCCCTATGAAGGACATCACTGAACGCATCGCCCGCCTCGCCGACCTCCTGCCCAGAAATGCAGCCGGAGCCCCCTCGCTCACCCTCACCACCTCCTCCGGTGTCGCCGCTCCGGGGGCTGAGCCGCCGCAGCCGCCGGACTTCGTCCGCTCCCTGCTCACCCCGGAGCAGTTGGAGGCCTGTGATCAGGAGCCCCGCCCCCGCCTGCTGGGGGAGTGGCTGCTGGAGGGGGATCTGGGCTACCTCTTTGCCCCGCGTGGCGATGGCAAGACCTGGCTGGCCATGTTCATTGGCAAGGCAATCACGGAGGGCTGCCCGCTGGGCGGGTGGTCTGCCGGAGATGGGGCGCGCAGGGTCTTCTTCCTCGACGCCGAAATGAACAGGAAGGACGTCAGGCTGCGCGCGCGGCAGGTCGGCATCGCCTCGCTGAACTTCCGCTGGCTGAACAATGAGAACCTTTACATGGACCAGGGGTTCAGCGTGAACATCATCAACCCGCTGCACCAGACCGGCCTCTCCTCCATGCTGCCGGACGGCTCCGTCTTCATCATCGACAATCTCAGCACCAGCCAGAGCGGCATGCGTGAAAATGAGAACGACGACTTTGACAAGCTCAAGGACTGGCTGCTGAGCCTGCGGAGGCGTGGCATCACCGTCATCATCGTTCACCACGCCGGGCGCAACGGGGAGATGCGCGGGGCCTCCCGGCGCGAAGACCCGGCCCACTGGATCCTCAGCCTGAAGGACGCCACGGAGGATGAGGCGCGCACCAAGGTGTTCATCACCCGCTTTTCCAAATGCCGCAACTGCCAGGGGCGCGATGCCATGCCGCTGCGCTGGACTCTGCTCAATGACACGGGTGGTCAGATCACCGTCACCTGCGAGCCCTATGGCAACCTCGACGCCCTCCTGGGCCACATCCGCGATGGCGTCGTCAACGCCACCGAGCTGGCCGAGATGATCGGCGTGCAGGTCGGCACCGTCAGCAAATGGGCGCGCAAGCTCATGAATGCCGGACTGGTGCGCAAGAAAGGGCGCGAATACGAGGCCGTGGAGGAGCGGCGAATGGCAGGCTATGGGATGGGGCTGGATTGATGCGCAGGGCGTGCGCCGCTTCGTTTCCATTTTTAAGCCTCTAGGATGGAAACGGGAAACGAGGCGCATGGGCATTAGGGCTGCAGGTTGGGTGTGTTTGGCGTCCAAGGTTCACGCAATCACCTGCAGGCCCCTCCGCCAAACCGCCCAACTGCGAGGGCGTCCGTACGCTAGGGCGTTTGCCGTACGCTCGCAGACGGTCGGGCTGTCGCCACAACCATCTTACCCATGGGCGCTCCCCCCCCCTTCGTTTCCACCACGAGGGCCTCTAGGAGGGGAAACGGGAAACGAAACGCCGCCTCCGCGCTTTTCCCCCCCACGCAGGCAGGCCCGGTGAGGCCTGGGGCTGGAAATGAGGCTGGAAATGAAGCAGGGACTGCAAATGGCGCTCTGCATGGAGCCCTCAATACTCTCCCGTTTTCTCCACGCTTCTTCTCTGCTCTTCCTCTCCTAGGCGAAAAGGCGTGGGCTTCGTACGGTTGCTGGTCAAACCAGTTGCGATTTAAGGGTAACGGGGCTTGAGTTGGTTTGAACCCTTTCGCGCTCTCACCCCCGGTCATTTTTGTCATGAAACGCTCCCTGTTCCTTCGTCCCGCACTGTCCGCCGCCTTGCTGCTGGCCGGCAGCCTGCCTCTCACCGCCGCTCCTCAGGGCACCAAGGGGGTGGAGGAATTCGATCCTCTCGCTTTTCCAGGCAAGGTCGTGGATGACGTGATCGTGCCGGTGCCGAGCGAGGTTTTCTCCGTGCTCGACAAGCTGGGCGAGCCCAACTGGCAGGCCGAACTGCGCAAGCAGGCCATCCCCAGCACGAGCGACCGCACCAAGCTGGCCCTCCTCTTTGGCTACACCGTGGCCGAGGGTTTTGTGGCCGTGCAGGCCCAGGACAAGGAGGCGGTGAAGGACATCGGCCATGACGTCATCTCCCTGTCCAAGAGCCTCGCCCTCAGTAAATCCGTGCTGCCTCATGCCCAGGCCATCCTGGATGCGGCGGACAAAGGCAACTGGAGCGCCATCCGCAAGGAGTTTGACCAGACCCAGAAGACCGTGCGCGACACGATGGAGCAGATGAAGGACATGGACCTCTCGCAGTGCGTCAGCCTTGGCGGCTGGCTGCGCGGCACCGCTTCCGTGACCTCCGTGGTGAAGAAGAGCTTTTCCGCCGACCGCGCAGAGCTGCTGAACCAGCCCATGCTGGTGGAGCATTTTGTCAATTCCATCTCCAAGATGCCCGGCAGCACCCGTGATCACGATGTGGTGAAGTCCATCCAGAAGGGGCTCGCCTCCGTGCTGCAGCAGATGGATGGCGCCGTGGACGGCTTCTCCAAAGATGCAGTCACGAGCATCGGCAAGACCTGCGACAGTCTGCTGACGGAAATCCTCGCGAAAAAATAAT
The DNA here is from genome assembly GCA_903838675.1 of uncultured Verrucomicrobiota bacterium. GTDB lineage: Bacteria > Verrucomicrobiota > Verrucomicrobiia > Verrucomicrobiales > Verrucomicrobiaceae > Prosthecobacter. The sequence continues at coordinate 40,013 of CAILZI010000165.1, forward strand.
CAGTGACCTTCACACGCGCATGAGCCCACCTCCTGAAGGAACCCTCCTTATGAAACGTCCCTGGTCCCGCTTGCAAGCTCTTGCCGCCGCCTGCGTGCTGGTGCTTGGGGCCACGTGCGTTTATGCGACCGTGGATGAGTCCCATGACTATGCCATGGAGGCCGCCACGCCCTTCGTGGAGCAGGGTTTCATCGTGCGTGAAGATTATTGGAACGGCGAGGTGAAAAGCGGGCAGAAGCTCCAGATCACCCACCAGCTTTTCAAGGGCAATGAATACGCCTTCTGGCTCGGCACGAGCCAGGAAGGAGTCACGCTCGACATGAAGGTCTATGACGAGAAGAACCAGCCGGTGCAGATCAATGCCAAGGCGGACAAGTTCTTCATGAGCGTGCGTGTCAATCCGCCGAAGACCGGCACTTACAAGATCGTCTTCGAACTGAAATCGAAGACGGCCGCCGGCGTGCTCTGGGCGCTGGCCTATGGTTACCGCTGATGCCCGTCGAAACGCTCACCTACGAGACGCCGCAGTTCCTCCAAAAACTGATTGGCAATGACCTCGGCAGTTTGCGGCTGATGGGTGAGTCGTTTGGCGTGAACGTGACCAGCCGTGAAGGCTGGGTGCGGCTGGAAGGGGATGCGGACAAGATTGCTGCGGCACGTGAAGTTTTTGCCCAGCTCGAAAAAGTGCGGCGCAACGGCGGCGACGTGTCCTCGGCAATGGTGCGCCTGGTGGTTGAAAGCGTGCAGCGCGAGACTGGGGATGCACCCGCGGATGCGATCATGAATTTGAAACTGCTCGGCTCTGGCAAGCGCCCTCCTGTGCTGGCCAAGACGCGCGGGCAGATCGCCTACGTGCAGGCCATGCGTGAATCCGAGGTCGTCTTTGGTGTCGGTCCTGCGGGCACGGGCAAGACCTATCTCGCGATGGCGCAGGGCTTGCATTACCTCAAAGAAAAGCTCGTGCAGCGTCTGGTTCTCACCCGTCCCGCCGTTGAGGCTGGCGAGGCGCTGGGCTTTCTGCCGGGAGATTTGAAGGAGAAGATATTCCCCTACCTGCGGCCGCTTTATGACGCGCTCTACGACATGCTGGAGCCCGAGGAGGCGGAGCGCCTCATCGAACGTGGCAGCATCGAGATCGCCCCGCTGGCCTACATGCGTGGGCGCACGCTCAAAAACGCCTTCATCATCCTCGATGAAGCGCAGAACACGACCACCGAGCAGATGCTGATGTTCCTGACCCGCCTGGGTGAAGGGGCGCGCTGCGTGGTCACGGGAGACCCCTCACAGATCGACCTGCGTCGGCATGTGAAGTCAGGTTTGAAGGAGGCGGTCGAGCTGCTGCAAGATGTCGAGGGGGTGCGTTTCGTGGCCTTTGCGCCGAAAGACATCGTTCGTTTGCCGGTCGTGCAGCGTATCATTGAGGCCTATCAGTCTGGGCGAAGTCGTAAAAATGAGACACAATGGCCCAAACTGGATGAAGGTGGGGGGAAAGATTCTTGTCCGAACCCCGATGTATGATAGCTTCGTAGCCAGCCCCCCCCTCTTTTTAAATCATGTTCGAGTCCATTCGTCGTGCCCGCTTGCAACGCGAAGGGCTTTCCTGCGGTAAAACCCGCCGAAAGCACCAGGAGGGAGATTTCATCGACGAGATGCGCACGCATCCGGCGGGTACCGTCGCGGCCTACTTGTTCTTTTTCATTGGCATCGGCCTCCTGATGCGCCTGGGCACTCAGGTGGAGGATGGACTTCCCGCCGTCACCTGGCTGCACATGATGTATGCCGCTGCCATCGGTTTTGCCATGGTGGTGCACGAGCGCGTGGCGCTGCGCCCGGAAATCTGTGACAACGGCGTGCTGCTGCTCGTGCTGGGCACCATCTTTACCCACCTGGCCTTGGTGGTGCTCATGCTGGATGCGCCCTTCGCGCAGAGCTGGGGCAAGACGCTGAAGGCCATCGTGCTGCCGCATGCCTTTGCGCCGGTGGTGCTGTCCGTGATTCTCGGCCGGCGCATCGGACTCTTTGGGGCCATCTATGCCACCCTGCTCGGCGTGCTGGTCTGCATTTCCATCTCTGCGCCCACGTACATGGCCACTTCGGCCCTGCTCGGATTCACTGGCGTGCTGCTGACGAAGCGCGTGCGCCGCCGCAACCGTCTCTTCATGGCGGGGCTCTACATCGGTCTGGTGGCCACGGCCTATTCGCTGCTGCTGCATGAGGCGGCGGGCGTCATCATGGAGGAAAAAATCGGGCGCATGGTGGGCGGGCCGCTGATCATCAGCATTCTCAGCGGCGTGGTGGTGGGCGGCCTGCTGCCCGTGCTGGAAAGCGTCTTCGGCGTCACCACGGATGTGTCCTGGCTAGAACTCGGAGATCTGAACCACCCGCTCATGCGCCGTCTCAGCATCGAGGCGCCCGGCACCTACCATCACAGCCTCGTCGTGGCCAATCTCTCCGAAGCCGCCGCAGAGTCCATCGCTGCCAGCGCCAGCATGTGCCGTGTGTGCGCCTATTTCCATGACATCGGCAAGCTCAGCAAGCCGGAGTACTTCATCGAGAACATGGACCCCTCGGCCAATCCGCATGATGACCTCACCCCGCGCATGAGCGCGCTGGTCATCATCGCGCACGTCAAAGACGGAGTCGATCTTGCCATCAAGCACAACCTCAACTCGCGCATCATCGACGTCATCGAGCAGCATCACGGCAACTCGCTGGCTTACTTCTTCTACCGGCAGGCACTTGATCAGAAGGCCGAGGTGGAGCGCATGGCGAAGCTGGGCAAGGCCAAGGAGGATGACGTGCCGCAGGTGAGCGAGGAGACCTTCCGCTACCCTGGCCCGCGTCCGCAGTTCAAGGAGTCCGCCATCATCTCCCTGGCAGACGCCGTGGAGAGCGCCTCCCGCACGCTCGAAAAGCCCAATGCCTCGCGCATTGAAACGATGATCAAAGACATCGTGCAGGCACGCATGATGGACGGTCAATTGGATGAATGCGATCTCACCATCGCAGAACTCGCCAGGATCAAGGCCAGCTTTGCCAAGACCCTGCTCAGCATGATGCATGGCCGCATCAAGTACCAGAAGGCCATTGAGTCCAAGCCATCGCGTGAGGAAACCAAAGCACCGGCTGTCGCCGAAGACGAAGGCACCGCCGAAACGTCCAAGATCGTGGAGGCCTCTTTCACCGGCGGCACCATCACTGCCGAGACACCGGTCAAAAAGCCGCGCACACGCAAATCGCCTCCCGCCTCCGCCGCCTGATGCCGCTGCCAAAGCTCCGCATTTACAACCGGCAGAAAGCCCACGCCATCCCGCTGCCATGGCTGCGCCGCATCGGCAAAGCCGCGCTGCCCGGCTGCCTCGCCGCCCTCAGGTCTCCCGACGCCCCGCTCGCCTCCCTGCCAGAGATCGAGATCACCATCGTCGATGACGCCGACATCGCCCGCGTGCATGGCGATTTCCTCGACGATCCCACGCCCACGGATGTCATCACCTTCCATCACGGCGAGATCCTCATCAGCGCCGACACCGCGCTGCGCCAGGCCGGTGAGCACGGCCAGACCCTCGACCACGAAGTCGCCCTCTACCTTGTCCACGGCCTCATGCATCTCGGTGGGTGGGACGACCACGAGCCGGAAGAAGCGCGCGAGATGGCGCAGCGACAGGAAGCCATCCTGCATGAGGCAATGCAGTGCGTCTAAATTTGAGTGTCGAGTATTGGGTATCTGATATTGGAATAAAGGATTCACGTAGGTTGGTTGTCGATTTCGTCACCAAAAAAGCTTCCCACGCACCTGTTGGAATGCTATCGCCCGCGCATGCTTATCTGGAAAGGACACGGAATTTTAATTTTGTTTTTCGGCATCATGGGAAGCCTTATTTGTGGAATGCTGACTGCCGGCGTTTATGCCGCCACGAATTGGACCTGGGTGGCGCGCCTCATCGTGGCTGCCAATTTTTGGGGCGCTGCGGCAGCCATCTGGCTTTACGCAAAAACCATCGGTAAGACGGTCGAGAAGACCTACCTCGATCCAGCCACTCATAGCCCGGTGGTTATCCGCAGCTCGCACTCGCTCTTTTTCATCCCTGCGAAGCCTTGGGCCATCCTGGCCACCCTTCTTGCGTGTGTGATGACCGTGGTTTCTTTCAACTTGCCGTCAGAGCATTTCATGGACAGAGCCAGCAGCGCGTCCCTCGAGAAAACCGCCTTTGATCAAGCCAATCATCTGATTACCGCTGACAAAGGCAAGGAGGCTTATGGCAATACACCAGAGGCGGAAAAGCTGGCGGAAGCGTTTTCCTCGATGGTATAAAACGCGGTTAAAAAGTGCGGCGGGTGCGCCGGGTGGCGTGGTGGTTTAAAAGTGCAGCACCTCTGGTTTAACCAGAAGGATGTTCACGAATATGGAGCAATGGAACGAGATACGACGCCGGGTATTGGTTGAGG
>CAILZI010000166.1 GCA_903838675.1 uncultured Verrucomicrobiota bacterium
CAGCCAGCCGCCGTCGAAGCCCATGACCTTCGAGCGAGTAACAACCTGCTAAACGGAAATGAGTTTTGGAAACTGCCATACCCCTCGCACCGGCCTCAACCCCCGCACACCGAAAACCGCATGCTCTCCTTTTTTGCGACTTTTTGCGGCCATCCTTCCTGCCCAGTACCCACGCAACCACCCCGCATGGCAGCATGAGAAAACGCCCCAATCACGGCCTCTCCAAAAACCACCCCTCATGCTCCGCGAACCACTTCGCCCTCGCAGGCCCTTGCGCGGCGATCTCACGGATCTCCGCCAACTGCGCCACGCCAAACGAGCCCTGCACCGGCGAGTGCTTGCCAAAGAACCGGCCCGGCTCAAACGACACATCCGCCTTCTGCGTCTCCAGATTTGCTTTCACGCTGAAGTTGTCTCCCTCGCCATCCTGTGGCGACACATACGCAAAGGCCTCCTTCTTTCCCACCGCCTGCAGCGCCAGCGCCACCTGCTCCAGCAGGCGCTTCACCCACTCCCCGCTCGTGCTGCTCCAGTTGCCACCCAGCCGGATGAACTGCAGGCCGTGCTCCACGTGGTAGGGCGGCGCGTTGCGGATGTTGAAACCGTGATGCCTTAGCGACACCTCATAGTCCAGCCCCTCCGCGCGCACGCCGCCCAGCTTGGAGATCAGGAAAAAGTTCGTTGCCTTCGGCGGATGCGCCCCCGCCGTTTTCTCCGGCAGCGCACTTGCCGTCAGCAGCTCCCGGTACCACGCCTCCGCAGCCGCCGCCTGCGCCAGAGTCACCTTCAGCCGCGCCGCCTCCTGCGGCGCAAACAAGACCTTGTCGCCACGCTGCAGGCGCACGCGCCGCAGCCCGTCCACCAACACAGACTCATACACCGTCTTGTTGATCCCCCGGCGCAGCTCCTTGCGAAAATCCTCGCCATGGGAGGCCGCGCCGCAGGCCTCCAGAAACGCCGCCACATCCTCCTCATCCATCGATCGATCTGGAAAGTGAAGCGCCTGGCAGCGCACCTCGATCTTCGTGCCCCCAAGTGGATCCTGCACGCCGCGGTTGATCGTCACCGACACCTGCAGCCCCTTCGCCCCACCCGCCGCCGCCGTCACATCCTCCACCGGCACGCTCAGGTAAAACTCATCAAACGGAATCAGCCGCTTCTCCGCGCCCGGCGCAGAGACCGCCGCAGACAGCAAAGCGAAAAGAAAAAAGAGAGCCGTCGTCTTCATGCGTGATGATGCGCCGCAGGGTGTCATGAAAGGCCCGCGCATGTCACGTGAAAACTGCGCAAGCCTCATCGCAGGGAAGGGGGGCAGGGTTATAGCGATTTCCGAAACTCATGTTCGAAAAGCGAATCTGGGGCCGCCCGACGGCGCTTGGAGGACCAAGCGCCCTACCTCGCGCCGGGCACGCGCATACCCGGCGCTGGTAGGGCGGGCTGTCCCCAGCCAGCCGCCGTCGAGGCCCATGACCTTCGAGCAAGTAACAACCTGCTAAACGGAAATGAGTTTTGGAAACTGCCATACCCCTCGCACCGGCCTCAACCCACACACACCGAAAACCGACTGCTCTCCTTTTTTGCGTCTTTTTGCGGCCATCCTTCCTGCCCAGCACCCAAGCAACCACCCCGCATCGCAGCATGAGAAAACTCCCACCTCACTCCCGCTCCAAAAACCACCCCTCATGCTCTTTGAACCACTTCTCCAGCGCCTCGCCCTTCGCCATCACCTCGCGGATCTTCGCCAGCTGCGCCACACCAAACGAGCCCTGCGCCTGCAAGTGCCAGCCAGTGGCTAGGTTCTGCTCAAACGCCACGTCCGCCTTCTGCGTCATCAGATTCGGCTTCACGGTGAACTTGTACTGCTTGGCATCCGGTGGCGACTCACATGCAAAGGCCTCCTTTCTCCCCACCGCCTCCAGCGCCAGCGCCACCTGCTCCATCATGAGCTTCACCCACTCCCCGCCCGTGCCGCCCCCGCGCGCGAACTTCAGATTGTGCGCCGCCCGAAAGGTCGTCACCCAACGGCTGGAGAAGTTCCAATACCTGAGAGACACCTCGTAGTCCAGCCCCTCCGCAGGCACTTCGCCAAGCTTGGCGGTAAAGAACAAGTTCGCAGCCTTCGGCGGGTGGGCCTGCGCCGTTTTCTCTGGCAGCGTGCGTGCCGTCAGCAGCATCTTATACCACGCCTCCGCCGCAGCCGCCTGCGCCAGCGCCAGCGCCTCCTTCAGCTTTGCGATCTCCTCTGGAATCAGCACCAGCTCAGCACCGCGCTGAACAAGCACGCACTTGCGCCCCTCCACGGTCTTGGCCTCATACTCGAACTTGCCGTTATACCCGTCGATCTCCTTGCGGAAATCCTCGTCCTTCAGCGCCGCAGCGCAGGCCTCAGCCAGCGCCGCCACCTCCTCCGGCTTCAGCAGGTGAAGCGGAGCGCATCTTACAGCAACTCCCGTGGCGCCCTCCGGTGCATTCACATCACGCTGCACCCACACCTCCACCTCCAGCCCCTTAGACTTCAGCCCAGGCATCATCGGCATGGTGGCGTGAAACTCATCCAACGGAATCAGCCGCTCCTCCGCGTGCACCGCCCAGGCCAGCAGTGAAAACAGGAACGAGAGAAAAAAGGGGGCCGCAGTTGTCTTCATGGTTGAGATGCACCGCATGCTCACACAAAACCTCCGCGCATGTCACGTGAAAACTGCTTAAGCCTCGGCGCACGCAGAGAAGAAGCTCCAAGGTGATAGCGGTTTCCGAGCTCAGTTCCGAAAAGCGAATCTAGGGCCGCTCGGCGGCGCTTGGTGGACCATGCGCCCTACCGGCGCTGGGCACTGGCATGACCCAGCGCTGGTAGGGCGGGCTGTCCCCAGCCCGCCGCCGCCGAAGACCACGACTTTCGAGCAAGGTGCGGCCTGCTAACAGGAACTGAGTTTTGGAAACTGCTATAACCATCGCTCCGGCATCAGCCCACACGCACAGAAAGCCGCATGCCCTACTTTTTGCGGCCATCCTTCCTGCCCAGCACCCACGCAACCACCCGCATCGCAGCATGAGAAAACGCCCCCTCTCACTCCGCCTCAAAAAACCACGCCTCATGCTCCGCGAACCACTTCTCCCGCTCAGCCCTCTGCGCTCCCACCGCACGGATCTCCGCCAGCTGCGCCACGCCAAAGGAGCCTTTCACCAGCGTGCGGTTCCCTTTGGAATCGGACGTATCAAAGGCCACCTCCGCCTTCTGCTCGGCCACATTCGCCATGACGCTGTACTTGTGCTCCTTCTCATCCGCCAGCGACTCAAATGCGAAGGCCCTCTTCTCTCCCACCGCCTCCAGCGCCAGCGCCACCTGCTCCATCAGGCGCCCCACCCACTCGCCGCCGATGCCGTAGTTCACCCCCTGCGTGCCGCGCATGGTGACAAACTGCAGGCTGTGATCCACATGGAACGTCGGCCCCTGGGTGTAGCCGGCTTTCTGCAGCAGGACCCTGTAGTCGAGCCCCTTCGCCTGGGCATCGCCCAGCCCCTCCCCGTGGACGACGTCCAGCTTGCAGTACATCATGTACCCCGTGGCCTTCGGCGGGTGTGCTGCCGCTGTTTTCTCCGGCAGCGTGCGTGCCGTCAACAGCATCTTATACCACGCCTCAGCCGCCGCCGCCTGCACCAGCGCCTCCTTCAGCCGTGCGCCCACCTCCGGGTCCAGAAAGGCATCACCGCCGCCACGCACTCCGGCGCGACCGATGCGCACGCGCTTTTGTCCCTCCACCGTCACCACCTCATACACCGTCTTGCAGTCATACTCGCTCCTGCCGGGCTTTCGCTCGGTCTCCTTGCGGTACTCCTGGCCGCTCAGAGCCGCAGCGCAGGCCTCCAGCAAAGCCGCCCTGTCATCCGGCTGCAGCGACTTGTTAAAAAATGGAATCGCGGGGCATTGCACCTCGGTGGCAGTGCCGCCCAGCGGCTCACTCCCGGGACGCATCACCCGCACCTCCACCTCCAGCCCCTTCGGATTCGGCATCTTGGTCACCGGCACCATGATGGCAAACTCCTTCAACGGAATCAGCCCCTCCTCCGCGCGCATCGCGGAAGCCAGCAGTGAAAACAGGAACGAGAGAAAAAAGGGAGCCGTCGTCTTCATGATTGAGATGCACCGCAGCGTGACATGAAATGCCAGTGGCTGTCACGTGTTTATTGCGAACTGCTTCGCAGCATCTGATTCCTCCACTCCACCCTCAGCTCACCCGCACCGAAAACCGCACGCATTTCGGCGGCCACTCCCACTTGGAGTACCGCGCACCACCGCAGTTGAAGGCGAAGTCGAGCGAGAGATCCCCAGGCATCGCGCCACATTCCTCGGAGTCATACGAGCAGTGCAGCACGATCTCCTCGCCCATGTCATTGGGCTCAAACACCGAGACACTGCCCAGCTCCCATTCATACGGCTCGCGCAGGCACCCGCGCGCAAACTCGATGCCCTGCTGCACCAGCGCCTGCAGCTGCGGGACGATCCTCTCCGCCACCTCCCGCGTGTCTCCCTCGCCATAGACGAAGACCTGGATGCGATCCTCCGTGAAGAAAACAGCGGTGGGTTTTGTGTCAGGCTTCATGGTGATGGTGGCAGTTCACCCGAACAAATCAGAAACCGCCGCCTCCGGCAAGCCTCAAAAGGGGGTCAGGGTGCAAATACTTGACAAAATAAACGGCGGCCAAAATCCGGAGACACTGCGCAGACCTTCTGAAGTGATTCTTAAGAAAGTGCCATTCCCCACCCTTGTCTTCATGCTGGACTTTCTGGAAACACTCGCCCATGATCCGGTCTCAAGCCCCTGTAGCCAACCTGACAGATGCTATGAACGAAATCAAAAAATGCGAGGATTGTGGTCTCGTCCTCACCCATATCGAACGGACCGGTCCGCGGGGAGGCTTCCCTTTGGGAGGAATGGGTGAGATCAGAAGCATCATGCGCCGCGACGAGGTGAGCAGATGTCCGCAGTGTGGAGGCCGCGTGACGTGGATCCATGACGGTCCGCCGCCTCCCTTCGGATCTTCCTTCAAAGACGTCGAGGAGCACTTCCGGAAAGTCAGGCGTGCGAGGAACTACTTCCTTCTGTGCGTCCTGGGCTGGGTGATCTATTATTTCATCGTTTCCGCCCTATGATGACCTCCCGCTGCGTGACACTGGTGCGTTTCGGGGAGCTGGATGCGCAGAATCTCGAAACCGCGCTGAGCCGCGTGGCGGGCTCGATGCAGATCACGGTCCGCCGCGTCGAGAGCATTGCCGAGGTGTCATACCACCCAAATGTCATTCACGCGCTGGTCCTTTCTACTGAAAGTCTCAGCCACTTGAGCCGGCAGGATGAGGACGTCGTTCGCTCTGCAACGGGGCTGGGAACCTGCCGCGTCTATCACGCTGCCGGGCTCGATGCGCCACGGGTGCCGCCTTGGCTGGACAATTTCATCCAGCGAACCAAAGCGCAGGATGATGCCGCACTGGCGGACCTCATCGTCACCTTCCTCGGGGCGGCGGACAGGATGAACAGGCACAGCACGCCGCTCAGCATTCGGGACGACTTGTGCATTCAGCTCGTCGAGGTGCTCAAGTTCCTGTGGCCGGTGTCCTGCTTATTCGCGGCCTTGCACGCACTCAATGCCGCCACCGTCCTGACAGGGCGCGCGCCCTGGCTCGGCTCATGGGCACCGCTTTTCCTGGTGCCGCTCTCCACATTCTTCGGCATACTCTTCATGGTCCACAGCGGAGTGACCCTGGTGTGCAACACGCTTTTCATGACGAACATTGTCAGACGGTTCGATCTCGGCTTCGTTTTTCCCGCGTTGTTCTTTGTGCTGGCAGTCCTCGCCACCGCCTTCTCCATTCATGCCACGGATCACAGCGCGTTGCGCATCTCCATCGCCGGGTGCTTGGCGGTGTATGTCTTCTGGCTGTATTTGTTTTCAGGGCGAATCCGCGCGGAGTGCACCTCCTTGTCGGCGATCCAGGCAGATCTGGCCGATCCTCGCAGGCAGATGAAAGCGTTGGAGGAGATCGGGCAGAGCCGCGTCACGAGCAGCTCCTTCACGCTTTTTCCACACCAGCCCAGCTCACTTTTCATCAGCTACATGCACGGCTCCCAGTGGTCATCCGAAAATGCCGCCCTGGCCCATCGGTGGGCCTCGGAATCCGGGCTGGAAGTCTTCCTGGACCGGGATGGCATAGACTCCGGCTCCCTCTGGCGGATGTCCCTCATGCGGGCCATCAGCGAGTGCGGCTACTTTGTGGCCATCCTCGATGGCAGCAGCCCCGCCACCGAGTGGGTGCTGGCGGAATCAGCCTACGCCACCATGCTCCGCAAGAGCATCGGCAAGCCGCGCATCCTCCTCGTCGTCCGCCACCTGCGCCGCCTCGTGGAAGGCCAGCCCAATCCCTTCCACGTACTCTACGGCGATGCCCTCGTGACCTACGCCGCCAAGACCTACGGCACCGGCGTCCTCCCCGCAGACAACGGCATCCCCTCCAAGGAGCACTTCCTCGCGGCCCTCCAGTCTGTGCGCCCCATGAGTTTGATCAGTTAAAAGAAGGCAAGCAAGGAAGAGCATCCGCCACACGCAAGCCGCCGCACCCATTCGCCTCGCCGCCTTCCTGCAAGCCGCCCCGAAGAGCAGCAGTGCCTCTGCGCAGACTTGATGTCAGTCGCGTCATATTTGCTGGCGGTTTGAGGTTCGCCCGTCGCTCCACGCATTTTCCCGCCGCAGCTTCAAGCGCCATTCACAGCCGCGCGCAGGCACATTGAAGCAGTGCCGAAGAGATCACAGACCAGGCAAGCTGCGCCTCTGCACCATTTCTCCCCTTGCTCCCACGCTGCCACACGCCACCCTGCGCACCGCATGAGCATGCGGCCCGTCATTTTCATCTCCGCTGTCAGCACAGAGTTGCGGAGCGCGCGCACACTCGTCGCACGGACACTCGGTGCCCTCGGCTACGATGTCATTGATCAAGACTTCGCCGCCACGGATGCAGGCGACCTCCTCGGTGTCCTGCGCACTTGGGTGGATAAATCCGATGCCGTGCTCCAGCTCGTCGGCCACTGCTACGGCTGCGCTCCGCACACCCCCGACCCGGCAATCCCAGCCCCGAATTCCTGCCCCTACAGCTTCACCCAATACGAAGCCCTCTACGCCCGTGAGAAAGGGAAGCACGTCTATTACCTCTTCACCGACGAAGCCCACCCCACTGACGGCTGCGCCTGCGAGCCGAAGACGCTGCATGAGCTTCAGGAGAAGTACCGCAAAACCGTTGCAACCTGCGGCGATCTCTACCACAGCACCAGCAACGCTATCCAGACCGAGCTCCTTGTCCGCCGCCTGAAGGACGACCTCGCCGTGCTGCGTGAAGAAGCCAGAGCCCGCGAAGCCCTCATGCAGCAAAAGGCTGATGAGTTCCTCCTCCAGCAGCGCTCGTTCAGCCACAGGCTCGCCCTCCTGCTCGGCTTGCTGTTCGTGCTCATCATTGGCTTCGTCTTGATGCTGCAAGCTCCGGGAGATCAGCCGGCAGAACTCGGCATTAGAAAAAGGCCTGGCCGAGCTCCATCTGAGCCTGGAAGACCGCATCACAGGCGGCAGCGAATCAAAGCTCACCGCAGACTACGATGCCGCGCTGCGCTTCATCGCCTTTAAGCACGGCATCAGCCTGGAGGTCTTCCGCGCCTTCCTGGAAAAAAACGCCACTCTGGCTCTCGGCGATGCCGCCGTCTCATTCAAAGAC
>CAILZI010000167.1 GCA_903838675.1 uncultured Verrucomicrobiota bacterium
AGCACCGCGCGCGGCCAGTTGGCCCATTCCGCGCTGCCGCTGCCCAGGTAGGCAAACTCACTGCCGTTCCATTTGGGTTTCTCCGCCCCGCTTGGCGGCTTGTTGGTGTGGTGCAGGATGATCACCCCGCATTGGTGACGGTGGACGATGGGATTGAGTCCGTTGCGCAGGAACGCGCCCACGTCTTTTTGCGAGTTGGTTTCGCCGCCGAGGTAGGCCAGCGCTGGGTCGATCCACAGCAGGTCGGGCTTGTGCAGGGCCACCAGCGGCTCGACCACCTGGTCGCAGAACTCCACCGCAGTGCGCATGTCCTCGGTGGCCACCAGCAGGTTCGCGCAGGCAGCAGCCCTCTCCTCTGGCGAGAATGCCAAGCCATCGAGCACGCCGTCGCGCATTTCGGCGAGGTCGCCGTGATCGTTCTCGCTTTGGATGAGCAAGGACTTGAGCGGACGCGCCGGATGGATGCCGAAGAACTCCCGCCCGATGCCCCAGCAAAGCGAGGCCTGCATCTGCAGAGTCGATTTCCCCACGCCTGCTGGACCGACCAGCAGCATGCCACCGCCACGGCAGAGATAGCGATACTTGAGGAGTTCATTGGGATCGTTCAAAACAGGTGTTTGCAACAGACCAATCCCCACCGCCTCAGGTGGTGGCAGCTTCGGCTTTTCCTCCTCCGCGCCGGTGGCAGAGGAAGTTGTTGATCGCGCAGGCTTGCCGACCACCTCCGGGATGTCATTCAAGTCGGCCCACTGGGTTTGGTTCATGGCAGGTTGTTCGGGTTGAAGTAGAACACGGACTGACGCACTCCGAAGGCCCTGGGCCTGCGGCGCAACCCATCGGGCATGCGCACGAACTGGCAGCGGGTCCAGGTGGCAGGATCAGCGCCCAGCATCACGGCATAGCGCATGAAGCGGAGTTGCAGCGCCTCGCTGCTCCCCTGGCAGGCAAACCAGCCGTGCAAAGACTTGCCACCGCTATGCACCACCATCACTAGCGGTGCCAGGCGAGTCAGATGCCACAGCACGACGGCATGCGTGTCGACCGTGCCGTGGTCGGACTCAATGACCAGGCAGCGCCGGGGGCCGGTGTTATCCAGACAACGCACCGAGGTGCCATTGCCGCTTTTCTTGCTCCCTTCCTCGGCGGTCATGGGAGAAGGCACGATGAACTGCTGCACCGCAAGCTGACCCCGCCATTCCTCACGGGTGCCAGTACCAATGTCCCGGTTGATGTGCTTGCCGCAGCACAGCAGTGGATTGCCGGGAAACAACCTGTCGATGAGTTCTTCAGTTTGCGGTTCCTCCCAGTCCGGGCGTAGCGGTGATGCTTCCCAGAGATCCGCCAAACCGGCCACATCACTGGCAGCGACCACGGCTTCGATCTGCTCATCATTGCGCTGTGGCCATGACGAGAAAGAAGGGCTCGCAGTTTCGAGGGACACCGGACGAGAGACGGGCTGGCGATCTCGTCCAAGTCCGAGCTTCCCACGCGGCTGCCAGGCACAGGCCTGTGAATTGGCAATCGCCGAGAGGATTTCGGATTCAGGCACCTCGCGTCCACAGCCTGCAGACGCTTGGGCAAGCAGGTCGGCCATCCGACCTTTGTCCTCGAAAAACGGATGCAGCACCCGCGCCATACGGAAGAGCCACAGATGGACGCCACCTCCAGTAGCGGGGCAGGCGCTGAGCATCTCGTGTGCAAAGCGGGGCAAGTGGATGCCGTCGTGGATGCGGAAGCTCATGGCCGCCCCT
>CAILZI010000168.1 GCA_903838675.1 uncultured Verrucomicrobiota bacterium
CCCTCAACCAATACCCGGCGTCGTATCTCGTTCCATTGCTCCATATTCGTGAACATCCTTCTGGTTAAACCAGAGGTGCTGCACTTTTAAACCACCACGCCACCCGGCGCACCCGCCGCACTTTTTAACCGCGTTTTATAATTTCTTTTCTGCGTCGAAATGCGTCTTCGCCACCTTCCATCACGGTAACAATGCGATGTTGGATTCCCTTGTCGTCAATGCTGCCATGGTCGAAAGAAAATGTCTCTCCTTCCTTCCGGCAGACGATGGCCTGTTCCGCATCGCCAAGCACGGGAATGTTTGGGTTGTGGGTGGCGAAAACAAACTGAGTCAGTTCCTTCCTCTCCAGCAGTTGGCGGATGAAGTGGCTGTAGAGGGTCTCGTTGTCTAGATCGTCTTCCGGTTGGTCGATTATAATCACCGGATGACGCTGTAGGTGCATCAGAATGTGCAGGATAACGGTGGCTCGCTGCCCGAGCGAATAATCCCCCAGTGGCTTCTGGTGGAAAAGAATGACCGTTTCGTCTGGAGTTCGGAAGCTCAAGAAGTCCGCCAAATGCTCCAACAACGTGGATCGGACTTTCACCGCTGCGTTCTCGCTCAACTGATTCTCCAGATCCGCACGGCTCTGATACAGCTCACGCCCATCCACAAAGGCGTCTTCGATTGCCTCATAAGAGGCTGCCTGCAAACCGCTACCCCTGAACTTGGAACGAAGGAATTCACCGAAAGCACGGCGTTTGCCTTTGAAGGATGTTTGAAGACGGATCTCCGGAGGCAACTCTCCTTCGAGGCGACGCACCTCCGCTTCGCGTTCGCTGAAACGCTCCCGCCAAAAATCGTGCAGCTTGTGGACCGCAGCTCCGAGTAGGTCTCGCGCTGCCTGCTCGGTTTTGGCGCGTTGTGCGCCAGCCGCGAGCAGCTTTACCAATTGATCCAATCGGGCCTTCTTCTTGCGGAACAGCTCAAGATCGAGTTGGGGTTCATTGAGAGTCTTTTGAAGCTGCGCCACCTCTTGCTTCATCTCTTCCTGCACTGGAGCCAACTTTTGAAGAGACTCACTCACTGACGCGAACGCTTCCCGTAAGGCCCCGAGTGCCGTTTGAGCGCCCGCTTTGGCGTGATCGGACTTGCCCTTGGCTGCTACTAGATCGGTGGCGATGGGTTCACTTCGTTTGGATTTCAGCACGGGGAAGGCCGCATCCGCATCGTCCCAATCCGCCGATTCCTTGAGATTCGTGCCAAGCTCCTTCAACGCCTGTTGCCATGATACGATCGCCAGCCGGTCGCCATCAAACAGGGTCATATCGGCAAGTTTCTTGTCCACCCCCTTGTCAGCAAAGACCTGAAGCTGAGCATCGAGTTCGTTCTTTTCCTTTTGCAGCGCAGCGATCTTCTCGGTGGCTTCCAGCGTCTCCTTCAGTTGGCGTGCCGCTTGGCGAACTCCTTCGATCAGCGCGGCCTCCTCCTGCGGCTTCGGATCGAGCCGGTCTGCTAGGAGCTTGTCAAGAAAGCTCTCGTCGAAGGACTCGGATCGCGTCGAAAGATCTTTCTGCCCGAAGTAGAGAATGTCTTTCAGGATCGATCCGGGAGAGATGTCACGATAGACCCCGTCCAAATACACCGCAGGCTGGCCGGTGCGCTCGCGTTCGATTCTCACTGCGCGGCCGAATTCATCCACTGCTTCCACCACGACCTTGCCCGCCGGAGACAGCATTCGCTCAACGAGTCCGGACTTGTATCGCTCATCCGATACCTCGCGGAAGCCCAAGGCATGACGCAGGCACTCGATCACCGCCGACTTGCCGTTCCCTCGCGGACCGATCAGACAATTCAGCGATGGAGAGAAAGGCACGGCAATCCCGTCCAAGGCACCGCCATCAAATCGCACCTGACGTAATAGCACGGCCTGCCGGGGTTCGGGCAATGCGGAGCGGACACGGTGTGCGTGATCGAACAGGGCAAACTTGGCCGCCTCGAAGGATAGCTCTCCGAGCTTGAGATAGCAGGGTTTGCCCTTTCCGACCTGGTCGATGGCTTTCGGATCGCTGCCCTCAACCTCGGCGGGATACCAGCTTTTCAGCCATTGCTGCACCAGCACGCGGCACGGCTTTCCTTTTCCCGCCCCGTCGTGGGTGCGAACTTTTTGAAAACCGAGCGTTCGTTGGCGGAAAAACTCGCTTTCCCCGACGTCTGAAATGCGACCGCCATCGAGTTCGATCCACAGCCCGCTGGACTGTTCCACATGGGCAAAAACAAGGAAAAAGTCTTTGTGATAGCCATCGAGCTTCTTGATCGTATCGAGAAGGCTGAGGGAGGAACGTCCGTTCTCCTGTTCGTATTGTGCGGGAGTCTTGCCTTCGAAGGCAATCGTGAGAAACGGATTGATGTGATCCTGCCCGTTCTCCAGCCAGGCATCGGAAAACACAATGAGCGTGTGAATCCCGTTCGCCCCATCGCTGACGGAAAGCTCCACGCCGGGCAGGAGACCAATCTTCTTCTTTCGCGCGGTGGCGCGAAGCGATTTGAATTCTTCGAAGTCAAACTTGTTGTGGTTGGTGATGACTCCCAATCGGATTTCTGCCGCAGCAAGCGCATCGACATAGGCGCTGTTGAAAAAGTTTTCGTCTCCGCTGTATTCGAACTCCCGATCCGCCTTCGTGTGCAGATGGAAGTCCACGCGGACCCATTCGGCCCCTCGGGGAAACTGCTTGTCAATCGTTGGAGTCATCTTGCTCATGAAGTCATTACATTTGGTAGAAGGAGGTGATTTGTCCATCCAAGCGGGGAATGAATCCGAAGGCAAGGAATTGCGCTGAAGGGACATGCGGAAGCGAGACCGTTCAGCGGGAGCAACGCCGCGAGTGAGGTCCGGTTGGTGGGACGTCACTTGGTTGGTAGATCACGGGCGAGATTACGCCCCAGATCTCAGCCAGACGGGCGGCAGCTTCGTGACTGCCAATGGCGGCAGCCATTTCGGTCAGAGCTTGAGGACTTCTCCTCATGCGACTTGATTCTGGCACGGTCCGGCTACTGTTCAAGTAAACAGTATATGAAAATCACGTTCAACGGCTCTCAAATCACCGACACGGACTACTTCGAGTCACGGGATCGCGAGATGGGCGTGCCTTGGTGCATCATCCATGCGGGCGCTTGGCATGTGCTGATGCCCTCGCCCCCAATCCATCCACCGTCGATGGTGGAGGCCAGGCCG
>CAILZI010000169.1 GCA_903838675.1 uncultured Verrucomicrobiota bacterium
AGCAGCAGCTGGAGCTGAAACCTCTGGGCACACACATCGTCACCTACTACGGCAGCTGCGCCGAAGTGCCCGAGTGCTACACCTGCGTAAAAACGGCCTACGACGGCACGTTGAAACTATGGCAAAAAACACGTTCACACCTCGAAGACGCAGAGGATGAAGCCTCACCGGAACCGTGTCGCTTCCCCCACCTCGTTTAGTTTGGTGCTGCAGCAAATTTGACACCCAGCGCCCCGGGAGCGCGGACCTCCGAGCCCGCAGTGGGTCGCTTTCACTAAGCGGGTGGCGTTTCATCCCAATCATCGCCAACGCAAGAGACTTCGGCAGCGTCAAAGAGAGGCTGTAATAACATCTTCATCTTCACACAACGACGCCATTCCCCCAATCAACACGCCGTCACGCAAGGAACCGCAGGCACTTCATCGGGCTCTGCATATTTCTTCACCCTGGCATTCCCACCACGTCGAAACAGCAGCGCCACGAGCGACAGTGTGGCCAATGAACTCAGCGGCATCAGAATCGCAGCCAGCAGCGGACTCAAATGCCCCATCAGGCCAACAATCACGGTGACGATGTTGTAGGTCACTGAAAAGGCAAAGACCGCATGCACCGCTCGGCGATGCGTGGCGGCAATGTCGAGCAGGCTGCTCATGAAGCGCATGCTGTGCCCCAGGAAGTAGAAGTCCGCCTTGTGCTCCAGAAAGCTGCGACCCGTCACCGGACTGCCAGCACACGAGGCGGCGTCAAAGGCCAGGCTGTCATTCGCTCCATCACCGATGTAGAGCGTGCTTTGCGGCTCATGACCTGCGATCCAAGCAGCCTTTTCGTCGGGCGTCAGGCTGTGCCGCCATTGCTCCGGCTGAAGATGCAATTGCTCGGCAATGGCCGCCACCTTGGCTTCGCGGTCGCCACTAAGAATGCTCACCCGCAGGCCCCGCGCCTGCAGCGCCTCCACCTGCGCCAGAGATTCCGCGCGCAGCGCATCACGAAAGCGGAAGGCACAGAGCGTCACACCATCGCGGGTAAAGACGGCATCAGCAGACGCATCCTGCGGCCGTGAGATTGCCCACACGGAACCCCCATTCTCGCAGCGCAGCCCATGTCCGGGTTCTTCCCAGACTTCGACATCAAGGCCTGCGTTGTTCATTCCTCCCAGTGCATCAAACAAGCTGCGGCTCACCGGGTGCAAATTTCCGCTGGTGAGATGTCGCAGCATCTGGCGGGATTTGTCATCCAGTTCATCCAGCACCGCAGGATTCATCAGCATCGGGTTCTCCAGAGTCAGCGTGCCCGTTTTATCAAACACCACCTGGCGCAGCCGCGTGAGCTTCTTCCACAGCCCGAGCGTGCGCACAAAGACCCCCTGGTCGGCCGCACGGCTTGCGGCGATGTCATCCGCCAGCGGTGCCGCCACGCCAAGCGCGCAGGGACAAGAGACGACGAACACGGAAATCATGACCTGCAGCCCCCGCGCCCATTCACCCGTGTGCCACCACCACCACAGACCGCCCACCACTCCGGCGGCGACGACCACCATCAAATAACCACGCAGCAGTTTTTCCAGACGCAGATCACGGTGGTCGCCGCCGCGGCGTGCTTCCAGCAGCTTGTGCAGGGTCGATTCGCTCCAAGATTCAAGAGCCACGGCATTCAGCGCACGTGCGCCCGCATTCAGCGCGCCCGAGGGCAGAAGCTGGCCGCTGCTGCGCGTGCAGGAGTCGCTTTCACCACTGATCCACTCCAGGCTGATGCTGGCATGTGCATCCGTTAGTTTCGCCGCGACCGGCACAGCCTGTCCGGGCTTCACACTAAATGCCGTCCCTGCATGGAGTGACTCCAGCATCTCCGCCTCAGGAATGGACGGGTCACGCAGCAGGCGGCGGCGGTTTCTCGCCACGGCCATCTGCTGCACCAGCCTGCCGCCCAGCATCAGAAAGATGAACATGGCCACAAAGTCGAAGTACTTCAGCCCCGGCTCTCCGCTCATCCAGCCGATGAGCGATCCGGCATACGCCGCAAGAATGCCAAGAGTGATCGGTGTGTCGATGTGCAGCACCCCGGCACGCAGCGCATGCCACGCGCGTTGCGCGAAGTAGCTTCCACCCACCAGCAGCGACAGCGTGGCTGAGGCAGCCGCCACGAGATCAAACATGCGCGCAAAGGGAAAGTCCGCCGGCATGCCAAAATAGGCGGGCAGGGAGAAGGCCATCGCGTTCATCGCAAAAGCACCGCACACACCGGTTCGGCGCTCCAGACCGTTGTCACTGGTTTGCCCGCCATCCGCGCGCTGCATGCCGAGCAGGTAGCCAAAGCGCTGCAGTTCTCGCGCAAACTCCACCGGTTGAAATTTCCCCGGCTGCCATGCCATGCGCAGTTCGCCACTGGAGATGTCCACATGGATCTGCGTGCCACCCAGCTTGGCAAACACCCGCTCAATGAGCCAGATGCACGCCATGCAGGAGAGCCCCTGCACGGACACACTCAGTTCAGCGGCCACATCTTCACTCACCCGTGTCGCTTCTGCGGCCAGCGTGGCAGTTTCCAGCCAGCCGTAGTCCTGCTGCCGCATGGCCTGTGCAGGAACGGGCGGGAGATTCAGTCCAGACTTGAGATCATAAAAATGCTCCAGTCCATTTTGCTGCAGCATGTCATGCACAGAGTGGCAGCCCGCGCAGCAAAAGCCGTCGCTTCGGGTGTTGGGGACCGATGTCCCGCAGTGCTTGCAGGTCGTGTTCATATGAGAAGATTTAGTTCATGGCATGGCAGCAGCTTGCTGCTGCGCTGCTTCCAAAGTCCAGCGTATCACGCAGGCGCCAGGCGAGAATGACCGCTGTCACCAGCGCTAGGCCGCGCTGCACTTTGCGCATCGTGGCAGGCTGCATGCGGCCTCCCAGCCAGTGAAGCTGTGTCTGCGCCAAAAACAGCAGCGGCAGCGTGCCCAGACCAAACGCCACTGCAAATCCAGCCCCTTTCACGGCGCTGCCATTCGCCGTGGCCAGCGCCAGCATCATGTACAGCGGCCCGCAGGGCAGCAGAGGCGTGGCCAGCCCGAGAAGCGCGGCACGCCATGTGCTTTTCATTTTAAACGCGGCTGTCTGCACCCGGCGCAGACCCGCGGAGAGAAATCGTGGCTTGGGCAGCCAGGCATCCAGCCCCAGCCCCACACAGGCAAACGCCAGCACCAGCAGCCAGGGCAGCACCATGCCGGCCCCATGTTGAAAAAAAGCCAGCGGCACCGCGCCAATGGCTCCGGCTATGGCACCTGCGGCACCGTAGGAAATCATGCGCCCCGTATGATACAGCGCTGTGCTGCGCATAAATCCACTGCCCTTTGGCCCAATGGCCCAGGAACATGACAGCGGCCCGCACATGCCCACACAGTGCACACTGGTGACAATGCCAGCCACAAAGGCTGCGGCGCTCGTGTCGATCTGCATCATGCCGGTATCAGATGCTTCAGCGGCACGACCTCCGGCTGATTGTTCAGAGCGATGTAAAACAGCACGCTCCATGCGCTGAGGAGCATGACAAACGCAAACACCACCCACAGCCATGGACGGCTTGCGAGGAAGCCGAGGGTTTCACTTTTGGAGGTATTGCCCGGGGTCGAGGTAGTCATTGGATTTGAGGGTTGGGTCTGGGCCGGTGAATTCGAAAGGCTTGGTATGGTACACTTTGCCATCCTTCGTGTCGGTGATGCTGATGCTGAACTTGAAAGGGGCTTTGAATTGGGTCTCCGGCAGCGTGATCATCAGCGGCTTCAAGGCTTCATCCTGCGCGGCGATGGTGATCGGTGCGTCCGCGCCTGCGGCTGCCATTCCCGCTGGCAGTTCACCCTCGAGAGCCAGATTGAAGGTGCGTGGTTCATTGCGCTTGTTGATGAGGCGCACAAGGAACTGGTTCCGCACGATGTTGTTGGTCACATAATAGGGCGAACCCTGCATGCGCAGCACATTGGCGCGCACAGGCTCGATCCGGCTCGCCGAAAATCCGAAGACGGCGATTCCGAGGAACAACAGTCCGGTGTAGAAAATGATGCGCGGGCGGACGAGGCGCGTTTTGCCACCTTCAAATGCCGTAAGGGAGGAGTAACGCACCAGCCCGGGTTTCCGCCCCAGCTTCGTCATGATTCCGTCACAGGCGTCCACGCACGCAGCGCAGCCGATGCACTCAAGCTGGAGCCCGTTGCGGATGTCGATGCCCGTGGGGCACACCTGCACGCAGCGCATGCAGTTCACGCAGTCTCCCGCCCCGGTGGTACCAGCCTTGCCACGTGGCTCGCCGCGCTTTTTGTCGTATCCGACATTGATCGTGTGGTCATCCACCAGCGCCGACTGCATGCGGCCATAGGGACACATGATGACGCAAAACTGCTCCCGAAACCAGCTGAACGCACCATACAGCCCGGCGGTCAGAAACATCATCACCCCAAAGGCGATGACATGGGCCTGCGGCGAATGGTGCATCATCTCATACAGCTTCTCCAGTGAAACAAAGTAGCTCAGGAAAATGTGCGCAATGATCAAAGAGGACAAGATGTACAGCGCATGCTTGATCACTCGTTTGGCGATCTTCACCGGCGTCCACGGCGCGGCATCCAGCTGGCGCCGGGCCGCGGCATCGCCATCGATCAGCCTCTCAATACGGCGGTAGATGTGCTCCAAAAAAACCGTGTAGGGACAGGTCCAGCCGCACCATACGCGCCCAAACAGCGCCGTGATATAGAACAGCGAGAACCCCAGCCCCGTGACGAGGAAGAATCCCACCCACAAATCCTGCACCGCGAGGGTGAGTCCCATGAAGTGGAAGCGGCGGTTCAGCACATCCAGAAACACCGCCGGAAAACCGTTCACCGGAATCCATGGCAGGGCCACGTAAACGATGAGAAGAACCAAGGCCACCATGCGCCGGCTCCGGGTGAACTTCCCGGCCACATCGGCCGGGTGCAGTGTTTTCTTGCTGCCATCTTGATTGATGGATCCAAGGGAAACCAGGTTCAGGGGATTGAGGGGCATTGGGAGGCCTTGCGGCTATTTGGCTGCAGGCGGTGTGGCGGCGGGTGCAGCGACTGGCGCGGGAGATGTTGTTGCTGCTGCGGGTGCAGGAACTGCTGCTCCGGCTGCACCGGGAGAATCTGCCGCACGGGTGATCGGCTCGCCTTCCTTGTGGTGACTCAGGACAAACGCGACCACTTCACTGACGCGCTTCATGCCGAGCACCAGCTCCCATGCGGCCATGCCTTTGGTGATGTCCGGCGAGCCTTTGCGGACGATTTTGAAAATCTCCGTCGGCTTGCCACCATGCTTCCATTCCTGGTCGTTCAGAGGCAGGCCCGGCAGCTTCACACCTGCAAGCATGCCGTTGAGTTCAGGCCCATGGCAGGTGACGCACATGCCCGGTGTCATGAAGGTGGCCTTGCCAGCCGCCACCGCAGCGGAATCACGTGACAGCGCCCAGAGCTGCTCGTCGTTGATGGATTCCATCTGCTTGTCACGTGCATGCTGCATTTCCGCCATGGCTTTGTCGATGACGACGGTGTCGCTGCTGCCCAGACCAAGCTGGTAGTAGCACAGCCAGTGGATCACAAAGTAGGCGATGGCAATGTAGAGGGTGAACAGCCACCAGTTCGGCAGCTTCTGGTCATACTCCTGAATGCCGTCGTAGATGTGATCGCGAAGTTGTGGCTCGTTGTTGGGGGATGGCTTCTTGGGGTCCATGGCGGGAAATTATTCGAGTGGCAGACGTGACATGTGCTCAGCCTTGTCCTTGCGCAGCAGCATGCCGCGAATGGTCATGATGCCGAAGACGAGCACGGTGGTGGCGAAGGAGACGATGGGCACGATGACGTGCCAGTTTTCGTAGATGATGCGCTTGTACATAGGGCTGCGGTGGGGGCGTGGGGGGGTTACTCTGCGCCGTCTGCGCGGCGGCCTTTGTCTGGAATGATCGGGGAGAGCGGGAAGGGAACGCCCTGACCCTTTTTCGTGAGGGCGTCCTCCACGGCTGGCTGCTCGAACTGGCCAAGCTTCTGCAGGTAGGCGATCACGGCCACCATCTCGCTGTCGGGGCGCACCACGATGTTCGACTTCTTCAGCTCGGTGGCGATCTTCACGCCCTGCTCCAGAGCCTTCATCTTGATCTCCGTGGCATCCATCGGCGGGTAAGGAACTCCAAGCTGACGCAGCACGGCGATCTTTGAGGGCAGGGCTTTTTGATCAAATGGTTTTGTGTTCAGATGGGCATACGGCGGCATGTTGGACTGTGGAGACATGGAACGTGGGTCCATCAGATGCTCATAGTGCCAGGAGTCGGGGCGCTGGCCGCCTTCACGGGCGAGATCTGGACCGGTGCGCTTGGAGCCCCACTGGAACGGATGATCATAAATACTCTCGCCGAGGCGTGAATAATCACCGTAGCGCATCACATCCGGCACCAGCGTGCGGATCATCTGCGAGTGGCAGTTGTAGCAGCCTTCGCTCACGTAGATGTCGCGACCGGCAAGTTCCAGCGGCTCATAGAGCTTCTGAATGCGGTCTTCCACATTCTTGGCGCTGTTCACCGTCACGGTCGGGATGATCTGGATCAGCCCGCCGATGACCACGGCCACAAACGTCAGAATCGTGAATGGCAGGTAATTGTGCAGCAGAGTTTCATACCAGACGGCCCACGTGTGGCTGGTCTTCTGGAAGCGCTTCACCGCCAGGACGGCGAAGATGCCGGCGCAGATGAGTGATGCGATGTCAGCGCCACGTGGCAGAAAGAGCCAGCCCAGGATGAGTATTAGCGCACCGAAAGTGCAGGCAGTGGGATCGTTGAAGAAAGTTGCCTTCATGCCCATCGTGTCGCTCGTGCCACGCTGCAGCACGGCCACTTCACGCACTTCATTCACCGGAGTGCCGGAGCGGATGGTCTTCCACATGTTGAAGCACATCACGAGCCAGCCGAGGAGGAACATGCCGCCGCCAACGATGCGCAGCCCCATGAGCGGACGAATCGCCTGAAGCGTGTCAAGGAAGGTGTTCTGCACCGCCAGACCGTCTGCGGTGACTTGATTGAGCATCAGCCCCTGCATGACGCCGCTGATCCACATCGCCACCACGTAGAGCAGGATGCCCAGTGTGGCGATCCAGAAGTGGAAATTGGCCAGGGCGATGGAATACAGCTTGGTGTTCCAAAGGCGTGGTGCCAGCCAGTAAAACAGGCCTGCAGCCATGAAGCCGTTCCAGCCCAAGGCACCAGCGTGCACGTGGCCGATGGTCCAGTCGGAATAATGGGAGAGCGAATTCACCGCGCGAATGGACAGCAGCGGCCCTTCAAAGGTGGCCATGCCGTAGAAGGTCACAGCAGCGATGAAGAACTTGATCACAGGGTCCGTGCGCAGCTTGTCCCAGGCACCGCGTAGCGTGAGCAGTCCGTTGAGCATGCCGCCCCAGCTCGGTGCCCACAGCATGAGGCTGAAGAACATTCCAAGCATCTGCAGCCACTTTGGCAGCGCTGTGTTCAGCAGATGATGCGGGCCTGCCCAGATATAGAGGAAGACCAGCGACCAGAAATGCACACTCGACAGCCGGTAGGAGTACACCGGACGCTCCGCCGCCTTGGGCAGGAAGTAGTACATGATTCCGAGAATGGGCGTCGTCAGGAAGAAGGCCACGGCGTTGTGCCCGTACCACCACTGCACCAGACCGTCCTGCACACCACCAAAGATGCCGTAGCTGTGCGTCCAGCTCGTGGGAATGGAGAGATGGTTGACGATGTAGAGCATCGCCACCGTCACGATCGTGGCAATGTAGAACCACAGAGCGACATAGAGGCTGGGCTCGTTGCGCTTGTGCAGGGTGAGGAAGAAGTTCACCGCAAACACCACCCAGATCACCGCCACAGCGACGTTGATGGGCCAGATCAGCTCGGCGTATTCCTTGCCGCGTGAGAGGCCCAGCGGCAGCGTGATCGCTGCAGCCACAATGATGAGCTGCCAGCCCCAGAAGTGGATGGCGCTCAGCGTGTCATTGCCCATGCGGCACTTGCACAGGCGCTGCGTCGAGTAATAAACACCTGCAAACATCATGTTGCCGACGAACGCAAAGATCGCCGCATTGGTGTGCAGCGGGCGTAGACGCCCGAAGCTCAGCCATTCGGCGAGGTTGAGCTGGTGATAGTTCAGCTGGCTGGCGATGAAAACGCCTGCGAGCATGGCAACGACGCCGAAGATGAGCGAGGCCAGCATAAACTGGCGGACGACTTTGTCGTTGAATTCAATGGGTACTTTGGAGGCTGCGGTGCTAGTCATGGGAAATGGAATGTGAGGAAAGTGTTGCAGGCACGGTCATGCGAATGCCCTCAGGCTCGTCGAGTGGCAGCAGAGCATCTTGTTCGATGCTGCCCCGCCGCCGTTGCCCCCGCTCAGCCAGATAAAGGGCCGCAAACAAGACGGCGAACATCAGGCTGACGAAGATGGTGACTGCGAAAACTTCCATAAGGGGCTGCGGAGCATCAGGCTCTCGCTGACCTCACAGAAGCGCAGATTATGCCCTGTCGCTCCCCCCCCCTTGGTAATGCCTCACCCGATCTTGTGGCCCAGCGCAATTGCTGCGCTTTTTCTGCTCCGGTCACTTCTCGAAAACCGACGGCTCTTCACGATCCGCGACCTTGAGATAACGGAAATAAACTTCGAGCTGCAATGTGCACAGGCACTGACGGTAAATCGCATCCGCCGCATCGCCTGCAGGCCAGTTCGGGCGGCCACGTTTGAAGGAGCCGTCGGCCTGCTGCGCACCAAGGATCTGCGGCAGAAACTGCGCATTGTAGAACTTCCAGTCATCCGTACCCGCCTGAAAGAAGGCCTGCGTGTAATAGTACCAGCAGTAAAGGTTGCAATTGCGCTCCCAGTCCAGCGGTTCGCTGGTGAGAAACTCCCGCAGAAAACGAATCCCCTTTTTCACCTGAGTCGCCTTGTTGTGCGCCAGGGTCTGCAACCCCAGCACACCACAACCCGTGAGACTCCACTGATTGTAGTGCTCATCACGGTTCGTTTTGCCAAACCCACCGTCCTTCGTCTGCTTCGACTCCAAATAATCACAGCAGCGTTTGATGGCGGCATCAAGCCCCTCAATCTTCAAACCCGAATGCTTCGCCGCCTTCAGCGCCTGAAACTGCCAGCCGCTGACCGACAAATCCTCCCCCCGGCTGTCCTTGTTGTAGGCATGCGGCATGCCGGCCTCCTTGCCGCCGTAGGTCCATGAGCCCTGCGGGTTCTGCTGTTCGATGATGATCTGCACCCCCCTTCTCAAAAGTTTCACGCAATCCGTGCAGGCTGCGGTTTCCCAGCCTGTAAAACGAATACATTTCGCCGAGCGCATAAGTCGCGATTCCATGCTCATAAGTTGCGGAATTCGACACAGGATTCTCCGCCAATGTCCCATACGGATTCTTCTTCGCGAGCTCCACCAAATAGAGCATCCCATTCCGCACATTGTCACCGTAGAACGCAGAATCTGGCGTCTCGCAGCGCCCAAGATAACACAGCAGCGTCAAACCCGTCATCGCCCCCTTGTTCGTGCGGCCCCAGGAACCATCTGCGTTCTGCTGCGACTTCAACCACGCCAATGAGCGCGAAACTGCCATCTCACACTCCGGCGTGCCCCCATTTTCCCTCAATTTCTCCAAACGGCTCTGCATCGAACACCTGCCACCAAAAAGATGCGGAAGTTTGGCTGTTTGGGCTGGCGGCCCCTTTCCACCCATACCACTGACAATCAAAGCATTAACCATCTTTCCACCCTGCCCAGCCTCCGGCAGCACCATGGCTTCTCCCTCCGGCAGTGAAACATCCCTTGGTCCCTCCACACCAATTCGCGTCTGCGGCGGCCGCTTCGCCATGGCATTTAGACGCTTGGCTCCCCATTTGCACCTTATCTCATTGCCTGCTTGGGCTTGCCCGGCTGGAATGAAGTCCACCGCAGGCTTCGCGATCTGCTTGCCTACAATGATCACTCCCGCCAGCAGCAGCAGTCCCACATGCACCGCAATGCTGAGCATCAATGAACTACCACCCATCTGCCGCCAGAAGCGCAGCCATGTCGACTCTCTGGTTTGAACACGCAACGGCTGCGGCGGTGATTCCTCAACCATGACCACTTGGAGAATGGGTTCCTCAACAAGCGGCGGCTGAAACCGCTCCCAACCGGTTGGCACAGGATAAGCGGGCGGCTGAGGAAGATCGTGCGTGTTCATGGCGGCGTGGAATCACACCGCATGACGCTGCACTGAATATCCTCTTGGGATGAATTTATCGACCGCGCTGCAAATGCCGGTACGGCAGCGTCTGCAAATTGCTGCTGCACGGCCCCGGCGTGTCCACCCAAAGCATGCGGGCGGCGATTTTGTCATAGGCACGGCGATGCGCGACAGCGGCTTTGACGGCGACGACGGAGAGATTTTCCAAGGCGATGCCCTGGCTGTGCCACTGACCAAGATCGAAAGGCGGCGTTTTCACACTGGTAATGAGTATGGTAAGTCCAGCGTGTTTGACGATAGCGCAGCGCCCCATGTCGAAGACATCGCCGCACATGCTGGCGAGATGACTGTTTTTGTCTTCGAGTTCAAAGCGTCCATCGTTCAGCGCGATGAGTTCGACTTCGAGTTCCAGCGGACCTGCATCCAGACGACTGCCTTTGCCGCCGAGCTTGATGGTGCGAGCGCCAGCTTCGAGTTCTCTGACGGACTGCGGATCGCTGATGCAAATAGCAGCATTGGGAATGCCATGGCGAATAAGTGCACGCAGCAGTCCCGTGCAGTCTCCGGGTGCACCGCCACCAATATTATCGGCAGGTTCCACGAGCACGGTCAGGCCCGCAGGCAGGGGCTTGAGCTGTTCAAGCACTTCATCCGCAGGTGGGTCGGTGATCTGGCCCAGGTGGCTGAGCTCATGCGCACGCCTTCCAAGCGCTTCCAACTGCTGCGTAGCATCCGCCGTCGTGCAGGCGACGAAGCTGACGCCGGTGTCCGGGGTATCCGCAAAGCTGAAGCCCGCGACAATGTTCATGGCCCAGAGAGAATCGCTTTCAAACTGTCGCGCCATCGCTTCCAGCGTCAGCATGGGATCATTCGCAGTGCCGGTGCCGGTGGGCGGCCAGAGGAGGCCGGGCTGCTGAAGCTGCATGCGCGGGCGCTGGCCGGTGGTAAGGCAGCGGTTCAGCAGGCGCGCGGCGATCAGTCCGGCCTCGCGTGCGTCAGTATGCGGGTTTTCGCGATAGCCCACAAGGCAGTCAGCCAACGAGGCCATCTGCGGAGAAAAATTGGCGTGCAGATCGAAGACACCAAAGATGGGCACGGTGGTGATCGTGCGCAGCCGGAGGAGGATTTCGCCTTCGACATCGAGGATCGTTTGCGAAACCATGGCACCATGCAGCACCAGGTAGATGGCGTCGTAGTCGGCTTTGGCAGCAGCGGGAGCGATGTCGACCCAGAACTGCTCAATGACGTCATCGGCCACGGTGACGGATGGCTGCGCGCGGTAATCGGCCGTCGGAATCATCTGCCAACCGAATTCATCCGCCAGCTCCAGCACACCCCCGAGAGGTGAGGAGTCTCCTTTGCTGGCCCACAGCTCCTCACCGCGCCGGATTTGGAAATCTGAGAGAGGGGTGAGACCGTCTAGAAACGTGTGGGTCTCATGGAAGAGACCGGCGATGAGAATGCGCATGGTGGAAGATTAACGCACGATGACGCGGGTTCCTGGCCGGATGAGTTGCGGCAGGCGGATGGCGTCCCAGTTGGCAAAGCGGACACAGCCGGCGCTGCGGGTACGGCCAATGGTGCGCGGCATTGCCGTTCCATGCAGTCCGATGCCTGATTTGCTCAGGCCGCACCAGATGACGCCGATGGGGCTGTTCGGCCCGGGTGGGATCTGAAAGGCCTCCTCCCCTCGCACGCCCTCTTCGAGGAACTGCTTGTCGTAACGGAAGGTGGGCGTGGCCATCATCGTCACCACTTTCCAGGTCCCGACGGGAATGAACTCCGGCTTGCCGGGAGTGATCGGAAAGGCGGCCAGCATCATCTCCTTGTCACTGTAAACCGCCGCCATGCGCTCCGTGGTGTCCACAACGATGGTGTGACTGCTGAGCGTCACGTCCGCCTTGAAGCTCTGCATCGGCTTGATGTCCTCAATGCGGAAGGACTTCACGTTTGGAACCACGAGGATGTCTCCGGGCTTGAGCGCGGCCATGTTTTTCTTGGGATTGATGACGGCCAGGAAGGACTCATCTGTATGAAAGCGCTCGGCGATGAGCTCCACCATGCTGCGGTAGGCCATGAAGGGATAGACCGACGCCTTCTCGTAATCTTCGGGCAGGGCGGTGGTCACATACTGGGTCAAATTGGGCTGAATTTTGAACGCGGCGAAGATGACGGGCACCTCCACTTCAGCAGCCGCCTGGATTTGCGCCCAGTTGTAGAGATCCTTGTGACCGTGGGCAAAGTTGTAGTTCACCACAGCTTTGTAGGTAAACTCGCCGATAGCGCCATCCAGCTTGCCGGGGCCAAAGAGGTTTTTGTCCAGAAAGATCTGGATGCGCAGGATGGTGTCGCGATCCTTGGGCACGGAGGGATCGTCCTTGGCCGGGCCAAGATCCTGAGCGTGAGCAGCAACCGTAAACAGGCAGAGCAGAAGAAGGTGTTTCAGCATCGCCCCCATGCTAATTCGCCTTCCGCAATGAGCAAGAGAGTGCGAATCCTTGCCTGAAACGGTTATGGCGCTTAGCTTTTCGGCACCCATGCCCGTCACCGTCACCGATACCCGCACCCCGGAACAGCTCCGCCAGCACTACGAAGTGGAGCGCGAGCTCGCCGACAGGCTGCGAAATGCGACCAAGGAGCAGCGCCGCACGCTGTATTCCGAGGTCTATGATGAGCTTTTCAAACGCGTGCCGCAGCATCCTCAGCATACGAACAAGGCCTCCCCGGAACGACTGGCGGCAGATGTGGCGGAGAAGATGGAGATTCTCACGCCTTTTTTAACACCTAAGTCAGTGTTTCTCGAAGTCGGCCCGGGGGATTGCGAGCTGGCCAAAACGGTGGCGGCCAAAGTCGCCCAAGTGCTAACGGTGGATGTCTCCGATGAAATCACCCGCACACGCACGTTGCCGGAAAATTTGCGGCTGGTGCTGTCTGACGGCAGCACGATACCCGTGCCACCGGGCAGTGTGAACGTGGCCTACAGCAACCAGTTGATGGAGCACCTGCATCCAGATGATGCTGTGGAGCAGCTGCGTCACCTGCACGCCGCGCTCGCCCCTGGTGGCGTCTATCTTTGCATCACCCCCAGCCGCCTCACCGGGCCCCATGACATCAGTTGCATCATTGATCGTGAGGCGAAGGGTTTTCACCTCAAGGAATACACGGTGGGCGATCTATCGGCACTCTTCCGGCAGGTCGGTTTCGCCAAGACACGCATCATTTTCGGCGGCCGTGGCAAATTCATGCTGCTGCCTACGTGGCCAGCGGTAATCTGTGAGAAGCTCCTGGATCTGCTGCCCTACGGCCTGCGCAAAGCGATCGCGCTCAAGCCGCCGTTCCGCTGGCTCTTTGGGGTGCGGCTGGCGGGATTTAAGGCCTAGCCAGAGCACACTATTCTCTCAATGACTGCAGCCAGCGGTCGAGCTGCTGCATGAGTTCCGGGGGGCCATTGGGGGGGAAATTGTCGATAAGCCACGTCACATCTTCGCGGGCGCCGGCTTTTTCGCCGAGACGCTGACGCATCTGCGCACGAGTAAGGCGTACCTCGGCGGACTGAGGATCGATGGCGAGGACGAGATTCAAATAAGGGAGCGACTCGCGCAGAGAGCGGCTGTCATCAAAAACGCTGCTCATCAGATTCCGCAGCATGCGCAGGAGAATGGCCTGCTTGGTGGTGGGTGAGAGTGCGCCCTCGGGGAAATGACCGTCTTCGGTGAGATCCAGCGCCGCCTGCTCCACAGTGACGAGCTTGCCATGCTCAAAGACATCGACGAGCTGGAGCTCCCCTTCAGGACCATCGCGATAGCCGACCATGAATTTGCCAGGCAGCGGCACGCCAAACACTCCCTGCACACCGAGTGCGGAAGCGAGCTCGACGTAAAGAACGCTGAGCGTGATGGGCAGGCCTTCGCGGTCATCGATGACTTCGTTGAGGTAGCTGTTGGAACGGTTGCCGTAGTCACCGCGGCTGCCATGAAAGCCGTTCTCTTCGAAGAGATAGCGACTGATGCGCTTCACGGCGGGGATTGTGCCCTGCTTGATTTCTGGATCATCTTTGAGATCGAGGACCATGGCCTTGAAGCTGTTCAAGTAAGTGGCAATGTCGATCTCCGGGTTGTCATGACGCGCCAGAAGCAGGGAGCAGCGCAGCAGATTGATCTCCGGCTCGGGCTTGGCGAGTTCAGCGAGGATTTCCTTCGTCATCGCACGGCGGTGCAGTTCACGTTCGAGTTCGCGCAGTTTGGCGGCTTCTTCTTCAAGCTTGCGACGCTGTTCCACCAGAACGCGCCGGGCGGCGGCGGGGTTTTCCAGCAGTCCATCCAGGGTTTTGTCTGCGGTGGCTCCGGCAGCGATGTATTCCTCCACCTTCGAGCGGAGCTGGGAGGCGACTTCGGGTTGCAGCGGTTTTTCAGCGAGGTCGGTGCCGATGCGAAAATTGCGAAACTGGGCCACCGTCGTTCTGAATTTGCACAGCCCGGCGGAGCCACCGCGCAGGCCGGTGTCGTCGCTTTCGATGACCTGCTTGCCATTCACAAAGCAAACCAAACGCTCCGGCTCAACACGGACGCGCAGCGTGTTCCAGTCACCGGCTTTGTAGGCATCGCTTGGAACATCGGCAAGGATGGTCCAGGAATAGACATCGGGACCGTTGAAACGGGTGAGACGCAATTTGCCGCCGGAAGCATAGAGACCGTAGTGCTTGTCCGCGCCATCCGAGCAGAAGGTGAGGCCTGCGGCACCGGATTCATCATCAAGCCGCACCGTCACTGCGATCTCAAAAGTGCCCTCGGGCACCTTTTGCGTGGAGAGGCAGAGTGCGCGCCCGCCGAAGCCTGCGCCGGGAAATTCGGAACGGATGACGCCGGCATGCTGCGTCCACTGCGCGCCAAGATGGGTCTGCCACTGTTTCGGATTGAGGGCGCCAATGGTCAGCCAGCGCGACATGGGCACGGGATTCGGTTTTTCGATGAGCGTTTTGAGTTCGTTCACCGGCATGGCGAAGCCGAGGTTGTCGGTTTTGAGTGATTTCAGCGTCAGAAGGCCCAGCACGTTCCCCTGCATGTCGAGCAGAGGGCCGCCGCTGTTGCCTTTCTCGATGGGCACGGCGACCTGCAGCATTTCCTGGCCGTCCACATCGCGGGTGGCGGAGAGCACGCCCTGGACGATGCTGAAAGCCAGGCCTTCCGGAGCGCCCATGGCGACGATGGGGTCGCCCTGGCGGACTTTGCTGGAATCTCCCAGCGGCAGCGGCTTGAGACCCTTGGCGTCGATCTTGAGCAGGGCGAGATCGTGATGGCTGTCGCTGGCCTCGACGACGGTGACATCGTGCGTTTTGCCATCGTGCATCTCCACCTGCAGGCGGCGTGCCTCGCCGATGACGTGCAGGTTCGTAGCGATCAAGCCGTCCTCACTCACGATGAAACCAGAGCCGATGCCATCGGTGCCTTCGCGGCCAATCTGGGTGATTTTGACCAGTGAAGGGCGGATCGTCGCAGCCAGTTCGGCCGCAGTGTGGGAGGGAGGGGCTTTGGGTTTGGCGGTGCCCTTGGTCGCGGCGGCAAGATCGACCGCGAAACACACGGAAACCACGGCCAAAAGAAAGAGAGTGTGTTTCATGGGATGATTTGAAGATTGCGTACGAACGGGGCGTTTGGAAAGGTCCACTTTCGCTTATGAGCATACGTCACGCCGCCTTTCTGTCATTCTTGTCCTTTTCAACTCTCGCCGCATGGGCGGATGAGTTCCCGAAACCCTTCAACACCGAAAAGGGCGATCCGATGCCTGCCGAAGAGGTGGCACGGACGATGGAACTGCCGAAGGGCTTCAAGTGCGTGGTGTTTGCCGCCGAGCCGGATGTGCAGCAGCCGATCGCCATGAGCTGGGATAAGACAGGCCGGCTGTGGGTGGCGGAAAACTACACGTATGCCGAGAACCCCATGCGCTGGGACACGAAGCTGCGGGACCGGATCATCATCCTGGAAGACAAGGACGGCGACGGCAAGCATGACGGGCGGAAGGTGTTCTGGGAGGGCGGCAGCTACCTGACGAGTGTGGAGACCGGCTACGGCGGCGTGTGGGTGCTGCACAATGGCACGCTGAGCTTCATTGCCGACAAGAACGGCGATGACGTGCCGGATGGCGAGCCCGAGGTGCTGCTCGACGGATTCAATGTGAAGACCATCGGCCACAATATCGTCAACGGATTGCGCTGGGGGCCGGATGGCTGGCTCTATGGCCGCCACGGCATCACCGACACCTCGAGTGTCGGCGCACCGGGCACGCCAGCGGACAAGCGCATCAAGATGAACTGCGCCATCTGGCGCTATCACCCCACACTGAAGATTTTGGAAACCGTGGCGCACGGCGGCACGAACTCCTGGGGCCATGACTGGAATGCCAACGGCGACCTGTTCATGATCAACACGGTGATCGGCCACCTGTGGCATGTGATCCCCGGGGCGTACTACCGCCGCATGTTTGGCACGCATCTGAACCCGCATGTGTATGAGATCATCGAGCAGACGGCTGACCACTTCCACTGGGATACCGGATCGGAGAAATGGGACACCATCCGCAAGGGCATCAGCAACAAGACGGCCGAACTCGGTGGTGGCCACGCGCATGTGGGCATGCTCATCTATCAGGGCGGCCTCTGGCCCAAGGAATACGACGGTGCCATGCTCACCTGCAACCTGCATGGCAACCGCATCAACATGGACCGGCTGGAGCGCGAGGGCTGCGGCTATGTGGGCAAGCACGCGCCTGACTTCATGCAGGCCAAGGACAAATGGTTCCGCGGCATTGACCTCCTCACCTGCCCGGATGGCAACGTCGTCGTGTCTGACTGGAGCGACAGCGGTGAGTGCCATGACAACGACGGCGTGCACCGGACGAGCGGGCGGATTTACAAGATTGTGTACGGGGAGTCGAAGAAGGGGGAACGCTCTGCCAGCAACAACTGGTGGGCCCGCATGGACCTGCAGCAGCAGTTTGAAAAAGGCGCCGGGCCTGCACCGCGTGCCCTGCACGGACTGGCAGATGCCAGCAGCAAAGACGGGCTCGTCAGATTGCAAACCGCATCTGACATGCAGCGCCTTCCGCTTGAAGAACGCTGGCCCATCGCCACTGCGCTGGCCAAGCACGAAGAAGACGCCAACGACCGCCAGCAACCGCTCATGATCTGGTATGGCATTGAGCCTGCCGTGGCGGCGGAACCGATGAAGGGTGTGGAGTTGATCAAGGAGGCAAAGCTGCCGACCGTGCGCCGACTGGTGGCGCGGCGGATTGCGGAGATGATCGAAGCAAAGCCAGAGGCGGTGGATGCGCTGGTGGCGCTGATGACGGAGCGCGCGGATGTGCGTGACGATGTGCTGGCGGGAATCGCCGCAGGGCTGGATGGCTTCAGCACCGCGCAGAAGCCGAAGAGCTGGAATGAGTTTGTGACCAAGGCTTCTGCAAGTGCTGGCGCAGGTGCGGATGCAGAACGGGCTAAAGCCCGAACTACGTACATCCAGACGCTTTCCGTCGTGTTCGGCAGTGGTCGTGCCTCGGATGATTTGATCGTGATTGTGAAAAACGGTGAAGGTGATGCGAATGCGCGGCTCAATGCTTTCAAGAGCCTCACACGCAGCGCAAAGCCGGAACTGCTGCCGGTGATTCGTGGGCTGATCAATGACAAGGTGCTGGGCACCGTTTCGCGCAAGGCGCTGGCAGCTTATGATGACCCGAACATCCCCAAGGCGATGCTCAATCCATGGCCCGGCCGCAGCGAGGAGCAGCAGGCCGCCACGGTGGCGACGCTGACTTCACGTCCGAGCTATGCGAAGGCACTGCTGGAAGCGATCAAAGCCAAGAAGGTGCCAGCCACGGCCATCTCCCCTTTCCAGGCGCGGCAAATCCGCAGCCTGGGTGATGAATCACTCAATACCCTGCTCACCGAAGCATGGGGCGAGATTCGCGACACACCAGAAGCTAAGAAAGCCGAGTTTGCGAAGTGGGAAGGCCTTCTGAAGCAGGAGGTGGTGGCGAAGGCGGACCCGGCCAAGGGCCGCATGATCTTCATGGCGGCGTGCAGCGCCTGCCATAAGCTCTACGGTCAGGGCGGTGCCATCGGCCCCGAACTGACGGGCAGTGACCGCCACAACCTGAAGTACCTCCTCGAAAACATCCTGGACCCCAGCGCCGTGGTGCCCGCGGATTTCCGCGTGAGCGTGCTCAATCTCAAGGACGGCCGCACCATCACTGGCGTGATCCCCGAGCAGACAGAGCGCACCCTGACGGTGCAAACTCCCGCTGAGCGGCTGACCATCGAGCGCACGCAGATCGTGAAGCAGGCGCAGCTGCCCATTTCTCTAATGCCAGAAGGACTGCTGTCCGCACTGGGAGATGAGAACGTGAAGAATCTGATCGCTTATCTGATGTCGAACGGACAGGTGGAGATGCCAAAGTAATGTCGAACGCCGAATTTCCGAATGTCGAATTAATGACGAAGCAGTAATGACGAAGTGATTGCGGTTGCGCAGCCATTCGTCATGCTGATTTCGTCATTCCTCCCAAATGCCCCACTTCTTCGACTGGATCGCCGCTGCACGCCCGAAAACACTCGGGGCGGCCATCGCGCCTGTGATGGTGGGTTGTGCGCTGGCGGCGAAGATTTCGGGGCACTTTGATTGGTGGCTGGCTTTCTGCACGCTGGGGAGCTGCGGGGCGCTGCAGATCGCGACGAATTTTTTCAATGACGCGCTGGATTCGATCAAAGGCGCGGACACGAAGGCACGCATCGGGCCGCGGCGCATCACGGCGAGTGGTGTGGCTTCGCCTGGGGCGGTGAAGTTTGCGGCGTGGCTGATGCTGGGAGTGGCGACGCTGCTGGCGGTGCCCTTGTTTGAAGCACGGGGGCTGCCGATTCTTTTCATTGGCATTCCATCGCTCTACTTCTGCTTTGGCTATACGGGCGGGCCGGTGCCGCTGGCGTATCGCGGACTGGGCGAGCTGTTTGTGATCTTGTTCTTCGGCTTCGTAGCGGTGACGGGTACGGCGTTTGTACAAACCGGCGAATGGTATGAGGGGGCGGTGGTGGCGGGTTTTCAAATCGG
Organism: uncultured Verrucomicrobiota bacterium; assembly: GCA_903838675.1. Taxonomy (GTDB): domain Bacteria; phylum Verrucomicrobiota; class Verrucomicrobiia; order Verrucomicrobiales; family Verrucomicrobiaceae; genus Prosthecobacter. Next base: position 19,332 of record CAILZI010000169.1, read on the forward strand.
CTGCCTGAGCACCGTCTTGATCGCAATCAACAATCTGCGCGATGTCGTGGAGGATCGGCAGACCGGCAAGAAGACGCTGGCAGTGCGGCTGGGCGTGGGCTTTGCGCGGGCGGAGATCGTATTGCTCATCGTCGCCGCGCATGCGGCGGGAGTTTATTGGCTGCAGCAGGGCTGGCCGCGAGTTTTCAGCCTGCCGCTGATCACCCTCCCCATCGGCCTGTTCGTGTGCTGGCGGGTGATCGCCGAACCACCAAGCCGAGGTCACAACCGCCTGCTGGCGATGAGCGGGGGGCAGCTCCTGCTGTTTGCCGCTTTGATGTGCTGGGCCATCGTCAAGGCACATGACGTGATGCCCTGAGAAACCCTCTGGAAGAGGACTTATCGGTCGTATATTACAGCTATGGACCTATTCGCCGAATGACCGACACGACCATCCACGTCCATGAATACCTCCTGCGTAGCGGGGTGTCGCTGAATGCGGCGTCCGTGCGGCGGGTGTTTGCGGGAGCGTTGATCTGCGTGAATGGAGGCTACGGCTGCGTGCACCCGTGGCCTGAATTTGGCGATGCGCCGGTGGAGGAGCAGCTGCGTCTGCTCAGCCAGGGTGTCACGACTCCGGTGACGGCCATGGCCTTGCGCTGTGCGGAAATCGACGGCGCGGCACGACGTGCGGGGGTGAGTTTGTTTGAGGGGCTGGAGATTCCACGCAGCCATTATTCCTGGAGTTTTGCGGCGGACACTGAGGCGCAGATGGAGCGAGTGCTGGCAGAGGGCTGGCCCGCAGTCAAGGCGAAGGGATTCGCGAACCACATCGAGACGAGCCGCTTTCTCGAAGCCTGTGCAAGGCGCTTTGAGCAGCAGAAGGTACGATTGCGCGTGGATTTCAACGGCGTGCTAAACCAGCAGGCGTTTGAGAAGTTCATCGAGTCCCTGCCAGAGCCGGTGTCCCGCGCGCTCGATTTCGTGGAGGATCCGTTTCCGTATGATGCGGCGGCATGGGAAGCCATGCGCCAGCAGTGGGGAGTGAAGCTTGCGCTCGACAAAGGCTGGAAAGACGGCACACAGGGCTTCGATGCGGTGGTGGTCAAACCCGCAAGACGTGATTGGCGCCTAGTAGCGCAAACGCATCCGCAGCATCCGCTGGTGCTCACCTCGGCGATGGATCATGCGCTGGGCCAGATGTTTGCGGCGTATGAAGCAGCGGTGGCCCAGTCCGAAGGGCAGGCCCTGGACTTCTGCGGGCTGTGCACGGAGCACCTGTTTGAGAAGGATGAGTTCTTTGAACGGGTGACCTCCCATGGAGGCCATTTGTCGGCGGACCGCAGCGGAGGCGGCTTGGGATTTGGCGAAATTCTGGAGGCATTGCCATGGAGACGGCTTTGATGCTTCGGCCCGAGTTTTGGCATGACGGCAGCGTGTGGATCGCAGAGCCCGCGCCTTCTGAGGAAGGACGTGCACTGGCAGAGTTCGCACGACATGAGCTGCAGGTGAGTGACTGGTGTTTTTTTCAAACGAGCGGTACGGAGGGAGTGCGCAAGTGGGTGGGCCTGAAGAAGGAAGCGCTCATGATTTCCGCGCGGGCGGTGAATGCGCATTTCAACATCACCGAACGCGATCACTGGCTGCTGGCGTTGCCGACTCACCATGTGGGTGGTTTCGGCGTGCTCACCCGTTCTTTTGTGTGCGGCAGCCAGGTCACCGAGCTGACGGGAAAATGGAACGCCGCCGCGTTTGTGCAGAAGTGCGAAGAGGTGGGGGCGACGATCGCCTCGCTGGTGCCCACGCAGGTTTTTGATCTGGTGGCGGCCAAGTTGAGCGCGCCACAATCCATGCGCGTCGTTTTGGTGGGAGGAGGTGCGCTGAACCGCGAACTGGAAGATGCGGCGCTGGAACTAGGGTGGTCCATCCACCGCACGTATGGGATGACAGAAACGGCCTCAGGCGTGGCCGCGCAACGGGTACCCGGCGGGGAGCTTGAGGTGCTGCCCATCTGGCACGTGAGCACGGAAGAAGATGGTGTACTCCGCGTGCGCGGAGAGGCGCTGGCCAAGGGATATGCAGTCTGTACCGCGGCTGCCTGGTGTTGGGAGGCGATTCCGGGCGGAACCGGATTGCGCACGCGTGACTGTGTGGAGGTGCTTCAGGTGAATGGCAGGCGCTGCATCCGCTTTGTAGGCCGCGAATCCGGAACCGTGAAAATCCTCGGTGAACTGGTGTCGCTGGAGCCAATCCAGGATCAAATCGAAGCGCTGAAACTCACGCTCGGACTGCACGGGGCGGATGCGGCGGTGTGTGACGTTGCCGATCAGCGGAAAGAAAGCCGACTGGTCCTGGCGGTGTGCGGGATGAACGCGGCGGATGCCATACGGCTGCAAAAAAGCCTCAACGAAACGTTGAGGCCTTTGGAGCACATTCAAGAGACACGCATCCTTGATGCCATCCCCCGCAGCGAGCTCGGCAAAGTGCGGCTGGCCGAACTTCGCACGCTGCTGTGAGACTTACTTGTCTTCCTTCGGAGCCGAGCCGTCCAGCGGAGTAATGACGGGACGGTCTTTCATTTCAGGAGAGATGAGATAGTTTTTAGGATTGGCCGGATCGGTGACGAAGGAGATGAGAAAGAGCTCCTCAATCTTGTCAGTGAGCGTTTCCTGCGAGGTGCGCACGGTGGCGTGGACGTAGCCCTTGTCCTTTTCTTCGACGAGCCCGAGCACGATGACTTTAAGGGTCTCCTGTTTCCGCTTGGTGGCTTCAGGGGTGAGCTTGAGCTTTTTGTGCCAGGCCTCTCGATCCACCTGATAAAACTCCTGAGGCGACATTTTTTCCAATTCGCTGACGCCTTTCACATTGTAACCGGCGAGCATGTTCTCCTCGTCAGACATGGTTGGGGCGGATTTGATGATGTTGACCGTTTCACGCTGACGGCGTTCCAAAGAGGAGGGCACCAGCATCTGCGATGCGGTCTTCCAGTCTTGCTGGACAACAGCGGTGAGATATTTTTTCACCAAGGCTGCGCAGGGATGATCGAGCGACAGCTGCTCTGCCTGGACCGGCAAAACGGCAAGGGTGAGGAGGGAAACGGCAAACAGGCAACGAATAAAGAGACGCACGTGCATAGAAAGTTGGAGTCGGAAAGGGGACGCTTAGTAAGCGCTGGCAGAATGCACGTCAAATAAAGAAACCCACCCTTAAAGGCGGCCAAGGCAGCCGCCATATGCGAAACAAAATAGGCGCAGGATCTTGCCACAATACGTAGGAATTTTCTTTTCTTTGTGAACAATTCGAGCCTATTTAACGACAAAGCAGACTGCTTGAGCACAATAATCACAATATTATGAAACACCTCATTCTCTCTATCATCACCGCTGCTACATTCTCATCCTGCGCCACCGGACCTGGAGCTCAACAGGGAGCTGTCATAGGCGGTCTGGGCGGAGCTGCCGTCGGCGGCATCATCGGATCTCAAAGTGGGCGTGGCCTCGAAGGCGCTCTCATCGGTGGCGGCCTCGGAGCTTTGGGCGGCAACGCCCTCGGCAACGCCCAAGACCGCCGTCGCGGTTACTACTATTAATACTGCCCCCCAAAGTTTCACCTCACCCCATTAAAAAACATGAAAAAAAGCCTACTCACGATTCTAACAGCCGTCTCACTGGTCTCCTGTGCATCGGGTCCGAATGCGCAAACAGGTTCCGTTCTTGGAGCATTGGGCGGTGCTGCTGTCGGCGGCATCATTGGATCACAAAGCCATCGCGGACTTGAAGGTGCCGCCATCGGTGGTGCGCTTGGAGCCATGGGTGGCAACGCCCTCGGCAATGCCCGTGACCAGCGCCAGCAGCAATACTATCAAGGCCAGCAGCAGGGCTATCGTGGTGGCCCACCACAGCAACAGCAGGGCTACTACGACCGCAACGGCAACTACCACTACTACTAAACGCATCTTTGCTTGCAGAGCAACGATCCCCGGAGAGCCTCACCCGATGATGTCAAAAATCGGTGAGGCTCTTTTATTTTTCCGTGAGAACGACTGGCGTTCGATAGTTACGCGTCTGAACACGCGTGACACGCATCCGTTGATCCAGTTCATCAAGTATGGCATCTGCGGAGTAGGCTCGCTGACCCTCACGACTGCGATCTTTTATGCCCTGTCCAGATGGGGAATGTATCCGGCTTTGGTCAGCAGTGGCGTGCCCGATGCGGTGCGTGCAATGAACAGCATTTACAACAACATCATCGCCTTTTTCTTCGGCAATATTTTCGCCTATGTCACCAACTCCCTGTGGGTGTTCACCCCCGGACGGCACCACAGGGTGCTGGAGTTTTTTTACTTTTCGGTGGTCAGTTCGACGGGATTTGGCATCGGCCTGCTCTCCGGGCCCTACCTCATCAAATGGTACGGCATCAGCACATTGTCCGCGCAATTGCTGTTGATCGTTTCTTCCACCCTGGTGAATTTCATCTGTCGGAAGCTCTTTGTGTTCAAAGGCTGACGCCGCATGCTGAACGTTGTCCTTTTCCAGCCTGAAATTCCGCATAACACGGGTGCCATAGGGCGGCTGTGTCTGGCCACGAATGCACGGCTGCATCTGATCAAGCCGCTCGGCTTCAGCCTGGAGGACAAGCAGCTCAAGCGCGCCGGGCTGGACTACTGGCAGGAGGTGGATGTGCGTGTCTGGGACACCTGGGAGGCCCTGGCAGCGGAGATGCCTGACAGCGCTGCCTACTACTTCATCGAATGCCAGGGAGAGCACACCTACTGGGAAGCCGACCTCACAGCGGCGGAGATTTACCTCGTTTTTGGCCCGGAAACGCGCGGCATCCCGCCCACTGTGATCCAGCCGGAGCGCTGCCTGCGCATCCCGATGCAGGGCACGCGGAGCCTGAATCTGGCTACGGCGGCAGGCATCGTGATGTATGAAGCCCTCAGACAACGCACTCAGGCGGGCATCATGCCTTGACGCCGCGTGGCATCTGCGGAGCGTACACCCCAACTATACATGAGCCAGGAAGCAGCCCCACTCGCCGCACACGATGTGCATCGTACCTACCACCTTGCCGGGCATGAACTGCCCGTGCTTAAGGGCGTCAATGTCGAAGTCGCCGCCGGTGAAAAGGTGTTCCTTTGCGGGCAGTCCGGTGCTGGCAAAACCACCTTGCTCTACGTCCTCGGCGGGCTGGAGGAGCCCACTTCAGGTGATGTGCTGGTGCATGGCCGCTCGCTGTATCAGGCGGCGGCGGCGGAACGTGCGCGCACACGCAATGAGGTCATGGGATTTGTCTTCCAGCACTACTTCCTGCTGCCCGAACTCACGGCCCTGGAAAATGTGATGCTGCCCGCCATGATTGGCGGCAAAAAAGGCGAGTCGCGAGCGCGTGAACTGCTGGACAAGGTGGGCCTCAGCGCCCGTCTCCAGCACCTGCCCACCGAACTTTCCGGAGGCGAGCAGCAGCGTGTCGCCATCGCCCGCGCGCTCATCAACAACCCAGGCATCATCTACGCCGACGAACCCACGGGGAACCTCGACGCAAGCACAGGCAGCGGCGTGATCGACATGCTGATGCAGGTGGTCGATGAGGCCAAAAAAACACTCATTGTCGTCACGCATGATCAAACCCTGGCCAAGCGTGGTGACCGCCGGCTTCTCCTCAAAGAAGGCCGTCTGGAAGAAGGATGATGCGCTGGCCTTGGTGCTGAAACGTGGTTAAACTACTGCACGCGTATGTCTTCGGAACCTCCCCTGCCCGCCACGCCCCCCCCTCCCTCGCCAAGTCCGCAGCGCCGGAAGCGTGGTTGCTTCGGCTCGTTCATACGCCTGCTGTTTCTGTTCATCCTGCTCACCGCGCTGGTGCTGCCATTCACACCCTTTGCCGGCAAGATCAAGAAAGGCATCCAGGACATCGTCGCCTCCGCCAGGAGCACGAAAGAACGCATCATCACGCGTGACGTGATGCGTGATGTGATCAAAGAAGTTCCCGTCGTCAAAGAGGTGACCAAGGAGGTCATCCGCGAAGTTCAGCCGCCGCTGCCGGAGAAATTCATCCCGCGCAAAGACATCGACGTGGCCACACTCTTCAACGGCACCACGGTCAAGACGAACCTGATCACTGAAGAGGGCGGCTTTGCCAGCCTGGAACGGCTTGATCCCGAATCCTACAAGGCGGAGTTTCAGCTCAGCATCCGCGTGCCGAAGGCGAACCAGACACTGGCCGAGCTCTCCCGCATCAACAAAAATCTGCCCGCCATCCTGCCCGGGCTCGATGTCATGCTGCCTGCCGCGAAGGTCAGCGGCTTCTACCACAAGCTCTACGAGAACAAAACCAGCCGTGTGCAGAACGACCTCACGCGCCTCAGTAAAATCCTGGACCGACACAATTTCTACGACACTGAAACCATCCTGGAACTGACCCACCCAACCACGCAGCGCCGCGCCCTGCTCGTACAGTCGGAGATGGATGTCGTGGCCGACGGCTCGGATGGCGACCGCATGCCAACACTGGACGAGTACATTTACCTCTCTGACTATTACCAACCCTTTACCAGCTATGCATGGGCGAAGACGACGAAGAATCCGAACCCGCTCCTGGCCAAATGGGAGGACCGCCTGCAAAAAGCACAGGATGAATTCGTGAAAAAGGGCCTGAGTTCATCACGCAACCGGGAGCTCAAGGTCATGATCGACCAGCTCAAGCTCGAGGTCTCCGACTTCAAGGTGCGCAGCAGCCTCATCGCGGACAAAGACCCCTTCATCGTCATCTCTCTGCTGTTCCGGGGCTATGCGGATCAAAACAAGTTCACGCCACAGATCGGTGATTACGCCGCCGTCATTCACGAAGGCAAAATCTATCCCGCCATCTGCGGCGACTATGGCCCCAGCTTCAAAATGGGTGAAGCTTCGCTGCTCATGGCCAAAACCATCAATCCCAAGGCCACGCCCTACATCCGGCCCGAAAGTGATCTCAAGGTCACCTACCTTATCTTTCCCGGCACGGCAGAGAAAGAACGTAGCGCGCCTGATCTAGCCAAGTGGCGGGAAAAATGCCTGGCACTGCTGGGAGAAGTCGGCGGTGTGGGCGCTGGTTTTGAGCTGCACACTTGGGAAGACCCGTTCAAGAAACCGGAACCGCCACCCGTCACTGTCATACCTGCTCAGGCCAGTGACGCAGCCACTCCAGGAACTCCGGGAACGATTACGACACCAACTGCAACACCCGCTGGCACGACTCCTCCCCTGCCCGGCCCCGCCACGGCCCCGATCACTCTCACCCCCATCGAACCACAGTCCTCAGCTGCGAAATCAGGTGAAGCGAAAGCAGCTCCGAAAGCGGCGTCTGCAAAATCGAGCGGAACGAAAACGAAGAAGAAGTAGTCAGGCACCAGCCTGCGCAGGGCTTGTTAATCAAACACCACGGTCTTGTTCTTGACGACCAGCACGCGGTCACGTGCATGCCACCAGAGGGCTTTGGCAAGAACGGTTTTTTCCAGATCGCGGCCGAGGCGGACCAAATCGTGGACACTGTCTTCGTGGCTGACGCGCATGACGTCCTGATGAATGATCGGGCCTTCGTCGAGATCCGCAGTGACGTAGTGGCTGGTGGCGCCGATGATTTTCACACCGCGCTGAAAGGCCTGGTGGTAGGGCTTTGCGCCGACGAAGGCGGGCAGAAAGCTGTGATGAATATTCAGGATGCGATTCGGGAACTCGGCGATCATCGCCGGGCTGATGATCTGCATGTAGCGGGCCAGAACGACGGTGTCGATGCGGTGCTGGCGCAGCAGATCGATCTGCGCCGCTTCTTGAGCGAGCTTGTTGTCCTTCGTAATTGGAAAGTGATGGAAGGGAATGCTGAAGCGTTCCGCAGCAGGCCGCAGGGTCTCGTGATTGGCGACGATGAGCGGAATGTCCACTGGCAGGTCGCCGGATTCATGCCGTGCCAGCAGATCGTAGAGACAGTGGTTTTCCTTGGTGACAAACAGCGCGATGCGCTTGCGCTGGCTGGCAAAGCTCAGGCGCATCTGCATTTCGTGCCGGCGTGCCAGGGGCTGCAGGCGTGACTCGATCTCTTCGTTTTCGAGCGTGAAGTTCTCCAGGCTCCATTCCAGGCGCATGAAAAAGGCGTTCTGCTCGGGATCAATGTGCTGCTGCAGGTCGATGATGTTTCCCTGATGCGAGAAAATGAAACCGGTCACATCATGCACGAGTCCCGGACGGTCCGGGCAGTGAATGAGCAAGGTGGCAATGTCTGGAGAGGCCATGGTGAGACAGGATTACGAACGTGAAGCCGGGAAGCGCGTACAAATGCCGTGGCCTTCGATCAGGCCTGGAATCTGCTCGGCGTGACGACCAGAGGCGATGATGCATTCCACACCACCGTGCACTGCGTCCTGCACGGCGCGCAGTTTGGAAATCATGCCGCCTGTTCCGAGGGCGGATTTCTCCTCTTCGGCGTGGTGGATCACGTCATCGACATCATCGACCACGGGGATCGGGCCTTCTTCAGGCTTCTTGGTGTCACGCAGGAGCCCGGGAGCACTGGTCAGCAGGATGAGCACGTCAGCACCCCAGAACCGTGCCACGCGGGAGGAGAGCTTGTCGTTGTCGCCGTAACGCAGTTCTTCGATGGCGACGGAATCGTTTTCATTGATGACGGGCACCACCTGAGAGAACTCCATGAGCCGCTCCAGCACGGCTTTGACGCGTGGAGCACGATCTGCGTTTTCGAAATCTTCATGTGTGACGAGCAACTGGGCGACGTGCAGGCCGTGATCGCGCAAAAGCGTTTCATAGGAGTGCATGAGATGCGTCTGGCCAACGGCTGCGAGCGCCTGCAGGGTCGTCACGTCGGTGGGGCGCTGCTTGAAATCGAGCGGCTTCAAGCCGGAGGCAACGGCACCGCTGCTGACAACGACGACCGCATGCCCTGCACGCTTGAGCAGCGCGACGGCCTCGACCAGTTTGCGCAACTGCACGGGATCAGGTTCATGCGCGTCTTTACGCGTGAGGATGCCGGAGCCGAATTTGAGAACGATGCGCTTGGAAGCCATGAGTCAGGGGAAACGAGGGGCGGCGAATATGGCGGGATGCGCTGTGATGCAAAGGGCAAAAGCCGGAGAGATGGCCGCAAAAAGCCGCCAGATGCTGAATTTAGCCCAGCCGCTGATTTTTGGCCCCAAGGCCCGGCCACTCACCACCGCACGACGGAACTCGCCCAAGTGAAGCCACCGCCAAAGGCTACTAGCAGGACGACATCGCCCTTGTTGAGGCGTCCGGCCTTGTTCGCCTCATCGAGGGCGACGGGGATGGTGGCTGCGCTGGTGTTGCCGTATTTGTCAAGATTCATGAACACACGGTCCAGCGGCAAATTCAGACGCTCGGCAATGGCGCTGATGATGCGCGCATTCGCCTGATGGGGAATGACGAGGGCCACATCGGCGGCGGTCAGTCCGGCGATTTCCAGCGCCTGCTGGGAAGCCTCCAGCATGCGGGTGACGGCGTGCTTGAAGGTTTCGCGGCCCTCCATGTGGATCGTGTTTGGATAAGTTAAGACGTTTTCCGCAGTGATCGGGCAGGCGGAGCCACCGCCAGGGACTTTGAGCACGTCCGCCAGGGTGCCATCGGTGCCCATGACCGTTGAAAGCACGCGGCCAGGGGCATCGACTTCCGATTCATCTGCCCTGCGGATGACCACGGCGCCTGCACCATCGCCAAAGAGTACGCAAGTGTTGCGGTCTTTCCAGTTGATGAGGCTGCTGAGCTTTTCCGCGCCAATGACGAGCGCTGTGGTGCGGTTGCCGGTATTGATGAAATGACGTGCAACCTGGAGGGCGTACAAAAAGCCGGAGCAGGCGGCCGAAATGTCAAAACAGACGGCGTTCGTGGCCCCGATCTTTTTCTGCACAAAGCAGGCGGTGGAAGGGAAGAACATGTCCGCCGTGACGGTGGCGACGATGATGAGCTGAATTTCCTCAGGAGTCACTCCAGCGTCGGCCATGGCACGGCGAGCGGCCTCAGAAGCGAGGTCACTGGTGGCCTGCTCTGGAGCGGCGATGCGGCGCTCTTTGATGCCGGTACGGGAGGTGATCCACTCGTCGGAGGTTTCGACGATTTTGGACAGATCGTCGTTGGTCAGCACTTTTTCAGGCATGTAACTGCCTGTGCCAATGATGCTGGAGGCGCAAAAGGGCTGAAAACTAGGAGCGGGCATGGAGGGAAATGGAATGGGCGGTGGCGGCGGCTTCGATATGAGGCCCCACCTGGTGTTGGATGGATTCACAAGCCTGCCGTATGGCGTTCTTCATGGCAAATGGAGATGCACTGCCATGGGCGATGATGGTGATGCCCTTCAGGCCCAGCAGCGGCATGCCGCCGACCTCGTCGGGATTGGTGCGTGTGTGGACGCGTTTGAAGGCGGGTTTGGCCAGCAAACCGCCGATTTTGGTCCAAAAGCCGCTCTTAATTTCGCTCTTCACCATGCTGAAAATGGCATGGGAGAGGGCCTCGGCGTTTTTCAAAATGACGTTCCCAGTGAAGCCGTCGCACACGACGACGTCCGGCGGGGTGTCCCAGACGTCATGGCCTTCGACGTTGCCGATGAAGTTCAGTCCGGCGGTGTGGCGCAGCAGCTTGCCGGTCTCTTTGCACAAGGCATTGCCCTTTTCTTCCTCAGTACCGTTGGACATGAGGCCCACGGACGGATTTTCCCGGCCCAGCACGTGGCGGGCAAAGGCGCTGCCCATGATGGCGTTCTGCACCAGATGCGCAGGCTCGCTGTCCGGATTGGCCCCGGCGTCGATCAGCACCCAGTGCTTGGTCAGAGACGGCATGATGGAGGCAATGGCCGGACGCTCAATGTGCGTGAGGGTGCGCAGTTTGATCAAGGAGGCCGTCACGGCGGCACCGGTATGCCCGGCGCTGACCACGGCATCTGCCCGGCCGTCTTTGACCATGTCCACAGCCACGCTGATGGAGCTGTCCTTTTTCTTGCGCACGGCGTCGATGCCGCTGTCAGACATTTCAACCACCTGGCTGGCGGGGACGATTTCAAGTTTCGGACTGGAGATGCCCTGCTTCTGCAGTTCCTGCTCAATGGCTGCGGGCACACCCACCAGAAAAAGCTTGGTGATGGCGGGCAGCGATTCGAGGGCGAGTTTGACGCCGGCGATGGGGTTTTGAGGGGCGAAATCGCCCCCCATGACATCCAGTGCGATCTTCATTCCTGCAGTTGCGTGAGAGTCTTCAAAAGTATCGGGAGACAAGTCTTAAAGCGTGCGGGGGCGGGAATGCAAACGGGAGTTTTTGACCATGGGGGCAAAAACAAACCGGGAGCGCATTGGTTGCACTCCCGGCTGAAAAAAAGGCAGATTGTCTGACGCGTTTAGTAAACGCCTTCCACGATCGTTTTTTCCATGGCTCCGAAGGGACGCACGTCGGCGACGCCATCCCAGGCGTAGGGGGCGCGAGGGCGGCGGCGCATGGCTTCGTCACGCTCCAGGAAGCGGGGCATGAAGAATTCCTTGGTCAGGGTGGTGAGCTCCACGCGGCCCCAGGTGTCGTATTCGACGGTGTTTTCCGTCTGCTTGGGATCGACCACGCGCAGGACGGCACGAGGCTGGGGTGCGTAGTAGGAGATGGAGAAGTTGTCTTCCGGCGTCAGCGGCACGCTGGCGGCCAGGCCCATGAGGGTGTTGCCGTAGGTCGGGTAGAAGCCGATGCGGTTTTCCAGCACCTCTTCGACGATGAAGCGCACGTACTGCGGGGTCATGGTCGTGCCACCGACGAAGCAGCCACGGATGCCGGCAGAGTAGAGATCCACTTTCTCGGCCAGCGCTTCGAGCAGTTTGGGCGTCGTGAAGATGGCAGAAACCTTGCGATTCTTCAGAATGAGCACGGCCTGGTCGATCACGTGGTCCATGTACTGGCGGGCCACATCGAACTGCTTGTTGGTGATGGCCTTCTTCACGAAGCGTGGATCCAGGTCAACGAAGTAACAGGAACTGCCGCGATAATTGGCCAGATGCTCCACTGCGAGGCGCAGGCGGCGCGGGCCGGTAGGGCCGACCATGATCCAGGCTTCACCCGGCGGGAAGTGCTTGTCGTCGAGCTTGTGGCTGAATTCTTCGTAATCGACGCGAAAATCATTCCAGCCGATGCGCTGCTTTGGCATGCCGGTGGTGCCGCCTGTTTCGAAAATGTTGAAGGGCTTGCCCTTGAAGGCGGCAGGCACCCAGACTTCCGGCTGGAGGTCGCGCAGCCACTCGTCCTGAAAGTGCGGGAAATTGGCCACGATGTCCTCATAGCTGTTCACCTTGCCACGGGGGTCAAAATTCTTTTTGGCCCAGTCGAGCCAGAAGGGGCAGCCGGTTTCTGGCGAGAAATGCCAGTTGATGATTTCGCGGACTTGGGTGTCGAGTTGGGTTTTAGCTTCGGCTGGAGTCATGGACGGGGCGGGTGATGGGAGCGGAGACTGTGAAACGGGCGGCAGTAAACGAAAGTGGAAATCGCAGCCTTTCGATCATTAAGCGGTGAATTTTTTTTGAGATGCTCTCGTTAAACAACGCGTCAGTTTATCAACCAACCTAAACAACACCATGAAGCTTCAGCATTTGTTCTGTTCCGCCGTCGTTCTGTTCACGTTGACCTCCTGCTACGTCGGCCCCGGCTATGGTCCTCCGATCAGGCCCGTGGTTGGTCCACCCATCATAGTTCCCTATGGTGCCCGTCCTTATTATCACGGGGGGGTGCACTACTTTGAACATCGGGGTGTCTGGTATCGCCCGCATCCAAATGGCAATGGTCATTACATTGTTCCGCGGCCATTTTGAGCCCTGCTGAAAGCGAACGCTGGCGTGCTGGCTGAATGATGCTCTCATGCGGCCCGCATGCCAAAACCTGACGCTGATGCTGCTTTCTCCGACACCACCTATCGCAAGGTGGCGTGGCGGCTCATTCCCTTTCTCTTCGTCTGCTACATCCTGGCCTACCTGGACCGGGTCAATGTGGGCTTTGCGAAGCTGGGCATGAAGGTGGAGCCGTGGTTTTCTGACGCGGTCTTTGCCACTGGCTCAGGCATTTTCTTCATCGGCTACTTCCTCTTTGAGGTGCCGGGAAACATCATGCTGCACCGCGTGGGTGCGCGGCTGTGGATCGCGCGCATCATGATCGGCTGGGGCGTGGTGTCGGCCTTGATGGCCACCTGCACCAGCCCAGTTTCGTTTTATACGATGCGGTTCATTCTGGGCATCGCCGAGGCGGGGTTCTTTCCCGGCATCATTCTGTATCTGACGTACTGGTTTCCGCGCGAGCACCGGGCGCGCATGGTGGCGCTGTTCATGACGGCCATCGCGCTGGCGGGGGTGTTTGGCTCGCCGCTGTCCGGCTGGCTGCTGGAAACCGCGCATGACTGGTTTGGCCTCAAGGCCTGGCAGTGGCTCTTTATCATCGAAGGGCTGCCCAGCGTCATCGTCGGCTGCACCGTGCCTTTTTTGCTGACGGACCGCCCATCCCAGGCCAAGTGGCTCACGGATGATGAAAAGCATCTGCTGCAAAGCCGCCTGGATGCCGATGAGCAGACGAAGGCCAGCGAAGGGCACCAGAATCACAGCGCGATGGATGCCTTCACATCTCCCCAGGTCTGGCTCTGCAGTCTGATCTATTTCGGCATCGTCGTCGGCATTTACGGCGCATCGTTCTGGCTGCCGCAGATCGTTGAAAACACCTTCTCCAAGGACAAATGGATCATCGGCCTGTACTCCGCCATTCCGTGGGGCTGTGCCGCCATCGGCATGGTGCTGGTGAGCCGCCATTCCGACCGCACAGGTGAGCGTCACTGGCATGTGAGCCTTTCCGCGTTTGTGGCAGCTGCCGCCTTTGTCATCAGCGGTCTGCCCGGACTGCCTCCGGTCTGGGTGATGGTGGCGCTGGCCATTGCTATCACGGGCGTGATGTCCGCCGCGGCCTGTTTCTGGGCGCTGCCCACTGCCATCCTCTCCGGCACGGCTGCGGCAGCCGGCATCGCCTTGATCAATTCCCTCGGCAACCTCGCAGGCTACGTCAGTCCAGAGATGGTCGCGTGGTTGAAAAAGCACTACAACATGAGCATGGCGCTCAAGGGAGTCGCAGCCATGCTTGCTCTCAGTGCCATGGCTGTCCTCCTTGGCCGCACCGGTTCCGTATCTCGCAAAACATGAGCCTTTCCCTCACTCAAGACGACAACACCGCCCTCTTTCGCAAAGCCTGGACGCTCTACGACACCATCTCCGAGAAGAACTACATGTTCCATCGTGAGATCTACGCCCACGTCTCCGACATCCTGCAGCAGCGCCACGCCCAGGGGGACTACCACATGCTGGATCTCGGCTGTGGCAATGCCCGCTTCCTGGCTCCTTGCCTGCAAAGCGCTCCGCCAGCCAGTTACGATGGCGTGGACCTCTCCGCCTCCGCTCTGGAGGAAGCGCGCACGTATTTGAACGGCATCGCCAATACGGCGCTGCACCACAAGGACATGCTGCAGGCCGTGGAGGACACAGATTCTGCCTTTGATGTCATCTTCACCGGCTTCGCCGTTCATCATCTGGATGCTGCGGGCAAGCAGCGACTCTTCACCGCCTGCGCCGAGCGCCTCGCCCCGGGCGGTCAGTTCATCCTGGTGGATGTGGTGCGTGAAGACGGCCAGACGCGCGAGCAATACCTCGACGGCTACCTGAACTTCATGCGCACGCAGTGGACGGAGGTCCTGCCCGAGCATCTCGAAGAAGCCTGCGCCCATGTCGCTGCCTTCGACTTTCCCGAACCCCTCTCGGACCTCACTCAAATGGCAAAGCAGGCGGGGCTCTCTGAGCCGCAAATCATCGGCAGCTACCAGCAGCATTACATTCTGCGGTTCACGGCCTGAAAGACGCTCCTGACGCGTCTCGTTTGCCTCCGCACCACCTGATGATCAGACGCGCCCTCTTACTCGCTTCACTCTCCGCCGCCGCCAATGCTGCGGACATGACGCATTTTGAGCAGCGCATCCGCCCGCTGCTCATCGCCAACTGCATCGACTGCCACGGACCCGACAAGCAGAAAGGCGGCCTGCGCCTCGACTCCCGCGCCGGCTGGCAGACCGGAGGGGACTCCGGCCCTGCTCTGGTGCCCGGCAAGATCGCCGAGAGCAAGCTCTGGCAGGCTGTGACTTATACGGACCGGGATTTGAAGATGCCGCCCAAGCGCAAGCTGAAGGAAAGCGAAGTCGCCGACCTCAAGCTCTGGATCGAATCCGGTGCACCCGATCCGCGTGATGAAGTGGCCAGCACCGGCGGCAAAACGAAAGCGGCACGTGCCGATGCCAGCTTTTGGTCCTTCCAACCGCCCAAGGCGATGCCACCACCGACGGTGAAAAACACGGCCTGGCCTGCGAATGACATCGACCGCTTCATCCTTGCCAAACTTGAGGAGAACAAACTGATGCCAGCACCGGATGCTGCTCCAGCTGTTTTGCAGCGCAGGCTGGCTTTTGACCTCACGGGACTGCCGCCAGACCTGTCTCAGCCAGCACCGCAGACACCGGCAGCGTATGAGAAGCGCGTGGATGAGCTCCTTGCCTCCGCTGCCTTTGCCGAGCGTTTTGCTTCGCACTGGTTGGACATCACCCGCTTTGCGGAATCCTCCGGTGGTGGTCGGTCACTGCCTTTTAAAGACGCCTGGCGTTTCCGAGATTACGTCATCGAATCCATCCGCGACAACGTGCCGGTGGATCGCATGATCACCGAGCACCTGGCAGGCGATCTTCTGCCTGCCACAGACGCCGCCGCCCGCCGCAGGCAGGTCACGGCCACCGGCTTCCTTGCACTCGGTCCCACAAACTACGAGGAGCAGGACAAAGGCATGCTGCGCATGGACATCGTGGATGAACAGCTCGACACCATGGGCCGCGCCTTCCTCGGCCTCACCATCGGTTGCGCGCGCTGCCACGATCACAAATTTGATCCCATCTCTGCAAAGGACTACTATGCGCTCGCGGGTATCCTGCGCAGCACGAAGACGCTCAAGAACTACACTGACAACGTCGCGCACTGGATCGACACCCCGCTGCCGCTGGATGGTGCCGCCGAGACCACACTGCAAAAGCACGAGCAGCAGGTCAATGTGCTCAAGGAGCAAATCGCAGCGCTCAAAGACAATCTGCGGGATGCCGGCAGCGCCGATCTGAGAGCACGCAAGACCATCGCCCTGAGCGATCTCCCCGGCATTGTCGTCGATGACAGCGCCGCACAGAAAGTCGGCACGTGGAAGCAGTCCACCAGCTACGCCCCCTACATTGGCACCGGCTATCTCAGTGACAACAACGACGGCAAAGGCGAGAAGACCGTCACCTTCACCCCCAAGATTCCCAAGACCGGACGCTACGAAGTACGCGTGGCTTTCAACGCCGGCCCCAACCGCGCCGAGAGCGCCATCGTCACCATCCTGCATGCAGACGGCGAGGAACTGAAAGGCGTGAAGATGACAACCGACTCTCTCAAGGGCTTGCAATTTGCCACTCTAGGAACCTATCGCTTTGAGGCAAATGGCCAGGGTTTCGTGCTCATTTCCAACGCGGGTTCGCAGGGCTATGTGACTGTCGATGCCGTGCAGTTTGTGCCGGCGGATGAACCCCTTGCGGAACCGGCGGTCAAAAAAGAATCGACCACCGCGATCAAGCTCAAACAGCGACTCGCCGAACTGGAAAAAGAACTCAAAGCCCTGCAAAAGGACATTCCTGACCGCCCTGAGGCCATGTCCGTGGCAGATGACAGCGTGCCCGAAGATGCGAAGATCCACATTCGCGGCAGCATTCGCAATCTGGGCGCCAGCGTCCCACGCGGTTTCATCCAGGCGGCCCTCCATGGAAATGCACCTGGCATTCCGGCTGAGGCCAGCGGCCGTCTGCAACTCGCGCAATGGATCACCTCCCGGGACAATCCGCTCACCGCGCGCATCATGGTCAATCGCGTCTGGCACTGGCTCTTTGGCGCAGGCATCGTCCGCACCACCGACAACTTCGGCTCCACGGGCGAAGCGCCGAGCCATCCTGAACTGCTCGACCATCTCGCCCTCAAATTCATCGAAGACGGCTGGAGCCTGAAGCATCTCGTCAAACAGATGGTCATGAGCCGCACCTACCGCATGGCCTCCACAAGCACGGCCTCAGCAGCTCAGCATGCACAGGACCCCGACAACCGCCTGCTCAGCCACATGAACCGCAAGCGCCTCGATGCCGAGTGCCTGCGTGATGCCATGCTCACTGCAGCAGGCACTTTGGATCGCGCTTGGGGTGGGCCGGGTGTCAGCGAAGTCAAATCGGTGGATGCCAACGATCAAAAGATTCAGAACATCGAATACGGCTACCAGTTCCTCGACACCCGCCGCAGCCTCTACACCGCCGCCTTTCGCAACGTGCGCCACCCGCTGTTTGAAGTCTTCGACTTCGCCGACATCAATCAGCCCATCGCCCAGCGCACCACCAGCACCGTCGCCACGCAGGCGCTCTTTCTGATGAACTCCCCCAAGGTGATCGAGCAGGCCCGCAGCGCCGCCGACCTCGTGCTCAAATCATCGCCTGACACCGACAAACGCATTGATACCGCTTTCCAGAACTCTTTGCAGCGTCATCCCTCCGCTAAGGAGCATGCTCAGGTCCGTGACTTCCTCGAATCCAGCCAGTCCGGCAACGCCAGCGCAGATGACATGCGTGATCTCTGGGCTCGATTCATCCAGACGCTCTGGTCCACGCCAGAGTTTCGGTTCCTGGATTAGGCGCCTGGAGGATCAAGTCCTCACCGCCACGCTGCGGACCACTGCTTGGCGAAATACGTGAGAATCATATCCGCGCCTGCACGACGGATGCCGATGAGTGATTCGTTGACGATCTTGGTTTCGTCGATCCAGCCACCTGCGGCACCGGCTTTGATCATGAGATACTCACCGCTGACTTGATACGCGGCGATGGGCAGCGTGGTGGCGGCACGAAGTTTCGCGATGATGTCGAGATAAGGACCTGCGGGCTTGACCATGAGGATGTCGGCACCTTCGGCTTCATCGAGCGCGGCTTCGCGCAGGGCCTCACGCGCATTGGCGGGGTCCATCTGGTACGTTTTCTTGTCCCCTGCCTTCGGCGCGGAGTCCAGCGCACCGCGAAACGGCCCATAGTAGGCGCTGGCATACTTGGCGGTGTAGCTCATGATGGACACGGCTTGGTATCCGGCACCATCCAGCGCAGCGCGCAATGCGGCGACGCGGCCATCCATCATGTCGCTTGGCGAGACGATGTCCGCACCGGCACGCGCATGGCAGAGGGCCTGCTGGCAGAGGACGGCGACGGTTTCATCGTTTAAAATGCGGCCGTCATCGGTCACGAGACCGTCATGGCCGTCGCTGTTGTAGGGATCGAGGGCAACGTCGGTGATCACTGTCAGCGTGGGGTGGGCGCTTTTAAGCGCACGGATTGCACGGGGCACGAGACCGTCGTCCGCATGGCAGGCTTCAGCGCCACGGGTTTTGAGTTCATCGGGGATGCGCGGGAACAGAACGACGGCAGGAACGCCGAGGGCATGCGCCTCTCCGGCTTCTTTGACCAGACCGTCGAGGCTCCAGCGCGTGCACCCTGGCATCGAGGCTATGGGCGTGTTTTCGCTGCCTTCCTGCAGGAAGAGAGGATAGATCAAATGACCCGGCGTGAGCTCCGTTTCGCGTACGAGATCGCGAATGGCGGGAGACTGGCGGTTGCGACGGGGGCGGATCGGAAGGTTCATCTGCCTTTGATATTGGCGGAGAGGCAAGCTCAGGGCAAACGCCGAATTTATCGGCTTGTGAAGGTGCCAACCACGTGTGGGGTCATCGTGGTGGCAGAGGGGAGATTTGAACTCCCGACCAAAGGCTTATGAGTCCTCTGCTCTACCCCTGAGCTACTCTGCCATTGCGATGGCTCCTGAGGTAGGGTTCGAACCTACGACCTAGTGGTTAACAGCCACCCGCTCTA
>CAILZI010000170.1 GCA_903838675.1 uncultured Verrucomicrobiota bacterium
GCCCTCAGTCAGCACACTTCACTTCAAAACTTCAACCGTCCATGGGATGCCTGTGAAAAAACTTCAGTGCATCATTGACGACAGTCCGCAGTAGTGGCTGGCGGAGAACACAGGAGCCATGACCCTCATCCAGCCACTGATCGACCTGGGCGGAGAAAAGTCGATGAAATTCGGCTTCATCCTCGAAGGACAATGGTGATGGGTGTGTCTCCAGCCAGCGCCGCCGTTCTAAATCGAGCCCGCGAAGAATCTCATCAGGCAGTGAATCTGCCATCCGAAAGGTGATGAAGTAAGCGGCTCCGGGCTGCTGCCAGTGCGGAAGATTGTGCCGCGTAACCCGAATCTCTGCGAACGGATTGAAGAACCTCATGTGTCGGAAGGGTAAATCAAGGAGCGGCACTTGCCAAGTGCCGTGGATTCGGATCTAAACAGCGCCACCAAATCGGGACTTGGCAAGTCCCGCTCCTTTAGCCTACCCCCGCAGCGTCATTAGATACGCCAGCAGATCGGCCACCTGCTGCTCTTGCAGTGCATCGAGCAGTCCTTCGGGCATGAGGCTTCGACGAATGTACTTTGTGCTGCGGATGTCTTTTTTGTCGAGGCGGCGGTCTGGAAGCCCGGGCATGCGGATGACGGTGGCGTTCTTGTCTTCGCTGACAAAGAAAGCGTCGATGAGATCGCCGTTTTTCATTTCAACGCGGTAGATGCGGTAGCCCGGCTCCATGGCGGCATTGGGCGTGAGGATGTTGCGGAGCACGGCTTCCAAGCCCATCGCGCCGACGCCGCTGAGGTTTGGGCCGATCTGGCCGCCCGCACTGCCGATCTGATGGCAGGCCATGCAAAGGGCGCTGAGAGCTTTGCCGTTCGCGGCGTTGCCTTTGGGGGCCAGGGCGGAGTATTTGGCGAACTTGGTGTCGAGAGCTTTCGCCTGCTCCTCGGTGAGCAGCGGTGGCGTGTCGATGGTCTTGGCGAGGCGGGCTCCCTTTTCGAGCTTGCCCCAGGCATGGTCGTAGCGCTTCATGCCTTCGGCAGATGCAAGGATGCGGTCAAAATTGGCGCGGATCTCCTGGGCGGTTCGCGCGCGGTTCCAGACGCGGAACTCGGTCATCACGCCCTCGGTGCCGCCTTTCGGGCCGCTCCAGCCGATACGACAATTTTCCCACTTGGCGGGCGCAGGCTTGGTGCCGGTGGCGTCGAGTTCACCGTTTTGGTAGATGCGAATGATGCCTTGGGCGTCGCGTGTCACGGCAATGTGTGTCCACAGGTCGGGCGTCATTGGTTTGGTGGCGGTGGCGACATCGTGCAACTCGGGGCCACCGAAGACGCGGAACTTGGACTGGAAGAAATTCATCTCAGGTCCTCCGGGCGCGCCGAGGATGTCGTCCTGATTGCCGAAGTTCGGCGCGAGGCGCACCCAGGTTTCGACGGTGAAGGGGCCGTCGAGCGTGATCTTGGAGTCCACCCATGCGTTGTCCTCGCCATTGAGCAACAAGACCTCGCGGAAGATGCCGCCGAGCTGCTGCTGAAGTTTTTCGAGCGCCGGATCATTACCCAGCACGGTGGCGAGTCGCTCAACGGTGGGGCCATCGAGATCAGCCTGAGGCAGGGTTTTGTCGAGCAAGGCGGCTACGATGGTTTGTGCGCCCGCCTTGGTGCTGGCGAGGGTGTTTAATGCCGCATGGCGCTGCGCTGGCTGAAGCGAAGGATACAAAGCGAGGAGCTTGGTAGCGGCATCAGGTGCATGCGAGGCGGCGAGGGCTTCGAGTGCGGCGTCGCGGATGAGGGGATCTGGGGAGGATTTGGCGAGGGAGGCGAAGAGATCGGCTACGTCGCTTCGGAGATCGCGCAGCGTGTTCAGAAGGACGGTGGTGGGCTGCTGCTTCACGAGAGTGACTAGATCGCTTTCGAGTGCCGTGAGCTGAAAGCCACCGATGAGCTGCAGGGCAAGCGTGTTTGCCTCACCTTGCAGCATTTCTCTCGCCGTCTCCGTCAAAAGAGGTGCGATCTGTGCTGCATCGAGCTTCGTGCGCTGCGCCAGCAGTTTCTCAGCAACCGAGGCGCGAGATTTTTTGTTCGTGAGGAGCGCCTTGAGAGCAGCACCCACGCCGGGTTCTGCGGGGAACTGCGCGAGGCGAAGGAGTTCTTCGTCATTCGGGGCGCGGTCGAGCTGCGGGAGCAACTTAGCCACACGCGAGGCACTCGCCTTTGACTCCAAAGCGAGCGAGGCAAGCACGCGCGCCTCAACAGGCAGCTTCGCAGCGGCTTCGGAATCGAGGAACTTCGCGACGACATCGGGATGCCGTTCCAAAAACATGCGGACGAGGAAGCGTTCGAACTCGCGGTCATAGGCCTCACGCACGGGGATCTGTTTCGGGCCTCGGGAGGATTGGCCGAGTGGGCCGGGGAGGCTGGGTTTGGCAAAGGAGAGGAGTTCTCCAATGTTTTGATCGGACAGGCTGCGGCCGATGGCGCGGATTTGAATGCTCTCTTTGGGAAAGGCATACTCAGACGTGGCCCAATGGCTCGCGGCAAGTAGCTTTCTGTCACTCAGAGTTTGCCAGGCGATTTGATTTTTGCCAACGGGCCCCTCCTTGAGTGCAGCAGTGAGTTCATCGCTGCTGAGTTTCGTAAAGTCAGCCACCTCCGTCTTCGTCCCCTTCGGCTTCACACGCCAGATGCGTCCGCGTGTTTTATCACGGTCCGGATGTGTGCGTGGAACTTCATTGTGGGAGATGATCTTGTTGTACCAATCGACGATGTAGATGGAGCCGTCGGGGCCGTTGGTGAGGCCGACGGGGCGGAAGAAGGGATCGTCGCAGGTGATGAGATCGGGGAGTTGCGTGAGCTTCCAATAGGCGCCGTCGCGATGCATGCCGAGGGTTTGAATCTTGGAGGTGATGGGATTGGCGACGGCCATGGTGTGAGCGGCTTTGGGGTCGCGGAGGGAGCCGCTCTCAATCAGCGCGAGGCCGCTCAAGCCGGTGCCGCCCATGCGGAACTCGGCCTGCGGGGGAAAGTCGGGCTGGTAGCTCTTTTTGAGGGCTTCCATGCCGCCGGGATAATAGGCGTATTCGTGGAAGGGCATGATGGGGTAGCCGTAGTCGTTGGCTTCCTGAATGAAGGTTTCGCCTTCGCCGGTGATCACGAGACCCCAGATGTTGTTGGGGCCGACGCTGGTCATTTCAAATTCGCTGCCATCGGGCCGGAAGCGGGCCATGCCGCACTTGGGGTACTCAACGACGACATCGCTGCCGGGCTTGTGGACCTTGCTGTTGTTAAAGAGGCCCTGAGCCATCCAGATCCAGCCGCCGGGGGCGCGGGTGAACTGATGCGGAAACAGGTGTGAGTCCTGCACGCCGAAGCCGGTGAGGATGACGTCAAACTTGTCGGCCTTGCCATCACCGTTGGTGTCTTTGTAGAGTTTGAGATCGTGGCCGTGCTGGACGTAGCAGGTGTCGCCATTGCCCCAGGGCAGCATGCCGGTCGGGATGGCGAGGCCGTCGGCGAAGACGGTGGGGTTGGTGAGTCCACCCGCGGGAATCGGCCCATTGACCGACTCCCGCGGGTAGACGAGCACCTTGTCCTTGCCATGGGCCGCATACACCGCCTCAGCGGCGGCGGGGTTTTCATTCGCGTCCACGGGATACTCCAGCGCGGTCTGCGTCCACATTCGCCCTCGCTGATCGAAGTAAACGCTGACGAATTTGCCGAGCCCTTCGCTTTCTTTGACGACGAGTTCGATCTCGTAGCCTTCGGGCAGGTGGAATTTCTTCATCTGCTCCTCGGCAGTTAAAGCGGTGCCTTGGACGTTGTTATAGCTGATGTCGCGCTTCGGTGCTGCTGCGGCATCTGCCTGCGGCTTCGGCGGCGGGGCGACGAGTTTGCGTGCGGCATCGATGCCGCCGAGTGATTCCCATGTCGGAGCGCTGGGGGTGGGCGGCAGTTCTTCAATCGTCACGTCTTTGACCTGCACGAGGCAGACGCCCCCGCTGTGAACCTGCGGGCCGATGAGTCCATCCAGCGCGATGTTCTTGTCGGTCTCGGTGTAATCGATGCAGTGGACGCCATTGATCCAGGTCTGAATCCGAGTGCCTTCAGCGCGGATGCGGTATTCATTCCAGCCGAAGACATCGATGGCCTTGTCCAGTGCGGCCTGCTGCTCGGGTGTGGGTGCCCAGATGACTTTGTTGCGGCGGAACTCGTCGTAGATCTTGCCGAACCAACCGGCACCGCAATCGACCTGATAGCCGGTCATGTGCGCGCCACCGGGAACGCGGAGGCTGCGAATCTGGATGCCGCTGTTGAGCATGCCGGTGTTGGGATCGCCGCTGACCTTGATTTTGAGTTTTAGATCGAAGTTTTGATAGTTTTTCTTCGTGCAGATGAAGTGGTTCTCCTTGATCTTTTCCGTGGTGGAGCCGCCGGTGATCATGCCGTCTTCGACGCGCCAGATCTTGGGATCGTAGTCCCAGCCGTCGAGAGTCTTGCCGTCAAAGATGGAAACGGGCTCCGCGTGGAGCGCGGTGGTGAGGAGGAGCAAGGAGAGCAGGTGCTTCATGGGTTGGAATAACGGGTTGGTTAAACGCAGCCTAGCAGGATGACATGCACGGTGTCATGCCTGAAATGCACCTGTGCGGCGCGCCATGCCAAATCAAGGAGAGGGACTTGCCAAGTCCCGGCTTGGGCGCGTGCGAGCTGCTTCAGCGCATGACGGCACTTGGCAAGTGCCGCTCCTTGCCAAGCCTGCGCGGCGCGTTGTAATTCCCCCATGAACCATGACCTCATAGAAACCACGCTCGACGGCCCGCGCACGCGGCGCTGGGTGGTGGAGGCTCGGGAGTGCGTGGAGATGACCACGCACCGCATTGCACGCTTTGGCCTGGATGAGGCGCTGCCACCGTATCGGCGCGTGCGCATGAGTCCGACGGGTAGTTTTGTGCTGGCCTGCGTGAGCGGCGAAGGTTCCATTTTGCTTGATGGTCGCTGGCAGCGGGTGAAGCCGGGCATGGTGTGTCTTGCTCCCCCGAGGGTTCTGAATGCCTTTGAGGCCAAGGGCCGCGAGCGCTGGTGCTTTGCGTGGGTGCGCTATGACGAGCCGAGTTTTGTCACGCCTGTAGTTGGGGCGGCATCTCCCGTGATGCCGACGGCCCATGCGGATGAAATTGCACGGATCATCCATGGCGTGCGTGCCGAGTGGGAAGGGGAACGCGAGCAGCGAATATTGCACCACTGGCTGGAACTGCTGCATGCGACGATACGCCGCATTGCCCAGCCCTGGCGCAGTCGTGAGCCACGTGTGGCCAAGCTGTGGGCGGATGTGGAGAAGGATCTGATGCGCGACTGGACGCTGGCCGAGCTGGCGCATCGCAGTCACTGCAGTCCGGAGCACTTGCGGCGCCTGTGCATGAAGGAGCTGGGCCGCAGCCCGATGCAGCACCTGACATGTTTGCGGATGGAGCAGGCGCGCCGGTTTCTGGAAGCCGGGAACGACAAGCTGGAAGTCGTGGCTGCAAACGTTGGCTATGCGAATGCAGCGATCTTCTCACGTGTGTTCAAGCGCTGGGTAGGCGTAGCGCCTGGGGAATATCGGGGGATGGCGTGATTTGAATCTAGCTTGACGAGCGCAAGCTTAGTTCATTAAGCTGATGAATATGTGGCGCTCATTTCTTTGCTGCGGGGTCATGCTGGTAACCGCTGCAGCGGAACCTACCAAGCTACGTTTGGTCGCCGACCTGTATCCAGGCCGAGACGGCTCCGCCCATTCAGGCTTTTTTGTGTGGAATGGCAAAGTCTGGTTCAAGGCTGTTTCCAAGCAGGGCGGCGAAGGGAAGTGGTCGCTCTATTGCTCAGATGGCAGCACGGCAGGAACGCGACGCATCAAAGATTTTCCGGTGCAGGAGCAAGGATCGATTTTCGACAACCCCTTTATCTTTGAGAACCATTTGTACTTCCAAGGACCTAACGCAGCCCTTGGGAAAGGCAGCCGGGTCTGGGTGACGGACGGCACCGAGGCTGGAACTCGGCCCATCTCCGAGGACGGCAAGGATGTGTGTGATGAATACAAGCCGGTTCTGGTCGGGGATCGCCTGGTGCTCTCACTTCATGGCGACTACGATGGACATGGACTTGTGGCGCTCAATCTCCACACCGGTGCGACGGAAACCATCGCGGTGCCTTTTGATGGATGGAATGACTATACCGATAGCGCGATGCTGAAAGGGGCCGTGTTGAAGCTGGACTTGGATGGCAAGGCGTTTTGGAGCATCGATGGCACACGGTCTGGATTGAAAAAGCTGGTGCTGCCGGGACTGCCCCGCTTTGAGAATGACGGCGGTCTCAACCAGTTCGTTTCGCTGCCCAATGGAGTGCTGATGCTGCCCAATGGTCAAATGAAGCCGCCTCTGGAACTGTGGCATACGGATGGGAATTCGGTGGTCACACTGGCGTCGTGGTGGTCCGATCATTTTGCCTCTGAACTCTGGTTCGGTCGTGTGGGCGACAATGGGATGATACTCGCCCATGATCGCACCCGACGCTGTGGATTGTGGATCAGTGATGGCACGGTCGCTGGGTCCAAGAACATCTTGGACAGCGATCCGTACAAGGAAGCCTCCTTCTCTTTTCCAAGAGCTTCGCATCCCAGTCCAGTGGTTGCGGGAGGACGGCTCTTCTTTGTCATGGATGACGGCAAACATGGCCTTGAGCTTTGGGTCTCGGACGGGACCAAGAGCGGCACTCACCTCGTGACCGACGTTGCCCTTGGAGATGAAGATGCGGAGATTTTCAAATTGTTCCCGATGGCCGATGGACGCGTGTTGTTCCAACGCAAGAATGCAAGCTCGGACACGGACGTGTGGATCTCTGACGGGACAGAAGTAGGCAGCCGAAGGCTGGCCACGCTCAAACGGTGGACCGACGTCGTTGCGGTGCTGAATGGCATGATTCTCCTAGACTCGGATAATGATCAGTTTGGGCGTGAGTTGCACGCGCTGGACGTTCCGGGACTGACCCTGCCCGCAGCCGGGTCAAAGTGACCTCGGCGCGAAGCTGGGTGTCATTGACCATGTTTTAGCCTGTCGTGCGAAGTCCTGACGCAATGGCGTTGATGGAGATCAGCAAGTCGGAGACCATGGCATCTGCGGCTTCGGTTTTACCGGCAGCGGTGAGCCCACGCCATTCACGCAGGAGGGCGATCTGCTGAAGGTGCAGCACCTTGAGGGGGTCTTCACGAATGTTCAGGGTGTAGGCGAGACGCGGGCGGCGTTCTTCGAAGGTGCCGTGGAAGAGGTCGTCGATGATGGAACGGGTGGCTTCGTACTCGCTGAGGATGATGCCGAGGAAGCGGTCACGCACGGCGGTGTCCTCCACCAGACCGGCGTAGGCACGCATGAGGTCGGTATTGGCGCTGACGAGGGAGCTTTCGATGTTGGTGAGGACGTAGCGCAGGAAGGCGGAGCCTGGGATGGCGGCGGCCAGGGTGGCGTAGCTCTGGGGATCGTCGGTCTTGAGTTTCGTCAAAGCGCTGCCGGCACCGAACCAGCCGGGGAGGTAGAAGCGTGACTGCGTCCATGAGAAGACCCAAGGAATGGCGCGCAGATCGTCGAGGGAGGCCTGGCCGGTGCGGCGGGCGGGGCGTGATCCGATGCGGGAATTTTCCAGAGCATCAATCGGCGTAGCCTGACGGTAGAACTTCATGAAGTCCGGCGCGTGCAGGAAGGCGCGGTAGGCATCGCGGCTGTCGGCGGCGAGTTTGTCAAAGAGAGGCTCCAGGGCGGGATGCGCGCTGGATTCGGTGCTGCGATGGCGGGCGGTGGCTGCCGTGGTGGAGGCCATGAGCAGCTCGGCATTGTAAACGGCGGAGCCAATATGGGCGTATTTTTGAGCGATGGTCTCGCCCTGCTCGGTCATGCGCATGCCGCCGCTGAGGGATCCGTGAGGCAGCGCCTCCATGAACCAATGCGTGGGGCCCGCGCCGCGTCCGACGGTGCCACCACGGCCATGGAAGAAGATCGGGCGAACGCCGTGGCGGTGGATGGTGGTGGAAAGCTCACGCTGCGCACGATGCAGGGCGCACTGGCTGGCGACGATGCCGCAGTCCTTGTTGGAGTCGGAGTAGCCGACCATCATTTGGAAGACGGGAGTGCCGCCTTTGCTCTGCGCAAGGAGGCTGCGCTTGGCGACTGGATGAGAAAGAAAGGCTTCGACGATGCCTGGGCCGGCTTCGAGATCGCCCATGGTTTCAAACAAGGGAACGACGGGCAGAGGGCAGACGAGGCCTTCTTCACTCCAGGTCATGAGTCCGGCTTCGCGGGCGAGAAGGAAGACGACGAGCATGTCTTCGACGCTGCGGGTCATCGAAATGATGAGGGAGCCGAGACCCGCATTGCCATACTTGGCGCGGTGATCTGCCAGGACGCGGTAGCAGTCGAGCACAGTGTCCGCTTCAGGCCCGGCGGAGATGCCCGGAGCGAGGAAAGGTCGCGGAGAGATGAGCTCGCGGTCAAGCAGTGCACGCTTTTGCTCGATGGTCCAGGTGACGAATGAACCTCCATCCAGCAGACCGGCGGCACGCAGGAGCTGATCGAGCGCCTTTTCATGGAAGGCGGAATTTTGCCGCACATCGAGCAAGGCGGAGTGGAAGCCGAAGGCCGTGAGATTGCGCCGGAAGGGAACGATCTGCTCCTCGACGACGGCCTTGGAGCCGACATCGAGCAGGGTTTGCGCGAGGACATCGATGTCAGCACGCAGTTCCTCTGGCTGCACATAGGCGACAGGCGAGGATGGCTTCTCGCTGGCGAGGACGACCTTCGCATGCATGAGATAAACGGCGGCACGCCATGGCTCCTCTTTGTTGCGCTCCAAGATGTTGGCGAGATCAACGCTCGGCTCAGTCTTGAGCTGGGTGCTGAGGGTTGCGATCAGTTCCGTGAGTTGTGGTGGCGTGATCTGGAAAAGCGAGCTGAGCGGCAGGTGGAAGGCGAGGGCTTCGAGGGCACGGCGCTGAACGCGCAGGGCGTTCTTGCGCATGACCTTCAAGGCATGGCGGGTGACGTCAGCGGTGACGAAGGGATGCCCGTCGCGGTCACCACCGATCCAGGAGCCGAAACGGATCAGGGAAGGCAGGGAGTCGATTTTAGTGACATCATAACCGGCGGCCTGCCAGGCCTCGCGCAGGTGGGTGTGCGCACGGGTGAGGGCTTCGGGGAAGACATCGCGCAGGTAGTGCAGGGCGTTTTGGAGCTCGGCCTCGATACTGGGGCGCGTGACGTGGATTTCGCCGGTGCGCCAGAGGTTTTCGAGCTGGGTCTGAAGCTGGCTTTGCAGGCGTGCCTGCTCACGCGGCGTGTAGGCCGGGTTCTCATGGCGGTTCATGAGGCTGTAGATCTCACGGTGCAGCTCGCGCACGGTCTCGCGCTTGGCTTCGGTGGGGTGCGCGGTGAGCACGGGCTCGACGCAGACATCTTTAAGTGCAGCGAGGATGTCGGCTTCATTGAGGCCGAGGGTGCGCAGTTGCTTCAAATTGTCCGCCCACAGGCCCTTTTCAGCTTCAGGGCCGCTCTTTTTCTCGCGCAGACGGCGGATTTGAGAGGCGGCCCTCTCCTCGACGACATTGAGCAGCTGAAAAGCAATGGAATAGGCCTGACCGAGGGAGCGGTTCGTTTTTTGAGGCACCCCGGTGCCAATCCATGGGAGGCTGGCGGCCAGCTCTGGCTCCCCGAGCTGCTTCAGAACGGCGGAGAAGGCCTCCATGAGGTAACGCAGATCGTCTTCGAGGAGTTGAAAGCCGAGGTTGCGGAGGTTTTGCGGAGGAGTTTCAGACATGGCTGGGTGGAGCTTGGGAATCAAAGCAGGAAGGATGCCTGATTCACAGAGCCATGTCGAAAGCCGAAGGAAAAGGTAAGATCAAGCGGCAATCGCCTGAATGTCCGCTTTTAGACCGGGTAGGCCCAAGGCTTACGGTACTCGCGGCCAAGCAGTTTGCTGGCTTCAGGGTCTCCGATGATGAGCTCCTTTTCCGGGTCCCACTGGATGCTGCGACCTGCTTTGTAGCTGAGCATGCCGAGCAGGGGCAGGCAGGTGGAACGGTGGGCGCTTTCGATGTCGGCGACGGGCTGCTTTTTCTTTTCGATGGCGTCGATGAAATCGGCCCAGAGCAGGGCGATGTTGTGGCCGTCGGGCTCCTGAAGCTGGTGGTTGCCGTGCTTCTCACCGTCTTTGGGGTTCACGGGGTAGAAGGTCCAGCCGTCGCGCCAGCCGATGTGCAGCACGCCTTTTTCGCCGTAGAAGTAGCAGCCGATTTTGTGCTTTTCGTTGTTGTTGTCGGCGAACTTGCGGTGCTCCCACACGGCGGTGAACTGCTCGAACTCGAACGTGGCCACCTGATGATCCGGGGCATCGGTGGTCTGCTCCTTGTCATTGAGCACGGCAGGACCGGCGATGGGTCGGCCGCCGGTGCAGAAGATTTTCTTGGGCCCTTTTTCGCCGCTCCAGAGCATGATCTGATCCAGCCAATGCACACCCCAGTCGGCCATGGTGCCATTGGCGTAGTCGAGGAAGTTGCGCCAGCCGCCGGGATGCAGCTTGGTGTTGAACGGGCGCATTGGGGCCGGGCCGCACCACATGTCCCAGTCCATGCCTTCGGGCACCTGGCTGTTGGGCTTCGGCTGCTCGGGGCCGCCTTTGCTGTCGGCAAAGGCTCGGACCATGCCGACCTTGCCCACGGCACCGGATTTGAGGAAATTCATCGCCTCAACGTGATGCGGGCCGATGCGGCGGTGCAAACCGACCTGCACCACGACGCCAGCCTCACGAGCGGCTTTCACCATGGCCTTGCTCTCATTGATGGTGTGGCCCGTCGGTTTCTCGACGTAAATATGAGCACCAGCCTTGCAGGCGGCGATGGTTTGGAGCGCATGCCAGTGGTCCGGAGTGGCTATGATGACGATCTCCGGCTTTTCTTTGTCCAGGAGTTCGCGGTAATCCTTGTAGAGTTTTGGATCGTCGCCGGAGATGCCGTTGATCGTGTCTCCGGCGTTGGAGGCCACGTCCTCATGCACATCGCACAAGGCGCAGACTTTGATGCGGCCGGAAGCCAGCGCCTCCTTCAAGATGTTCATTCCCCACCAACCGGAACCGATCAATGCCGTGCGATACTTTTTCGCCGGATCGGCACCGAAGATGTGAAACGAGGAAGCGGCAAAGGCGGCGGTGCTGGTGTAAAGAAAATGGCGGCGGGAAGTCATGGTCAGGGGCGAAGAAAGCATGTGGGGCAAAGTACGCCAGATGTTCGAGAGGCTTGCGGGAAATGCATGGCCTCCCGGATTACCGGAATTGCACTTTCTGTCTGCCTGCCTGAGCTGACCGTTTAAGCAAACAGTTCCATGATCGCCTTGCCTTTGTCGCCGACAGTGAAGGGGCGGTTGCTGGGGGACATGACGACTTCGTCGATGGGCAGGCCGAGGCTCCAACCAATGGTGGAAAGGAAGTCCTGCGGACTGGCCTGCTTGTCGGCCACCGCCACGCCTTCCTTGTCACTGGAGCCATGGATGTAGCCGCCTCGGATGCCGCCACCGGCGAGCAGGGTGGAGAAGACCTTCGGATGGTGGTCGCGTCCGCCGTTGCCATTGATCTTGGGACCGCGACCGAACTCAGAACAAAGCACCACTAGCGTGCTTTCGAGCAGGCCGCGTTCCTTGAGATCTTCGAGCAGAGCGGCAAGCGCCTGATCGAGTTCGGCACCGTGCTCATCGAGGCCGTCGTCGATGTTGTTGTGCATGTCCCATCCGCCTTTGGCGACTTCGATGTAGCGAATGCCTTTTTCCACGAGACGGCGGGCCAGCAGGCAGCCCTGACCGAATTTGCCCTTGCCATACTTTTCCTTCAAGGCTGCCGGTTCGTCATCGAGGTGGAAGGCTTCCAAGTCCGTGCTGGACATGATGCTGATCGTCTTGTCATAGAACTGTGTGTAGCTCTTGACTTCGGAGGTTTGAAAGCGATCACGGAAACCTGAGTCGAGCTGTTCGAGCATGACGAGACGCTTGATCATCTGCTCGGGGGTGGCATCGCTCTTGGCATATTGCAGCCCGGCATCAGGATCGAGGATGGGCAGCGGGGAAAAGCTGGATGGGAAGAAGCCGTTGCCATTCTGCGGCTGACGATTGATGCAGACGCTGGAGGGAAGAGTCTTGTGGCTGTAGCCGAGGAAATGCTGAGCCCAGGCCCCGATGTTGGGATGCTTGATGGTGCCACGTTGCTCGTAGCCGGTGCGGATGACGT
Source organism: uncultured Verrucomicrobiota bacterium (assembly GCA_903838675.1). Lineage (GTDB taxonomy): Bacteria > Verrucomicrobiota > Verrucomicrobiia > Verrucomicrobiales > Verrucomicrobiaceae > Prosthecobacter. Next base: position 12,277 of record CAILZI010000170.1, read on the forward strand.
ACTGACCGGCTGCATGGACTCCCGTTTTGGAGGTCATGCTGCGGATAATGCTGATCTTGTCTGCCTGTTTGGCGAGGTTCACCATCGTGCCGCCGAGTTGAAAGTCAGCCTTGGTTTTGATCGGGGCTTTCGGGCCTTGTGTGGGGCCGTCCTTGGGGTCCAGGGTGTCGATGTGGGTCATGCCGCCGATCATCTGGAGGAAGATGACGTTCTTTGCTTTGCCGTAGCCGGGGCCGGAGGGTGCGGCGGCTTTGGTTGCATCTGCTGCAAAGGCGCTGCCGCCGAGGCTGTGCAAAACGGTGACGCCGAGAGCGGCGCTGGCCCAGCGCTCGCAAAAGGCACGACGGGAAATAGGATCAAGCTGGTTGTGAAGATTCATGGCAGTGAAGAGTGAAGGATTATTCCACGAAGATGAATTCACGGGTGTTGAACAGAACCCAGGTCAGATCCCGCAGGGTGAGACCATTGCCGAGTCCAGCCACGGCTTCGCCGAGTTCTGCCGGCTTGGGTTTGCGGCTGAAAAAGCTGAGGTAGAGGCTTTCGACCTGCTGCTCAGGGGACTTTTGTTCGCCTGCAGTTTTCACCACCAGTGAATCATTCTGGCCAATGACCCGCTGTGCCTCGCCATTCATGAGCATGAGCACCTGGGGAATGCTGCCCTCCTCGCTTTCGCTGTCGGCGATCTGGCGGTCGCTCTGGCCAAACATGCGGAGGAAATGCTGATCCTTTTCAGGTTGTGGCAGCTCGGAGGCACGGGCGAGCACCATGCCATTGCGCACCGGAGGCGCGAGGGTGAGATCCTCCTCCTGATTCAACGCACGCTTTTTCTTCGCGTTGTTCTTGGGGTTGCCTGCGCCTCCACCAAACTGGCGCAAGCTTGCGACGGCGTTTTCGATCTGAGTTTTGAGGACCTCTGGAGAGACGTCCTTGCCGAAATCAACGTTTAAGGCCTTGGCATAGTTTTCTCCGCGATGGCCTTTGAATTTGTCCACGTCGGCACCAACAACGAGCGTGGCGCAGGAGTCCCAGGCCTGCTCTGAGGTCATGCGGCGGAGAATTGGACCGGGAAAGAGGTAGGGGGTGTTGTCGGCCAGTTCATGGCTGGTGGCCTCACGCTGGTAGGTCTGGGTGTTGCAAAGCACGCGCATGAACTGCTTGAGGTCGAATTTCAGACGCACCATTTCATTGGCGAGGTGGTGCAGCAGCGCAGGATTCACGCTGGCGTTTGGATCATCGAGATCGGTGACCGGTTCCTTGACGCCGATGCCGAAGATGTGCTTCCACATGCGGTTGGCGATGGTCATGGCAAAGCGTGGATTTTCGGGCGAGGTCATCCATTTTGCAAACTGGGTCCGCAGCTGCTCATCATGCTTCGTGGTCTGCACGCCTTGATAGGCCTTTTTGGATTTGTCGTCACTCCAGGTAATGAGTTTGGGTGATACGTGATCTCCAGGTTTGGCATCGGGATATTTGTAGTCCTCCGGCAGCTTCATGTCGTTTTCGCTGGAGTCTTCCACCGCCAGACCGTTGACGAGCATGAGGTTCTTCGCCTGTTTCTGCAGCTTTTTATCGTTAATTGAGGCCAGCGCCTTCCGCATCAGCTGGGCATTGGGGCCCTTGGATCCTTTGGCACCATAAGTTTCCGTGGCACCGAAGAAGGACGCCATTTCATAGAACTGGTGCTGCGTCCAGTCAGCGAATGGATGGTCGTGGCACTGGGCGCAGGACACGTTGGCACCAATGAAGGTGCTGAGTGTGAGGCTGAGATTGTCGAGCCGCATGCCAGCGTCGCGCAGCAGGTAGCCTGTGGCGCCGTTTTCGAGCAGCTTGCCGTCGGCGGTCATCATGGCGTAAACGGTCTTGTTCCACGGAACGTTCTGTGCGATCTGCCCCTTCAGCCAGTCCTGATAGGTGTAGAAGCGCGCCTTCTGAGCCACATCCGCCATGCGCAGCATGTCGGCAAAGTAGTTGAACATGTGGCTGGTGTAGCCATCGGACTTCAGCAACCGGTCGATCACCTTGGCACGCTTGGAAACGCTGGGGTCGTTGATGAACTCAAGCGCTTCCTCACGGGTGGGGATGCGGCCCGCGAGATCCAGAAAGACGCGGCGGACGAACTGCTCATCTGAAGCGAGGGGGTTGGGCTTTTGCTCGACTTTCTTCAGCCCAGCTTCGACGAGCATGTCGATCTGGGCCGCAGCCTGGGCGAGATTGGGGTCGGCAGGGATGCCCAGGCCTTCTGGCTTGAGGGTTCGGGCGGCCTCCTGATCGGCAGCTGAGAGTTTGTCGAGGGGAAGGCGATAGACGTAGCCGTTGCGGATTTGGAGGAAAACGTTGCCGTTTTCGA
>CAILZI010000171.1 GCA_903838675.1 uncultured Verrucomicrobiota bacterium
ATGCGGATGTTTTTCCACATCACTTCCTTGCCCACGGCCTCGGCCTTTTTGCCGATGCCATGCACCTGCAAGGCGATGACGCCCTCGGCGGTCATCTCATCGGTGAGATCTGCCGCCGGGACGCCATTGAGGAAGGTCTTGATGCTGCTGCCTCGGCACTCGATGCGCACCTGGTTCCATTCGCCCTGCTTGAAGGCCTTGCGGGCGGCTTCGTTGTTTTTCAGGTCAAAGAGCCAGCCGCGTCGGCCTTCGTCATACACGCCGCCCGTCCAGGCACGTGTGCTGGGATCAATCTCAAACTGGTAGCCATGCACACGGTCAGCGGGAAACTTCTTCTTTTGCCCGGCGATCTCCACCTCCGTCTCCTGCGCGTAGTAGTTGCTGCGGAATTGAATCCCGGAGTTCATCGACGGATCGACCTTGAACTCGAGTTCCAGGATGAAGTTCGCGTACTTCTTCGTCGTGCACAGGAATGAATTCCCGGTGTCCGGCACCGTCTTGCCCACCACCGCACCGTTCTCCACGCGGTATTCCGCCTTGCCGCTGTGCTGTTCCCAGCCATTGAGGGTTTTGCCATCAAAGAGCGGGACAAAAGCGTCCTCGGCATGCAGGACTGTGGCAAAGGAAACGAAGGCGGCGAATGAGAGCAGACGGTTGGTCATATGGCGGTGGTAAACGGGCTGCTGGGCGCGGTCTTTCTCCTCTCGTGCATCAAGAATCGTCACAACCTTTATCCGTCCACCCGTTGCATATAAGATCGTATTTATTTGCTTGAGGGCCTAGTTTGTTCCTGAGTTTTAGAGATTTAAAGTATTTGGCTCATCCTTTGTCGTGGTCGGCTTGGAGGAATCAAGCACTCAAATAATCAGCCGTAAGCCAAAGCCAGAGATGAAAAACCAACGTGCCACATCCCTGCAAATTCGGCTGGCGAGCCTGACGATTTTAGGACTGTTGATCGCTCTGGCGGCGGCGGCTTACTTCAGCGGGCGGCAGGTGAGTCGTGATAGCGACTTGATCGCCCAGGACGCGGTTCCTGGCGCCATCAACGCGCACTACATGCGCATGGCCATGGCCCGAAGCCTCACCTTTGTTTTAGGGGCGGCTTCGGCCAAGTCGACCGAGTTCCGGGAAGCGAGCCTGAAGGCGGTGAAAGAGGCCGATGTGGTCTTTGCCGATGCGCTCAAGCATTACGAGACGACCATCAGGATCAATCCGCAGCAGGACCAGTTGCTGCTTGAGCGGTTGAAAAGCGGCTACGCGGCATTCTACCAGAAGCGCATGGCCTATGAGGCCCTGATTCTGGCCGGGGACCGTGATGGCAGTGCTGCCTTCCTCGAGCGTGAACTGGTTCCAGCTTACATTCCAGTGCTCCAGTCCGCCGAGGAACTGCTCAAATACAATCACGGCAACAATGTCTCCCTCTCCAACTCGATCCGCAGCAGCGTCCATCTGCTGTACTGGGCGGTCGCGGTCGTGATGGTGCTGGCCATTGCTTGCGCGCTGGTGCTGGTTTCCAATCTGACCATCCGGCGCCGGGAACTGGCGGAACTGCAGCAGAGCGAGGAAAAATTCTTTAAGGCTTTCCAGTCCAATCCCAGCGGCATCGCCATCACAGAAATCGAGACGGGGCGCTACATCGAAGTGAACGCAAGCTTCTGCAGGATTCTGGGTTATCCTCCGGAGGAGGTCATTGGCTTCACGACCCTGGACAAGGGCATCTGGACCAGCGCGGAAGTGCGCAACCGGGTCCTGCAGCCACTTCTCGACGGCGGTACTCTGTTGCCTCAGGAGATCCAGACGCGCACCCGCCATGGCATCCGCAAGACTTTATCCCTCAATGCCGAACTTATCGAGCTGGGCGGCAAGCGGTGCGTGGTGACCCTGATTGAAGACATCACCGAGCGCAAGCGGGCCGCAGAACAGAATGAGCTGCTCAAGGTCTCCATCGACAAGCATTTTGACGCGGCCTTTTGGATGGACACCAGCAACCGGTTTGTTTACGTCAACGATGCCGCATGCACATCCCTGGGATATTCGCGTGAAGAACTGCTCGGCCAGCCGGTGTCGATGGTTGCCCCCAAGGCCACTACACAAAGCCTGCAGGAGGTTTGGAGGCTCTTGCGAGAAACCGGATTTTTCAGCCGTGAAAGCACGCATCGTCGCAAAGATGGCAGCGAGTTTCCTGTCGAAATCGTGGCATCTTATGTGAGTTTTGAGGGGAGGGAGTTCAATTGCGGTTTCGCCCGTGACATCACCGGGCGCAAGCAGCTGGAACGCAAACAGGAGGAGCTGGCGGCCATCGTCGAATGCTCCGAAGACGCCATCATCGGCAAGACGCTGGCGGGCATTATCACCAGTTGGAACCGCGGAGCGGAAAAGATCTTTGGCTACACCGCAGCTGAAGCCATTGGCCAGCCGCTGCTGATTCTGCTCCCGCCCGAACGCCAGCACGAGGAGGTGGAAATCCTGGCCATGATTGCACGCGGCGAGACGGTCCAGCATTTCGACACGGTGCGCGTCCGCAAAGATAGGCGGCAGATTTTTATTTCCGCCACTATCTCCCCGCTGAAGGATGCCCATGGAAAAGTGATCGGTGCCTCCAAGATTGCGCGCGACATCACTGCACAGAAACATGCGGACGAGGCTCTGCGGGAAAGCGAAGAGCGCATTCGCATCCTCGGAGACAATCTGCCCAGCGGCATGATGTATCAGATCGACACCGGCGCAGACGGCCTGCAGCGGCGGTTTACCTATGTCAGTGCCGGCGTGGAAAAGCTGCATGAAGTCACCGCCGAAGCAGTCCTGCAGGATGCAAGGAAGATCTACGGGCAGGTTGCTGAGGCAGACCAGGCGCTCGTGGCCGCGCGTGAGGCAGCTGCACTTGCCTCCATGAAGCCCTTTATGGCCGAGCTGCGCATGCAACTGCCCTCGGGAGACATCCGCTGGAGCCTTTTCACCTCCGCACCGCGCCGCACGGCCAATGGGCACGTGCTCTGGGACGGCATTGAGCTCGACATCACCGCGCAGAAACAGGCGGAGGAAGTCTTGCGGGAAAAGCAGGCCCAGCTCCACCTGGCGATGGACATCGCCCGGCTCGCCCACTGGGAGTTTGACGTGAAGAAAAACATCGTCACCGCAGATGAGCATATTTTCGAACTGCTCGGCACAGCTTCGGAGCGGGAAGGTGGAGTGTCCATGTCTCCGGAGGAATACATCCGGAGATTTGTTCATCCGGAAGATGCCGGAATCGTCGCCAGCGAAGTGGCCCTTGGGATTGCGTCGGAAGATCCAAATTTTGCACGGCAGTTTGAGCATCGCATCATCCGCAGGGATGGAGCCGAGCGTGTGATGCTGGTGCGCTGCAGGATCATTCTGGATGCACGAGGCCGCGCGGGCAAGGTCCTCGGTACGAATCAGGACATCACGGAGCAAAAGCAGAGCGAATTGCGCATCCGGCAGTTGAACCGCATCTATGCGGTGCTCAGCGACATCAACAAGACCATCGTGCACGAGAAGGATCCGCAGGCGATGCTGGCGAAGACCTGCCAGATTGCGGTGGAAAAGGGAGGATTCCGGATGGCGTGGGTGGGCATGCACGATGCTGCCGCGCATAAAGTCCAGCCTGTGGCCTCTGCGGGCGTGGTGGATGGGTATCTGGACTTGGCGAATGTTGATCTGCGGGACGAGGCGCGCCGCAGCGGGCCATCAGGACGCTGCTTCCTGTCCGGAGAGCATGTCACTTGCAGCGACATGGAGCACGACCCGCTCGTGGCGCCGTGGCGTGAGGAGGCGCTGAAGCGCGGTTACCGTTCGGCCGCCAGCTTCCCTCTCAAAGTCGGCGGCAAGGTCATCGGCATCCTCACTCTCTATTCGGGCCAGACCGGCTTCTTCAACCAGGACGAAATGCTGCTGCTGGATGAACTCACCATGGACATCGGCTTTGCCCTGGAGGTCAGCGAAAGCGAGGCCAAACGCCGGCAGGCAGAGCAGGAGCTGCGTTGGCGCACCGCCTTCTTCGAAGCGCAGGTGCATTCAGCAATTGATGGCATCCTCGTGGTGGACAGCGCAGGGAAGAAGCTGCTCCAGAACCGGCGGCTGACCGAGCTGTGGAAAATCCCGACTCAAATTGCCGACGACCCGGACGATACTCCGCAGCTTCAGTTCGTGCTCGGCCGGGTCAGGGAGCCGGAAGCCTTTATCCAAAAGACCACCCAGCTCAGGTCCCATCCGGACGAATCCAGCAGCGACGTCATTGAACTGCTGGATGGCACCGTCCTGGAGCGCTACTCCGCTCCCGTGCGCGGCAGCGATGGCACCTATTACGGGCGGGTGTGGACCTTTCACGACATCACCGAGCGCAAGAAACTCGAAGCTCAGTTTCTCCGTGCGCAGCGAATGGAGAGCATCGGCACCCTCGCCAGCGGTGTGGCGCATGATCTGAACAACATTCTCACTCCGATCATGATGTCTGCACCCGTGCTGCGCATGAATATTTCCGAAGAGAGTCGCGGCAATATCATCGACACCATCGAGATGAGTGCGGCGCGCGGCGCGCAGATCGTCAAACAGGTGCTGACCTTTAGCCGTGGACTGGAAGGAGAAATGCTGCCGCTGCAGGTCGAGGCGGTGGTCAGCGAGGTGGAGCAGATGATCCGCAGTACTTTTCCAAAGGACATCACCGTCGAATGTGTGATCGAACCCCACTTGTGGCTGGTGCTCGGTGATGCGACGCAGCTCCACCAGGTCCTGCTCAACCTCTGCGTGAATGCGCGTGACGCCATGCCAAATGGCGGCACGTTGCGGCTGAGCGCAGCTAACCTCGACATCGACGCCAGCTACGCAAGCATGCTGCCCGAGTCCGCACCCGGCCAGCATGTGCTGCTTGAAATGAGCGACACAGGCAGCGGCATCCCGCCGGAAATCCTGGAACGCATTTTCGACCCCTTTTTCACCACCAAAGGGGTCGGCAAGGGCACTGGCCTCGGGCTCTCGACCGTGCACGGCATCATTAAGAGCCATGGCGGCTTTCTAAAAGTGGCAAGCGAGCTTGGCAAGGGCACCACCTTCAAAGTTTATCTGCCAGCTGCTCGGGATCAGGTGGCAGTGGCAGGTGCCGCCGCATCGGCACCACCTCCAACCGGCCACGGGGAGCTCGTGCTCGTGGTGGACGACGAGCCCGCGGTCATCAACGCGGCGCAAACCGTGCTGGTGGCGAATGGTTACCGGGTCTTGCTTGCTGCGGATGCCACCGAAGCCCTTGTCAAGTTTACCGAGAAATCACACGATATTGCCATTGTGTTGACTGACATCGTAATGCCGGTCATGGATGGTGTGTTGTTTCTGCGCACATTGCGGCAGATAAATCCAAACATCCCGGTCATCGCTTCCACCGGACAAAGTGAGCAAAAGCAGGTCGCCGCCATGCGGTCGCTCGGAATTGAATCAGTCCTGTACAAGCCGTACAACGCGGGCACGCTTCTGCGCACCCTTCACTTCGCGCTGCACCCAAAAGAGTAGTCGCTGCAACTCCAGTCCAACACGCTGGCCCGCTGAAAACCCTTTGCCCTGTGGATGTCGTGGTGCATCTCTCAGCACTCTGCTCCAACCCAATCCATGAAGCGCTACTCTCTCGGCATCGACTACGGCACCAACTCCTGCCGCTCTCTCCTCATCGACCTCGACAACGGTGCCGAAGTCGGCTCCACCGTCTTCAATTATCCCAGCGGTGAGATGGGCATCCTGCTCGATCCCAAAGACCCCCATGTGGCGCGTCAGAATCCGCAGGATTACCTCGACGGCCTCGAAGCGGTCACTCGTGGTGCCCTGCAGCAGGCGCAGGCCCGCGTCCCCGGCTTTGATCCCGCGCAGGTCATCGGCATTGGCATCGACACCACCGGCAGCACGCCCATTCCCGTGAATCAGGCGGGCACGCCGCTGGGACTGCTGCCGGAGTTCAAAGACAACCTCAACGCCATGGTCTGGCTGTGGAAGGACCACACCGGCTACGCCGAAGCGGCGGAGATCACCCAGCTCGCCCATGAGATGCGGCCCCACATCATCGCCAAATGCGGCGGCATCTACTCTAGCGAATGGTGGTGGAGCAAAATCCTGCGCCTACGCCGTGTAGACCCCCAGGTCTTCGCGGCTGCCTACAGCTTCGTCGAGCACTGCGACTGGATTCCTGCGGTGCTCAATGGCAACACCGATCCCCTCACGCTCAAGCGCGGTGTTTGCAGCGCCGGGCACAAGGCCATGTTCAGCACCGAGTGGGGCGGCCTTCCGGACAAAGAGTTCCTCGCCAAACTCGACCCCGCGCTCGCCGATCTGCGTGACCGCCTCTACTCCGTGGCTCACACTGCCGATGTAAAAGCGGGCAGTCTTTGTGCCGAATGGTCCCAGCGCCTCGGCCTCAAGGCAGGCATCGCCGTCAGCGTCGGTGCCTTTGATGCGCACATGGGCGCGGTCGGCGCGGGCATCAAAGAAGGCACGCTGGTCAAAATCCTCGGCACCAGCACCTGCGATCTCATGATTGCTCCCACCAGCAAACCTCTTGCAGACATCCCCGGCGTCTGCGGCATCGTGAATGGCTCCGTGCTCCCCGGCTACTACGGCATCGAAGCCGGACAAAGCGCCGTGGGCGACATCTTCCTCTGGTTCGTCAATCACCTCGTGCCCGACAGCTACGGTGCCACCGTGGGCGAGAAGTTCGTGAACATGGAAAAGGCCATGCTCGGCAAAAAGCCCGGCTCCACCGGCCTCCTCGCGCTTGATTGGAACAACGGCAACCGCACCATCCTCGTCGATGTCCGCCTCACCGGCCTGCTGCTCGGCCAGACGCTCCACACCGAGGCCCATGAAATCTACCGCGCCTACATTGAGGCCACCGCCTTCGGCGCGCTCACCATCATCAAACGCGTCGAGGAATACGGCGTGAAAATCGAGGAGGTCATCAACACCGGCGGCCTCTCCATCAAAAACGCCACCCTCATGCAGTGCTACGCCGACATTATCGGCAAGCCCATGAAAGTCAGCCAGAGCGAGCAAACCTGCGCCCTCGGTGCCGCCATCTTCGGTGCCGCCGCTGCCGGGGCAGGGGACATCCACACCCTTCAGTCCCAGGTCACCGCCACCCGCGAGAAGGTCTATTATCCCATCCCCGAAAACCAAGCCGTCTACGCCGAACTCTACACCCTCTACCGCACCCTCCACGACGCCTTCGGCACCACCGAATGGACCGGCAAGATCAACCACGTCATGAAGCAGTTGCTGGATATTCGGGCGCGGCAGAGTTGATGAATGAATACGATGGATGCGCATGTTCGCTGCCAAAACAGAACTGTCTGTTCCTGCCGCCTTCATTCTTGGTGGGTTGCTGATAGTTTACGAATGCTGGGTTGGCTATTCCACGCTGGCCCGCTGGCAGTGGCTTCGCAATCGTGGCTCTTGGATTACTCGCTGGGGTAATAGTTTAATGAGCTTCCCAGCCAGCCGCATCGGTGTCATGTATGGTGCACTGACTGGGATGTTTTTTGGCGTGGCGATGATCGGCTCAGCGATGCATTTGGAGTTGCCTGAAGATTCCAGCTATTTGCTTATTGGCATTATGTTGTGGATGATCGCGGGTCCCTTGGTCGTGGTGAGAGATTACGGTCTCTACCTCGACAGCAAGGACGAATAAATCCTCGCCCCTTCAGCGCAAGCTCCGCCCCATTCCCGCCGTTTGGCTTCTCAGCATGATCTCCCTTCGCACGCTTTCCCTGCTCCTCGCACTCACCCCTTCACTACTGCCCGCCGAAGACTGGCCGCAGTGGCGTGGGCCACGTTTCGACGGAACCTCCAAAGACACCGGCTTCCCGATCACGGCGGATGGTAGTGTGACATGGAAAGTCGAGCTTCCCGGTAGCGGGCATGCCTCGCCCATCGTGTGGCAGGATCGCGTGTTCATCGTCTCCGCGCTGACTGAAAACCAGGAGCGTGTGCTGTTGTCCTTGGATCGTGCTTCCGGAAAAATCCTATGGCAGGCCACCGTGGTCAAGGCACCCATCGAGAGCATTCACAAACTCAACAGCCAGGCCTCCAGCACCCCCGCCACGGATGGCGAGCGCGTCTTCACCGCCTTCCTAGACAACTCCGAGACTGACGCCACGCGCACCATCAATGCCGGCAAGGTCTTCGGCAAAGGCGAAGTGCCCAAAGGCACCGTGGTCATCTCCGCGCATGATTTCAGCGGCAAACAAATCTGGCAGGTGCGCCCCGGCCTCTTCTCCAGCAAGCACGGCTTCTGCTCCAGCCCCATCGTCTTTGAAGACAAGGTCATCGTGAACTGCGACCACGACGGCGACGGCTACATCGTCGCCCTCGCCCGCACCGACGGCAAGGAACTCTGGCGCATCGACCGCCCCAACAAAACCCGTAGCTACTGCGTGCCGCTCATCCGCGACATCGGCGGCCGCACCCAGATGGTGCTCTCCGGCACCATGTGCGTCGCCAGCTACGACCCGCGCACCGGCAAGCTGCTCTGGATCATGGACGGCCCCACTGAGCAGTTCGTCGCCTCGATCGTTTACAGCGAGCAGTCCGGCCTCCTCTACATGACCGGCGGCTTCCCCGAGCACCACCTCCTCGCCATCAAGCCTGACGGCACTGGCAACGTCACGAATATCCACATCGTCTGGCGCACCAACAAAGGCGTCTCCTACGTGCCATCGCCCCTGGTCGAAGGCAGCCACCTCCTCAATGTCTCCGACTCCGGCGTCGCCCACTGCTTCGATGCCAAAACCGGCACCATCGAATGGGAGGAGCGCATGCGCGAGCACCACGCCTCCCTCACCAGTGCCGAAGGCCACGTCTATTTCATCAACGACTTCGGCATCCTCCGCACCGTGCAGCCAGACGCCACCTACAAGCTCCTTGCCGAAAGCGACCTCAAAGAAAAAGTCTTCGCCTCCCCCGCTCTTAGCGAAGGCCAGATCTTCATCCGCACCGACAAAAGCCTCATCTGCCTCGGCAAACGTGTGGCGAAGACAGCGGCGCGGTGATTGCGCATCACTTCTTTGCAGCTTTGCGTGCTTCCACCTTCAGTGCGGCTGTCTGTGCATCGCGCAGAAGTCCCGCGTAATCCTTGGCGCTGCCATCCCCGCTTCGGGCTGCTAGCTGCGTGCCATCCGGTGCGGCCACGACGACAAAGGGCAGCGTGGAGCCGTACACTTGAAAATGTTTCACAAAGAGATCTTTAGTGCTCCCATCATCACAGTCCACGTCGGCATAGACATACTGGCTTGCGGGCAGTTGCACTTTGCGACTGGCGATCATGCTTTTCAGAGCCTGGCAGTGTACGCAGCTTTCTCGTCCCAATTGGATGAACAGCAGCTTGCCCTGGCTCTTCGCGGCTTTCATCGCTGCCTTCAAATCCGTGATCTTTGCCGGAACGTCGGCTAAGACGGTGGTGGCACACAGCATGGCAAGGATGGCGAGAAGGGTTTTCATGGCGAAAAAGTGGGCTTGGTGTTGGTTGGAATACAAAGTCAGCAATGTTCCGGCAGTTCAAGCCCGTTTAGATGACTTCCCACCCAACCATCCTCATGTTTCATCGCCCGCTCTTCCTTCTTCTTGCAACGTCACTTGCTGCGTTTGCCGCTGAACCCTCACCTGAATTTCACGGCTCCATCGAGCGTCTCGATCCGGCTCTCGATGCCTTGATCGCACCCGATGCAAAGATCGAAGTGCTGGCTTCAGGGTTCACGTGGTCAGAAGGGCCGGTGTGGCGGGATGGCGGCATTGTGTTTTCAGATGTGCCGCAGAATACTGTGTTCGGCTGGAACGAAGGCGACACCGCCGCCAAGGTGGTGCTGAAACCCAGCGGCAGTCTCAGCGGCGATGGCCAGGGCTCCAACGGCCTGCAGTTGGATGCTCAAGGGCGCCTGGTGCTCTGCCAGCATGGCGAGCGCCGCATCGCGCGTCTGGAGAAAGACGGCACTTTCACCTCGCTGGCGGACAAATATGACGGCAAGCGCTTCAGCAGCCCGAACGACCTCGTCATCGCAAAGAACGGCACCATCTTTTTCACCGATCCGCCCTACGGCCTGAAAAAAGGTGAGGCCCCGGAACTGCCGCAGCACGGCGTTTATTCCGTGACGTCAGACGGCAAAGTCTCGCTGGTGATCGATGACCTGCGTTTCCCGAACGGCATTGCGCTGAGCCCTGATCAGCACACCCTCTACATCGCGGTGTCGGATCCACAGAACACCCGCGTGATGGCTTATGATCTGCAGGATGATGGCTCGGCGAAAAACGGCCGTGTCTTCTTCGATGCGCAGCCGCTCAAAAGCGCGGAACGCAAAGGTGGCTGCGACGGCATGAAGGTGGACACAAATGGCAACATCTGGACCACCGGCCCCGGCGGCGTGCTCGTCATCAGCAAAGACGGCAAACACCTCGGCAGCATCCTCACCGGTCAGGCCACGGCAAACTGCGCCTTTGGCGGCGCGGATCGCAGTACGCTCTACATCACGGCGCACATGTTTCTGGTCCGTGTGAAGACACTGGCTAAGGGGCTGTGACAAGCTTCATCAGCGCCAGCGCGTTCATCACCGCCTTCGGCACAAACGAAGCGGGCTCTACATACTCGGGCAGCTTGCTGCCGTCGGCGGTGCGTTCGGAGCAGTGGGCATTGGCGCCGTAGGGACCGAGGCCGTCGAGCGTGGGTGCGAGATGCCAGAGGTGGTTGGCATCGCTCAAACCACCGCGCGGGACGGAGACGGCGGTGAGATTCATCATGACTGCGGCCTCATGCCAAAGGCGGAAGAGAGATTCAGACTCAATGCCACCTGGCCACGCAGCGGTGTGGCCGATTCGTTCCGCCGTGAGCTTTGCGCCGTTGGCCGCCGTGCCGCTGAGCGCTGCAAAAAAATCATCCGCTTGCTGCAGCACCTCAGGATCCGTGGCCCTGCATTCCCATTCGGCCATGGCTTCATGTGGGACGCGATTAACGACCGTTCCGCCCTGAACCAGGCCGATGTTCACGGTGCGTTCTGCGTCGGCGTTCGTCAGCGCGGCGATGTCTGGCAGCACGCGGGCGAGCGCGTCGATGGCATTGATGCCTTCATGGTGTTTGCTGCCGGCATGTGCGGCCTTGCCTTCAGCACTGAGCCGCCAGGCGCTGCGGCCTTTGCGGGAGGTGACAATGTGCCAGCCGCGTTCATCCACCGGACCGCCTTCATACACGAGCACCGCACGGGCCTGGCCCTGGCAGCGTTCAGCGGTGGCGCGGCCAAAATCATCGCCGATGATTTCTTCAGCGGCATTCGCAGCGACGAGCCAGTGAGTGCGCTCGAAAACATCGGGTGCCACATCCCGCAGGCTTTGCAGGATGAGCCAGATCAAAACGGTGCCGCCTTTGTTATCGACGGTTCCTGGTCCGTAGATGCGGCCTTCTTCGGGGCGCTCATCCCATTTGAAATCATTCTGCTGTTCTTCCTCAGGAGGAAACACGGTGTCCGAATGCGTGACGAGCACGATGGGTTCACCACCCTGACCACGATGCGTGAGAAAAAGGTGATGCCCAGTGCCGGTAGTGGCGCAGGGCGCAAGTTCAGCGTCAAAGCCAAGCGGGGCAAAAGCTGCCGCCGTGAGCCGGGCGACTTCATCCACGCCCGCAGGGTTGGCCGTGAAGCTGTTGATGGCCACGAGGCGGCGCAGCAAGTCGAGCGCGGATGGCAGGTGACGTTCTGCAGCAGATTGTAGAAGAGAAACGTTCATCGTGGGACAGCGCCAATGCCGGGGAGGTTTGGCATGATGAGGTTGCCAGTGGCATCATAGGTGATGCCAGTGAAGTCGTCATTGGCGACGTAGAAATGCCCGTCCAGGTCGATCCAGTCTGCCCAGTGAGCCAGATGTGCCGCCGCCGTGGTGCCCAGGCTGGTTTCGATCATGCAGCCGAGGAGGATTTGCAGACTCTGCTCCTTCGCCGCCGCGATCATGGCCACCGCAGCATCGAGGCTGCCGCTTTTGAGCAGCTTGATGTTCACTCCATCCACGAAATCGGCGAGTGCGATGACGTCCTCGACGGTTTGCACGCTTTCATCGGCGAAGATGGGCGGGGGATTGCCAGGAAGCAGCGCCCGCAGTTCCTCCCAGCCATCAACACCGAGGCGGTGATGAATGGGCTGCTCGATGAGCGTCGGGCTGTATTCCGCGAGCTTCTCGATCATGAGCGGAGCTTCGGCCATGTCCCAGCCGCCGTTCACATCGAGCAGCAGTTTCGCATGCGGTGCAGCGTAGCGCGCGACGGAGACGGTGGCCAGGTCGAGCCCCAGATCACCGGAACCGAGCTTGAGTTTGAGGACGGGAAATTGCAGGGCGATCTCGCGAACCTTGTCCGCGAAGGCATCGAGATCCTCGGGGATGCTGAAGGAGCGGCAGCCGGGAGGTGTATGATGAAGGGGCGTGCCTAGTTTTGACTGGGCGTAATCCGCCAGCGTCCGGCCGGTCTGGTGGCCAATGATGTCATGGCGCAGCAGATTGAGCGCGAGGCCTGCCGTGCGCGGCAGTTGTTCCGGCAGCACGGCTTGCTGGAGCACGGCCAGCGTCAGCGCCGGATCCTCTCCATAGTAGGGGACAAACGGTGCCTCAGTGACGAGCTCTCCATTCGAGACACGGAGCACCTGGCGCGTGGCGGAGGTGCCGTGGGCGATCCGAAAAGGCTCGAGGAGATGAAGGGTTTTGATCTCGAAGTGCAAGGTGCCCAGTCAACGGTCAAGAGCCCCGATGGTCAAGGAATCCTGTCTCGATCTTGGATGGATTTGCCAGTCCGCATCATTGCGGCTTCGGGTCGCGGGAGAACATGCGCTGAAAAAAGTTTTTCTTCTTGGCTGGAACTTCCACAGGTTCAGGCGCGGGCGGTGGTGGGACTTGCGGGAACCGCTGGGCGGCCTGTGCGCCGGCAGTGGTGCGGATGTCTTCGCTGAGGGAGGTCTCGCGCACGCTGGCGGTGTCGGTCACCACCTGGGGCTGGATGAAAACAATGAGCTCTTTGCGCGTGACGCTGTTGTTGTCCGTCCGGAAGAGTTTGCCGAGTCCGGGGATTTTGCCGAGAAACGGGATGCCGTTCGTGGCGAGGTTTTTTTCCTCGGAGATGAGGCCGCCGAGCACGATGGTGTTGCGGTCAGGGATGGTGACGGAAGTGACAAGCTGCTCGGTGCCGATAATGGGCACCAGGTTGGGCTGCACCAGCTGGCTGCCGACGACGCTGTCGTTGATCTGGGAGACAGTCAGCGTGACTTCACCGTCCACATTGATCAGAGGCACGACTTCCAGCTTCAGCACGACATCACGATAGACAATCTGCGTGGTGGACTGGGGGATGGCACCGGCAACGGAGGAAAACTGAGTCTGCGTGGAAGGGACGGGGATCTGCTTGCCGGAAGTGATGACAGCCTTCTTGTTGTTGAGGGCAAAGACGGACGGACGCGACAGGATTTTAAAATTCGAGTTGGTCTGGAGGGCGTTGAGGAAGACGCCCAGACCACTGCCAGCGGCACCATACAAATTCAGTCCGGCGGCCGGGCCAAACGGGGCGGTGATGGCATTGGTCCGCAGGTCATTGATCGCGCGCCCCACTCCACCGGTGGTGCCGAGGATGTCGGTGCGGTTGGTGATGCTGCTGGCGGTGAAGTTTTTATTGGTCAGCGAAGAGATGTAATCGATCCCGCTGAGCATCGTGTCGGTGAGGGTGAGCTCGCCAATGACGGTGGCGAGATAGACCTGGGCGGGCTTGCGGTCGAGCTTGTCGAGAAGGGCATCGACTTTTGAGATCTCTTCCTGCCTGCCGATGACAATGATCGTGTTGGACATGGGATCCGCAACAATGCGGGACTTGCCGACGAGCACCGAGACAGGCGCATTGTTTTCCGTGGGCCCTGAGACCACATCTGCACGGGAGCCCACCGCGCCGCCTGCCGCCGTGGTGCTGGTGCCGGTGGTCGTGGTGGCGGCGCTGGCAGTGTCAGAGCCGGCTGCGGTGGCAGCGGTATTGCCCACCACTCCGCCACGCGTGCCAGCAGTCGTTCTGCCGCCGAGGAGCTGGCTGCTGTTCGTGGCCAGCACCTGCTGGCGCTGCTGCTGGATGGTGCCGCCGCCGGGCAGCTGGGTGGTGCCGGCGTTCACTTCCTGCAGCCGGTCCACGAGCGCGCTCAGGACGTCGATGGCCGCGGCGTACTTGAGCTTGCGCTCATAGGGCTCCGTAGTGTCGAGCGGCTTGTCAAATTCGGCTATGAGGCTCGCGACGTAGGTGAAGTCGAGCGGAGATGCGACGACGAGGATCTGGTTCAGACGCGTGTCTGCCACGACCTGCGTGCTCGGCTGCGGATTCAGCGCATTTTGGTTCTGTGACTGCTGCGAGTTGCTTTGGGCGGAAGCGGGCGGTTTTGGCGCGTCTTTGTTGTCGCCTTTATTATCACGGCCATCACTGGCAGCGGCACCACGGATGGTGTTCACGCCTTTGGTTTCTTTTTCCTGTGCCTGCGCGTTCAAGGTGGCCTGAATGATCTGGGCGATGACGGCGGCGTCGGCGAATTTGATGGGAATGAATTTCGTGACCAGAGAGGAGCCGGTATCACCAAGGTCAATGGCCTCGCGAATGCCGATGAGCTGTTTGACGACCGTGGCACTTTCCGTGATGAGCAGTCCCGGAGGGGCGGAGACGGGGGTGATGCGCCCATACGCACCCAGTCCGACGTGGCCGGAGAACATGGTGGCGGCATCCTCTGGATCAAGGAAGTCCAGCTTCATGAAGTAGGACACGATGCTTTCACCGTCGGGGATGTCCCTGGCGCTGGTGTAAAACCGCACCCCATGGGAGAACTGCACCGCATTGGCGCTTTGATTGCGTGCCGGCAGGATCTTGGCGCTGTTGCTGCCAGGTTCGTTGACGATGGCGTAGCCGTTGGCAAGGAGTGAGGCCTCAATGAGCTTGATGGCTTCGGCCTTGGGCACCTGCTTGGGGGTGACGAGGCTGATGGTGGCTCCCTCAAAGATGTTGGTGTCCTTGATGAGCGTGTAGCCCGTGAGTTTTTCATAGATGGCCAGCAGGTCGGCCACGGGATTGTTGGAAAACTGCATCATGACGTTGTCGCCGGTGATCTGGAAGGATTCTGCCTCCCCCGGTGCTGCTATTCCGTCAGCTCCCATGCCTCCTGGACCACCAAAACCGCCGGAACCACCGAAACCACCGCCGCGGCGGCCAAATCCACGACCACCACCTGGGAATCCACCGCCGCTGGGAGGGGTGGCGGATGGGGGGCCACCTGGGGCTGGAACAGCCGGGGCAGTTGCTGCGGGTGCGGCAGGGGTGGCGGGTGTGACCGTTGTTGTGGTTGTTGTCGTGGCGGCGGGTGTTTCAGGTGCCGCCGCTGCTGGGGTGGCGGGCGTGGCTGGCGCGACGGGTGTCGGAGGCGGGGCGGGCGGGACAATGCTCTGACCACGAGCAAGCGTGGAAATGGCAAACAGAAACGTGGTGAGGACAGGAAGACAGCGATGCATGCGAAATGGATGGGGCGTGAGTGGCGTGGATGAACGTCAGCGGGGCGTGCTATTTGCCCCCGCCGTCTTCTTTTTGGATCTTCTCAAACATGGATTTGATGGCACTGCGGCGTTCTTCCTCAGGAGCGTTGCGGAACTTTTCATCGCTGAACTTCTCACGCATGGCATCGCGGAACTTATTCTTGGCATTGTCGGAGAGGCTTTCATATTTTTTCCGTTCTTCCTCGCTGGGGCCGCGGTTGCCTCGGCTGAACCGGTCTCCTCCGGAGGAATCACCGCGTCCTTTTTCCCCCTTGTCACTTTTGCCTTTCGTCATGTCGTTTTTGTCGAGCACGCTGTGACGGATGCTGAAGGTTTCCCCGCCGATGGCGATTTTTGCCTGGGCGCGGTCAATGTTGGTGGTTGGCAGCGCCTCGATGAGCTTCCAACCTTTGAGGTTGGGCTCTTCGGTGACGACCAGGGATTGCTTCTCGTTTTTGTCAAAAATGGTCACAACGGGTTTGCCATTGACGTAGGCCATGCCGGTGAGCACGAGGGAATCAGAGATGCTGACGATCCGGGTGAAGGGCGAGTTTTGTATGATCGCGCTCAGGGAGTTTGTATCAAAAGGCTGCGGCAGATCGGCATCCACCGGTGCGGCGGGGACCGCAGGAGAGGCCGCAGGAATGGGTTGCTGCGTGGGGACGAGTTCGTCCCCGGGCAGCGGCAGCAGATCAGAGGTGGTGAGCGCTGCGTCAGCTGGTGCAGCAGGCACGATGGACTGGGCGGGCAGGTTGAGTCCCGCGCTCAGCATCAGCAGAGTGGTGAAAAGTGTTTTCATGGCTGGAATCCGTTTTCAGGTTTGAACCAGCGTGCCAGTACGAGGTTGCACAATGCCTGGGGCGTCTTTTCCTTGGCCTTGGCGTCGATCTCCAAATCAAGCTGCTTGATGGCTTGAAACTTTTCCGGCGACTGCAAACTGGCCAGCCAGCTCAGCAGGGTGGTTTGATCACCGCGCAGCCTGACTTCGACGGCCACTTCGCGATAGACGGAGGCGTTCGTTTTGCTGTCGGCGGCATCCGGCAGCAGCTGCTGCTTTTGCACCTGCAACTGGTAGTCGAGGGCCACGTTCTGGATCTCCTCCAGCAGTTTGGCCTGGGCGGTCCCGAGGCTCTCAGTGGTGGGCATGTTCCGCTCCATCCAGGCGGAGCGCTTGTCCCAGAATTCCCGGTCATCCATCCAATGGCTGTTCTCCTTCTTCTCATTCTCCAGCGAGGTGATGCGGGCCAGCACTGCCGTGCGGCGGTCCAGGAACTGCTTGAGCATGATGAACGTCGCCATCAGAAGCAGCGCACCGATGCAGGCACCGAGCAGTTTCTTTTCACGTTGGGTGAGGGCGAGGGCCATTCAGGAAGAGGTTAGCGAATTTTATCTGCATCAATGAATTCGCGCAAAGCTTTGGCGTATTCACCCAGCTCTTGGTAGCGCAGGCTGATGTATCCGTAGCATGTCCTTTTGCTGTCGAGCGCATCCAGTTCAATTTTTTTGAGCGCATTACGGAAATTCAAGACCACGGTTTCCACCTTGGCGCTGACTTCGGTGGGTGAAACTCGCGATTTTTTCATCAGTTCACCGAGCCCAGACATTGCGGCGTTGGTGGAAGTGTGTTTTTTCCATCCGTTGGTGTCATGTTTGAGCACCGATTGGACGGCGTTCACGAAAGCATCCGCTTCTTCCAATTTCTTGGACTGCTGGGCGAACCTCCCCCACTCAATGGCTTCCCATTGGGAGACACTGTCCAACCGGTAGCCGAACAGCCTCACGGACGATTTGATCTGGGAGCTGGAATTTCGCGCGGAGGCAGAGTCTGATTTGTCAGACAGCCTGACGGTGATGCTTTCTGTGTCCACTCCCAGAACCTTCCAGCTGCTGGTGCTCAGGATCGGGCTCCCGCTGTTGCCGTGAAATGTGGGCGCGTCGTGCTCAATTTTGACAGGCCCGATGGCAACGATTTTTCCTTCGGTCTGCAGTATGGTGCCGCCGCCCAGGCTGTTGCCGGGAATCAGGATCGAATCGCCAGTCTTGTTGGCGGTATTGACGCTTTCCTCGGCTTCGAAAAACGCGGTCGGCACTGTTGTTAGTTTGAGCAGGGCGATGTCGGCATCATGCGCACCAAAAATTCCGGCGATCTGGACATCGGTGCCCTCCATTGACTTTGCCTTGATGGAGGTCTGCCCGCTGATGACATGCATGTTGGTGATCAGATAGACAGCGCCCTTGAGCTTGGCAAAAAAACCCGTGCCGCTGCCTTTGTCTCCGGTAATGACGACCATCGCGTTCTTCTTTTCCGCAGGCAGCTTGTCCACATAGTCGCGGCTCGTTGCCTGCCGGTTGGGCTCGAGCACCTGGCTGAAAGCGCAGCCATGGCCACAGGCAAAGATCAGTGCGCACATGGCCGTTTTGGGCCATGGCGTGAATGATTTTGTGAGTCGAGTATTCATGCGTGATGAATGCTACGGCAGCTTGCCCTGGGCCCGGAATGAGGCCGTGGTGCCTTTGACTTCGGGCCGGGGATTCGTCCATTCATAGCCGCTGAGTACGCGGTTCTTTTTGAAATCTTCGATGAACTGAAAAGCGAGCTGCGCGTCCCGTGCTTCACCCCGGATGTCGATCTCCTTGCCCTTCACTTCAAATTTACGAATAACAATGCCGCTGGCTGGCATGATGCGGTTGATCTCACCAAGCAGAAAGAGCGGATAGCGCTGCGGCTCGATGGCTGGGGCCAGCACCTTCCAGCGTTCATTGGCCTTGCGCACCGCCGCTGCAGGTTCGCTGGTGATCTCCACTTCCTCGGCCAGTTTCTCAGCACGCTTTTCCTGAAAATGCAGGTAAGCGAAGGCTAGAAATGCCAGCGACGCATAAAGCATGCCGCCCAGCACGAGTGCACGGATGAGCTTGGAACGCTGGGTGCTGGTGCTGATGGACGAACGCACACCTGAGGGCAGCATCTTGGTCCAGGTGCGGGTTTCCAGGGCACCATTGGGCGGCAGGTCCGCGAGGACACGCACCGGCAGGTCCAATATGGAACTGAGCCTGGTGGTGAGTCCGCGATCAAAATTTGCACCCACCAGCGCCACCCCGTCAATCGTGTCTGCTCCGAGTTCAGATTCCAAGGTCAGCCGTGCCAGGGTGATTTCGAGGGTCAGCGCCTCTTCTGCGGCCGGTGCTTTGGCGAAGATGTGGCTGTGGTAGAGCTTGCCCTGATGACTGGCCGCGAGGACTAGATCACCCTGCTCTTCGATGATGACGATGTGCCCGGCAGGAAGCTGCGCGAGCCTGAGCGCGGCGGTGTAGTCGCTGGCGTGCGAGGCGGCCAGCGCTTCAGGGAAGGGATCGGCCAGGACGTCCACACTGACAATGGCAAGTCCCCCGTTCTGGCCGAGAAGATGCCAGCGGTAGTTTCTACCGAAAGCGTCATGCTCCAGCTTGAAGCCACGGCGTTCGAGCTGGGTGGAAATGATCTGCTCCAGAAGTTCGGTGTCCGTCTGGGGCAGGATCAGTCCAATGGTGCGGCATGCGGAGGCGGGCAGGCCAACGAGCAGGGGTTTGCTCACATGTCTGGCCTCGGCCGGGCTCTCCACCGTCTCGGCGCTTGAGGTCGCACGCGGCTTCCACACACGCCAGGAGGCATCAGGGGTGGGCAGGAGCAGGGTAGTGGCGGCAAGTGACATTCGTAAAGGGCTTGGTAAAACGCGCGCTGACGTGGGAAGTTGCGGTATTGAACAACGAATATCGAATGTCAGGTGAAGCTCGGGTTGTCGAGTCGTTTTACTCCTCAATCCTTCCAAGATAGGTCACGGCTCCTGTCGTCTGATCGCGCCGGGTGACGAGGATGATCTTTGAGCGCTTTTTTCCGACCCAGCCGATGCTGGTGATGCGGCGCAGTGTGGTGTCGCTGTCATTGACGATGCCGCTGACGGCATTCAGGCGGTCCCCGTTGAGACCAAGAATCTGATAGGCTTCCGGCGCACGGATTCGGCGGTCATCTTCAGTTCCTGGGATGCCATCCCCGCCATCCCGTTCGCTGATGAAGCGCTGTACATCGTTTTCTGAAGCGCCGGTAATGGCCAGCAGCACATCCTTGAAGACGGTGCGCAGGTCGATCTGGCCTTCGCCATAAATGCTGAAGTAATTGCGCCAGTCAGGCTTTTTGCGGTCCACGGCATCCATGCCCCGCACCAGGATCATTTCATCCACTCGTATGAAGCCCCGGTTGCGCGGCGCGTCGAAAATACCCAGGCTCTTGTAATACTCGGCCTCGGCGCCGTTGGCGCGCTGAGTGCTGTCAGTGTCCACCCAGTCGGCCAGTGAATCGGCCGCCACACCGGCGTCTTCGGCATTGAGCTGCCAGTAGATGAAGAGATTATAAACTGACTCACGCAGGCGCTCATCCGTGATGTAGTTGATGGGAATGCGCGCGCCTTCGTAGTTGATGACCACATCAAAGCCGCTGTCAGGCCCCACCTTTTGCTTCATCACAATGTCACCACGCCGCGTGCTGGGATGCAGACCGACGGCGATGCCGCTCTCTGCGAGATGCAAGGCGCGGAAATCATAGGCTGCCTGTTTGGATTCTTCCGCACTGTAGGCGATGTATTCCACCACGCCCATGACCGTGACAGACATGAGCAGGATGGCCCAGATCATCAGCATGAGAGCTGAACCCGGTGCCGAAGTGGAACGGGAGTTGCGAAAAGGAGTTTGAATTGGCGTTTTCATCTTCCGGGGCCTCCTCCTCCGCCACCGGGTGGTCCGCCACCACCTCCAGGAGGTCCACCTCCAGGAGGTCCACCACCGGGAGGTCCTCCGCCGGGAGGTCCTCCTCCACCTCCTCCAGGGCCCCCGCCGCCACCGCCCGGTCCACCACGTCCGCCTCCGCCCTGGCCGCCTTGCCCACCACCTTGGCCGCCCTGAGTGTTATTTACGCCGCCGCCGGTGGCACCCACCGGTTGATTGCTGGTGTTGCCATTGGCTGCCGGAGCCCTCCCTGCGACCAAGGTCAGCACCGGCAGGCTGAAAACCATGCGCACCGGCAGGGTGCGGTTTTTCATCACCAGCTGTCCTTCAATAAGATCCGGCCAGGCGGACTTGCTCCATTCTTCATACCACGTCTGCTCCTTCTCGACATAAAAGCGCCATTTGAACGACACCACATCCGGCAGCAGCGGCATCCAGTAGCGGCCCTGCGTGTCCGGTGCATAAATTCCGGTCGTGGTCTGTTGAATGCCGGATTTCATGTCGCCGGTCTGCGGGATGAGATCCTCACGCGAGAGACTGAGGTAGTTCAGTGGCTTTTGGTTGTCGTCCACGAGCGCATCTGGGTAAGGGCGCAGGGTCAGGAGGGTGTCCTTCATGGTGATCGGATTGCTGCCAAAAGGAAAGCAGTCCGGTGAGCCGGTGATGGTCAGTTCCTGAATCACGGGCTCCGTGGTCTGAACCATTTTCAAGGCCAGCGTGGCCGTGCTCGGCAGCGTGGCAAAGGTGCGGCGGCACAGTTCAATGTAGCGGTTCATGGAATCGCTCTCACGTTGAATGTGCTCGATCTCCGCCGCCCCGCGCACCGAACCGCGGATGATCGCAAACAGCGTGGCTGTGATCATCGAGAGCATGGTGATGCCGATCACCACCTCGATCAAGGTGAAGGCGGAACGCCGTCTATGGCTGGGCGGGCTTGTAAACATAGACGTCGAGGGTGTCCTCCTGCGGCACACCGTCGAATGACGAGGTCGCGTGGATGGTGAGTTTGTACATGTCACTCAAAATGCTGCCATTGGTGGTCTTCAGAGACAGGGCTTCCGTGGTGCTGGCGTAGGTGATGCCATAGGTCGTGTCCATGATGGTGGTGGTCATCTTCGCGAGCGGTTTGTTCCTGAGCTCTTCGAACACGTTGCGCATGCCGATGCGGATGATCTGGTCACGCTTCAGCAGGTTGGCCGTCTCCAGCGCCTGGTTCAGTGACTTCGCCAGTCCCAGCACCGCGATGGAAAAAATCGTCAGCGCCAGCACCAGTTCGAAAAGAATGTAGCCACGCGAAACCGGACGATGGAATTTCGTTTTCATCTCAGATCCACGGTTTCTTTCACGATGTCTGCGGTGAGTGCTGCGAATTCGACGTCAAACGTCGAGGAGGGGCCTTCGACATGAACTTTCAGCGGCTGGCAGACGCCGCTGGGCTGAAACACCCACAGCTTGACCATCTCACCCTCGATCGGGGTGGGTTCAGCATCGTACCAATGCTGAATCTGGTACTTCACCTCCTTTGGAAGTTCATAGTTCTCCGACCAGTGTTCGTCGTACTTGGGGGGCGGCGGTGCCAGTGGCAGCTCGGTGGTCTTGTTGGAACCACCGCCATTGTCGAGATCGGTTTTTTCGCCCTGTTCGACTGTACTTTCCACGGTGGGAGCAGTGTCCGCCGCCGTGAGAAATTCGTTCAGTTCTGCGAGCTGCAGGTACGGATTGAAATACCGGGATGCCGTGAATCCGGTGGCATGGAAAGCCACCTGATAAGGTCGCTTCTCCTGCATCGCACGCATCCGCGCTTCACGTGCCAGCTTCAGCAGCGCCGTGATCGGCTCGCGTGCCAGTCGTTCTTCCTGGAAGCCCTTCAGCATCGGCACCGTCGCCGCGGCCAGCACCGCCACGATGGTCAGGGCAATGACGATCTCAACGAGCGTGAACGCACGTGCCGAAGCTGCCGTCCCCTGCCGAATGAAGGAGTCATGACGGGTGGTGAGGGCATCACTCGCGTCATGGCTGGTCTTCGTGCTTCGGCATGCAGGTTTCATGGGTCATTTGGCCGCCGTCTTCTTCCAGTTTCCAAGGTCGTCATCCGTGCCATCCTGGCCGTCAGGTCCAGCCGTCCAAAGATCATAAGGCTTCTTCGATTTCTGTGCTGGGAAGCGGTACTTGTAAGGCAGGCCCCATGGGTCTTTTGGCAGCTCTTCCATGAATGCACGGTAGTTTTCAGGGATCGGCTCCAGAGTGGGTTTTTCCACCAGTGCCATCAGTCCCTGCTCGGTCGTGGGCATGCGCAGCGCGCGGGATTCATAGGATTGCAGCGCCAGTCCGATGGCCTGCAAATCGCTGTCCACCCGGGTGTCCTTGGCAGAGTCGATCTGGCCTTTGAGCAGGTAAATCGAGCCGGAGGCCAGAATGGCAATGATGGTCAGCGTGATCACGATTTCGATGAGCGTGAAGGCGGCGGCAGGGCGTGTTTTGGGGTTCGATGTGCGGATTTTCATAACGAGACGATTGAACAGGATTTATGGGGGTATGAACAGGATGAAATGAGGTTGGTTTCGCCAACTTTAGCCACCGCCACGGATGCCGGTGACGCTTTGGGCGATGGCGGCCACGATGGAGTAGGCCACCGTGCCGACCATGACAGCCATGACAATGAGGATGATGGGCGTGATCATCGACGTCATGCGTTTAATACGCTTGTCGAGCTCCTTGTCGTAACGAGTGGCGCATTTTTCCATCGATTTGCCGAGCTGGCCGGTCTGCTCGCCCACGGCGATCATGTCCGCCAGCAGCAGCGGAAAGCTGCCGACCTTGCGCAGGGTGTTGGAAAGGGGAGCACCTTCGGAGACGAGGGTGGTGACCTTGGCGAGCAGTGACTGGATGAAGACGTTCGAAGAAATCTTGGAAACGAGGCGGATGCTGTTCAGCAGAGGCACACCATTGGTGATCAGGTTGCCCAGCGAATGCGCGAACTGTGCGTAAAAACGCATGCTCATGATGGGGCCGAACAACGGGAGGTTGAGCTTGGTCTCATCCCACCACATCCGGCCTGCAGGGCTGGAGATGTAGCCACGAAAAGTCAGCACACCGGCGGTGATGGCTGCGCCGATGGCCCACCACCACTGGCCCATGAATTGATTGAAACCGATGAGAAGCTGCGTGGCCGCCGGGAGCTTCTGCCCGTTTTTGCCCATCAAATCCATGATCTGCGGCACCATGAAGGTCATGAACACCACCATGAGCACAATACAGGCACCGATGAGGAACGCCGGATAGATCATGGCTTGTGTCACCTTGGCTTGAAGGTCAGCCATCACCGCGAGATTGTTGGCCAGACGACGCAGGATGCTCGGCAGCGAGCCGCTCACTTCGCCGGCAGCGGCGAGATTGCAGTAAAGATCATCGAAGCTTGGCGAAGCCTTCCGGAGCGCTTTGGCCACCGATGAGCCTTCGCGCAGTTCGTTGCGCATCGTGCTGGCAATGATGCGCAACGCTCCCGATTCCTGCCGTTCCTGCATCACACGAAAAGCCTGGTCGATCTGCAGGCCGCCATCCAGCAGGTCGGCGAGTTCTTCCGTGAACAGGATGAGCTGGGCACGCTTCAATTTCACCGGACCCGCATCTGCTGTGAGTTTTGCCTTGGCCGCCCCCGCTTTTTCCTCCTGAGTGACCTTTACCGGCGTGAGCGCCTGCGCTTCGATCTTCCGAAAGGCCTCCGCACGCGATGCCACGGTGACTGAACCTGTGACGGTCTGGCCGGTGGTGGTGAGTGCAGTGTAGGTGAAGGCGGGCATCTTTTCGGGGTATTAGCGGCGATCTAGCTGTTTGCGCAACCAGCGCGGATTACGGCGGCAATCCAGAACGGCGTAAACTTTCACAGTCTCGCCGCTGATTCGATAATAAAAGCCATGGGGAAAGCGCCGTGCAGGGCAGAAATGAAAGCCATGACGCTTGCGATGAACCCCGCCGCATCCGGCCAGTTCCAGAATTTCTTCGCGGATTTTGGTCAGAAAATATTCTCCCAACCCAGCCTCCTGGTCTTCATAGAACCAGAATCCATTCAGCAAATCACGCTCGGCGCAGTCCTCAATTCTTACGACCATGAGCAATCTGGGCACGGATTCGGTCAAAGGTTTCGTCCACACTGCGCCACACGGCCTCACCCCGCTCCTCACGTTCCAGGCGTTCGCTCAGAACATCTGCATGCCAGTCGGGTGAGCGGCTTTCATCGTCCTTATTCGCGCTTAGATCATCCCACAGCGCCTGGAACAAATCCCACTTCTGTGGTCCGGTCAGACGTTCCAACGGAATCTCAATGGGTGGATCGGCGGCGAGTGTCATGGTCAAAGGATATGCATAGAACTGGGCTGCGCAATCCAGTCATGACAACTCCTCGCGCAGTTCTTTGGAGAATTGTTCCAAACTGATTAACTCCGTCTCCCCGGCTGCCAGCAATTTCTCACGCTCGTCCAGAACGTCAAAATGCCACTCCTGAGTGTCTGGCATCGTCC
>CAILZI010000172.1 GCA_903838675.1 uncultured Verrucomicrobiota bacterium
CCAAACCGCAACTCGCCCTCCGCCACTTTCGAGCCTCTCTCCCTCGTTACTTCAACGCTTGCCCCTCATTCGGCACGGCCTATGGGATGGCTGTGAAATGGAAAAATGGTTCCAGCGTGGAAAGTGGAGGGGACGTTTACTGTCAACGACACCTACGATTTTGACATCGTTGACAAAGAAGCAGAGAGGGCGGTTAATGACATGGTTGCTGGTGTTGATCGCGGCCCCTATCAGGGGAGGACACAATCAGGTCAGCTTAAGACTTTGCTCATGTCACGTATTCCAGGCACAGGGTTCGCCGTCACTTCAGATCCCATCAAGTTCAGCCAGACTTCGCTGCAGCCAACCGCACAAATCCTCACCGATGTTGGAACCTACCCACCGCCTCCTTCTCCCCCGCCGCCGCGCAGGTAGACTTGGTCTGGCAGCGCTGCTCCTGAGTGCCGCTGCGGCACTGTGCCTCACGCCCTATGAACTTCAACGCCACCATAAGACTTCGGATGGCGATATCGAGGTGCTGTATGTGTTTGATGATGTAGCGCTGTTTCAGTATCGGTTTCCTGCGGATGACGGAACGCGAAGTTACCAGCTCGATCTCGTCACAGCAAAGCCTGGGGAGGAACCCGAAGAGGCGAATGCCATTGGCGATGTGTTGGAACGGGACCTGATCAAGGAGATTGACCAAGGATGTTTGGTACAGCTCAGGACCGGCAGAAAAATGCTCCTGATCGGCTACGCGCCTTCAGAAAATCCAAACATGTCATTTGATGAGCTTGTCAAATACACCCAGTCCAAGGAACCTTTTTACTGGCTCATCGATGACAAGAGTGCTGTCAAAGCCCGCAACCTTGAAGACCTGGCCAAGGCGGTGCCTGAACTCAAGCCAGTCCTTGGAACATTAAAACTCATGAAAGCGCCGGACTTTTTTGACTTCATCGCAAAGGAAGTGGACAAAGCCTCTCCAAGCAAAGCAGTCACGCCGCCGACTGGAGCGAATCCGCCAAAAAAGAACTGAGCGACCATGAAGCACGCTCTTAGCTCATCCCTCTTCGCATGGCTCATGGCCCTGCTGCTGCTGCCAACCACAGGCACCCACGCGGCGGATGATGCGCCCGCGCCGGACTACCAGACTCTGGTCAATGACCTCTTTAAAAAAGCGGATGTGGTCAAGATCACCGGCTACGTGGTGGATGGCACCGATTACGACATTGAACGCATCGTGACGAAAGCGCCGTCCCGGCAGAAGCTGGAAGACATGTTTCTCGCGGAGAAGCCGCGCTATCTCGGCAGAGACATTCCTCCGCACCTCGGCGAGTATTCCTCCAGCAGGCTGAACTTCACCTGGGTGGACGTGGAGCAAAAAGAGCTGGGCCGCGCCGAGCTGCTGGAGGGAGACAGGCTCCTCATCAATGGCAGCCTGCTCTCCAGCCTCAGCTCTGTGCCGTGGAAAAAAAATCTCACGTTTCTCAGGAAGGCGGCGAACTTTGCCAACTACTTGACCTTTGATACCCCCGCCGACACACCCAACTATCGCCGCATCGTCAGCGGGTTCTTTGCGAAGGCGGCTTCGTGTAAAATCACCGGCTTCCATAATTCAAGACCGGAAGAGGAGAGCAGGATCGACTACACCACGCCGGATCTTGCGGCACTTCAGGAGCTGAAGCGGATCTTCCTGCACGAAAAAGCCCTCTTTCGCCATGTGAAAGACCCTGACAAAAAGATCGACCCTGACAAAGAGACCGACCCTGAAACAAGTTCTTCCAATGGGAACAGCCATTACAAGTTCACCTGGTTGGATGCGCAGGGTGCTCCGCTGGCCTATGCGGAGCTGGTGGACAGAGAATTGATCGGTCTCAATGGTGACAGTTATTTCAGCACCAACTCACGCGGTCTCGATGGTGCCGACCTCACCCTGTGGCTGGGCATCACCCGTCTGGTTGACCCCGGGTGGCGCAAGCCCCCGCCGCAGCCGGACTACCAGGCCATCATCCAGGAGCTCTTCTCCACGGCGGCCTCCTGCAGCATCCAGGGCAGCTATGCCATAGGGAAGATCCTCCCCTATGATGTGAACTTCACAGCCTCAGACGCCGCCGCGCTGCAGGCCCTGAAGGAGATCTTTCTCTTTGAGAAACCCCGCTATAAGGAGCGCACCAACGGGGACCCCATCCACATCACCCGCCCCTCCCGCCTGCATTTCATCTGGAAGGACCCGCAGGGAAAGGAACTGGGCAGCGTCTCCTTGCTGAATGATGAAAGGCTGGAGTTTATGACCACGCATGACGTTTTCCTCGTCAGCAAAGTCCCGAGCAGCCAGAGTAACATCACGCTCCTCACACGGGCGGCCCGCTTCGCGCTGCCCCGCTACTTTAAAACGCCCTCCCTGCCGGACTACCAGGATCTGGTGCAGGGTCTCTTTGCCAAGGCTGCCGCATGCAGGATGAAAGGCTGGTACACGGATGTGGAGACCGACACCACCCACGATGTGGACTTCACCGCGTCAGACACCGCCGCGCTGCAGGCGCTCAAGGAGAGCTTCCTCTCGGAGAAGCCCGACTATCTCGGCATCACCGAAAGGAACGACGCCGGCCACATCTTCAGCTCCAGCCTGCACTTTTTCTGGATGGACGCGCAGGGAAAAGAACTGGGCCACGTGGCGCTGCTCCGCGGCGACCTGCTCCTTTTTGCCGCCACGCAGGATCTCTTCACCACCAGCTCCGGCCCGGAGAAGCGCTTTGGCGCCACGCTCCTCACCCAGACGGCACACCTCGCGCTGCCCGAGGTCTATGGGAAGCGCAAGCCGTCAGACGGCGGCGGTGCGGTGAAGAAAGAAGTG
This sequence comes from uncultured Verrucomicrobiota bacterium, assembly GCA_903838675.1. Classification (GTDB taxonomy): domain Bacteria; phylum Verrucomicrobiota; class Verrucomicrobiia; order Verrucomicrobiales; family Verrucomicrobiaceae; genus Prosthecobacter. The sequence continues at coordinate 2,834 of CAILZI010000172.1, forward strand.
CGCTGAGTTATCTGCTGCCTGGGGGGGCAGCAGTCAAAGGCCAGCGGCGTCTTCGATGTCGTCCGTCATCAGTTCAATCAGAGCAGCCCGCAGCACTTCATGGATGAAGACGGCAACCTGCGCCCGCGCAACGAGTCTGGCCCGCCGACATCCCCCTCCCCGCTCATGCCCGCCGCACGCCACTCTTGGACCCCCGAGGAGGAAGGCCCTGCGGAGCACGAGCCTGATGAGGATGCTGATGACGGCCACGGCTCCGCATCCAGCACCGCCATGCATGCACCAGAAGACGCCAGTCCATGGTATATGCCACGCATCACCCTCAAAGACCTACACCGCCAGTGGAAAGTTGCCAGGCATTCAGTCACATCAAGACGCCCCAACGATTCATTTTCAACTCCCTGACTCAGCGCTGGCCTGAGTGTCCGAGGCACGGGGTTGGGAGGAGAGACCGGGGCATGGGGGCTGCGCTGGAAGTGCAGAACCGTCCGGATTGTAGCTGGGCGGCTGAAGGTATGAACTGAACTGCCATGAGCGGACTGCCGTGCATGGCAGCCGCGTGCTGCTCAGTACCCGCGCGCCTAGGGCCGCAACGCAGGGCGCGGCCTGAAGCCTTGTGAGGCAGGACTTTGCGACGCGCATGTTCCACCAAACGCCTGGCATGGTTTCTTGTTTTCTAGGAGGAAGTGTGCGCGGGGCGCTTCTGGCCCTGATCAGGGCATTCAGAGAATTTGAATTTCTGGCGACTGGCCCGGGCCGCTGCATGAGGTGGGGGGAGGGCAGTCTGCGGTTGGATCATGTGTTGTGGTAGTTTGTGGCAGGTGGTGCCTGTGCCCAACCCACGCCCCCTACTTCATCTCCGCCTCGATCCTCTCGCGCTGGGCTTTGGCTTCAAGAGCATCGGGGTCTGCGGGGCCGGAGAGGCTGGCCCAGAGCTGCTCGGCGCGCTGCATGTATGGGAGGGCTTCGCGCAGCTTCTTCTGGGCTTTGAGGCAGAGGGCGAGGCGGTAGCAGGTGGGTGCGACCTCGGGGGCCTGCGGGCCGGCCTCCTGCTCCTGCACGCGCAGCAGGGCGCGGTACTGCGGCTCGGCCTCGGTGTATTTGCCCAGCCCCTCTGAGGCGCCGGCTTTGGCGAGCCAGAGGGCGTCGCGCTGCCTGCGTTTTGCGGCGGGGGCGTCTTTGCCCACCTGCATGAGCATCACGTATTCGGGCTCGGTCTCAGCGTGGCGGTGCGCGGCGTGCAGGGCGCGGATGAGTTCCTCCTGACTGAAGCGGGTGCCGGAATCACTCCCACCGTGGGTGCGCTGCTTGATCTGATAAACGGCGCGGTAAACCTCCAGCACTTTGTCTCCTTGGTGCTGCATTTCCAGGGGCTCGATGAGTGAGCGGAGGGTGGCGAGGGTGGTGGAATGCCACTCGCCGAGGGTGCGCTGCTGGGACTGATGGAGCGCGCGGATCTCCTGCTCCGCAGCAGCGGCGTCTTGGAAGCTGAGCAGGATGCTGATGAGGCGCTGCCGGGTGGCCTGGGTGTCCGGGTGGTCCGGGCCAAGGGTGCGCTCCTGCGTGTGCAGCACGGTGCGGAGTTCCTGATTGCCCGCGGCGATGTTGTGCTGGGAATAGAGGACTTCGGCGAGTTGGGTGCGGGCGCTGAGGGCCTGCCTCTCGCGGGTGGCCAGGGAGGTGAGAGCGCCTGCATACGCGGGGCTGAGCTGGCGCTCTCTCTCAGCAAGCACGGCGCGGCTTTCCTGCTCGGTCTCGGCGTCCTGCGCAAAGCGACTCCGCATGTCCACCAGCTTCTCGCGGGTGTCCAGTGTGGCGGGGTGGTCTGCGCCGAGCACGCGCTGCTGGATGAGCCGCACTTCCTGGTACTCCTGCGCAGAGGCCTCCAGCCAGCCCATGCCATACTGGTGGGGTATGTCTGCGGCGAGCTGCAGCCGGCTGGCCAGCGTGGCGGGGTGCATGGGGCCGAGCACGCGCTGCTGGATGGCGACGATCTCGCGCATCTCCTGCACGATTTCCTTGCCCATGTCATAGGCCAGCGGATGGGCGCGCCGCACGGCAACGTGGTGCATGCGGCTGGCGAGGGTGATGGGGTGCTCTGCGCCGAGGTGGCGCACGCAGTCGGCGGTGAGACTGTCGTCCTTGGGATCAAGCGGATCACGGTTCTGCTGCTGGAGCAGGCAGGTGCCGAGAGCGATGCGGGTCTGCAGCACGGTGGGGTGCGCAGGGCCAACGGCAGCGTACTGATGGCGGAGAAGTTGTTCAAACAGCGCCTGGGCCTCGGTGCCCTGATGCGCGGCGATGAGTGCGAGGCCCTGCTGATAGCATGCGGCGGCCCAGCCTGGAGGCATGCCTGCTGCGGGGGGCTCTCTCAGCGGGAGCTCAAGGATGTCCACCGCGAGGGCCGCGTAATCGATGGCTTTTGCGTGCTGGCCGAGGGTGACCTCGATCTGCGAGGCTGTGACCCATAAGCCGGCGGCGGCGGGGCTGTAACCTCTCGGCTGCTTTTTCTGCAAGCGGCAAGCCTCATCCACAGCAAGATCACGCGCCTGCACAAACTTGCCTGCCTGCTGCAAAGCGGTGATTTTTTCAAGGGGCGAAGCAGCGGGGGCGCTGAGTACACGCGCGGCGTTTTCCGCAAGGACGGCGCTGAGGATCTGGAGGCCGATGCCACGCTGGCAGGCGAGGTAGCGCAGCGCCGCATCGTACTCGACGCTGAGCTTGTCCGGACTGCCGCCCGTGACGCAGGTCTGCAGCAGCGCGGGCAGATCGGTGGCAGCAGCGGCGGCG
>CAILZI010000173.1 GCA_903838675.1 uncultured Verrucomicrobiota bacterium
AGGAAGCCTTCGGGGCCGCGCTGCTGGTTCAAATATTCCTGGAGGATGACGACGGCGGCGAGCTGATCGACGATCTCGTTGCGCTCCTTTTTGCCGGTGATGCCGGCGCGGGACATGGAGGCCTCGGCTTCGACGGAGGAGAGGCGTTCATCGACGAACTCGATGGGCACCGAATGCTGCAACTCCTTGCCGAGGCTGAGGGCGAATTTTTCGACGCGCTCTGCGGCGCTGCCTTTTTCTCCGCTCATGCGGAAGGGCATGCCGATGACGATTTTGGCGATGCGCTTCTCCTGCACGATGCGAGCGAGGGTGCGCTCGGGCTCATGGGTGGCATCGATCGTTTTGAAAGGGCTGGCGACGATCTCGGTCTCGTCACTGAGAGCGAGACCGATGCGCACGGTGCCGTGATCGATGGCGAGGATGCGCGGCATGAGACGGGACCTCAGCGCAGTTCCTTGGGGAGACCATCGACGATTTTTTTGATGTTCTCGGCCTTGCTGCGGGTGGCGACGAGGAGACCGTCTTTGGAGGCGACGACAATGAGATCCTGCACACCGATGAGGGCCACGTGCTGGCCGGTCTGGGTGAAGACGATGTTGTTCAGGGAATCCTGCTGGGAGAGGGCGCAGTTGTGCTGGTTGCCATCGCTGTCGGTTTCGAGATAGCGGCCCACACTGGTCCAGTTGCCGACGTCATCCCAGTCGAAGGTGGACTCGATGTTGAGCACGCGGGAGGCACGCTCCATGAGGGCGTAGTCGATGGAGAGCTTGGGCAGCTTGCCGAACTGTTTGTCCACGGTGGCGCTGAAGTCCTTGGAGCCGCGGAGTTCGGAGATGAAATCGGCCAGCACGGGGCAGTGGCGGCTGAGTTCGCTGAAAATGGCGGGGATGGTCCAGATGAACATGCCGGCATTCCAGAGGAAGGTGCCCTGGCTGATGAAGTGCTCAGCCAGATCGGGATTGGGTTTCTCACGGAAGCGGGCAACTTCCCAAACGGGGAGGTCATCGAGCCCGCCGATGCTGGCGCGGCGGCCGCGCTCGACGTAGCCGTAGCTGGGGCAGGCCCAGGTGGGGGTGATGCCCACGGTGACCAGGCTGCCGCTGTTTTCGGCGGCGAGGGCGGCGTTGGAGAGGACGCGCTGAAACTCGGCATGATTTTTGATCAGGTGATCGGCAGGGAGAACGATCATGGTGGCGGTGGGATCACGGGAGACGACCCAGCCGACGGCGAGGGCGATGGCGGGGGCGGTATCGCGCTTTTCGGGTTCGGCGACGATGTTCTCCGGAGGCAGATCTTTTACCAGTGCACGCACGGAGGCTTCCTGCTGCTTGTTGGTGAGAATGAGGATGTTTTCCTTGGGCACGAAGCCGTCGAGGCGCTCAATGGTGAGCTCGAGCAGGGTTTTTTCGCCAAAAAGTTTGAGCAACTGTTTGGGCAAGGCATCGCGGCTGATGGGCCAGAAGCGCTGGCCGCTGCCTCCTGCGAGGATTAGAGCGTAACGATTTTTGGGTGCGGCTTGGGACATGAGCAGAGTTTATTGTGGACTGCCTTTCATTAGCCGGAAAGCAGGATGCGGGCAAATTCCTCTTTGGTGATTCTCACGGAGAGGTTATGTTTACTTATGAAAGAAAACCTCTCCGCTCCCGGCTACGAAACCTATGCCTCACTCATTGCTCCTGCCGCCGCTGGTTGTGCACTGGGCATCCTGTTTGGCCGGGGCATGCGCCGTGGATCTTCGAACGTGATCGCGCTGACCCTGCTGGCCGCCAGCGCGGCCATAGCCGCCCCGGTCATCACCGAGCTGGTACAGCGCACGGCCAACCGCCCTGGCAGCGAACGCGGCAGCCGCCGCAGGCTGGAAGGCATCCGCAACCACGGCATGCCGGATGGCGACGTGGGCGAGTTTTTTGCCGACACTCCGGAGCCGTTTGGGACGAAGGGGCGCTAGGGTAGCGGAGCTTGCTGTTCATGGCAGGCTGCGCGAGTGGCAGCCTGATCGTTCAGATGAACGAGTCAGCGTCTGTGGATTGTACCTCCGAATGCAGCCGCACATTTTGCAGCAGTTCCGTGAGATGACGCTGCGCGCGCTGAACGGGCTCTTCATCGCCAAAAGCCAGTTCCATCACCTGGGTGGTGTGCATGATGCGGCGCTCCAGTTCCTCATCATCATGATCAAGGGTGTCGGCGGCATCGGCCAGTTTGATCAGCCGTGTCTGCCAGTCACACGAGTGCAACCGTTTCAAATGCAGATCGGTGTTTAATTCCGGCTCGCGGCTTAAACGCTGAACACGCATGGCAATCTGGCATCCGAATTGATTGCAAAGCTCATCAAAGGAGACCTCTGACTTTTCGAGAACGTTGTGCAGGAGAGCTGCGGCCAGCACCGGTGGTTCCTGACAGTGATACACGGAGGCGACGGTGAGAGCCACGCGAGTGGCCTTGACCAAGGAAGGCGATATTTTGCCGTCACGAACCTCCGCCGCATGGACAAAGGCTGCAAAAGAAGCCGCTTTCTGCCACAACGGCTGGGCGATGGCTTCTGCAATACCCTCCTGCTGTTGTTTGAGCTGCTCGTTCAAAATCGAGGCCATGAAGTTCATTACTGCTTTTTCGCACTGGCCCGGCAGTGCGGATGTAGGGATTTGAGTGTGATGGGCAGAATGCGACATGGATGCCCCCTCTCGTTATTGTTCTTTCTGGAAGCCCCGCTAAAATAGTCCTTGTCGTCGATAGGGCGCTGCGTTTTGCCGGACGACTGCGAGGAGAGCTGAACAGCCGCGCCGGGATAGATCACAAACAGACACGCACTGCCGAGTGCTTATAGCTCGGCTGGCGGCTGTGGGGATCAAACGACGCATGGGTGAGCTGGTTCACGCGGTTGTCGTGCATGGGCAAAAACACTTCACCGGGGGAAACACAAGTGGTCAGCCGTGCTTTGGCAGTCAGTTCTGCACGCTTGGAAATGACGCGGACTTTCATGCCATTGCGGACCTTGAGGCGTGCAGCATCCAGTGGATTCAAATCGAGCATGAGTTCCTCGGGGATCATTTTCGCCAGCACCGCAGACTTTCCGGTGCGGGTCTCCGTGTGCCACTGCGCGCTGGTGCCACGCCCGGTGATCAAAATCAGCGGATACTCGTCATTGCTCTGCTCCGGTGCGGCCTCCGGTGCATCAAAGACAAACTTCGCCCGCTGATCGGGAGTGAAAAATTTCTTATCCTCAAACAAGCGGCGTTCCTTCCAGCTTGAAGGTTCAAACTTGGAGGCCTGAGCCCGGGTAAGCGGCCACTGCACGCCGCCGGATTTGCGCAGCATCTCATGGCCATTGATGCCGGTGATGTCACAGGGCTGATCTTCGGTGCAACGTTGCAACACACGGAAGACGGCCTCAGGGCTGCTCCAACCCCGGAACAAATCATCGCAACCCCAGTAATGGGCGATGAGACGGAAGATGTGAAAGTCCGCCAGCGCCTGCCCCGGAGAACGGCGTACTTTGGGGCTGTAACCAACTCGGCGTTCGCTGTTGATGAAACAGCCTTCTTTTTCACCCCAGCCTGCGGCAGGCAGCACCAGATGAGCACGCTTCGCCGTTTCGGTGGTGCAGTACATGTCCTGCACGACCAGGAAGTCGAGCTTGTCGAGCACGCGGTTGATTTCGTTTTGATCGATCCACGAGTGGCTGGGATTGGTGGCCACAAACCAGAGAGCCTTCACCTTGCCTTCGTCAGCAGCTTTGATGATCTGATCATAAGCCAGGCTGGGCCGGTCAGGAATGCGCCCGACCGGAATGCCCGTGGCGGCGGCGACTTTCTCACGATGCCGAGGATTGCGGAAATCGTGACCTCCAAGCAGGTTGGTGGTGTTGGAGAAGAGGCGTGAGCCCATCGCATTGCACTGACCCGTGATGGAATTGGCCCCGGTGCCAGGCTTGCCAATGTTTCCGGTCATCAAGGCCAGATTGATGATGGCCTGTGCGGTGCGGGTTGCCTGGTGGCCTTGATTGACTCCCATCGTCCACCAGAAGGAGACGCGAGGCGTGCCGGAGATGATGGTCTGCGCGAAATGAACGAGGCGATGCACACTAATGCCCGTTTCCTGCGAGACGCGCGCAGGATGGAAGTCTGTGAGGAAACGTTGGAATTCATCAAAGCCACTGGTGTGCTGCTCCACGAAGGAGGTGTCCACACCGCCATCTCGGATGATGAGATGGGCGAGACCGTAGAGGAGCGTGAGATCGCTTTTGGGTTTGATGGCATAATGCTGAGTGGCGGCCATGGCCGTCTCCGTGGTGCGGGGATCGACGACGATGATCTCGGGGTGGCGTTTGTTCCGCAGCACCCGCTGCCACATGATGGGATGGGCGATGCATGGATTGGCACCGATGAAGACGAGCACGTCGCTTTCTTCGAAGTCGGCATACGTGAAAGGGGGCGCGTCAAAACCAAAGCTCTCCTTATAAGCGGTGACAGCGGTGGACATGCACTGGCGGGTGTTGCCGTCGCCGTGGATCATGCCCATGCCAAATTTTGCGAGAGCACCGAGGAAGGCCATTTCTTCAAACATGATCTGCCCGGTGCTGAGAAATGCGGCAGCTTCAGGGCCGTGATTGTCGAGGACCCTGCGCATCTGGTCGCAGAAGTAGCGGAGTGCGGTGTCCCAATCGACCTCTTTGCCGTGGAGCAAAGGCATCCTCGCACGATCCGGCGCGTCCAGGACGCTGAGCGCCTCCCAGCCCTTGGGACAGGCGGTGCCCAGATTGACCGGATAGTCGGGATCCGGTGTGAGATTGACGGCTGAGCCATCCTTGAGGTGGATTTTAAGACCGCAGCCGGTGGAACAAAAACCACAGATTGCGGTGGTCGTCGCATCCGGCAGCAGAGGGGATGGCACCTGCCCCAGACCAAACCTGGCGGGTTCACGCACGAGATCGGCCGTGAGCGGGCCTGCCCATTCGCGCAAGGTCATGGCTGGAAGTTTCATCATGGTCAGTTCCCGGGCATTTTTGAGCCTGCGGCGGCGGTGAAGAAGTAAAACCGTTCGACCAACTGGCTGCCAAACGTGAGCAGCAGCGAGAGAGCGAACATCCAACGCTGGGAAGCGCCGGCGGCGATCAAAACGGGAATGAGCAATCCGGTGGCGATGAGAAGCAGTGCACGCATTTCGATTTGCCGCGAGAGGTGCTTGTGCAACACGCGTGCGGATTTATGCCAGGGACAGGTCTCATCAAGCAAGGCATGACGATAACCTGAGATCTCCCAGCACGACAAGCTCCAACGGAATACCAAGGTGAATGCCAACGCCGTCGAAGCCATGGCCATGCCGGACCAACTCCAAACGGCGGCACACAATCCGGCACCGAGGAGAAGCATGGTGCCGAGGAATTTGGCAGCCACATTCGGCAGCGACCAAAAAGGTCTGCGCGTGTCCACATAGACCATCACCGAGCAACAGACGGCGACGACGGCAGTTGCGGCAGTGCCCGTGACAGCGAGCCGCATCCAGTCAAAGTTTCCAAGCCACCAGGTGGCAAAGATCGCCTGACCACCGAGGGGCAAGGCGCCGAAGGCCATGATCTCGCGTGAGAGCCATGATTTGCGCCAGCCGAGAAATGCGCGCCAGGCTTTCAACGGCTGCCCCAGATGCAGGGTGCTCAAAGCGACGCCCGCCAGGCCAACCACGAGGGCGGCTGCGCTGCTGATGGCAGCCTGCTGCAACGTGATCAAATTCATCCACATGGCAATGGAGCAGCCGATGAAGGCACCGGCACTCATTTGAGTGAGCACGAGCATCCATGCGAGTGGATCATGCCCATGATCGAGATCCAGACGGCCCGCATCCGCAGGTCTGGCGGCTGCGGGAGGCGGCTGGGAAGAAGCATAGGTCGTCGTGGGCCGCGTGTAGCTTGAATCAAATGCGCCGGTGATGATGCTACCACGATCTGGCACGGCATCGAGCCTGACGACCTTGATTTTGATGGCTTCGTTTGGGCAGGACTGAACACAGGCGGGGGCCTCACCTTCAGCGAGACGGCCCTGGCACATGTCACACTTCCGCACGATGCCGCGCTTCAGATTGAACTTCGGCACCTCATACGGGCATTTCAAAATGCAGTAGCTGCAGCCGATGCATTGATCATCGAGGTGACGAACGATGCCGGTGACGGCGTCTTTGTCATAGGCCAGGACCGGGCAGCCATCCGCACAGGCAGGCTCTGCGCAGTGATGGCAGGCGGTGGTGACGGTTTGGAGATACGGCTGCTTGCGCGTGCCGACGAGCAGGCCCATGTCGCGCCAGCTTTCATCGTCATCGAGTCCGTTCAGGGAATGACATGCCGCCACGCAGGCTTTGCAGCCGGTACAGGCATCGAGATTGACCTCAAAGGCATACTGCTCACCCGGATTCGGTTTGCTCAGAGGAATGAGATGCGTGAAGCGCTCGCGGACGGACTTTGAATCGTATTCGTCAGCGAAGAGAGCGACGGGAGTGCGCAGGGTCTGCTGCTCACGGAGAGCGGCGTCGATGATGCCGATGGCGGAACCGCCACCTGATATCGAGCGCTCCAGATCGCGAATCATGACTCAGAGCTGAACACCACCTGCAACTGACCGACTGTATGCCGATTGCAGAAGGAGTGAAAAGTTTCGCCTGTGGTGCGCTGGCTCAGATAGCCCTTGAGCATCGCCTCCAACGTGGTGCCGAGCGATTCAAAGGCCACACCACTGAAGATCTGGCGGCCGATTTTGCGATTCTCGCCGAAGCCGCCACCCACTGTTATGTGGTAGCCTTCCCCGCTTTCGGATTTCACCTTGGTGCCGAGCAGGCCGATGTCGCCCATGAAGTGCTGGGCACAGGAGTGGGCGCAACCGGTGAAGTGAATATTCACGGGGTGGTCGAGCTTCACGTGCTTGTCGAGGTACTCCATCATGGCGATGGCGTGACCTTTGGTGTCGCTGGCGGCGAATTTGCAATACTTGTTGCCGGTGCAGGCCACGAAGCCGCTATTGAGATTCGACTGCTCGCTGGGAAAGCCGAGCTTTTTCAACGACTTCGCCACGGTGGCAGCGTAGGCCGTTTTGATGTTCGGAATGATGAAGTTCTGCCAGACCGTGAGCCGGATCTCACCTGAGCCATAGCTGTCTGCCAGATCAGCGATGCGATCGAGCTGCTTGGCGGTCATTTGACCCACAGGAACGCTGGTACCGATGTAAACCAGCCCCTCCTGCTTCTGCGGGAAGGTGCCGACGTGGGAATGCCCCTGCTGGGAAAATTCACGCTTTGCCTGGCATGGTGAATCTGGCGCAAGGCGGGTGAGCTTGAATTTCAGCAGCTTTTCAGTTTCCACGAGCACCCCATCGAGGCCCTTGACTTCGATCACATACTTGAAGCGTGCTTTCTTGCGGTTGGTGCGGTCACCGAACTGGATAAAGACGCGCAGCAGAGCGACCATGACATCGTTCAACTGCTCAGGCTTCACCAATACGCCCCAGTCACTGGCAAAGGTCTGGTGACCGGTGACACCGCCAAGAGCGATGCGGAAATACACGCCAGGCTCAATGCCATCGCTGTTCTCACCGACCTTCACGGCACTGGCGCCGATGTCATTGGTGTCCTCCACCGCGGAGATGAGGCCACCGCCGTCATAGGCGATGTTGAATTTGCGCGGCAGATCGTAGAACTCCTTGGACGCAATGATGAGCGTGGCGAGTTCGTTCACCAGCGGGCGGACATCGATGAGTTCATGCGGGTCATATCCGGCGCAGGGGTTCATCGTGATGTTGCGGATGTTGTCCGCACCAGCGCCTTTGGAGTGCAGACCACAGCCCTGGATGCGACGCAGCACTTCCGGACAGTTCTTCGGTTCGATGAGACGAATCTGAAAGTTGTTGCGCGTGGTGATCTGAATGTAGCCTGTGGTGAGATCGCGGGCGATGGCGGCGAGTTCACGGAGCTGATAGCTCTTCACGATGCCGCCCGGAATACGCAACCGGCACATGTAACCGTCTTTGACGGGATTGAGCCAGAAAAGGCCGTTCCATTTGTAGCGGAAAACCGACTCCGGCTCGGGCTTGGAGTTCCAGCGCGCATCCAGGACGAGCTGCTCGATGGCATCAAAGGGGTGCAACTCGCGTTTGATGCGCTCCTCCTTGGTGAGCTCGTCGAGAGATGGGCCTGCGGGACCAGTAGCAGGGGCAGGAGCAAGATCTCCAAATGAGACTCCGCCAGCGGCGATGCCGGCAAAGAAGCCTTCGAGGTAGCGCTTCTGCTCGCTGGAAAAATCTTGGTCAACCGATGTGGCCGCGATGGGAGTGCTTGCTTTAGGGGTGGTGGCGGCAATATTCATGGCATGAATGATCTCGAACTGGTTTTCCGGGTGCGTCCGGCGGAAGAAGGCGGCTTCACGGCCAATTGCCGGATGCCGGATGGCTTGATCGCCACCCAGGGCGACTCATGGGAGGAGCTGGAACTCATGGTGCGTGACGCGGTAAGCTGCCACTTTGCAGAAGCCCCCTTGAAACCGGGGCGGATCAGGCTGCATCTGGAGGAAGACCGCATTCTGGAAGCAGCATGAAATTGCCGCGCGATGTGACGGGCGAAGAGCTACTGCGTGGACTGCGTCGGGTCGGCTACGTTTTCGAACGTCAGGCAGGCAGTCATATGATCCTGCATGAAATCGCGCTTCAGCGCAGCATGAGCGTGGAGTCCTTGCTCGGAGAGATGAAACTGTGAGAGTTCAATAGACATCGCGGGCATAGCGTTTCTCCTTTTTCATTTGAGCGACGTAAGCAGCAGCTTCGTCGGCAGATTTGCCTCCGGCGGTTTGGATGACGCTGTGAAGAGCCTCATCGACATCCTTGGCCATGCGTTTGGCGTCACCGCAGACATAGAAATGAGCTCCTTCTTCGAGCCATTGCCAGAGTTCAGCGGCGGCCTGGAGCATGCGGGTCTGCACGTAGATTTTTTCCACCTGATCGCGGCTGAAGGCGGTGTCCAGGCGCGTGAGATGCCCCTTCTGCACCCACTCGATGATTTGATCGTGGTAGAGGAAGTCCGAGGCACGTTTTTGATCACCGAAGAAGAGCCAGTTTTTGCCGGGTGCTTGTGTCGCTTCACGTTCTTCGAGGAAGGCACGGAAAGGAGCGATGCCGGTGCCGGGGCCGACCATGATGACAGGCTTCGTGAGATCAGCAGGCAGGCGGAAATGATTTGCCGCGTGAAAGTAAATGCCGGTGGTCTCGCCGAGCGGCAGACGATCGGCGAGGAAGGTTGAGGCGACGCCTTTGTGCGGGACGCCATCGGTGTTGTAGCGCACGGCAGCGATGCAGAGATGCACTTCATCGGCATGGGCCTTGATGCTGGATGCGATGGAATAGAGGCGAGGCTGCAACTTGCGCAGTTTTTCCATGAAGGCAGCGAGTGTGATGCCTGGCTCCGGGACTTTGCCAAAGAGACTTCTCACTTCGTAGTGCCTGATGAGAGCCTCCCGCAATGGGGCGGAACCACCGTCAGGCAATGGCACATCGGCCTGCGGGTCAAAAGCATGCGCAGCGATGACGGCATCCACCACCTCAGTGCAGTTTTGCACGAACACACCGAGGGCATCTCCGACCTCATAGGTCAGCCCACTGCCCGCGAGCGAAAAGCCAATATGACGGGTGTCTTTGCTGCTGCCGCGGGTGTTCAGCGAGGTGTTGAGGATCAACTTTGCGGGGAATGGATTTTTCTTGGTGTAGCCGGTCTCTTCCGGCTCTGCGACTGGGGCGGGCGCGGCAGTCACCGTGGTGACGGCAGTACCGCCACTCAGAGCCATGAATGCATTGGCACTCCAGGTCTTCGCGAGGTCATCAAAGTCCACGTCGCAATCGACGCGGTCGAGGATGCGTTTGGCACCGAGTTCTGCGAGTCTGAGGTCCAGCTTCCTGCCAGCCAGGCAATAAGTGTCGCCATAGTTTTTGTCGCCCAGGGCGAGGACGCTGTATTGGACGCCATCGAGCTTGGGACTGCTGCCGTTTTGATTGATGCTGTCCCAGAAGGAGACGGCGTTGTCGGGCATGTCGCCTTCACCCCAGGTGCTGGTGATGAGCAGGACGTTTTGTTCTTTGACCAGATCGGCGGGTTGCAGCGAGTCGAGGCCTGCAGCGCGCGCTGCGAAGCCCCGACCCGATGCTTCCCTGGCCAGCCGCTTGGCCAAACTTTCCGCATTTCCGCTCTGGCTGCCGAAGGCGATGAGGAGCGGGGTGGTGGCCTTCTGCGGAGAAGAGACGGCAGCGGCAGCGGAGCCGCGATTGAGAACACCGGCGAGGAAGCCATTGAGCCAGGCTCTCTGCTCGGCGGAGAAAGGTGCGTTGTCAGGAATGACGGGGACGGAGTTCATTGGAGCGGCGGAGGGAAAAATTGAAAATACTTCACTTCTGGGAAAGCAGCCTGAAGGCCAGCCAGATCGTGGTGAGCAGAAAGATGAAAAAACCGGCCTTGTAGAAGGCGAGCGGATTGCGTTCGAGCAGCGGAGTGTCCGTCTCGTAAAAAGGCTGCACGCGATCAGGATGATTCAAATCGTGAAGCAGCTCGGAGTAATGCTGGTAACGACGCTGCGGTTTGATGGCGATGGCACGATGGATGAGCGCCTCCAGCCAAGAAGGGATGTTGGGATTGATTTTGGACAGCCGCTTTGCCAGATGAAAAGCTGGCGTCTGGAAACGCTCAATCTGACCATAAGGCAGCCTGCCGGTGAGCGCCTGATAGAGTGTGACGCCAATGGCAAAGATCTCCGTGCGTTCGCTGATGGGCGCGCTGTGAAAGCGCTCGGGTGCGAGGTAGCTGGCGGTCCCGGCCCGTGAAAAAACGGAGAAGATGGCGGCAGCGCTGCCGAGATCGACAAGCTTGAAGGTGAGGCGCGTGTAATCGCCGATGCAGAGAATGTTCTCCGGCTTGATGTCACCATGTACGAGATCCAGGCGAAGCAGTGTCTGAGAGGCCTCGGCGAGGAATTTTCCCAGAGCGATGCCGGAGTCCACCGACAGCACGCGCTCACGCAGCACGGCGGCGAGGCTGGGCGCATCGGCAAACTCCATGAGGTAGTAGCGCATGGTCTGCCCAGGCGGCTCATACGCGCGCACGAAGTGGGCTGACTGGGCACGGACGGCGTTCCAAATCTCGTGGATGAAGGCTTCGAGGTGCTGCGGGCTGTCAGCAGCCTCCACAGGAGCAAACTTCATGACGACGCGATGGCCGTCTTTTTCGGCCAGCCAGACTCGGCTGGTGCCATGAAAGGCACGCACGAGCTCATAGCCGTCAATTTTGTCACCTTTGTTCAGAGCGGCAGGAATGGTGAGAGCGCGAGCATTCATGGCGTGAAGTCTGCCGGTTTGCTGGATGTCGAGAACAAGGGCGCTCATGTCATCCAAGGTTTCCGGTTTCGCCTGTTGGCGGGCGGAAAGCACAATGCTGCGGGCGGAGCAGTGACGGGAAAGTGCAGAGGAAAGCTCCGGCTCTGAGACATGATTGGACACGCCATCAGAGCACAGGAAAGCCACGTCACCGTCCTGAAGCGTGATCGTGAAACAGGCCGGCTCAATCTCCACCGTCATGCCGAGAGCACGTGTGAGGATGTGGGAACGCTCCGGCTCCACGTGCGCGGTGGAGAGAGTGTTGAGTCGCCCCTCGCGCCAGAGACAGACGGAGGAGTCGCCGAGATTGATGCCGTGCAGCGTGTCACCTTCGATGACCACCGCAGCCAGGGTGGCCACCATTTCTGTGCGCTCATAGCGCACCTGCGACTCCTGGTACAAGGACTGATTGAGAATACGGGCGAATGACGTCAGCGCCTGCTGTGGTGACCAGGAGCGCGGACGTGCGCTGTAGTGCTCAATCAGCGAAGTCACCGCACGTTGTGCAGCTTCGCGGGCGGGTTCTCCGCTGCCTGCGCCGTCACTGAGCACGGCGATGACCGTTTGATCCCACGAGCGCACGTCAAAGGCGTCGGAAGAGGGAACGCCCTCTTCTCTGGCCATGCCGTGACTGGAGGTGAGTACTTTCATCGCATCACAAAACAGAGAGTGGATTAAATGCGTGCCTCAGCCAGAGCGCCCCACGTGGTGCGCCAGCGCAGTTTGACGAAGTTGAGGCCGATGAGGGCGAGAATGCAAAGGGTGGAAAAAGCGAGCAGACCGGCGAGATAGCTGCCGGTGAGACCTTTGGAATAGCCCAGCGAACTGGCGAGCATGAAGCCGCCAAGCCCACCGCCGCAGCCCACAAGTCCGGTCATCACGCCAATGTCCTTGGCGAAGCGCTGTGGAAGGAGCTGGAAGACGGAGCCATTGGCCATGCCGAATGCGCAAAAAGCCAGGAAGAAACCGAAGGCGCAGAGGCCGATCGATCCTGCACAAGCCGCCAGCACCAGCGCCAGCGCAGCCACGAGGAAGAAAACATGCAGGGCGCGGATGCCGCCGAGGCGGTCTGCCAGCGCACCGCCCACCGGCCTGCCCAGAGCGCCGACCAGCGTGCACAGGGCGGCCCAGGTGCCAGCCTCAACCGGCATGAGATGAAACTCAGAGGTGAAGTAGATGATGAGCGACGCGGCGAGTCCGGAGAAACCGCCAAAGCTGATGGTGTAGAAAAAGCAGAACCAGTGCGCGTCCTTCTCCTTCAACAGGTTCACGTAATCTCTGAGGGTCTTCTTTTTCACCTTCACCTGAGCTTCCTTTGAAAACACGATGTAGATGATTAGCACCAGGATCAGAGGAATGAGAGCCAGGCCGAAGACTGCATTCCAGCCATAGATGACGGCCAGCCGCGGCGCCAGAATGGCGTCAATGACCACGCCGACATTCCCCGCGCCTGCGAGGCCGAGGACAAGGCCCTGCATGTTTGGCGGATACCAGCGACCCGCCTGAGGCAGCGCCACAGCAAAGCTGGCACCGGCCACGCCGAGCACCGCACCCAGCATGAGGGTGTGGGAAAAGTGATGCAGACCCGTGAGCCATGCCGTGGTCATTCCTGCGATGACGATGAGCTGTGCCATGATGCCGGTGTTCTTGGCACCGATGCGGTCCACCAGCATGCCGAGCAGGATGCGGATGAACGCGCCCGACAAGTAGGGCACCGCGACCATCAGCCCCTTCTCCTGCGGAGTGAGGCCGAGAGAAGTCCCGATCTGCGCCCCCAGAGCACCAAGGATGGTCCAGACCATGAAACTGACATCGAAGTACAGAAACGAGGTGAGGAGGGTGGGCCAGTGTCCGGAGGTTTTGAGATCAGCTAATTTCATGGGGTGGCTTGATGGTGTTATGCTTTTCCATGAGCCTGCGGCGTGCCAAGTGCACCAGGGTTAACAAAAAACGGTTTGAATGTTATTTGTGTAAACGATGAATAGAATTCATGAATGAACGCCAAGCGCCCGCCGCGCAAACATCTGCGGCGGGCGGCGGAATCGTGCGCAGGGTCAGAAATCGATCTGCATCTGCACGTAGCCAAACTGAGCATCGCTCGAAGCACCGGTGTCGCGCAGGTACTGGCCGGCGACGAAGTAGCTGTAGCCTGTGAGAATGTTGACGTGCGGATTGAGCTTGTAGCTGACGGTGAGGTCAAACTCCTGGCCGCGGAAGCTGCTGGCAGAGCTGGAGGCGGCATTGAGCGGGCGCACCTTGGTGGTGCCGTTGGCACGGTACCAGGAGTCCTGGTTGCTGGCGTTCCAGTAGAGCTGGTAGTCCAACATGACCTTGAGCTTGGAAGTGGGGGTGAAGCTGAAGTTGACCTGGAGATTGAGCACGTTCATCCACGCGGTGGTGTCCATGTAGCCGTAGAAGAGATGGTTCGTGGGATAGAGGTTCTGGAAGGTGCCGACTTTTCCGTCGTTGGGATTGCTGTCACCGCTGGCATAGTTGAACTGGGTGCCGATGCGGGGCTTCCATGAACTTTTCAACCAATTGTAACCCACGCCCCAGTTGCCGGCATAAGCGGTGAGCGAACGGCCCCCGACCTTGCCGGTCTGAAAGTCCATTTCGGTGCTGTAGTCGAAGCCGCCCAGCTTTTTGGGGTCGCCCTTCCACAGGGTGCCGAGGGTTACGAAGCTCGTGGAGCCGATGGGGGTGCCGAAGTTGGCGGTGCCGCTGTCCCGGTTGTGGAAGACGTAGAAGTCGGTGGTGGTGTTGAAGGGAACGAAGAGGGTGCTGAGATAGATGCCGTCCATGAAGGCATTGCGAGGGCTGTTCTGGGTGAGGAAGTCGGACTTGTCCCACTTGTTGTTGACGTAATTGACAGGACTGGAGATGAACATGTCGAGAGACCACTTGTCCGCAGTGTAGCGGAATTTAACGGCGTCAAAGGTGCGTGCCTGGTTGGCCCATTCGAGCGGTCCGAGGAGACGCTGATCCCCATAGGAGAGGAACTGGCGACCGATGACGGAACTGAAGCCTTTTTTGAGATTGCCAATCTGCACGTAGGCCTTGAGGACGTCAAAGATGTCGTCCCCTTCGGCACCATTGACGCCGATGGTGTGGCCGCGGTCTCCGCCGATCTCGCGCACGTCCTGGCCCTGCACGTAGATCTTGATCAAGGGGTGGATGTCATAGCCTATGCCGAGGCGGAAACGCTGCAGCAGCCAGGCGGCGTCCGTCACAGCGTTGACCTTGCTGTTGAAGTCGAAGTTGTTGTCCCGCATTTCATAGCGCATGCGCTCCTGAACATCGAAAGTGAAGTTTCCCACCTTCATGGGGGCATAGGCCGGAGGCGGCGGTGTGAGCGTGTAGCCTGGGACAGGCACCGGGGCGGGTGCAGCGGTTTTGGGAAGGGGAGTTTGGGCGTAGGCGAGCGAGGTGGTCGCGAGCAGAAGCGGGAGCAGTCTTTTCATGGGGATGCGTGTGTGGGTGCGTTGTTGGTTCGGCTAAGCGGCGGCTGCAGGGAAATTAACGGCATGAGTGGCCAGTTCGGCGGCCATGTCTGGGGATGGGACAAACTTCGGATCGCGGCTGGGGCGGATGTGCGACTTGTCGTTGAG
The DNA here is from genome assembly GCA_903838675.1 of uncultured Verrucomicrobiota bacterium. Classification (GTDB taxonomy): domain Bacteria; phylum Verrucomicrobiota; class Verrucomicrobiia; order Verrucomicrobiales; family Verrucomicrobiaceae; genus Prosthecobacter. Next base: position 14,993 of record CAILZI010000173.1, read on the forward strand.
GAAAGTGATCAGGCGCTCGCGCAGTTCGTAATAGCGCGGATCCTCCATGATCTGTTTGCGATTGCGGGGGCGCTCGAAGGGGATCTGCAAGATGTCACCCACTTCGGCCTCGGGACCGTCTGTCATCATAACGACTCGGTCGGAGAGGAAAATGGCCTCATCCACATCATGAGTCACCATGAGGGTGGTGATGCGATTGCGGCGCCAGAGTTCGAGCAGCACCTCCTGAAGTTCGTAGCGTGTGAGCGAATCCAGCATGCCAAAGGGCTCATCGAGGAGGAGCATCTTCGGCTGCAGGACAAACGCGCGGGCAATACCCACGCGCTGGCGCATGCCCTGGGAGAGCTCACTGGGATATTTATGCATCGCATCGCCTAACCCCACGATGGTGAGGTAGTACTCCACCATCTGCCGACGCTCCGCTTTGCTGGCGGTGTAGTAGACCTGGTTTGCGCCGAGCATGACGTTTTCAAAAGCGGTCATCCAGGGCAGAAGACAGGGGGATTGAAAAACGATGCCACGGTCCGGCCCGGGGCCGCTGGCCTCGCGACCCGCGAGAATCATGTTGCCCTGGCTGAGATCGCTCAAACCCGCCACCATCATGAGCACGGTGCTTTTGCCGCAGCCGCTGTGACCGATGAGCGTGGCAAATTCGCCCTCCTTCAATTTGAGATTGAAGTTTTTGACGATGGTTGCCGGGCCCTTCGGCGTGTCGTAGGTCTTCCACAGACGGTCCAGCTCGAGCATGGGAAGGAGAGAGCTCATACGGCCACCTCCACTTCTTCGCGCTTGCTGTCAGAGCGGCGCCGGGGACCCGAGCGATTGAGGAACTGCAGTGAATTCACGTGGGTCAAGTCTTCGGGCAGGATGTCCGGAAGCGTGAGTTTGACGCTGGTCTTGGGCTTAATGCGCCCTTTGGCGTCGAGCAGAGTGTTGATGAGCTGGGCGCGGAGCTTTTTAAATTTGGGGTCGTGATTGAGCGACTTGCGATCACGCGGGCGATCCAGATCGACCACGATGGGTTCACCGAGTGTGGCGGGAGCCGTGGGCAGCAGCGGGATGACACGGTCTGCGAGCAGCAATGCTTCATCAGGGTCATTCGTGATCCAGAGCACGGTGGTGAGGTTCTGGCGCCAGATCTCGCTGATTTCATCCTGAATCGTGGCGCGGGTCAGCGCGTCGAGAGCGCTCAGCGGTTCGTCCAGCAACAGCACCTTCGGCTGCATCGAGAGCGTGCGTGCCACAGCGACGCGCTGACGCATGCCGCCTGAGAGTTCCTTGGGCAACTTGTGCGCCGCGGGCTTCAGCTTCACCATATCGATGTACTTCTGCACATGCTCTTTGCGTTGGACAGCCGTCCACTCTTTGAAGACTTCATCGACTGCCAGAGCAATGTTTTCCTCCACGGTGAGCCAGGGCAGCAGCGAGTAGTTTTGGAAGACCAGGCCACGATCCGGCCCCGGGCCGGTGATGGTTTCACCAGCAATCGTGGCCACGCCCGCATCTGGCTTCACCAGACCGGAGATGAGATTGATCAACGTGCTCTTGCCAGAGCCCGAGTAACCCACAATCACGACGAACTCGCCCTCATTGATGGCAAGGTTGATGTCCTTGAGCACTTCCGTGCGGCTGCCCGCAGGGCCAAAGCCTTTGGCGGCACCTTTGATTTCGATAAGCGACATGGCAAAAATTTATGATTTACGATTTATGATTTGAGATCGGAGGCCTATGACCACGGATGAACTCAAGGAACGGACGATGGACTTCGCGGTGCGAGTCCTGAAGATGGTTGACGCGCTTCCGAACACCACGGCCGGAAGAACGGTGGGAGGTCAGATTGCCCGAAGCAGCACCTCGGTAGCGGCAAACTACCGAGCGGCTCTGAGAACCAAATCCGATGCTGATTTCATCAATAAGATCACGATCGTTCTGGAGGAGACTGATGAAAGCGGGTTCTGGATCGAACTGGCCGAACGCACTGAACTTTTTCCGCCAAAACGCCTCAAAGCCCTCCTTCAGGAATCCGAAGAACTTACCAAGATCTTCAACGCCACGCGAACCACTGCGAGGCGCCGCGCCCGGCAAAATCATAAATCGTAAATCGTAAATCATAAATGGTTCCGATCAGGCGGTTTTGAACCGTGATTCGACGACACTCATCAGGCGGTCGAGGACGTAGCCGACGACACCGATGGTGAGGATGCAGAGAATGATGTGCGCGTAGCTGTTGGCGTTGTATTGCTGCCAGAGAAAGCCGCCTATGCCGGGTCTGCCGGTCAGCATTTCCACCGCCACAATGACGAGCCAGGCGATGCCGAGGCTCAGGCGGAAACCGGTGAACATGTAGGGCAGCGTGGCAGGCACGAGCACCTTCCAGAGCGTCTTGCTCTTTGAGAGCTTGAGCACCTTGGCCACATTCAGGTAATCCTGCGGCACGGCGCGCACACCGACAGCGGTGTTCATGACCGTGGGCCACATGGCACAGATGGCGATGGTGAAGAGGGCGGCAGCGTCAGAGGCCCCAAAGACCGTTCGGCCGTCGCCATTCACAATTTTCACACCGCTGAAGAGAATCATGCCCAGCGGCAGCCATGCGAGCGGCGAGACTGGCCGCAGCACCTGGATGATCGGATCAAAGGCAATGGTGAATTTCTTCGAGAGGCCCAGGAAGAAACCGATCGGCGTGCCAATGACGAGGGCGATGAAGTAGCCCTGGACCACCAACACGAGGGACATCCACGTGAACCGCAGGATGCCCTGATCCAGCTCCCCACGCTTCGCGAATGGCTGCTCAATGTAGAGCTTGCTTGCCGTCCAGGTCTCGACCGGGGTTGGGAGATCGGCGGAAAGCCCTGCGCGTTTGGTGACTTTGATTTTGTCACCGAAATCATCGATTTTTTCGGTGATGATGGATTTTCCGGCAATGGAATACCATAGAAGACCACAAACTAATATTGCACAAAACGGCAAAAGGATGGATTCGAGCTTGAAGCGCTGGATAAGGTGCATCATGCGGCTATGCGGTCTGGGGTTAGGACTTGAGTGTTTTCACCGCGAAGGCCGCGGCATAGGCTTCGAGGTCGGCCTTTGGATCAAAGGTGACGCCGTCGAACAGCGTTTCGGGCTTCTCATCGACACCGCCGTGGACGTAGCCAATTTCCTTCATGGCCTCCTCGTAGATGTCCGACCGCATGACCTGTTTTGCGACGCCTTCATAATCGGGGGCGCCATCCACGAAGCCCCAGCGACGGAGCTGTGTGAGCCACCATTTGGCATACTTGGCCTGGGGGTAGTTGCAGTTGCGATCACTGAAGATCATGTAGTTCGGATCCTTGAACTTGCGGCCGTCACCCATGTTGTACTTGCCTTGAAGGCGACCCAGGATGGCTTCGGGCGGGCAGTTGATGTAGGTGGCAGCGCTGACGATGTTTGCCTGCTCCTCGCGGTTCTCCATCTTGTCGAGCCAGACACTGGCGTCATGAAGCGCCTTGAGAACTGCTTTGACGGTCTTTGGATTTTTCGCGGCAAATTCTTCGGTGAAGACGCAGACTTTTTCCGGATGATCTTTCCAGATTCCCTGAGTGGCAATGGAGGTGTAGCCAATATCCTCGGCGATGGTCTTGGCGTTCCAGGGCTCGCCGACGCAGAAACCGTCCATCTTGCCGACCTTCATGTTGGCGACCATCTGTGGCGGAGGCACGGTGATGAGAGAAACATCCGCGCCAGCGCCTGCGGCGTCGCCGGGATTGATGCCGCCGGCGGCGAGGTAGTAGCGCATCCACATTGCGTGCGTTCCTGGAGGAAATGTCATGGCGAAAGTGAGCGGATTACCCTTGGCCTTGGCCTCATCGACGAAGGGCTTCAGTGCCTTTGGATCGTCGGTTACTTTGCCTTTGAAGGTGTTGGCGAGGGTGATGGCCTGGCCGTTGCGATTGATGATCCAAGGTGCAATCATGGGTTTTTTTGGCGCACCACCCAGGCCCATCGTGCTGGCAATGGGCATGCCGAGCAGCATGTGGGTGGCCTGGATGTCGCCATTGTTGATTGAATCACGGATGGCCGCCCAACTGGCGCCTTTGCTGACGGTGGAATTGATCCCGTATTTTTTGAACAGGCCTTTTTCGTGGGCCACGACGATGCTTGAACAGTCAGTGAGGGCAATCATGCCGAACTTCATGTCGGGAGACTCCGGGGAATCATCAGCATAGGCGGAACCGACCCAGCCCTGAGGCAGGCCGGAGAACAGAGCGCCGAGACTGGCTGTGGCACCTGTGCGCAAGATAGAGCGGCGGGTGAGAGGAGATGCGGGATTCATGCTTTGGCTTTCGGGGTGCGATTGTTGGATTTGGTAGATTTTGGGGCGTTGCTGGCGGCGGCGTTAGCTTTGGGAAACTGGAGTTCAGAAGTCCATGCCTCACGCAGTGCGGAGGCGGCTTCGGTGTATTGGTCGCTGGCAAGCAGACCGTGGGTGATGAACTGATCGAGCAGCCAGCGACCGCGCTCACTCACCGGGATGTTGGCTTCACGACGGTGGAAGATGTGGAAATCCGTGACCGCGACGGATTTGTCGAAGCCGAGATCCATGGGCCCAACCAGCGAGCGTTTGAGGATTTTCTCAGAACCGGAGAAATAGCCACTTTCGGCAAGAACTCGGACGACGTCAGGGCGGTTTTCCTTTGCGTCACAAAACTCGCAGGCTTCTTTCAGAGCGTTGATGATCGCCTGCGATTCTCCAGCATGAGCACTGATGAAGCGCTCGGTGGTGAGCAGGACTTTTTCAGGGTGACCGGGGGCCAGTTGTTCGCTGGTGGCAGCAATCCAGCCGATGCCTTGATCAACCGCGTAAGAATTCCAGGGTTCTCCGACGCAATAACCATCAATGAGACCTGCAGCGAGGCTGGAAGCCATCTGTGTGGGAGGCAGCGCCACAATGCGCACATCCTTTTCGACATCAATGCCGCCTGACTGCAGCCATTGACGCAGGAGGAAATAATGGGAGGAGTAACGCGACACCATGCCAAAGGTGAAGCGGCGGCTGAAGGCGCTGCGGATGAGCTTTTTCAAACTGGCCGCATCACGCACGCCGCGGTTCCAGAGATCACGGCTGAGGGTGATGGCATTGCCATGCAGATTGAAGACGAACGGAGCCACCACCCGGCAGGGCGGGCTGCTGATCCCAAGGCGCATCGCCAGCGCCAGACCGGCAATGGCGTGAACCGCATCCAGCTGCCCGTAAAGCAGCTTCTCCCGAATGGTGGCCCATCCGACCTCACAACTTAACTCAACGTGCACGCCGTGTTTTCTAAACAGATCCATCTTCCTGGCGACCAGCAGCGGAGCGCAGTCAACCAGGGGGATGAACCCGATACGTACCGGCTGGACGACACCAGACAGCGAGGATTTGGAAACTGTGGAATGCAACGACATGACAACACCATATTCAGCACCAGACGAGCCACCCGCGAGAGTTTCTCCAGAAACAAAGCGCAATGTTTTTCAATTCATGTATGAATTGCATTCATGGAACAAGCCATCGACACCCGGCAGCTCCGCGCCTTTGTCCGTCTGGCGCGCAGCGGCAGCTTCACCCAAACCGGACGCGAACTGCACCTGACGCAGAGCGCTGTCAGCCATGCCATCAAGTCTCTGGAAACCGATCTCGGCAGCCGGCTGTTTCACCGGCAGGGCAAGCATGTGCACCTCACCCATGCAGGGCGTGAACTGCTGCCCCATGCTGAGACGATTCTACAGTCCATGAGCCATGCACGGGCCGTGCTCGGAACGCTGGATCAGACGCCGCGCGGCAAATTGAAAATTGGCTGCACCACGGCGGCGGCGCAGTTCATCCTGCCCACGGTGCTGCGTGAGTTCAAGGAGTCCTTCCCGCTCTATGAAATCAAGGTCACCTGTGGAGAAACCCCCGACACGATTGAGCGCCTGGTGAGCAACGAGATCGACCTCGCGGTCAGCCTGCGCCCGCTCGATGTTTCGCGCATGAACTGCCACGCCATCTTTGATGACGAGCTGGAGTTTCTCGTCTCACCTCTGCACCGCTGGGCTCAATCACGGCCAAAGCTTAAAGATGCGGTGAACGAAACGTTCATCGTGGCGAGTCGCAACAGCATGAATTTCTCAATGATTCAGGAGTACTTTCTCAAGAACGGCGTGCGCCTGCACTCCTTCATCGAGCTGGGCAGCTCCGAAGCCACGGTGGAGCTGGCCAAGCTGGGCATCGGCGTGGCGATAGCCGCACGGTGGATTGCCCGCGACGAGATCGAAGCCGGACAGTTGATCGCACAGCCTCTGCCGAAAGCGAAGCTCAAGCGTCGCTGGATTGTCTCAACGCTCAAGAACCGCCCATTGAACCTGCCCGAGCGCACGTTTATCGGACTCTGTGAGGAAGTGGGGCGGCGGATGAGCAGCGATCAGTTGTAACAGCGCCAAGCAGAGACTGACGAGAATGCCTTTTCGAGACTCGTGGAATTCGTGCCTCGGGGATAGAAAGGCTGTCCTTCGAGCTACGGAGGGCATTTTTCACCGACTTAGTCGGCGAAAAATGGCGGAGAGGGAGGGATTCGAACCCTCGGTTGCCTTACGACAACGTCTGATTTCGAGTCAGGTGCCTTCAACCACTCAGCCACCTCTCCGGATCATTTTCGAGGCGGGGAGAGTACCGCGTCCGCGACTGAATGCAAGGCGGGGCTTACAATGACCCCGGAGAATTGCAGTTGTATTCAGCGGCGGCTGGTGATCTTTGGCGTCGTTATGCAAATTCTCTCTGTTCTTATCGGTCTGGTGTGCGCGGTCCTGCTGGTGCCGGGACTCATCCCTCTGCTGGGCTGGCTGCAATGGGCCGTGCTGGCAGGCTGCGTGGTGGGGATCATCTTTGGTTCTTTTTGTCAGCGCAAGATCGGTCTGACGATCAATGTCGCCGTCGCCGTGGTGGCGGCGCTGCGGTTGTTCCTAGGCGGCGGATTGTTTTAAGCTTTGGCTGGCGATGTGAGGCGAGTGGAGGCCGTGGGCAACGATGCGCGGCGGAGCTCTTTGCAGACGCTGCTGGTGAGCGGTGTGTGTGACGGGGTCCTGGGTTTGCTCCCGGTCGATGGCATGGAAACCCAGGGTCGCCTCGCTAAGGCTCGGCTGACCCTGGGCTGTATTACGCAGCCCCTTCAGGGCTGGTGTGTTGCGGCGTGGAATGGCGGAAGATCGCGGCCTTGCAACAAGGACTTAGACTGTGCGGGGGGGCGATGCGGCTGAAGGTGGAAGCTGGACGAAATTCCGCGTTCATCGAGTGCCAGCTTTTGCCGGCAGCTTCACTTTGCCGTGTTTGACGCTGAGGTGGGGGCTGTGGCGGGAGAGGAAGCGCCAGGGGTAGTCGATGGCCTGGCTGATGCCGACGCGGATGTCGGTGACGACCTCGTAGGGGGCGGAGGTGGGTTGGATGAGGCCGCAGCCGGCGGGGCGGCCTTTGCCCGCCATGGGGAGGCCGTGATGGGTGCCATCGATGCCCAAGGCCAGAGCGAGCTTGCCGGGGCCGGAGCAGAGTTCGTGGAGTTTTTCACGGTGGCGGCGCTGCTGCATTTGCTGGATGCCGCGAGTGGGCTCCAGGGCACGGATGAGGATGAGGCCGTCCTGTGAACCCCCTTTGACGTGGAGGTTGAAGAGCCAGTACATGCCGTAGTTGAAATAGACATAGGCTGCGCCGGGCGGGTGTGATTTTACAAACTCGCGCGCGCTGGGGCGGGTGGCGGTGTGGGCGGCGAGGTCTCCTTCCACCGAGTAGGCTTCGGTCTCGACGATGATGCCGGCGCAGCCTTTCCAGACGAGCTCGACGCCGATGAGGTCGCGGGCGACGGTGAGGACGTCGCGCTCGAAAAAATCACGGGTGAGATAGCTCATGGCTCACAGGCCGGTGGGGTGATCCACGAATTCCCAGGGGATGCCGAACTTGGTTTCGATGTAGGCGGAGAGGGCTTTGACGCCGAAGGTCTCGGTGGCGTAGTGGCCGCCGTAGATGAGGTTGACGCCGATCTCTTCGGCGAGGGTGTAGCTCCAGTGGGGGCCCTCGCCGGTGATGAAGGTGTCGATGCCTGCTTTTGCAGCGGCAGCGACCTCCGAACCAGAACCTCCCGACGAGATGCCAATTTTACGGGTTGTTTTTGGACCGCCAGGACAGACATGCACCGGGCTGCCGCCGAGTGCTGATTGAAATTGGGCGACCAGATCATCCACGGGCATGGCATGGTTCACGGTCACACCCACCGCATTGCCTTTGTATTCCAAAAAGCCGCCAGTTGGCGTCAAACCCAGGGACTGAGCAATTTGGGCGTTGTTGCCGAGGGTGGGATGAACATCCAATGGAAGGTGGCAGCTGTACACTGCGAGGCCAGCATCCAGCGCGACTTTTATTTTTTGGAAGACCGGGCCGGTCCAGGTTTGGAGGCCGGTCCAGAACATGCCGTGGTGGACGATGAGGAGGTCAGCGCCTGCTGCGACGGCTTTTTTAATGACGGGCAGGGTGGCATCCACTGCGGCGACGATCTTGGTGACTTCTCCTTTGCGGTTTTCGAGCTGAAGGCCGTTGAGGGCGTTCGAGTAGTCCGCGATCTCTGCGATGCGCAGTTCGGTGTCGAGGTGGGAGACGAGGTCGGCGAGATTCATGCTGGACAGTGGATAAGTCGGTTGGATAGCATGTGCATCATGTGCTGCTTCACGGGAAAAGTCGAGGAGGTCAAAAACACACGCATCTTTGGCCGGCTGGGTGAGCGTGGGAACCAGGTGCTCATCTATCAGATGTCGGTGAATGTGCCGCGAGACCTGGCGATGGTGCTGCCGGTGCCGATCAAGAAAGGTGCGGGCGAGGATGCAGTGAAGTTTTTTGACTTCTCGAAGTATGACCGGGTGTTTGAGGATCTCTGGGAAATGTTTCCAGCTCCCAATTTCGGGGCGGATCCCTTTGGGGCAGCGCCCGCGGCTGCGAAGAGCCGGACGCTCGAAGTCATCACCGTGGGAGCTTTTGACGCGAGCTTTGTCCCGACCGCTGCGGATTTCAGCCGGCTGGATGAGCGCTTTCGTCTGCCTAAGGGAGTTTGGGCGAAGCTGCCGGGCTATGAGGATTTTGGATTTGCGGTGTTCAAGCTGAAACCGGGCAAAGCGCAGGTGCATCCGATGGCGTTTTCGTTTCCGACGGCACTGGCGGGCACGGTCTTTTTCCCGACGCTGCACATTCACGATGGGAAAATTCATGCGAAGGAGACTTTTGACCACATGCTGTATCTGCAAGGCGCAGGGCTGAATGTGATGGGTGGAGGCTGGGAGGAATCACCGGGACTGGCAGTGACGAAGGTCAAATGTGGATACACACATGGAATGATCCGGCCGGAGATGCATGTGTACCGCAATGCTATTCGTGGGATCTGTGACAACGGTGATATTTTGGTGAAGCCGAAGAAGGTTTGAGCATGCCTGAAGTCACACGATTCGCCCCCAGTCCCACCGGATGGCTGCATCTGGGGCATGCGTATGCGGCGTTGTTTGCGCAGGAAAAGGCGGCGGGGGGGCGGTTTTTGATCCGACTGGAGGATATTGATGGGACGCGGGCACGGCCTGAGTATGAGGGGGCGATCTTTGAGGATCTGGCGTGGCTGGGACTGGAGTGGGAGAAGCCGGTGCGGCGGCAGTCGGACCATTTTGAGGATTACCGCGCGGCTTTGGAGAAGCTGGAGGGGACGGGGGTGCTGTATCCGTGCTTTTGCACGAGGCGGGAGATTCAGGACGAGATCGCGCGGGCGGGAAATGCGCCGCAGGGGCCGGACGGGCCGCTGTACCCGGGGACGTGCCGGAATCGCGACGCAGGTGAGCGGGCGCAGCGGATGGCGGCTGGGGAGTCGTATGCGCTGAGGCTTGACGTGACGAAGGCGGCGGGGCTTGTTGAAGAAGAACTGGGCTGGACGGATCGAGGGCGTGGGGTTTTCAAGGCGCAGCCTGGGGTGTTTGGGGATGTGGTGCTGGCGCGGAAAGACACGCCGGCGAGTTATCATCTGGCGGTGGTGGTGGATGACGCGCTGCAGGGCATCACGCTGGTGACGCGGGGTGAGGATCTGCTGGAGGCGACGCATCTGCACCGGCTTTTGCAGGCGCTGCTGGGGCTGCCGGTGCCGGAGTGGCAGCACCATCGGTTGATCACGGATGAGAGCGGCAAACGGCTGGCGAAGCGGGATGATGCGCGGTCCTTGCGCAGTCTGCGGGCGGCGGGGTGGACGGCGGAGAGGGTGAGGCTGGGACTGAATGACTAATGAATAAATCCGAATGACGAAATAATGGCGAATGACGAAGTTCGAAGCCTAGGGAGGCGCTGATTTATTCCAGTCAGATAAAACGCACTTCCTGAGAGGCTGAATTTCCAACGCGAATAGCGGAGAATATTCGAGAACAACCGCGAATCAGAATCACACACAGAGCCATTCGCGGCCATTCTCATTGGATGCCTTTGGCCGCGGTTTCATTGATCGGTGGTTCCCTAGGGGACGCGAAGACTGGCAAAGCCTCCCCGGCACCTTGGTACTTTGGCTTTGGATCGCCCGCCAGGTGGCCTAGAAACCGGCCACTGGAGGTGGGACGGTGCGGGCACCGCCGCCGCGCAGCGGATTGCCCTTGGTCTCTTCGATTTCTGACACCACGTTGTCTTTGAAGCTCAGGCTGAGGGTGCCGACTTCCACGCGGACGTAGACGACGGTCTGCACGATCTGGCCGAAGGCATTGACCCCGGAAGTAGTCTGCGGAACCTGATCGTAGACGGCGTATTCCAGGCGCTCTTCCTTGCCTGCTGCGGTGATCCTGCTGGACTTGCGTGCAGGTTTGCCCATGGAGGCATGCACTTCCTGGCTGGTCATGCCAAGGGCGACCTGTTTATGCTGGATGAGGTCATCCACCATCTTGGTGCGCTCGATGAGTTTTTTGAGGTTCGCGTTCAGATTTGGATCGGCAGACTTCAGATCGGCCATGAGCACCCAGCCCGCGACGTCGCCATGGCGTGCGCGGCCGCGAACGCGATAGGCGGTGTCTGACATGGCAATGAGGGTGACCAACGTGCCGGGAGCAAAGGAACCGAGGGCACCCTGAAGCTTGCTGGTGGGATACACGGGGGCTTCGATCTGCACTTTGAGGACGATCGACTTGGGCGTCATGCCTTCCAGGGGAAAGGTTCCCGGTTCAACCGTCGCCAAGGAGGAGCGGTTGCGTGGGGAGGAGGCGGCAGACTGTGCCTGGGCGGCCTGCGAGATGCAAAGGGCGAGGAGAACCAAACAGTACGCTTTCATGGCAGGGTGGTCGGGAATTTGGCGAAGAATAGCCGACTCGGACGGTTCCGGGCAACCTTTTGTTCGACGCATAAAATCTCCCGCGTATCCCTTTAAGCCCCAAACCATGCCAAACGGACCCCTTTCCACCAAGCTCTTCGACCTCGCCAAGCAGTACATTCCCGGAGGCGTGAACTCGCCGGTGCGCGCCTTCCGCAACGTCGGCGGCGACCCCTTTTTCGTGAGGCGCGCCAAAGGCTGCCGCATCTACGATGTGGATGATCGATGCATGATCGACTACGTGGGCACCTGGGGCCCGGCCATTCTTGGGCATGCGCCGATCACCGTGATCGAGGCGATCCACAATGCGGCCAAAGACGGGGTCAGCTTCGGCATACCGAACCTCTACGAGGTCGAAATGGCCCGAACGATCTGCGAATGGGTGCCCAGCATTCAAAAAGTGCGCATGGTGAGCAGCGGCACGGAGGCGACGATGTCTGCCATCCGCCTGGCGCGTGGCTTTACGGGGCGTGACCGGCTGGTGAAGTTTGACGGGTGCTATCATGGGCACTCGGACAGCCTGCTGGTGGCGGCGGGCAGCGGGGCGCTGACGCATGGGAATCCTGACAGCGCCGGGGTGCCGCGTGCTTTTGCGGAGCTTACGAGCGTGCTGCCGTTTAATGATGAGGCGGCGCTGGAGGAGTTGTTTGAAAAGCAGGGGCATGAGATCGCCTGCATCATCGTCGAGCCTTATCCGGCGAACGCGGGACTCATTTTGCCGAAGCCGGGCTTTCTGCAGAAGCTGCGGGACATCACCACCAAGCATGGCGCGCTGCTGATTTTCGATGAAGTCATGACGGGCTTCCGCCTTGCCAAGGGCGGGGTGCAGGAGCTGGAGAAGATCACGCCGGATCTGACCTGCCTTGGCAAGGTCATTGGCGGCGGCCTGCCTGTGGGGGCTTTTGGGGGGCGTGCTGACATCATGGATTACCTGGCCCCGATCGGCCCGGTGTATCAGGCGGGGACGCTGAGCGGCAACCCCGTGGCGCTGGCGGCGGGTCTGGCGCAGCTGCGTGAGCTGGAGAAGAAGAACGGCTATGCGCTGCTGGAAAACCTGGGGCAGGTCATGGAGACGGCGGTGCTCGATGTGCTGAAGAAGAAGGGGCTCAACTACCGGTGGTACCGCAAGGGGAGCATGTTCTGCCTGTTCTTTACTGAGAAGGAGGTGCACAACCTGCAGGACGCGAAGACGTCGGACCTCGTGGCGTTCCGCAAGTTCTTCCACCATTGCCTCGACCACGGCGTGTACTTTGCGCCGAGCCAGTTTGAGACCGGGTTCATCAGCATGGCGCACAGCCGGGATGATCTGGAGCAGACGGCGGAGGTGGCTGCGGCGGCGCTGGCGGCGTTGTAAAAAGGGGGGGCGCAGGGTAGGCGGCATGGTAGTTTTCTCCCATGCCGCAGTTCACGATTGATCTTCCGGATGAACTCATGCCTGTCCTGACTCGCAGGGCACAGGCATGGAATCGATCAATTGAACGCTTTTTGTCGGACTACATCATCATGTGTCTTGAGAATGAGGAGGAGGCTCCCGCAGTTTCAGCGGATGCGGGACGTGAGGCACTGGAGGACATTCTCGAAGAACGTGACAAGGGGCCGTTTGTAGTGTTCGATGATCGTGACGCATTCGTTGAGCGGATCATGGCCAGGGTTCGAGCACGTATTGAAGGTACTGCTGCCCATGAGTGAGCCGCGCCTTTTGAGACTTTTGCAAACAGGATGACATTTTGAGCCAGGCGAGCCCCGGTGCGGTAAGGTAACATGCTGCGGCGACGGACGGAACCCCTTCAGGGTTCGAGCTTGAGAAGGAATGGAATTTTGGGTCAACCCAGGGGAGCACTCGCTAACGCTCGGCACCCCTGGGCTTCATGACGGAAGGCCGTTGGCCTTCTAGACCGGGATATTTTCGTCTTTAAAATTGCTGGGTTGCGTGTGGGGGGTGTCAGTTATCGTGTGAGATTCAAAAGGGCCCGGGATGCTGTTGCATTTGCCAAAGAGAACGGCCGCCAGTAGTTCTTGGGTGTTCGGTTTTACTCATTTGTCGTTTTATGTCTGAACCTCGTTTTGCCGTCGCCCAGCTGGATGAAATTACGCCGACGCCTTGTCCCTGTGGTCAGGCGAGGAGGGCGTTCAAGGAGGACTGGAACACGCTGGCCACGGTGCACCTGACGGACATCCACGCAGACTCGAAGGCGCACTACCACAAGAAGATGACGGAGATTTACATCGTGCTGGAGGGTGAGGGGCACCTGGAGGTGGACGGGCAGATCGTGTCGCTGAAGCCGATGACCACGGTGATGATCCGGCCGGGGTGCGTGCACCGGGCGGTGGGGAAGCTCAAAATCATCAATGTGCCGATGCCGCCGTTTGATCCGGCGGATGAATTTGAGGTGTGACGTCTGCCCATGCGTGATCTCATCACCAGCATTGATTCGACGAGGCTCGGTTTTTTTAAATCGATCCTCGATGAAGCGGAGATCTCCTGTTTCATTCGGAATGAAACGACTTCGCAGCTGACCAACATTTTCATCGGTCCGCTGCAACCGACGCTTTGTCTGGTGGATGATGCGGATTTTGAGCGGGCGAGCGGACTGCTCCTGCCGCACCAGACGGAGGGAGCTTGCACCGCTGAAGAATGGATTTGTCCCGCGTGCAAAGAATCGAATCCCGCCTCGTTTGAAGTTTGTTGGAAATGCCAGGCGGCCCCAAACGAATGATCTAGCCATGAACAAGCTCGCTTACACCCTGCTGGCAGTCCTGCTTCCAGCCTTCATGCATGCTGAAACGCCGAAGGCGAAAAAGTCGGCGATGCCCGAGGGGTTTCATGAACTCAAAATAGGCGATGCGGCGCCGGATTTTGATCTTGTCGGGATCGATGAAGAGAAGCACACGCTGAGAAATTACGAAGACGCGGATCTGCTGATGGTGGCGTTTTTGAGCAACCACTGCCCGACTTCGCAGGCGGTGGAGGGGCGCATCAAGAAGCTGCTCAAGGATTACAAGGGGAAGGGGCTGAAGGTGGTGGCGATTAATCCGAATGATCCCGCCGCACTGAGGCCGGATGAGCTGGGCTACTCGAAGTACAACGACAGTTTTCCGGAGATGAAGCTGCACGCGAAGGAGCAGGGTTTTACTTTTCCCTACTTGTATGATGGCGACACGCAGAAGACGGCGCTCGACTACGGGTGCCTGGCCACGCCGCACGTGTTCATTTTCGACAAGGAACGCAAGCTGCGCTACCAGGGACGGCTGGATGATTCACGCTATGCGGATGAGGCCACGGTGACGGCGCCTGATGCGCGCAATGCCATCGAGGCATTGCTGGCGGGCAAACCGGTACCGGTGGAGGTGACCAAGCCGCATGGCTGCTCCACCAAATGGATCGACAAGCGCAAGCAACTCGTGGCCGACAATGAGAAATGGGAGAAGGGCGAGGTGGAGGTGGAGCTGATTGATTCCAAAGGCATCGCGGCGCTGCGCAAGAATGACACGAAGAAGGTGCGCCTCTTCAATGTATGGGCCACGTGGTGCGGGCCGTGCGTGAAGGAGTTTCCGCAGCTCGTGGCCACCTCGCGCAAGTTTGGCCTGCGTGATTTTGAGTTCATCAGCATCAGCATGGATGACCCGAAGAACCTTGACGAGGTGAAGGAATTTCTGGAGAAGCACAACGCGGTGGTGCCGGACAAGCTGAAGCCTTCCCTCAAAGAAGAGGGGCGCAAGGGCAACGCCTATGTCTTCAACGAAGCGAGCCAGGATGAGCTGATCAAGGCGCTGGATCCCGAGTGGCCGGGGCCGATCCCGCACACGCTTGTGGTTGCGCCGGGAGGAGAGGTGATCTTCCGCCACAATGGGCCGATCGACGGAGATGAACTCCGGGCTAAGATTTTGGAGTTTATGGGGCGGTTTTACAAGCCGGAGTGATGCAAGCGGGGCGCTTGCGCTACGGTCAAAACCAGCCGGTGGCGAGCTTCACAGAGTTCAGGCCTTCAGCGGTGAGTTTGCCGGTGCTGCCGCTGCCGGTCACGCAGCCGCGGGTGTTTATGTAGTGGGGGATGCCGGCGTCCTTCACCCAGGTCACGACAGGAGCTGAAACTGAGGTGGTGGATGCTTTCACTGCGAGTGGCAGGCCCCAGCGGCTGAAGGTGACTTCCCAGCTCGCGGGTTTGCCGGAAGGGCGCGGGCCATCCAACAGCCAGGGGTAGTTTTTCAGGATCTCCATCTCGGCAATTCCCGGGACGGCCACGCGGTAGCCGCTTTCCGTCGCCTGCACCGCCTTGGCGACCGTGAGACCAGGGTTTTTCTGCTGAGCGAGGTAAAGGGCCTGCAAATCAAGGCCGATGAGATTCATGCCGTTGAACACGCCGTTGTGATTTGGGGTGCGGAAGTTTGAATTATGCCAGGCTTCAAAGCGGCTGGAGAGAAACAGGTTCAGCTCCACATGCACATGCGCGCGGCGTTGATCGATGCCGCTGCCGGTGTAGCCGAGAATGCCGAGAGGTGTGCCGGCCTTGACCTTTTGCCCGGCGCTGACCTGGGCTACCGCCAGATGGGCGTAGAGGGAGTAATAGGGGCTGCCGCCAAAGTCGTGTCGAACCACGATGTAGCGGCCGTAATTGCTCAGACCGGACGAAGCGGTGACATACGCCACGACACCCTCGGCTATCGATCCCACTTCATCCTGCGGATTGCCTTTGGCATCCCGCTGCAGTGGTTTGATGTCGAGGCCTTCGTGAAAGCGACCGTAGGCGATGCGGCCGCCGATGTGGCGTGGGTCACGCACAAAGCCGAACTGTCCGCCTTCCCACGGGGTGGTCTTGGCACCGTCGAAGTCGCGGTCCACAAACTGGAAAAATCCGCAGGTGCGCCAAACAGCGCGTGGTTGGCGGTGGGCAGCTGCAACTGCTGCGCCGACACGCCTCCTGTGAGAAGACCCAGCAGCGACAGAGAAAGGGCGAAACGCATCATCATGTGCCGGGGAGTTTCAAGTCTTCGAGCGGGATGATGTCCTTGCGCTTGGGCAAAGTGCGGACCTTGCCGCTTTCCAGATCACGTTGCTTTTTAAGCGCGGCGGCTTTTTCGGCGGCTTCAAGGGCCATGGCATCCCGGCGCGAGTTCATTTTTTCCTTGGCGGTGGAAGGCATCATGTCGTCCATCATGCGCGAGGAGGATTTCATGTATTTGATGCGCGGGTAAAACTTGTCCATCTCATCAATCGTCTTTTTGGTAAGCCCGCGCCAGATGGTGAAGCGACCATCGGTGATCGGCTGGTCAAGCTCGACCATGTCAACGGGGGTGGCGTTGATCATGGTAAGCAGGACACTGCCACGATATTCGCGGGAGGCGAGATCGAGTGAATTGCGGCCCTTGGAGTCGAGCTGCAGCAGTACACCGTAGCCATCCTCCTCCTTTTCCGCTTTGAAGGGTTCAAAGCCCGAAATGCTGCGCTGGCTGAACTCGGGGCTCTTTTTGAAAGTCATCAACTGGCCGCCGATGGGCAGTTTCATGACTTCCCGGGGATGTTCGATCTGATCTGTCTGCACATGTGCGGTGATCAGCAGCTTGTTCTCGCGGAAAGCAGAAAAACTTTCACTGAGAAGATCGCTGCCTTTACGGAGAGCATCACAACTGGCCAGCAGTCCAGGCAGGGCCAGCATCAAAAGGGCGCGGGGAAATCGTTGCATGCATGCATCAAACCAAAGTCGCGCCTGCTTTGCAACCCTGGAGGCGGATGCGGGTGCGAAACTTCTGTGCCGGTGCGGCGATCCGCCGATTTGACAACTCGGTGAATCACCGGACTGTCCGCGCACTCCTTTCCACCATGCCAGGCAATGAACGTACGCTACTCACACAGGCCCAGATGGCCGCAGGGGTGCAGGATTTGGCCCAAAGCATCCTGACGGCCAATCCCGGCGCTGAGAGCATCGCTCTGGTGGGAATTTTCACCCGTGGCGTGCCGCTGGCGAAACGCATCGCGGCTGAGATCGAAAAACTTGGCGGCGTGAAGGTCTTCGTCGGTACCATCGACATCACGCAGTATCGCGATGACCTGAGCACTTTTCAGATGGTGCCGAAGCTCGAGGGTTCGGACATTGCCTTCGACATCGACGACCTCAACGTGGTGCTCTGTGATGAAGTCATCTACACCGGCCGGAGCGTGCGTGCGGCGCTGGATGAGCTGCTGAATTTTGGCCGCCCCAAACGGGTGCAGCTGGCGGTGCTGGTGGACCGCTGCGGACGTGAATTCCCCGTGCAGCCGGATTTTTCCGCCCTCAAGGTCACCCTGTCAGATGGAGAGCGAGTGGCCGTGCAGTTTACCGAAGTGGACGGCCAGGACGCCTGCACCGTGCAAACCCAAACCTCAACGAGATGACCCCGCGCAAAGACCTCCTCGACATTGCATCGCTCACGGACGCGGAAATCGCCTTCGTGCTCGACAACGCCGTGCCGTTCAAGGACCTCTTCAAACGCAGTGTGAAGAAGGTGCCGACGCTGAAGGGGAGGACGATGCTGACGCTGTTTTACGAACCGTCCACGCGCACGCGCT
Source organism: uncultured Verrucomicrobiota bacterium (assembly GCA_903838675.1). Classification (GTDB taxonomy): domain Bacteria; phylum Verrucomicrobiota; class Verrucomicrobiia; order Verrucomicrobiales; family Verrucomicrobiaceae; genus Prosthecobacter. Next base: position 32,894 of record CAILZI010000173.1, read on the forward strand.
CCAGCTTTGAAGTGGCGGCCAGCCGCTTGTCTGCGGACGTGACGCACTTTGACATTGAGTCGAGCAGCGTGGTGAAGGGGGAGTCGGTGCTGGATACCGTGGAGACGCTGGAGGCCATGCGGGTGGACTACATCGTGGTGCGGCACAAGCAGGCGGGAACGCCGAACCTCATCGCGAAGAATACCCGGGCGAGCGTGATCAATGCCGGCGACGGCTGGCATGCGCACCCCACGCAGGCGCTGCTGGATGCCTTCACGCTGCGTGAGATTCACAAGGATCTGCGTGGCTGCCGCGCTTTGATTGTGGGTGACATCCAGCACTCGCGTGTGGCGCGCAGTACGAGCCTCATTTTCCGCAGGCTGGGCATGCAGGTGGCGTATCTGGCTCCGGGGTCGATGATGCCGCGTGAGGTGCCGGAGGAGATTCCGCAGTTTGGCAACTGGACCGATGCTTTTGAGTGGAAGCCGGATGTGATTTATCTCCTGCGTGTGCAGGGGGAGCGGATGACCGAGCCGTTTATTCCGAGTGCGGCGGAGTATCACCGGAATTATGGGCTGACGGATGAGCGGGTGAAAGTGCTGCGTGAGCGCGGGCTGCACCTGATGCATCCGGGGCCGGTGAACCGTGGGGTGGAGATCACGGATGCGGGGATGAATTATGAGAAGTGCCTGATCAACCAGCAGGTGGAGAATGGGATCGCGGTGAGGATGAGCGTGCTATATTGGTTGAGGCCGGGGGCGGTGGAGTAGGAAAGCGCGGTGGGATGGGCGGTATTGGAGCGTTGGGTGATCGCGGCGCGTGGGTGCGGCGGAGCGGGTTGCAGACGCTGCTGGTCGGCGCTGTGTGCGGCGGAGTGCTGGTTTTGCTACCCGGTCGTGTGATGCGATACCCAGGGTCGCCTCGCTAAGGCTCGGCTGACCCTGGGCTCAAATACGCAGCCCCTTTGGGGCTGAGGGACGCGCGCTGACGGAGGGGTGGAGGGGCCACTGCTGGTTGTGAAGCGCGGTGGGTTAACTTATTTAACCCACCAACTTAGCAGCCCCAATAATCCCATCACGACCAATGAGGATCGCTATTTCATGTTCGAGAAACAAGCCGCCGTCCGTGAAATACAAATCGACAGAGCCATCAACAGAGACCCCTAGGCTTTTCAATTTCACGCGGCGGATAAATTGCTTCTGGTTCAAGCGCCCAAGACTTTCCCAGTAGGCAGCGTAGGTCTCATAGAGACTGTCTATGATCACCCGTTGCAATTGCTCAAAGTTTCTTTCGACGAACAACACTTTGTCACATGCCATTGTGGAATCATAGGATCCATCTTTCTGCAGATTGATATACAACTTGTAGCGCCGAAAACCCAATCTCCGCCTTCCTTCGATCCAACCGTACTTTCTGTCGAGTTGCAGACGTCCCAGATGCTGGTCTTTGAAGCATTTCGGCTTCTTCAAATCTTCTGCCAACATGCGCAATTCTGGGTCAGCGACATCATTACCGCATAGGGCAATTAACAAAGCCTGGGGCTTATCCCAGCAGTCGAACCCCTGTGTTTCATCCGATACTTGGGCACGAAGTCGAATCACTGAATTGTGCCTGAGACTTTCCGTTACAGAATCCAATTCTGCTTTGGGGACATTTGGCTTGTGTATAACCAACTCGCGATCGTCTATTGAACCATCCGCTCGTCTCCACGGTTGAACCGTAAAAGTCATGTACCAGTCTTTACTGGTGCCTTCACCCAAACCACCAACCCCCGACGGATGCATTACTGCATTAAATTCATAAGCTAGGTTTGTCTTGAGGCGCTGAAGCAAACGATTTCTTCGATCCGCAACTTCACGAACAATTTCGTCAATGTCGGTATTGTTCATCGTCTCTGGAAATGAAGTGAAAATCAGTGCGGCGCATCAATCCTAAAACTTCCCGTCGCGGGATTCGAAGTGGGTGGGTTTGCCGAGGGATTCGCCGCCGGTGGAGATCCAGCTTGCGACCCATTCGGTGAGTTCTTCGTCGCGGACGAAGGGGATGCCGAGTTCGACGAAGCTGCGGTAGGGATTGCTGAGTAGGGCGTCGGGGGATTCTTTGCCGGTGATCTGAACGGGCTTGCCGAAGAGTTCGCCGAAGCGTTTGGCGACATCGCGGACGCTGAGGGTGGCGGTGCCGGTGAGGTTGACGACCCAGGCGGGGCTGTGGGCTTTGGCGAGGCTGAGAAGGGAGAGCGCATTGGCATCGCCCTGCCAGATGGTGTTGAAGTAGCCCATGGTGACATCGACGGGCTGGCCGTTCCAGACCTGGCGGGCGATATCGACCATGACGCCGTAGCGGAGGTCGCAGGCGTAGTTGAGGCGGATGAGGGAGACGGGGGTGCCACGGGTCTGGCTGAAGTGCTCGAAGATGCGTTCGCGGCCCATGCAGCTCATGGCGTATTCGCCCTTGGGATTGAGGGCGTCTTCTTCGTGGCTGCCGCCGCGCTCCACGGGCACGAGGCCGTAGACATTGCCGGTGGAAAAGGCGGCGATGCGGCTGCGGTGGTAGCGTTCGCACACGAGGCCGGGCAGCCAGGCGTTCATGGCCCAAGTCATGGCTTCCTGGCCGGTGGAGCCGAATTTCATGCCGGCCATGTAGATGACGTTGGGCGCATGAGGGAGGTAGGCGACGGAGTTGGCGGCCAGGAGATCGCTGGCAATGACATCGATGCCGTGCTGCTGAAATTCCTCGGCCGATCCTGGTGAACTGAAGCGTGACACCGCGATGACACGGCGCTTGGTGCCTGCCTCATCGCTGGCGCGTTTGGCCATGCGTGCCAGAGAGGGGCCCATTTTGCCGGCTGCGCCTAAAATGATGATATCACCGGGAGTCCGGCTCATCATCTCAATGACAGCAGGCGTGGGGCGGCTGAGGCGTTCTTCGAGTTCTGCGAGGCTTTTGGGCGGCATGGCCGCATCTATGAACGGGTTTTCGTTATTGGAAAATTTTTTGCTGTACAAGCTGCGCCAGGGTCAGAAAATCATCCCGGAGTTTGCCGAGGTGGCATTTCCCGCTACGGTCGCGCCCGATGATCGCCAACGCTGCCGCTGCTGTAACCGCCAATTTGAACGTGTTCGACTTTTCCTGGATCACCACTCCGGAGGCGTGGATTGCGGTGCTGACGCTGTGCGTGCTCGAAATCGTGCTGGGCATCGACAACATCGTGTTCATTTCGATCCTGGTGGGCAAGCTGCCGCCTGAGGACCGGCCGCGCGGACGTTTTCTGGGTCTTGGGCTGGCGATGATGACGCGCATCATGCTGCTGATGTCCATCACGTGGGTGATGTCGCTGACAGCGCCGCTGTTTACAGTGATGGGGCATGCGATCACCGGCAAGGATCTGGTGCTGATCTTTGGCGGCCTGTTCCTGATCTACAAAAGCACGCGCGAGATTCATGAAAAACTCGAAGGCGACCCTGAAGGCGAGGTGCGCAACAGTGTCGGCAAAGGGGCCGCGTTTGGTGCGGTGATGGTGCAGATCGCGCTGCTGGACATCGTGTTCTCGCTCGATTCGGTGATCACCGCCGTGGGGATGGTGAAGCACATTTCCATCATGGTGACTGCGGTGCTGATCTCCGTGGGTTTCATGATGGTGTTTGCCAGAGCGGTGGGCGAGTTTGTGATACGTCATCCCACGGTGAAGATGCTTGCCTTGAGCTTCCTGATTCTGATCGGCACGGCCTTGATTGGTGAAGGCTTTCATTTCGAAATTCCGAAGGGATATATTTACTGTTCCATGGGCTTTTCGATGGCGGTGGAACTGCTGAACTTGAAGGCGAAGAAGAAGACAGCGGCCAAAGTGTAGGCCGGTTCTCAAAGCTCATTTCCGGTATCGCGAGCTAAGGGACGTTCGGTTTGCCGCAGAGGGGCAAAGGAGCAGAGGTGGCAAAGATGAATTCATTCTCTACTCTTGCGGTAAAATCGAAGGTGCCTTCGACTTCCAAACGACATGGCGGAGGGCGTCTCCATGCGTGCTTTCCGGAAATCAGTTTCGGGAAATGCCATAATTGGCAAAATGTCTCACTGAAGTGACAGGACGTGCCAATTTGATGGCACAAACCGGCTCATTTTGAGACGGGTCAAAAATCGCTAAAAACGCTGGAGCCCTGATTCTACAAGGCTTCCACGTGCACAGAAGGCGGCTGGCACGGCTGATGCATGAGTATAGGGCGGAACATCACTCCAACCCCCAAACTCAAATCTAACCATCCAAATCATGAAAATCATCCGCACCAATCCCTTCAGCCTCAATCGCGTTTCCGACTTCGACGAATGGTTCCGCCATCCGCTGGCCGGACTGCCATCATTGAGCACTCTCATCAACAACCTCGGCGAGGTTTTCCCCGGCGTGGCCGGTGACAAACTGGCCGTCGATGTGCATGAAGACAAAGACAACTATTTCGCCAGCTTTGAAGTGCCTGGCGTGAAGAAGGAAGATGTCAAAATCGAGCTGAACAACGGCATGCTCACCGTCGCTGCTGAAAAGCGCGAAAAGGACGGAGAGAAAGAAAGCTCCTACAGCCTCACCCGCTCCGTGTCCGTGCCTGAAGGCGTCAATGCTGAAGCCATCGCTGCGAAACTCGAAGACGGCATCCTGACGGTGACCCTGCCGAAGCAGGAACGCACCAAGCCACGCACCATCGCCCTGAGCTAATCCGATCCACACAACTCCAAAAATCCATCCCAAAACAAATCATGAATACCACCTGTTCCCCCAGCACCTGCACTCCTGCCACCTCCGGCGTCACCGAATCCCTGCGCAAACCGCTCTACAACATCAATGGCAATGCCGAAGCGTATGAAATACGCGTGGAACTGCCAGGAGTGCCCAAGAGCAATGTGAAGCTGGACCTTGAGGAAAACATCCTAACCGTCCGTGGCGAACGCAGCACGACCGTGCCGGAAGGCATGAAGGCGCTCCACCGCGAGCTCTCCCCGCTCAGCTACCTCCTTCGTCTGCGCCTCAACGCGCCCGTGAGTGAGGACCAGATGACGGCGAAGCTGGAAGACGGTGTGCTCACCGTGCGCCTGCCGCTCAAGGAAGTGGCGAAGCCGCGCCAGATCCCCGTGCTGTAATTGACCTGTGTCAAAACCCTGCGCCGCCCGCATCGCCAAAACAGGCGATCCGGGCGGATGCTTTTTATCTTCCAGCGCGGCACGATCTCGGCTAGTAGCAGGGCATGGATCCCGCCGCCCTTTCTTCAAAGACTGACTCGCCGCCAACTCTGCAGCAAACCATCGGTGGCTGGCAGGTGATGTTTTATGGACTGGGCTCGATGCTGGGTGCGGGCATTTATGCGCTTATCGGACGGGCGGCTGACTCGCTGGGAAATGCCGTCTGGCTGGCGTTTTTGGTGGCGATGATCGCCGCGATGCTCACGGGCCTGTCTTATGCGTGTGTGGGCAGCCGCTACCCCAAAGCCGGCGGTGCAGCCTACGTCACTCAACATGGCCTGCACAAGCCGTTGCTCAGCTACGTGGTGGGCATCGCAGTGATGATGAGCGGGCTCACCAGCATGGCCACTGGATCCCAGGCGATCGCGGAGCAGTTGGAGAAGGCGTTTGGATTTGCGCTCGACATCAAACTCGTGGCCATCGGCATCGTGTTTCTCGTTGGGTGTGTGATTTATCGCGGCCTGCGTGAAAGCATGTGGCTGAATGTGGTCTGCACGGTGGTGGAAGCTTCCGGCCTGCTGTTCATCATCGCCGTTGGTGCGCGGTATTGGGGCGGCGTGAACTATCTGGAAACGGCGAAAGACACGGTGGCAGGCGGCCCAGGCTCCGGGATCACGCTGGCGCTGGTGATGCAGGGGGCGGTGCTGACGTTTTTCTCCTTCATCGGCTTTGAGGACATCCTGAACGTGAGTGAGGAGGTGAAGAACCCGCGCAAGAATGTGCCGTTTGGCCTGATCGGTGCGATGATTCTGGCCACGCTCATTTACATGGCGGTGGCGATTACGGCAGTATCGGTGGTGCCGTGGCGTGAGCTGGCCGCGAGCAAAACGCCGCTGATGGATGTGGCGCATAAAGCCGCGCCTTGGCTGGGGGGCATCGACCGGCTGTATCTGGGCATCACTATTTTTGCGATCGGCAACACGGCGCTGCTGAACTACATCATGGGTTCGCGCCTGCTTTATGGCATGAGCCGACAGGGGCTGCTTCCTGCCATCCTGGGCCGCGTCCACCCGAAACGCCACACGCCGCACGTGGCTGTCTTTGTACTCTTCGGTATTGTCACCCTGCTCATCCTCAGCGGTGGAGTGAAACAAATGGCTGAATCCACGGTGCTGCTGCTGCTGGCTGTGTTTACCGTGGTGAACATCGCACTGGTGGTGCTGAAGCGCCGTCCGGAAGAACCCAAGGGCGGATTTGAACCCCCGATGATTGTGCCTGTTCTGGGCGCTCTGACCTGTTCCTCGCTGATCTACACCCGCATCCACAGTGCAGTCACAAGCACCGATACTTCGATGCACATCGCCCCGCTGATCGCGGGGGGGATCATTGTGATCAGCGTGGTGCTGTACGTGGTGCTCAAGCCGAAAAATCCGGTGGTGCTGGAAGATTGAACAGAGTCGGTTCCGGCTTTATGGAACGGCCCCCATGAGCCAGACTGCCAACCTCCACATCGCGTCAAACATCCCGCTGCCGTCACCAGGCAGCATGATGAGCGACATCGCGCCGACTGACGCACAAACCGCCTTCGTGGCCAAATCGCGGCAGGAGATCCGCGACATTCTCTTTGGCAGCGATCCACGCTTTCTGGTCATTCTCGGGCCGTGCTCGGTCCATGATCCCGAGGCTGGGCTGGAGTATGCGCGGAAGCTTGCGGCACTGGCGGAGGAACTGAAGGACCGGCTGTGCCTGGTGATGCGGGTGTATTTTGAAAAGCCACGAACCACGGTTGGCTGGAAGGGTCTCATCATGGACCCGCATCTGGATGGCAGTTGTGATATTCCGGCCGGCTTGAGACTGGCGCGGAAAATTCTGCGCGATGTGCTGGATCTCGGCATGCCGACTGCAACGGAGCTGCTGGATCCCATCACGCCGCAGTACATCGCGGACTTGATAAGCTGGAGTGCGATTGGTGCGCGGACGACGGAGTCACAGACGCATCGCCAGATGGCTTCGGGTTTGTCCATGCCACTGGGATTCAAGAACGGCACGTTTGGGCACATCACGCCAGCGATCAATGCGATCAAGGCGGCGATCCAGCCGCAGACCTTTCTTGGTGTGAGTGAAGATGGTGTGGCCTCCGCTGTGACGACGAGCGGCAATCCCGACTGCCACATCATTTTGCGTGGCGGTGAGAACAAGCCCAACTATGGCGCTGACGATGTGCGGGAGACCATTGACGGCCTGGAATCTGCGAAGCTCAAGCCCGCCATCATGATCGACGCGAGCCATGGCAACTGCGCCAAGGACCACCGCCGGATGCCGGATGTGTTCCGTGAAATCGTGCGCCAGCGTGCCGCCGGGCAGAAGGCCATCATTGGCGCGATGCTGGAGAGCAATCTCGTGGGCGGCAGCCAGAAGTTTCCACAACCGCTGGATCAACTCACACGCGGACAGTCGATCACCGATGCGTGCATTGACTGGGAGACTACGGAGAAGCTGCTGCGCGAGGCGCATGCGCTGCTGTGACTTTACCTTCACTTGTTCCAGCCATGAACGATCACGTCTTCACGCTCTCCTCCGGCAGGAAGCTGGGCTATGCGGAATACGGTGATCCGGCTGGTGTACCGATGTTTTATTTTCACGGCTGGCCCGGCTCACGACTGCAGGGCGGGCTATTAGATGCGGTGGGAAAAAGGCGCGGCATTCGAATTGTGTCACCCGACCGCCCTGGCATCGGGCTTTCGGATTTTCAGCCCGGGCGCAGGCTGCTGGACTGGCCCACAGTCGTCAACGAACTCGCCGCAGAGCTCGGGTGGACAAGCTTCCATGTGCTCGGTGTTTCAGGCGGAGGACCCTATGTGCTGGCGTGCGCCCACGCGATGCCGGAGCGGCTGCTGAGCGCCGGAGTTGTCTGCGGCGCGCCGCCTTTGATCGAAGTGGGGACGCAGGACCTGCTTTGGACATATCGTCTGGCCCTGTGGGGTCAGCTACATCTGAAATGGCTGCTGGGTGCAGGGCTCGCTATTGCGGGGCAGTTCATGCGACTGCCGGTCAGTTCTCCTTTGATGGCAGCACACGTCCGTAAGATGTGCGAGAGGGACCAGCAGGCGCTGCACCATCCGGAGCTCTATGGTATTCTGATGGCGAGTGGTCGTGTCGGTGTCGGTTCGCCCGTGCGTGCGGTGAGTTTGGATGGGGACATTTACTCAAGTGACTGGGGCATCGAATTTTCCAGTGTGCAGTATCCCATGCGCTACTGGCACGGGGGACGGGACAACAACATTCCGGTCACCATGGTGGAGCGGTTTGTGCAGAAAATGCCCAACGCCAGGCTCAAGGTGATGGAGGAGGATGGGCACTACTCCCTGCCGCTGCTGGGAAGTGACTTGATCGTGGAGGAACTGCTGAGAGAGGCGCGGGCGGTTTGACAGTAATTGAGGATTAAGAAGGAGCTCGCGGGCAGGATTGCCTGCACTACTTTGAGCCATGGATGACCTCGCCGCACGCATGCGCGCTGATCTGGAAGAGATCGGGCGGACGTTCATGCCGTTTGGCAAATACGGGCCGCAGCATTTTCCGCCGAACGGGGTGCCGATTTATGATATTCCGGCGGAGTACCTGGGGTGGTTTGCGAACAAGGCTGGGTTTCCGAAGGGGCGCCTTGGCGTGCTGTTGCAGATGGTGCACCAGATGAAGGCGGATGGTTCCGACATCGTGTTTGACGTGTTTCGGAAGAGGTATGGGCGCACGGACCTGAAACCGGAGAAGAGGAAGTCGTGGAAGTTTGAGGAGTGAGCCGGTCGTGGCGTTAGCCCGCACCGAGGAACCACTGATTTTGCACCGCAGAGACTGAAACGCCGCAGAGGTTTTCAGAATCAAACAACCAACCTACGTCAGGCGCGGATGGGCGGGCCGTACCAGACGTAGCACATGAGATAGACGATGATGCCGGTGACGGAGACGTAGAGCCAGACGGGCACGGTCCATTTGGCCATGCGCTTGTGTTTGTCGAAGCGGTTCCGTATGGCCGGGATGACGGTCATGATGATCATCGGCAGGCTCAGCACGGCCAGCGGGATGTGCGTGAAGAGGATGGTGAAGTAGATCGGACGCGTGATGCCTGTGCCAGCGAATTTCACATGGCCGGCGTGATAGTGGTAGTAGAGGTAGCAGCCGAGGAACGCCGTGGAGAAGGTCAGGGCGATGATCATGCTGACGATGTGCGGCTTTTTGTGGCCGAGCTTGATCATCGTCAGACCGAGGATGATGTGCAGCAGCGCGCAGCCGTTGAAAATCGTGTAGAGTTTGGGGAGTTCGGTGACGTCCATGGCTTATTTCGCGGCTTCGGGTACGTAAGGGGATTTTTTCTGATCGTTGAGCAGGTAGCGCAGGTCTTGACGCAGCTTTTCATCCCAAAACTTGGCGAATTCGGGGTCGGCATTCAAAATATCGGCCAGCCTGCGCACGTGACCGCGGTGGTCGATGACGGCGACGCGGAGGTCGTGGATGTATTTGTCATCCGGGGAAAGGCGTTCGGCTTCCGGCATGTCCTGCACGGGGCGGAACTGCACCTGGCTGGTCATGAACTTGCGCACTTCGTCTTTTGCTCCGTTCACGAACCACCAGTTGGAGTCGTCTTTGATACCGATACCTTCGGCAAATTTCTTCATCATCTCCGGTGTGTCATCGGCGTCGAGGGTGAAGCTGACGAACTGCAGCCCGGGTTCGCTGGCAAATTCCGCCTGCAGCTTCTTGAGTTTGGCGATCACAGCGGCACAGCCACGCGGGCAGCGGGTGAAAACCCAAGAGATGATGAGCACCTTGCCCTTCAAATCTGCGAGATGGACGGTCTTGCCGCTGCGCTCCGTGAGGTCGAGATCCTTTTCCAGGCGGCCGAGAATCGGCGGACGGTTCACGTCGTTGTCGATGCGTGAACGATAGATGAGGTAGTTGTAAAAGACGACGATGCCGAGTGCGGCGATGATGATGGGCACCCAGATGGTCCAAGGGCTGAGTTTGGCTTTGGCGGGAGAATCGTTCATGAGGGTGCGGTTACGCGTGCTTCCAGGCGAGGATGGATACGGTCAAAATGCCCGGGAGATACATCAGTGTACAGAAGAAAAGTTTGCGAGCGGTGGGGCGTTCCGGGTGGCGGTTGAAGCGCACTGCCAGCACGCAGAGCCAGCCGCTGAGGAGCAGCGCCGGTGGCAGAAACCACCAGGCGTAGGCGGCGCCAGCATATACAGGGTAGAACATCAGCAGGACGGTGCTCACGGCGTAGGCAAGCGCATGCTGGGAGGTGCGCGCGCCGTGCTCATCGTCGTTGGCGAGCATGACGAAACCGCCTTTGCGGTACTCGTCGCGATACATCCAGTTGATGGCGAGGAAGTGCGGCAGCTGCCAGAGGAACAGGAGGAGGAAGAGATAGATGGCGCCGGGCTCGAGCATCAGCTCCCAGCGGAAGTGCGGTGGGGCACCAGAAGGCAGAGGACCGGCGGCACCGGCCCAGCCGATGAGCGGCGGCAGAGCGCCGGATACTGCGCCGACGAGTGTGTTGGTGGCGCTTTGGCGCTTCAGCGGGGTGTAGATGAAGAGATACACCGCGAGGGTGAGCGCGGTGAGCGCGGCGGCCTCCATGTTGACCCGGATCGTCAGATGGATGAGGGCCCAGGCGCTGAGCAGCCAGCCGATGCCAAAGGCGGCCGAAGGGCTCACGCGCCCGGAGGGGAGGGGACGGTCCGCAGTGCGCTGCATGCGCGAGTCGGGCTCGATTTCCATGAGCTGGTTAAACACTGCGGCACCGAATGCGGCGAGCGTGCTGCCGATAATCGTGTGAAACAGCAGCCAGCCGTCGAAGCCTTTGGGCGCACGCAGCCAGAATCCAACAAAGGTGGTGACGATGACGAGTGCACTGAGGCGGAACTTCGTCAGGGTCAGCAGGTCTTTGGTGGTCATGAGCGGTTAGCGGAAAAACTTTTTCGCCTTTTCGAAGAAGCTCTCCTCCATCGGAGAGGTTTGTTCACCGAGGGATTTGGCGAATTCGTCGAGTTTTTCACGTTGTTCCGAGTTGAGCTTCGTAGGCACGGCGATCTGCACGTGGACGTAAAGATCACCGAAGCGATCCTCGCCGAGGATTTTCATGCCTTTGCCGCGAAGGCGGAAGGTGGTGCCGTTCTGAGTGCCGGCCGGCACTTTGACGGAGGCTTTGGCCTCCATGGTGGGGACAGTGAGTTCGCCACCGAGTGCGGCAGTGCCAAATGACAGCGGTATGTCGCAGTGCAGGTCGTTGCCTTCGCGCTCGAAGATCTCGTGCGCCCTGATCTGGACAACGATGTAGAGATCGCCCGCAGGGCCGTTCTTCACGCCGAGATCACCGTTGCCGGTGGAGCGCAGACGGGAGCCGTCTTCGATGCCGGCAGGCACTTTGACGCGAACTTTGGTGCGTTCCTTGGAGCGTCCGGTACCGCTGCAACTGCGGCAGGGGTCGCTGATCATTTCGCCGCTGCCACTGCAATCCGGGCAAGTCTGCTGAATCTGGAAGAAGCCACGTGAGCTGATGACCTGGCCTACGCCGCCACAGGTGCGGCAGGTTTTTTTACCACCGCCGCTGGCGGAGCCGGAACCGGCGCAGGTTTTGCATGAGGCGCTGCGCTCGTACTCGATCTCACGCTCTACGCCATGCGCGGCGTCTTCGAGAGAAATTTCCATGCCATAGCGGAGGTCGCTGCCACGCTGCGGACCATCGCGACGACGGCCACCGCCGCCACCACCACCGCCGCCGAAGAATTGCTCAAAGATACCGCCGCCACCGCCGCCGCCGAAGACTTCACGGAAAATGTCGAAGGGATCGTGACCACCGGCGGAGGGGCCGCCCATGCCACCGGCAAAAGCGGCGTGGCCGTAACGGTCATAGGCTGCGCGTTTTTGTTCGTCGCTGAGTACGTCGTAGGCTTCGCCGACTTCCTTGAATTTGCCTTCAGCCGATTTGTCGTCGGGGTTTTTGTCGGGATGAAATTTCACCGCGAGCTTGCGGTAGGCTTTTTTCAACTCCTCGGCCGAGACGTCACGTGAGACGCCAAGGACTTCGTAATAATCGCGTTTGTCGGCCATAACAGTGTAGAAAGGGGGTTACGCCTCTGCAGGGGGCGTGGGACCACTGGAAACGATGACGCTGGCTGCACGCAGGAGGCGGTCCTTGAGCTTGTAGCCACGGCGGGTGACACGGATGACGGTGCCTTCGGGGACCGTGGTGCTGACTTCCTGGGCGACGGCCTCGTGAAGATTGGGGTCAAAGACTTTGCCCTGGGCTTCGATTTCCACCGCGCCACTGTCGCGCAAAAATTCCTGAAGCTGGCGGTTCACCATGCTCATGCCCATGAAGATCATGGACTTCTCGGAGTCGGCACGCGCGGCTTCGAGACCCATGTCAAAATTATCGAGGATGGGGCACAAGGAGCGGAGCAGATCGCCATTGGCGTAGGCGCGGGTTTCCTGGGCTTCGCGGGCGGAGCGTTTGCGGAAGTTGTCGAGCTCGGCCTGGCTGCGGTAGGCCATGTCTTTCCAGCGTTCGACTTCCTGGGTCAGTGCTGTGATGGGATCAAGCGGGGCTGCCTCCTCCACTGGAGCGAAGGCTTCAGGATTGGGGGTTTCTTCAAAAGGTGCTTGCTGGGTCGTATCGGGACTCGGCTCGGTCATAGTTTTTCGCGGTGGTTTGGGGGGCGCGACTATGCCGCCTTCTGTATGGCAATCAAGGTGATGTCGTCATGGGAGCGCCGGCCCTTCAAAAAGTGCTCCAAATCAAGGATGATGCCGCCAATGACCGCTTTCGGCCCGTTTGGGGCATGTTTGGCGAGTTCTTCCTCCACGCGCTCCTCACCAAATTCGATGCCTTTGGGGTCCATGGCCTCGTTGACTCCGTCGGTGTAGAGCAGCAGGCAGTCACCGGGCTGCATTTCGAAGCTGGCGTCCTTGGTGACACGTTCAAACACCGCGCCTTTGTCGATGCCGACGCCGAGACCGGGCGGGTGGATGGATTCGACCTTGCCGGTGGCTTTGCGCCAGAGGAGGGCGGCATTGTGGCCGGCACGAGAGAGGGTGAGCCTGGAGCCGTCCGGCTCCACCACGACATAGGACATGGTGATGAACATGTCTTCGCGGATGTCCGGGGCGATCTGGCGGTTTACGGCACCGAGGACGGTGCTGGGCGAGGCGGAACTGTTCGCATTGGCACGCATCAGAGTACGACACATGACGGTGATCATGGCGGCACCCAGGCCTTTGCCCGAAACATCGGCAATGACGGCACCAAAGCGACCGTCAGGCAGATTGAAATAATCAAAATAGTCGCCGCTGAGGGTGCGGGCCGGGATGTTTCTGCCAGCGATGATGAATCCCGGCACCAGCGGGTCGCGATCTGGCAGCAGCACCTTTTGGATCTGACTGGCGTTTTGAAGCTCCTGCTGATCCATGCGGTTCTTCGCGGCTTCCTGATGCGACATGGCATTCGCCAGTGCGAAGGCGGACTGCTCAATGAGGGAGTTGAAGACCTCGAAGTCATTGGCATTGTAGCTGCGGCCATCCTTGGGGGAAGTGACGGCAAGCACACCCAGCCTGCGAACACCAAAGCTCAGGGGGCCGATCATGGCGGTGACGTGCTGCTGGGAGGGAACCAGGTGCTCGCCAATGCGCGGATCCGTGCCGAGGTCTGGCAGCAATTCTGTCTTTTGCTGCATGAAAACACTGCCGAGCAAACCCGACTGAACCGTTTCTGCATGCATGCGCAAGGTGCTCAGGAGAGTGGCTGAATTCTCCTTCATCTGCTGACGCACACGATCGGGCAGGCTGATGAGCGGAGCACAAAAGTCGGAATAGTGCCGTGGCACGAGCTGCTGGGAGGCCTCATCGTAGAGGTAGAGCGCACCACCGGTGCTCTGCGTCACGCGGATGGCTCCCTCAACAATCAACCGGTACATTGAAGCCTGCTGATCATCCCGCCAGATGGCTTCGCCCAGATCATGCAGGTAGTGAAACATGCGCCGTTCTTCGGCCACGATGGCTTCCTCCTCGGCGCGGAGCGCGGCGATGGCATGCTTTTGCTGACGAGCAATTTTTGCCAGCATTACCAGTCCCGCCGTCATCAGCAGTACGATCAGGACAAGAAGAGCGATGATCATGGGTTTAAAAGGCGGCCCGGCTCATCCGGGTGACGCCTAGGCGGGAACAGCAGATGTGCCAGCCTCCAGCTCTTTTTCCAAAAATTCGATCACATCGTGAAAACGGCTTTCGTTGGCATCACTCACATCAGCGAGGGCCTGATGAGCGGAGAGCACGTGCTGGGTCTGCACCTCTTTGCAGTCGGCGGTGGATTCACCGCAATGCTGAAGTGCGTCAGAGACTTCCTTGCGTTCCGCCTCCCAGAGCTTGCCGTCACGATCGAGATCCAGAATATGATCGAGTCCCAGACTGGTGAGCAGCTGCAGATTGCGCTGGTTGGCATTGACGACGCTCAGGGATCCGCCGCCAGATTCGCGGAGGTTGAGTGCTGCACCGGTGAGCATGCCCAGAAAGGTGGAGTCCATCATCGGGCAGCGTTCCAGATCGACGACGAGATTGCGCATGCCTTGCTCAACGACGCGTTGGAGGGCTTTCTTCGCCTGCAGGCTGTTTTGGAAGGTGCCTCGACCATCCACCCTCATCCAGAACACGCGGCCGATGGTGCCAACAAGAATATGAGTGGGGGGAGTCATGCGTTGCGGGGTTAGTTCCAGAGCGCGGATTGCTGGCTGACCAGCTCTTCCTTGCCTCGCAGAATACTTATGCGCCAAGCGATTACCCGGCCACTTTTTTGGTAATCTGAGCCGATAACCTGGAATTGGGAAATGTTGCTGCGATGAATGTCATCGACCACTTGTTCCTGCACACGTTTGCTGAGACCAGACTTCGACTGCAGGTATTCGAATTTTACGGTCACCGGGCCGGTGCGGTCATTGGCTTTCCAAAAGAAAGCGTAGTAGTGGCCGAAGCGATCAACGATTTCCTTCTTGGTCACCGCGCCGTAAATGAAATGCTGGCGCTCGAAAAGAATCGTCGCGTTCATCGTGTTAGGCGTGAAGAACGGCATCAGGTGATAGTACTTCGCCTTGGTGATCTTTCCTCCCGGGCCTACGGCAGTGCTGGAGCAGGCAGAAAGCGCAAAGGCCAGGATGGCAAGGCATCCAAGGCGGAGGCGGGAGGTGCGTTTCTCTGTCGTCATGAAGGGGGGCAATATTGAATCGGGACGCTTGATGTCAATGTTCCCTTCGATTCTTCAATTCTCCAAAGGATAATTCACAAAAGTGACACTGGATCGACATCCCACGTGACAATGACCTCGGCAGGCAGGGTGGTGGCCTGCAGCACCTGCTGGATGTGGCGGCACAGCGGGCGGATTTTGGCCGCCCGGAGCAGGAGTTGGTAACGAAACTGACCATGGGCCTTGGCCATGGCACAGGGGGCGGGCTCGCCCATGAGAACGTCCTTGGACAGGCCTTCAAGGAGGCGCCGGTGCAGTGTTTGCAGGGCAAATTCCGCCATGGCCTGGTGTTTTCCCCGGCTCGCAAGAATGACAACGTGGGTGTACGGCGGGTAATGAAAGGCGCGTCGCTGCTCCAATTCTTGCTGGGCGAAGCCCTCGAAGTCGTTGTGGCGCGAAAACTGCACCGCTGGGCTGTGGGGTGCGTGGGTTTGCACCACGACCTCCCCTTTGACCTCGCCGCGCCCGGCCCGGCCCGCCACCTGCACCAGCAGCTGCAGGGTGCGCTCCGCCGCGCGGAAATCCGGGAGATTGAGTGCCAGATCGGCATTCAGCACGCCCACCAGTGTTACATTGGGGAAATCGAGACCCTTGGCGATCATCTGCGTGCCGATGATGAGGTCGAGTTTCTGAGCGCGGAAATCCCGCAGCAGATCGCGGAGCTGGTTTTTGCGTTGAATCGTGTCTGTATCGACGCGGGCGATGCGTGCATTCGGGAAAACTTCGCGCACGACGGTTTCGACGCGTTCGGTGCCGTAACCGGCGAATTTGAGGCCCGGCTCCTGGCAGGAGGGACATTTTGACGGCGGCAGCCGCCGCGAACCGCAGACATGGCAGACGAGGCGGTTTTCGTGCTTGTGCAGTGTCATGGGGATGCTGCAGTCCTGGCACTGTACCGTCTCACCGCAGGCCAGACAGGCGAGTGAGGTGTTGAAACCACGACGGTTTAAAAACAGGATGGTCTGCTCTTTCTTTTCCAGCCGCGAGGTGATCGCCGCCCGCAGCCTTTCAGAGAGGATGCCGGTATTCGCCACGGTGGTCCCGGTGCCTTTGCGGCGTTCCATGCGCATGTCCACGATGCGGATCAGTGGCAGGGTACGTCCGTCTGTGCGCTGCAGCAGTTTCAGCAGTTCGTATTTTCCGCTCGCGGCATTTTCGAAGGATTCAAGGCTGGGCGTGGCACTGCCGAGCAAGACGACGCATTTTTCGATGCTGCCGCGCACCACCGCCACATCCCGTGCGTGATAGCGCGGTGTTTCGTCCTGTTTGAAGGACGGCTCGTGCTCCTCATCCACAATGATGATGCCAAGCCGTTCCAGGGGCGCGAAAATCGCGCTGCGGGCACCGATGACAATGTCGGCACGGTCTTCGTGAATCTTGAACCACTCATCGTGGCGCTCGCCGTCGCTCAAATGGCTGTGAAGGACTGCGATGCGCTCGCTGCGATCTGAAAAGCGCGCCTTGAAGCGCTCGATCGTCTGTGGCGTGAGCGCGATTTCAGGCACCAGAACCAGAGCGGTGCCGCCGCGCTCGATCACACGGGCGATGGCCTGGAGATAGACTTCCGTCTTGCCGCTGCCGGTGATGCCATGCAGGAGGATGGGCTTGGTCTGCTCCGTGGAATCGATGGCTGCGGCGACGCGGGTGTAAGCCGCCTGCTGCTCACTGGTGAAGGTGAGTGCCTGGCTGGGCAGGAAGGCCTCGTCGTGAAAGGGGTCGCGCTCCACGCGAACCTCGCTGCGGGTGATCCAGCCTGCCTTGAGCAGAGGTTTGAGAATCGTGGCTGCGCGGGGCACGTCCCTGCGGATCTGGCTCAGGGTGGCCTCTCCCTTGCAACTGCGGAGGATGTCGAGCACGCGTGCCTGCATCGGCGCTTTGTGCCGGAGCTTTTCAAACTCGTCCGGGGGGGGCTCGCGCAGGAGTTTGAGATGGCTGTCCATCACGAAGCTGCCCGGTTTGTCCCGCACCGCCTGGGGCAGCATGGTGCGCAGAACGGTGTGAACGGAAACGAGGTAGTACTCGGCGATCCAGCGCGCGAGCTTGAGCAGTCCGGGGGTGAACATGGGCCGCTTTGCCACGATGGTGGCGATCTCCTTGAGGCGGCCGCGATGGGGTGACTCATCGAGCAGTTCCAGAACCACGGCATTCATGCGCCGGTTTTGGAGCGGAACCATCACGCGTGACCCCACCACGACCTCATCTGCCATGCCGTCAGGAATGGCGTAGTCCAGCTCCATCGCCGCCGCACCTTCGAGCTGTACGCGGGCGACGCGCACAGTGGGCTGCGCCGCGACAGCCTCAACCACAGGTGCACCAAACAGATCACTCTGTTTGGGCTTTGGGGCGTCGTTTGGGCTGGGACGTGGCATGCGGTGCATCCTAGCCGCCGTGAATCACAGACCAAAAGGAATCTTCTTTTGAGAAACAAACCACCCCGTGCGATAGTTTTCAGGAGCAGCACGGAGCGAAGGCATGTGGAACTTTCTGACAGAGCACTGGCGCGACGGCGTGGAGATTCTAATCCTCGCCGCGCTGGCGTATCATGGTTATCTGTTTTTCCGTGCGACGCGCGGCGCGCGCATTCTGACCGGTTTGCTGGTGCTGCTGCTAAGCCTGGCACTGCTCTCGCTGCTGCTGGAGCTGTCCGTCATCAGCAGCCTGCTGCAGCGCTTTTCGGTCTTCCTCGCCATTGCGCTGGTCATCATCTTTCAGCCGGAGCTGCGCCGAGTGCTGGCGGAGCTGGGCAGCAGCCGTATTTTTTCCTTCAATCGTCCCGATCCGGAGGCGCTGGATGTGCTGATGGAGGCCATGCAGCAGCTTTCGTCACGGAGATGCGGCGCGTTGTTTGCCCTGAAGCGTGGGATTGATCTCAAGCCGTATGCCGAATCCGGGGTGGAACTGGATGCGGTGATCTCGAATGAACTGATCACCACGATTTTCCATCCCAAGACCTCGCTGCATGATGGCGGGGCCATCATTGATCAGGGGCGCATCTCGGCAGCAGGCTGTGTTTTTCCAGTGAGCCAGCGTGACATTCAGGACCGTGCCATCGGGCTGCGTCATCGTGCCGGCATGGGCATCTCGGAAGAGACGGATGCGATCGCACTTGTGGTTTCCGAGGAGACGGGGGCGCTTTCCTTGTGTTTTCAAGGCAAGCTGGAGCATGACCTGGAGCCGGAGGAACTGCGCCAGCGCATCAATGAAATTCTCACAGCCGGGTCAGGCACTGATGCGGAAACCGCAACGGAGGGCAGTCATGAACTGGGGGCATCAACTTAAAGAACTCATCACCCTCAACTGGCGGGAAAAGATCATCTCCCTGGTACTGGCGTTTCTGTTTTGGTTCATGATCAAGGCGCAGGACGCCCGCCATGTGCCGACCTACTCCATGCCGCCGCCCGCGCGGATGCCTGTGCCGAGCTCTCCGGCGCCGTCCCAGCTGACGCCGGTGATTCCTGCGCCGGTACAATTACCTTCACAATTGGAGCCCATGTTGTCGCCACCCGGTGCTGCCACCACGCCTCCGGCCAAGCCAGGGACTGCAATCACAGGTGCCTCCGGGCTTTGACACTCTGGAAGTCCTGCGCTAGAAGCGCCGTCCTATGTCTGAAAAGCGCCAGTTCTTCGGCACCGACGGCGTCCGTGCCGTGGCCAATCGTCACCCAATGACCCCTGAGTTCGTCATGCGACTCGCGCAGGCTGCTGCCGTCGTGCTTGGCGGCAAACCCGAGGGCGGCGAACGCCCCAAAGCCGTGCTGGGCCGCGACACGCGTGCTTCGGGCGAGATGCTGGAGTCGGCACTCGCGGCCGGGCTGAATTCTGCGGGGGTGGATGTCATTCTTGCAGGCCAGCTGCCCACGCCGGCGGTGGCCATGCTCAGCGCCCAGCTTGGTGCGAACTTTGGTGTGATTGTTTCGGCTTCGCACAATCCCTTCAAGGACAACGGCATCAAATTCGTCCACGGCGAAGGCCATAAGCTCAATGACAAGACCGAGGTCGCCATCGAGCGTCTCGTGCTCGGCAATGAAGACACACCGCGTCCGGAAGGCCGTGGCATTGGCCGCATCACCAAACTGGCCGATGGCGTGGACCGTTACGTGGCACATGCCATTGCCTCGATGGCAGGTGTCCGCCTCGACGGCATGCGAGTGGCGCTCGACAACGCGCACGGCGCCTCCTCTTTCACCAGTGCGCTCGCTTTGGAACAGCTCGGGGCAGATGTGCAGGTGTACCATTCCGAGCCGGATGGCTTCAACATCAACGAAGAATGCGGTTGTACGCACGCCGATGAGATCGAGCGCATCGTCCGCCAGTGCCAGGCGCAGGCAGGCATCGCCCATGATGGCGATGCGGACCGCAGTGCGCTGTGCGATGAAGAGGCCATCGCGCTCGACGGTGACGAACTCATGGCCATCGCGGCCGAATCCATGCTGCGCAAAGGCACGCTGAAGCAGAACACGCTGGCTGTCACGGTGATGAGCAACTACGGGCTGGACGATCTCGTGTCGCGCCTCGGCGGTCGAGTCGTTCGCACGGGGGTGGGTGACCGCTACGTGCTGGAAGAAATGCGTTCACGTGGATTGAACCTCGGCGGCGAGCAGAGCGGCCACATCATCTTTGGCGACTGGGCGACCACGGGCGATGGACTCATCGCGGGCCTGCAGATCCTGCGCATCATGAAGGAAACCGGCGAGCCGCTGAGCGAGCTGCGCAAGTGCTTGAAAAAGTTCCCTCAGTGCTCGCGCAATCTGCGCGTGCGCACCAAGCCGCCGATCGACCAGCTCGTTGAGGCGCAGAAGATCATTAAAGAGACTGAGAAGAAGCTCGGCGACTATGGCCGTGTGCTGCTGCGGTACTCCGGCACCGAGTCGCTCATCCGCCTGCTGGTGGAAGGCCGGGATGTGGAATACCTGGAAGCGCAGGCGGATAAGATTGCCTCTGCAGTTCTTGCCCAGATCGGATAAACTGGCATTGCGATGAAGAACCACTTCGAGTCGGCTTTGGCCGTTGGGGCATGCATCATCATCGGATGTGGTGTTATTGCCATGGCTTTTGGCACGGTTTCGGGCCTGATCGGAGCATTCATCGCCATAGCCATCGGAGGACGTTTGCTGCAGCAGGCGTGGAAGCTTTCAAACAGAGAGTGAAAGTGAGCCACTACTTCATCACCGGCACCGACACTGACGCAGGCAAGACTTACGTCACGTGTCTGCTGCTGGAAGCATTGAAGCGCGCTGGTAAAACTGTCGCAGGATTCAAGCCCTTCGTCTGCGGCTCGCGTGATGATGCCATTCATCTGGCCAATGCTGGCAGCGAAGGAATGACTGTCGAGGAGGTCAATCCGGTGTGGTTTAAGGTGCCCGCTGCGCCCTATGCCGCTGCTTTGATGGAAAATCGCCGCATTGAACTCAACGACGTCATCGCCCGGTTGCAGGAGATCGTGCAGCGCCATGACCACGTTCTCGTTGAGGGCGCCGGCGGCTGGGAAGTGCCGCTGAATGAGTTTTCGACGATGGCGGATTTTGCGCAGCGGCTGGCGCTGCCGGTGATCGTGGTGGTGAACAACAAGCTTGGGTGCCTCAACCACACGCTGCTGACGGTGCGCAACATCCAGGCGCGCGGCCTCACCTGCGCCGGGGTCATTCTGAACTATGTCAGGGAGGAGCGCGATGCGGCCAGCATCAGCAACCGCATGGTGCTGGAACATTTCATGGATGTGCCCGTGCTCGCCGAGATCATGCATGGAGAGACGGAGATGGAGTGGCCGTTGTGAATAGCATTTTTTCAGTAACGGAGTCGCGGTTGACAAGGTGAATCATAGGTTTTCCAATCTAGGTGGAACTCTAAAGGTTAGTCAAAATCACCCATTATATCTTCATGAAACACACGCTGCTTTTCTGCCTGGCTTGTCTCGCTGTGACCTCTTTTACGAATGCCGATCAGACCGCCACCTTTCCACAGAAGGAACCACTGATCGACCTGACATTTCCAGATGGCTGGGAGATCAAAGAAGAAGGCGCGCTGCTTGCCCACCCCAAGGAAGATCAGAGTTTTATTGTTTCAGTAGCACCACTGGAGTCCACCAACGACAAGGTTTCAGAGGCGGTTGCGGAGGTGAAAAAACTCATTGAGGAAGATTTCGAAGATGTGACCTATGAGGAACTGCAGAAAATTGAAGGTGAGGGAGTCGTCAGCCTGCTGCTTCAGGCCAAGGGCAAAGACAGCGACGGCAAGGCCAGCATTTTCAACCTTATCATCAACCAGCCGAAGGCCGAGAGTTTGCTGCTTCTCCAGATGATCGCTTCTTCTGAAGGCTTTGAAAAGTACGCCGAGGCTGGGAAACAGCTCATGCTCTCCGTCAAGGCTCATGCCACCGTGCAGACCTTCGCCTATCCAAATAAAAAGGAGCCGGCATTCACCGTCGATTTTCCGGCAGATTGGAAACTCCAAACCACCGACGAAGGAGCCTATGTGGAATCTCCAGACAAGCTGATTCCGTTCAATGTCCTCTTGATCGACTCAGCCGATGTCGGAGTCGCCCTGGAGAGCATGAAGAAAAAGGTTGGTGGAGCTTACAGCGAAATCGTTTGGAACGAAGGCAAGGAAGCGAATGTGGTCAAAGATGATGCTCTCAGCCTGACCGCCACCTTTGAGAATGGACAAGCCATGGACGGGAAGGATCCCTACGTGGTGAATTTTGTGCAATATGTTAAGAAGGGCAGCGACAAATTTCTGCTCATGTTTACCCAGTATCCAAAAGCAGCTTTAGAGAAACACGCGGACAACTTGGAAGCGGTTATCAAGTCCATCAAGGTGCGCTGATTGGCCGGATGATCACTTCACCCATGCAGATGGCCCGCAAGCAGCAGCGTATTGCTTGCTGGCCATCTATCAGCGCTCAATCACCGCATTTGACACCATGAATGAAGCGCTCAGGAAAAACTGTCGCAGGCTTCAAACTGTTCGTCTGCGGTGCGCCAGATGACGCCAATCATCTGGCCAAAGCGGTTAGTGAGGGGCTGACAGTGGAAGAGGTCAATCCTGTGTGGTTTCAGATCTCGCTTCCCTTGTCTTCATAATGGTGGTTCCAGGTTCCTGTTGCTACAAGCGGCACCATCATCAGCCCTATGCATAATGAGCCGTTCACAGGCCGACCGGCAGCATGTTCGTTATAAATTGAAAGAGAAACAGCAACGGAGTCACGGTTGACAAGATTCCTGCGAGTCGTTGACTCGCTGCACTGTCATTTCCTCACCTAACACCATGAAAACATCTCTCCTCCTGTGTCTGACTCTTTTGACTGCTGCCCCCCTCGCCCTCGCGGCTGACAAGGCCGTTGATTTTCCCAAGGCTACTCCGGTCCTCACGTTCAATCTGCCGGACACATGGCAGGTGGAGATCAAGGACGACGTCCTCACGGCCACGCCCACC